>JBKJPY010000004.1:0-90277 GCA_046594195.1 Acidimicrobiales bacterium | reverse complement strand
TTGTTGTGGAACACCTCGAAGGCGTGGCCGTAGTCCGAGTGGCCGTCGACCCAGATGACATCGGCCTCGGTGTTGACCCGGTGCACGGCCTCGGTGACGTCCTCGACGCCCTCGAAGTAGCTGGTGACCTCGTCGATGCCGTCGATGAACACGAACGAGCGGACCTTCGAGAACTGGCCGCTGATGGCGTAGACGAGCATGAGGGTAAAGCGGGCGAAGGCGGCCACCGAGCCGGAAATGTCGGCGATGACGAAGATCTCGGGCTTGTGGGGCTTGGGGTGGCGGAACTTGGGCTCGGCCGGCACGCCGCCGTAGCTGAGCGAGGCGCGCACGGTGCGGCGGAAGTCGAGCGGGCCCTTGCGGTTGTGGCGGCGCTTGCGGGCCAGGCGCACCGCGAGGCGGCGGGTGAGCGGGATCAGCGCCTTGCGCAGGCCGATCATCTCCTCGCGCGACGCGTGCATGAAGTCGACGTCCTCGGGCAGCGGCTTGCGCAGGGTCTTGGCCATGGCCTCGACCCCCCGGTCTGCCACGAGCCGACGCCGGATCTCCGCCTCGATCTCCTTCTTCAAGGCCTCGACGCGGTGCTCGTACTCGTCCTTCTCGAGGCGCTCCTCGAGCGGACTCAGAGGCTCGCCGGCATCGTCGGCGGACTGCCGGCGCTGCTCCATCATCTTCTCGAGCAGGCCGTCGAGGTCCAGGTTCCGCAGTGTCCGGTAGAGGTAGTACGTCCCGCCCACGGGCCGACCGGGCTCCATCCCGGCGAAGCGCTTGACGGCTTGGCGGGCGATGGCACGCATGAGCGCCTCGTCGCCCTTCATCATCGCCTGGTAGAGCAGTTGCTGGAGCTCCTCGGGGGTCAGCGCATCGCCGCCACCCTGGCCGGACTGGCCGCCCTGGCCTTCGCCCTGGCCATCGTTCTCGGCATCGTCGAGCAGGTCGGCGAGGTCCGGGTCGAGGGAGTCGTCGTCGATGCCGTACTTGGCGCCACGAAGGGAGAAGTAGACCTCGAAGACCGTCTCGAACGAGCGCCAATGGGCGTTGTTCTTCACGAGGGTGGCGGCGAGGGCGTACTTGAAGGTCTCGCGCTCCTCGAGCGGGATGTGCTCGATGGCCGCCATGGCGTCGAGGTTCTCGGTGAGGCTGACGGGCAGGCCGGCCTCGCGCAGCTCGACGATGAACCCGTTCAGCAGATCCAGCAGGGGCTCCCCTGCCGTTCGGACCTCGGGCTCGGCGGTGTCGGTCATGGGTGGGCTACTTGGGCCCCGGCGCGAACTGCTTGGCGCCCTGCTTGTCGGCGGCGAACTCGCGGACCGCCTTGGCGATGTCGGACTGGTACTTGAGCAAGATGTTGGCCGTGCTCGACGCCGTCTCGGCATCGATCTGCTCGACGCCCAACAGCATCAGCGTGTTGGCCCAATCGAGCGTCTCGGACACCGACGGGCTCTTCTTCAGCTCCAGCTGGCGCAGCGAGCGCACGATGCGGGCGACCTGGTCGGCGAGGTTGTCGGTGATGTCCGGCACCTTGGTGAGGACGATCTCCTTCTCGCGCTCGAGGTCCGGGTAGTCGACGTGGAGGAACAGGCAGCGGCGCTTGAGCGCCTCGGATAGCTCACGGGTGTTGTTGGACGTCAAGAACACCAGCGGAATCTGCTTGGCGGTGATCGTGCCCAGCTCCGGGATGGAGACCTGGTAGTCGGAGAGGATCTCCAGGAGCAGGGCCTCGGTCTCGACCTCAACCCGGTCCACCTCATCGATGAGCAGCACGACCGGGTCGTCGGCGCGAATGGCCTCGAGCAGGGGCCGCTCCATCAGGAACTCATCGGAGAAGAGGTCCTCCTCGACATCGCTCCACGAGTCGCCCTCGCCAGCCGTCGCTTGGATGCGCAGGAGCTGCTTCTTGTAGTTCCACTCGTAGAGCGCCTTGGCCTCGTCGAGCCCCTCGTAGCACTGGAGGCGGATCAGTCGAGCACCGAGCATCTCGGCCACCGACTTGGCGAGCTGCGTCTTGCCCGTGCCTGCGGGACCCTCGACCAGGATCGGCTTCTGCAGCCGATCGGCGAGGTAGACGATGCCGGCGATGCCTTCGTCGGAGAGGTAGTCCACCTTGCGAAGTCCCTCACGGACCTCGGACACGGACTCGAAGCGGGGATCGGTCATCCGCGCAGGTTACCGCCGGTCTTGACCGCCGGGTCAATCGAAATCGCCCACCGCTTCGAGGGGTCTGATCGGCTGCCACACCGGGGTGTAGGAACCCCCGCTCGGGGGAAGTGGGGCCCATGTTGGTACGACGTGTCGCCCGCCCCCTGCTGTCCTCGATCTTCATCGCCTCTGGCGTGGAGTCCCTCCGCCGTCCGGCCGGTCCGGCGAAGGTCGCCGAGTCCGTGATCGACCTGATCAACGAGAAGGCCGTCCAGCCCGCCGCCCAGAAGGTGGCAGCCGGCGCGGCCGGACTGGTCGACGAGGCCGTCTCCGCCACCGCGGACGTCGCCGAGGCCACGCCCGACGAGACGGGGCAGGCTGCGGCCGGACGGGCCGGTTCGGCCATCGACGGTGCCGCCGAGCCGATCCGTCGGATCGCCATCGGTGGCATCGACCTCGAGGACGAGACGTACGTGCGCATCAACGGCGCCGTGCAGGTCGGCGCCGGCGTCCTGCTCGCCGTGGGCAAGGCGCCCCGGCTGGCGTCCACCGCCCTCGCCGCATCGCTGGTCCCCACCACCCTCGCCGGCCACCGGTTCTGGGAGTACGAGGGCGAAGAGCGCCAGGCCCACCAGATCCACTTCATGAAGAACGTCGGGCTCCTCGGCGGCCTCATCCTCGCCGCGGTCGACACCGAGGGTCGCCCCGGGCTCGCCTGGCGCGCCCGTCACCTCCGTGAGGACAGCGGCGTGATCGCCACCGCCGCGGCCGCGACTGCATCGGTCGCCGGCCGCGCCGCCAAGGCCGACGCCAAGGCCGCCCGTCGTCTCGCGGCGGCAAACGCCAAGCTGGCCAAAGCAAACGCCAAGGTCGCCGGCACGAGCGGGAAGCTCGGCGTCGAACTGGCCCAGGAGCACGCCAAGACCGGATGGCGCGCCGCCCGCAAGCAGGCTCGCCAGACCTTCGCCGACACCGCACCGGCTCGCCAGGAAGCCGCCGAGCGAGCGATCGCGCTCGGCCACCAGGCCCAGGACAAGGCCGCCGAATGGGCACCCCAGGTGCGTGACAAGGCGAACGAGCTGGCCCCGCAGGTCCGTGACAAGGCCAACGAGCTCGCCCCACAGATCCGTGAGCTCGCAGCTGAGCTCGGGCCGCAGCTCACCGCCCTTGCCCACCAGGCGCAGGACAGGGCCGCCGAGCTGGCACCCCAGGTGCGGGACCGAGCTGCGGACCTCGCCCCGCAGGTGAAGGCCCTCGGCCACCGCGCCGCCGACGCCCTCCCCCGCACCGCCTGACCCCGTCGAGACCCGAGCCGGCAACGCGAGGCTGGGTTCCGAGCGAAGCGAACGAGTGACTGTGATGGTCAGCCGCGGGTCTGGCCGGATCCTCGGACGATGTACTTGGCGGTGGTCAGCTCGCGCAGGCCCATCGGGCCGCGTGCGTGGAGCTTCTGGGTGCTGATGCCGATCTCGGCGCCGAACCCGAACTCCTCGCCGTCGACGAACCGGGTCGACGCGTTCACCAGCACCGCGGCGGCGTCGACCTCGCGGGTGAAGCGCTCGGCGGCGGCGTAGGACCCGGTGATGATGGCCTCGCTGTGACCCGATCCGTAGCGGGCGATGTGGGCGATGGCATCGTCGATCCCGTCGACCACA
This sequence comes from Acidimicrobiales bacterium, assembly GCA_046594195.1. Classification (GTDB taxonomy): domain Bacteria; phylum Actinomycetota; class Acidimicrobiia; order Acidimicrobiales; family Iamiaceae; genus Aquihabitans. The sequence continues at coordinate 86,483 of JBKJPY010000004.1, read as the reverse complement.
CCGATCGCGAGCTTGAGGTCGAGGAACTCGCTTCCCCAGTCCTCCTCCGTGGCGGTGCCCACGCTGGGCAGCATGGCGCGGACCGCATCGTCACCGACGAGTTCCACGGCCGACAGCGCCGTCTCGAGGGCCGGAAGGAAGGCCTCGGCGACGGACCGGTGCACGAGCACGGATTCGGCGGCATTGCACACCGAGGGCCGCTGGGTCTTGGCGTTGACGATGATCCGCCCGGCCATCTCCAGGTCGGCGTCGGCGTCGACGTAGATGTGGCAGTTGCCGTCGCCGTCGATCACGTACGGCACGGTCGCGTGCTCGAGGATCGACGCGATGAGCGACGGGCCACCCCGGGGGATGAGGCAGTCGATGGAGCCGCGTTGCTGCATGAACTCCACGGCGGCTTCCCGGCTCGTGTCCTCGACGAGGACGACGGCATCGGCGGGCAGACCGACCTTCTCGTAGGCCTCGCGCAGCACGGACGCGATGGCGGTGTTCGAGGTGATGGCTCCCGAGGATCCCCGCAGGAATGCGGCGTTGCCCGACTTGAGGCACAGCCCCGCCGCATCGGAGGTCACGTTGGGCCGGTTCTCGTAGATGATGGCGACGACGCCGAGGGGCACCCGGACCCGCGAGATCTGCAGCCCGTTCGGCCGGACCCAGCCGTCGAGCACCTCCCCCACCGGATCCGCGAGGGCGGCGACCTGGCCGAGGCCAGCGGCCATGGCGGCGACGCGGTCCGCGGTGAGGCGCAGGCGGTCGACGACCGTGGCCGACACCCCCTCGGCCTCAGCCCGGGCGACGTCGGTCTGGTTGGCGGCGAGCAGGTCCTCGGTGCGGCCGACGAGCAGCTCGCCGGCGGCGGACAGGGCGTCGTCCTTCTGCCCGGAGGAGGCGGATGCGAGCATGCGCGACGCGGCCTTGGCGCGACGGCCGAGATCGGCGATGGAGGTGGTTTCGGACACGACGAGAGGCTATCGGCAGCGAGCGGAGTCCTAGGGTGGCGGCGTGCCCGACGTGCGACCTGCCACCCCGGCTGACCTGCCCGCCATCGGACGGACCCTGGCGGCGGCGTTCGACGGCGACCCCGTGTGGAACCACCTCGCCTCGCCGAAGGCGGACTGGAGCAGGCGGGCCTCGGCCTGGTTCGAGGCCGAGGCCCGCACGCAGCTGAAGGGCCACGGCGAGGTGCTCGTCGACGACGAGGTGCGCGGCGCCGCCATCTGGGTGGAGCCCGGGCATTGGAAGGGCACCCTCTTCGAAGGCCTCGCCCTCGCCGCGCCATCGGTGCGCCTCTTCCGCACCCGCCTCGCTCGGGCCGTCGCCAGCCTCAGTCTCATGGAGCGAAAGCACCCGAAGGATCCGGACCACTGGTACCTGGCCATACTCGGCACCGACCCGGCCCACCAGGGCTCCGGCATCGGCGGCGCCCTGATCCGTGCGGTCACGGAGCGCTGCGATGACCGGGGCCTCGGTGCCTACCTCGAGTCATCGAAGGAGCAGAACGTCCCGTACTACGCCCGACACGGCTTCGAGGTGCGTGAGCGCATCACCTCGGGCGATGGTCCGCCCATGTGGCTCATGTGGCGCGATCCGAAGGGGTGACGGGCAGGTGCTGAGCGAACCGAAGCAGATGCAGCGCGCCGTCGAGGCGTTCGTGACCGAGATCTCGCCGGACCTGCGGGACGTGGTCTCCCGGCTACCGGAGCTCGACGGCAAGGGACTCGACCGCGACGTCGCCACCGAGGCGTTCAACCTCACGACCGCGCTCATCGACGTGGACCGCAGCCACACCGACGACGAGCTGTGGGGCCTCATCTTCGCGTTCGGCCACTGGCTCCCCGACCAGCTCGCCCGGGCGAAGCCCGACGACCTCCGCCGCAGTGACCTGCTGGCCGGCCGAGCCGCCTGGCTCGACCAGGTCTCACCCATGTTCGAGATCCTCGTCGCCGCCGACCGGCGCTTCGGCACCAGCCACAGCCGGAACTACTACGACCGCGCCCTCAACCTCGCGTTCACCGTGGCCGCCCTCGAGGCCGCGCCGTCGCGAGCCGAACTGCAGGCGATCGACCACTATCGCGGCCTGCTCCTCACCGCGATGGCCGGCTTACCGTCGTCTCCCCTCGCCCCGCGCACCGGCCCCGCCGCCGCGATCCCCGGCCAACCCGTGATCGACGCCACCGCCGCCGGGGCCGCGGCTCCGGTCACCGAGGAGCCGCTCCCGCCGATCCGCCCGATCGAGGAACTGCTCGCGGAGCTCGATGACCTCGTCGGCCTCGACAGCGTGAAGACGGAGGTCCGGCTCGTCACCAACCTCTTGCGGGTCCAGCAGCTCCGCACGGAGCGCAAGCTGCCGACCACCCCGCAATCACGCCACCTCGTCTTCACCGGCAACCCGGGCACGGGCAAGACCACGGTCGCCCGGCTCCTCGCAGCCATCTACCGCTCGCTGGGGGTCGTCGAGAAGGGCCAGCTGGTCGAGACGGACCGGTCCGGCCTGGTTTCGGGCTTCGTCGGGCAGACGGCGCTCAAGGTCATGGAGGTGGCCGACAAGGCCACCGGCGGCGTGCTGCTCATCGACGAGGCCTACGCCCTCGCCCGCGGCGGTGAGAACGACTTCGGGCGGGAGGCCATCGACACCATCGTGAAGGTGATCGAGGACCGGCGTGACGAGCTGGTGGTGATCGCCGCTGGCTATCCCGAGGAGATGGCCGACTTCATCGGCGCCAACCCCGGCCTCGCCTCGCGGTTCCCGAAGACGATCTTCTTCCCCGACTACGACGACGACGAGCTCTGGCAGATCTTCGTCGACCAGGGGAAGAAGGCGGGCTACACCGCCGATGCCGATGCCGAGGCGAAGGTCCGGGCATGGTTCGCCTCGGTGCCGCGGGACAAGGGCTTCGGCAACGGCCGCCTGGCGCGCAACCTCTTCGAGGATGCCGTCGCTCGCCAGGCCAGCCGCATCGTCGCCATCGAGAGCCCCACGGACGAGCAGCTGACGGCGCTCACCGCCGCGGACATCGCCGAACCCGGCCAGGGCCCCCGCCACAGCAACACCGCCTGACGAACACCCGGCACGACCCTGTCGGTGCGCACCGGTAGCGTTCGACCTCATGATGAAGAGCCGCGGGGCTGCCGTGATCGGGGCGTTCGTCCTGATCGCGCTGGCCATCTTCGTCCGCGGCCTGCTGGTGGACGGCGGCAATGGCAGCGGTTCGGACGGTCCGGGCGAGAAGGGTGATGGCGGCAAACCCGTGATCGCCTGCACGCCCGAGCTCATGGACGTCTGCGATGCGCTCGCCAAGAGCGGCTCGATCGCAAAGGATCCGCCGGAGCTCGACCTCCCCGATGCCGCAGATCCTCCGCCCGAGGTCGACGGGTGGATCACCTGGAACCCCGCACCCCAGATCGCCAACTCCGCCGTGCAGCCCGACAACGTCTGGCAGGAACCCGTCGTCCTGGGATCGGCAGCGGGCGCCGTGCTGATCGACCGGCTCTCGTTGACGGCGCTCCCCAGCGCATGCCGCTCCAAGCCCACCTGGACCTGCTTGGGGCAGGCAGCGCCTGAGCTTTCGATCGGCGTGGGCGACCCGGTCACGTCCGAGGGCATCGCCCGCCTGGCGCCGTTCGCTCGAACGTTCACCACCGAGGACGACTTCCAGGAGCTTGATTTCGAGGCGCTCGACGATCTCATCGCCAGCCCGCTGGAAGGCCAGTCCGACGCGAGCGATATGGCCGATCGCATCGTGACGGCACGTGGCTCGCTGTCCATGACCTCGGGACCGAACGACCTCCTCGCGGCTCAGGCCGGCACGCAACAGGGCAAGCAGTACGAACTGAGCGTCCTGACGCCGTCGCCGCGGACGCGGCTGGTGGTCGTGCTCGCGGGACGGGTCGGACGCAACGGCAGCGTCGACGACCTTGCGTGCGGTTCGGATCCGCCAGACGCCCTGGCGGATCCGCTCACCGCCCTCGGGATCACACCCTGCACGGGATCTGCGGACGATGCCCTGGCAGGATTCCTGTTCCAGGTCCGGAAGAAGGTTGGTTGACCATGGCACGCACGAACACGAGCTGGACTCGGCTCACGGTGGTCGGGCTGGCGTTCGGCCTGCTGGCTGCGGGGTGTTCCACGGGGAGCGGCGGGTCGGATGGCTCGTCGGACGACCCCTTCGGCGACGCCGGCGACTGCACAGTGATCGATGTGGCCGTCTCGTCGGAGAAGATCGACCTGATGACCGACCTGGCCAAGGGGTTCAACGGGTCCCAGGACGCCGAGATCGGCGATGGGTGCGCCTTCATCCGCCCGGTCTCCAAGGCCTCTGGCGGCGCCACCAACCTGCTCGCCACCGGCTGGGACGAGCAGTCGGAGGGCCCCCGGCCCGTCATCTGGTCCCCGGCCGCCTCGAGCTGGGGCCAGATCCTCAACCAGCGCCTAGCCGACGACGGCCAGCCCGCGATGGCGGCATCCAAACCGGTCTCGTTCATGCTTACCCCGCTGGTCATCGGCATGCCGAAGCCCATGGCCGACGCCCTCGGCTACCCCGAGACCCCCATCGGCTGGGCCGATGTCGCCAAGCTGGCCACCTCCGGAGAGGGCTGGTCCGCCTACGGCCACCCCGAGTGGGGTGCGTTCAAGCTCGGCAAGACGAACCCGAACTTCTCCACCAGCGGGCTCAACGCCCTGATCGGCCAGACCTACGCCGCCACGGGCAAGTCTCGCGATCTCTCCAACGAGGACCTGAACGACCCGAAGACCAAGGAGTTCGGCGCCCAGGTCGAGTCTGCGGTTGTGCACTACGGCGACATCACGATGACGTTCCTGAACAACTGGTTCCGCACCGACCGCACCGGAACCTCGCTCCTCTACGCCTCGGCCGTGGCTGTCGAGGAGAAATCCCTGATCGACTACAACAAGGGCAACCCCGACGGCGTGCTGGAACCGGGTGAGACCCCGCGCAAGCCCAAGGTCCCGCTGGTGGCGATCTACCCCAAGGAGGGGACGCTCTACAGCGACAACCCGCTGTACGTGCTCGATGCGGATTGGGTCAGCTCGGAGGAGAAGGCCGGCGCCGAGGCATTCGTCAAGGTGGTCCAGCGCCCGTCGAACCAGAAAAAGGTCCTGGAGTACGGCTTCCGGCCCGGCAACCCCGACGTCGCCGTCGGCGCGCCGATCACCAAGGCCAACGGCGTCGATCCGGCCCAGCCGTCGAAGCTGCTGCAGGTCCCGACGCCGCAGGTGATGATCTCCATGCTCGATCGGTGGAAGCAGCAGCGCAAGGGGGCCCGCGTCCTGCTGGTGCTCGACGTGTCCGGCTCCATGGAGGAGCCCGCCGATCCGGACGACCCGGCCAGCGAGACCAAGCTGGACCTGGCCAAGCGGGCGGCGATCGACGCCCTCGACGAGTTCAAGAGCGACGACCAGGTGGGCCTGCGGGTGTTCAGCACGAACCTCGGCTCGAACGAGGACCAGAACTACCTGGACCTGCTCGACGTGCAGCCGATGTCCACCAACCGGGAGGGCCTCGCCTCAAAGATCCGCGACCAGCTTCCCCAGCACGCGACGCCGCTCTACGAGGTCACCCAGGAGTCCTTCACGGACATGAGCGGCGACTACGACCCAACGCTCATCAACGCCGTCGTGCTGCTGACCGATGGCGTCAACGATGATGGCAACCCCGACGACGACCGATCCCAGCTCGACGAGCTGCTGACCACGCTGCGGCGCGGAACGGAGGGGGAGAACGCCAAGCCCATCCGGGTCTTCACCATCGCCTACGGCAAGCAGGCCGACTTCGACACCCTCGAACGGATCGCCCAATCGACGAACGCGGCGGCCTACGACGCCAGCAACCCGGCCACCATCTCGAAGGTGTTCACGGCCGTCGTGTCCAACTTCTGACGGTCGGGGCGGGCCCCGGAGGCGAGCATGCCATGGTGAGCAGGTAGAAACAGGGGGTGGCATCGCTGAGCTTCCGGGACCGGTTCTTCTCGCCACCCGTGGCCCGCGCCCTCACCTCGCCCTCGGGGATCATCGCCCTCGGTGCCGGGGCCGCCATCGGGATCCTCGCCACCATCGGCACCGGCGGGCTCCTGGGACCCATTGTCGGGGGCCTGCTGGGCGGGGCGGTCGGCTACGGCGGCCGGGTCGCCGTAGCCATCCCCCGGAACGGCGCGACGGCGAACATCGACCCCTTCGGGGTCAACGAGCCCTGGCGCCACGCGGTGCAGGACTCGATCCAAGCCCGCCGCCGCTACACCGACGCCATCAAGTCCTTCCGGGACGGTCCCCTGCGCGACGCCCTCCACGAGACGGGTGACCGCATCGACGACGCCGTGAGCGAGTGCTGGAAGGTGGCCCAGCAAGGCCAGCTGCTCTCCACGGCACGCAAGCGCATCGATGACCGTGAGATCCAGTGGGAGCTCCAGCAGGCCGCCGCCCAGATCCCGCCCGGAGCCGCCGCCACGCCCACCCAGGCCCGCACCATCGCCTCGCTCAACGCCCAGGCGGACACGGCACGGCGCATGGACGCCCTGATCTCGTCCACCTACGACGAGCTGCGGCTGATCAATGCCCGACTCGACGAGGCGGTGACCCAGGCCATCGAACTGTCGGTCACCAACCAGGGAGACCTGGCCCCGGTGAGCAGCGACGTCGAGGACATCGTGGACAGCCTCACCGCCCTGCGCACGGCGATGACCTCGCTTGGAGACGAAAGGCCGCAGGACCTCGACGTCACCGGGGGCGCGGGGACCCCCGACCCCGGGTCCCCGTTGCCCGAGCCGCCCTCCGGCCAGGTCCAGGGATCGCCGGGCGCGTGACCTCGTGACGACCGACGATCAGGAGCCGGCCCCCGCGCCCCCGCCACGCACCGAACGGCCCTCCGCCCCGGTGGTGGTGCACCCGCGCACGGTCGGTGCCCTCGGCGCCCCGGAGCCGCTCCCGCCGATGACGCCGTGGCTCACGCCGTCGGCCGGCGACTACGCCGACCTCATCTGGCAGCCCCCCACCGAACCGGTGGCCACCATCGGGTTGATCGAGCCCGATCCCGACATCTGGGTGCTCGACGACGACCCGCTGCCCGGCTCGGACCGACCCGCCGAGCCCGAGACCGCCGGCTCGTCCCACGATCCCGCCCACGAAGCCATGGAGGCGGAGGCGGCGTCGCCCGGCGGCCTGCTGCGCGCCAACGTCGTGGTCGCGAGCGGCACCGCGGTGTCCCGTCTGACCGGGCTCGTTCGCACCAGCCTCATCCTCGTGGCGTTGGGCAAGGGCCTGAACGACGCGTACATCGGGGCGAACAACACGCCCAACATGATCTACGAGCTCATCCTCGGCGGCATCTTGACGGCAGCGCTCGTTCCGCTGTTCACCGATGACCTGGAACGCGGTGATGGCCAAGACGGGACGTCGGCGATCATCTCGTTCGCCCTCGTCGCCCTCCTTGCGGTGTCGCTGCTCGCCTTGGTTGCCGGTCCCGCGCTCATCCACATCTTTGCCCTCGGCTCACCCGAGTCACGGAAGCCCGACTACATCGCCGTCGGTGTCCCCCTGTCGCTCCTGTTCGCCCCGCAGGTGTTCTTCTACGGGCTGATGGCCGTGTGGTCTGCGGTCCTCAACTCGAGGCACCGCTTCTTGGCCGCCGCCTGGGCGCCGGTCCTCAACAACCTCATCGCGATCGCCACCCTCCTGCTCGCCGGGCGCCTCATCGCCGACGCAGAGGAGAACACGCTCCCGCAGGCGCTGGCCGATCGCCGCATCATCTGGATCTTGGGCATCGGCACCACCCTCGGCATCGCCACCATGGCGCTCTCGCTCTACCCCGCCATCCGACGATCCGGCGTGCGGCTGCACTTCAAGCTCCGCCTGAAGCACCCCGCCGTGCGGCGGGCGATCCGCCTGTCGGGATGGACGTTCGGGTACGTGATCGCCAACCTCATCGCCGTCGTGATCATCTCGATCCTGGCCAAGCCCAGCACCGGCGACCCGGCCCGCTACACGACCGCGTTCCAGTTCTTCCAGCTGCCCCACGCCCTGCTCGCCGTGTCGATCATGGTCACGTTCGAACCGCTGCTCGGCCGAGCCGACTCCCGCGGCGATCGGCGCGAGTTCAACAGCCAGCTCCTGCTCGGATTCCGCCTGATCGGTCTGCTCATCATCCCGGCAGCGGTGGGCTACCTGGCCCTTCCGAAAGGGCTCGACGCCCGCACCTTCACGGCCACGGGTGAGCTGGGCACGGCGCTCGGCCTGTCGAGCATCATCGCCGCCTTCGCCATCGGCCTCCCCGGCTTCTCGACCTACCTCTATGCCCTGCGCGGCTTCTACGCCATGAAGAACACCAAGATCCCGTTCGTCATCAACTGCGGCGAGAACGTGATCAACATCGCAGCCGCGATCGTGTTCGTCCGGTGGTGGGGCGTCGTCGGCCTGGCGCTCTCGTTCTCGCTCGCGTACACCGTCTCCGCCGTCGTCGCCGTGACGGTCCTCACCCGCCGCAGCCCCGGCTTCGACTGGGGAGGACTGGCCCAGACGTGGGTCAAGCTGCTCATCGCGGCGGGCATCATGGGCGGGTTCGTCTACGGCCTGGTGTCGTTCCTCGCGCCGTCCTCGGCCCTCATGCTCGTGCCGGCCATCGCCATCGGGATCGTGGTGGGCGCCGTCACCTACTTCGCCTCGATCTATGCCCTCAACGTCCCCGGCATCTCCGACCTCATGAGCCGCCTCCCCGGCCTCCGCCGCTTCGCCTGAGAGCCTCGCTTCGCTTCGCCCCTTCTCCTCACTCGGAGCAACGGGTGCGAGGCAGTGGGTTCCGAGCGGAGCGAGCCCGGGGGTTTGGGGACGCTCCTATAGCGAGTCAAGTGGTTGTTGGAGTTGCCGGTGGATCTGGCGGGCGATGTAGCGCTTGAGGCAGCGGCGGATTTCGCGGTCGGTTTTGGGGTTCGGTCCGGTGCGGCGGCGTTCCACGTAGGCGCGGGTGTCAGGGTCGTGGCGCATGCGGTGCATGGCGATGATGTGGAGGGCCCGATTGAGTTGTCGGTCTCCGCGGCGGCTGAGCCGGTGCCGGTTCGTTTGTCCGGAGCTGGCGGGGATGGGGGCGACGCCGGCGAGGTTCGCGAAGGCGGCTTCGCTGTGCCAGCGCTCGGGGTGGGACCAGGCGCACAAGATCGTGGCGGCGACGATGGGGCCGATGCCGACCAGGTCGAGCAGGTCGGGTCGCCAGCTCTTGACGATGGCCAAGATGGCCTTCTCGTGGGTGGCTGCTTCGGCTTTCATGGCCTCAATGCGGCGGGCGAGATCACGCAGGACCTGGGCGTTGGTGGTCGTCTCGAGGTCCCACGTCGATGAGATGCGCAGGCGGGCTGCGGTGGTGATCGCGGCTGGGGTGCGCAGGCCGCGGAACCGGGACCGGATCGTCTCGGGCGCGGCGACGATGAACGCGAGCAGCTGGCGCTGCGCGTCCGACGAGGCATCGACCGCGGATCGGCGGGCCGCGAGACGAACCGCCAGAGCGGCGCGCTCGCCGGCGGCGCGGGGTTGGCCGAGGTGCTCACGGGCGAGTGCTTCGCGCCCGGCGCGGATGGCGTCGATCGAGTCGGACTTGGCGCCGTTGCGGCGTGCAGGCCGATCGGGTCGGTCGAGCTCGATGACCAGCTCACCGCGTTCGGTGAGGAACCGGGTCAGACCGGCGCCGTAGCTGCCGGTCCCTTCGATCGACCAGGCCCGCAACCCGGAGTGCCGGTCAGCCATCGCGACCAGCTCCGCGTAGCCGTCCGGATCAGTGCCGACGGTGATCTCGTCAACCGCAGCACCAGTCGCGGTCGAGATCACCGCCGCAGTGTGGGTGTGCTTGTGGGTGTCGACGCCGACGACGACGTCGACCTCCTCTGCCAGCATGGTCATTGCGTTCTTCTCCTTGCCAGGACGGGGACGTGTGGTTCCGGTCCGGTTGGAGGTCGGCAGACCTGTGATGGGACACACCAGGCCGATACCTGGTGGTCAAGCTCCTGATCAGGCCAGTCCCCCCAGCCGGGCCGGGGCCGACAACAACGACCGGACAAGTCCCATGTAAGGCACGAAGCCATGCAGAGCTGGAGCCACGACCGCTGCTGTCGGCGACAGCCCACCACGAATGCCGGGCCTACGCCCAAGCATCACAGACAGAGCTTGCGGAGCCCCAAGACCAGGGACGATCCGGCTTGCCGGTCGTCCCTGCGAAGGCCGTCGGGCGTCAGCCCGTCGATCGAATGCTCGAAGAACGGAGTGAGCGCAACGAACGAGTAATGAGACCTAGACCTTCTCGACGGGGGTCCAGTTGGTGAGGTCCTGCAGGACCGGGTTGTTCGAGAAGACCTCGGGCATGGGCTGGTCCTGGCCCAGGCGCTTCTGGAGGCGCTTGACCTCGAGCTCCTGATCCCACAGCAGCAGGGTCACCACGAGGCCACCTTGACCGGCGCGCGCTGTGCGACCGGAGCGGTGCAGGTACGCCTTGTGGTCTTCCGGCGGGTCGTAGTGGATCACGACGTCGATGTCGTCCACGTGGATCCCGCGAGCGGCGACGTCGGTGGCCACCAGCACGGAGAGCTTGCCGTTGGTGAAGTCCGCCAGCGACTTCTCCCGCTGGCTCTGGCGGAGGTCGCCGTGGATGGCGGCGGCGTGGACGCCCTGCTCGTTGAGCTGCTCGACGAGCTTGTCCGCCATGCGCTTGGTGCGGGTGAACATCAGGGTCTTGTTACCGCTGCGGGAGATGGACGCAGCCACCTTCATCTTGTCCATCTGGTGCACCCGCAGGAACCGCTGCGTCATGCTCGAGACGGTCACGCCCTCGGACTCCACCTCGTGGCGGACCGGGTCGGTCTGGTAGCGGTCGATGAGGCCCTGCACGACGCCGTCGAGCGTGGCCGAGAACAGCAGCGTCTGGTGGTCGCCGGGGATGTGGCGCAAGATCCACTCGACCTGGGGCATGAACCCCATGTCGGCCATGCGGTCGGCCTCGTCGAGCACCACGATGTCGACATCGGCGAGGTCGAGCTCCTTGCGGTCGATGAGGTCGATCATGCGGCCGGGGGTGGCGGCGATGACCTCGACCCCTGCCTTGAGCTTCTTGATCTGCTTCTCGATGTCGGCACCGCCGTAGATGGCGGCGACGGTGATGTCGCGCACGGCGCCGATGGGCTCGAGCTCCTCTTTGACCTGGGTGGCGAGCTCCCGGGTCGGCACGAGGATGATGGCGCGAGGACGGCAGGGCTCCGCCGTCTTCACGGTCTGCAGCACCGGGAGGCCGAACGCGAGCGTCTTGCCCGAGCCGGTCTTGGCCTTGCCGCACACGTCGCGACCGGCGAGCGCATCGGCGATCGTCAGCTCCTGGATGGCGAAGGCGTGGGTCTTGCCCTGCGCGGCGAGCACGCCGGCAAGGTCAGGGGCGACGCCGAGGGCGTCGAACGAGGTGGTCATTCGGTTGTCTCCAGATTCTTCTTGAGCGAGGAGGGTCTTCCTCCGGCTCTCGAATCAGGTGAGACGAACGCGTTGCGAGGTGACCCGCGGATCCGCCCGACAAGCAGAGAAGGGCGCTGACCCGCTCCGCCCAGGTTAGGGCCTGCCCGTGATGATTCCGCGATCCCCCCGAAATCAGAGGAACGAACCGGCCGGCAGGCGGCAGTGCACCGTCGCTCAGCTCGGAAGGTTGGCCTCGATCGCCGAGACGATGGTCGGATCCTCGGGCTCCACCCCGGGGCGGAAGCGGGTGATCGAGCCGTCGGGGGCGACGAGGAACTTCTCGAAGTTCCACTGCACGTCGCCGGCGGCGCCATCCGCATCTTCGACCTGGGTCAGGTCGGCGTAGAGCGGGTGCTGGTCATCGCCGTTGACGTCGATCTTCTCGAACATCGGGAACGTGACGCCGTAGGTGGCGGAGCAGAAGGTGGCGATCTCGTCGCTCGTGCCCGGCTCCTGGCCGAGGAACTGGTTGCACGGGAACCCCAGCACCGAGAAGCCCTGGTCGCCGTAGGTCCGCTGCAGCTTCTCGAGGCCTTCGTACTGCGGGGTGAGGCCGCACTTGGAGGCGACGTTCACGACGAGGGCGACCTTGCCCTCGTAGTCGTGGAGGTCGGCATCGGAGCCGTCGAGGGCCTGCACGGAATGGTCGTAGATGCTCATGGGCCGGACCCTACCGGCGCACCGCGGGCTGTGGCGCGGGTCAGGACCGGTCTCGGCGGACGCGCACCTTGCCGTTGCGCAGCTCGACGCCCTCTTCGACGAGCCGCCGGGCCTGCTCCGCTTCGTGGCCGGGCACGAGCCGACCGGCGGCGTTCACGACGCGCCACCACGGGTAGCTGCCGCCGCTGGTCGAGAGGATACGCCCGACGGCTCGCGACCGGCCGGGGAAGCCTGCCTCGAGCGCCACCTCGCCGTAGGTCACGACATCACCGGGTCGGAGGGAGCGCAGAACCCGGTCTACCGCCGTCTCGAGGTCCTCGCCTTCGGGCTCTGCGGGTCGGCCACGCACCATGGCGCTCGGCCTACCATGCGTGCGTGCCGGATGCGACCACCACCGCAGCGCTCGAGGGCCACCTCGCCGCCATCGCCGAGCAGGGCTACACGGTGCTGCCCGATGTCATCCCGCCCGACCTCGTGGCCGCACTGCTCGATGACCTCGACCGCCTGCACACCGAGCTGGAGACGCGGCCGGCTCGCAACGACTTCGAGGGGACCGCGACGCTGCGGGTCTACAACCTCCTCGCCCGTGGTCCGCTGTGGCAGCAGGTCCCCGTGCACCCCGCGGTGCTGCCCGTCGTGGAGGGCGTGCTCGACGCCGGGTGCCTGGTCTCCTCGCTGTCGTCGATCGCCATCGGCGCCGGCGAGACCGAGCAGCCGATCCACGCCGACGACCAGATCATCCCGTTGCCGAAGCCCCACGTGGCCACCGTGTGCAACTCGATGTGGGCGCTCACGGACTTCACCGAGGCCAACGGCGCCACCCGGATCATCCCCGGGTCGCACCTCGCCGACCGGTCTCCGCACTTCGGCTCGCCCTATGACAGCATCCCTGCCGAGATGGAGGCGGGCAGCGTGCTGGTGTGGCACGGCAGCCTGTGGCACGGCGGCGGCGCCAACTCCACCGACGAGCGGCGCGTCGGGATCGCCATGAACTACTGCGCCGGCTGGATCCGCCAGCAGGAGAACCAGCAGCTCGGCATCCCGGTCGAGACGGCACGGACGTTCGGGCCCCGTCTGCGCGAGCTGTGCGGGTTCGGCGTGTACTCCGGGCTGATCGGCCACATCGACCGCCGCGCTCCCGCGGACGTGGTCCTCGATGCCGCAGCTCCCTCGGCAGACGCCATGGTCTGGGACGATGTCTGAGGACGCACGCCTCGCAGCGGCGCTTTGGGAGACCGGGGGGTGGGAGGCGACGAACATCGCCGCTGCGGTCGTGGGGCCGGACGGGACCCTCGCCACGATCGGTCCCAGTGACCGCTTGTTCCGTCTCGCCTCGGTCACCAAGCTGCTCACGTCCTTCGCCTGCCTCATCGCCGTCGAGGAGGGCACGCTCGACCTCGACGAGCCCACCGGTCCACCGGGCGTCACCGTGCGCCACCTCCTCGCCCATGCCGGCGGCTACGGCTTCGACACTGGCGTCCTGCTCCTCCCCGAGCGCAAGCGCATCTACTCCAACACCGGATTCGATGCCCTCGCCGACCACCTCGCCCACGCCGCCGGGATGCCCGCCTCCGACTACGTCGAGCTCGCCGTGCTCGAGCCGCTGCGGATGCTGCACACCGATGTCCGGGGCGGTTCGCTCGCCCACGGCGCCTGGTCCACCGGCACCGACCTCGCCCGGTTCGCCGCGGAGCTCCTGCGCCCGACGCTGATCCATTCCGGCACCCTCGCCGACGCCACGCACGTCGCCTACCCCGACCTGGCCGGGATCCTTCCCGGCATCGGCCCGCAGAACCCGAACGATTGGGGCCTCGGGTTCGAGCTGCGCGGCTACAAGACACCCCATTGGACCGGGCGCACCAACTCCCCCGCCACCTACGGGCACTTCGGCGCGTCGGGCACCTTCCTGTGGGTCGACCCTGCCGTGGAGCGGAGCCTGCTGGTACTCACCGACCGCAACTTCGGCCCGTGGGCCCTGGAGGCCTGGCCTCCGCTCAGCGACGCCGTCATCGCCGCCCTCCCCTGACCTCCGAACCGCGCCGGCGACCTTCACGAACTTCGTGTGGGTCTGGCGCACCGTTGCACCGGATCCACACGAAGTTCGCTCAGGGGCGCTCGGGGGGAGCGATCAGGCGGCGGTATCGAAGGACGTGGTGATGATGCGTCCCACGCGCTCGCCCATCGAAGGGGCGAGGCTGTCGACCACGAACGTGCGCTGGAGCCAGCGGTCGGTGCCGTCGAAGCGGGCGTGGAAGGGTCGGCGGCCGTGGACGCAGCGGCGGTTGTCCACGATGAGCAGGTCCCCCTCGGCCAGCACGACCTCGCGTCGGTGCTGCGAGACGACCGTGCGAAGGTCCTCGAGCGCGGCGGAGGCGTCCGTCGTCTCACCGGTGGTGAGTTCCTCGTCCCAGCACAGCCACGGCTGGCCGACGGGACCACCCAGGATCGGACGGGCGGGACCGTAGGGCACGCCGGGCTCGCCGCCGAACGACTCGTCCACGGCGGTTCGGAACTCCGGGCGGCGCAACGCCGCAACGGTGGTGGGCGGCAGCCACGGCAGCAGGTCGTCGATGGACGCGAGCGTGGTGGCGGCGGCGGGGTCGCCTCGCAGGCACAGCAGGAGCAGGTAGCGAGGCCCGTGAGGGTGGAACGCGGCCTCCGTGTGGAAGGCGAGGTCGACCCCCGAGGAGGTCGAGGTCTGCCGGCCCACGTCGGCTTCGGTCGGGACCAGGTTCTGGACGACGGAGCCCCCGTGCTCCGGCAGGTAGCCGACGGGCTCCCCCAGGGCACGGGCGACGGCCAGGAGCACCTGTTCGGACCGGAGGTCCTTCGCGGTCGGGCTGGTGGGCGCGGGCGGCGTGGTGGGGATCGACCCGGTCGGTACGTTGCGCAGCAGCAGGGCGCCCGATGGGCCGGGGTCGCCAGCGAACGCTTCCAGGGCGGCGACGAGGTCCGGACCGAACGACCCGCCGACCTCAGCAGCACCGTCGACGAATGCTTCGTCGTCTGGACGCAGGCCCGGCGACGGCGCACGCAGGGCCGCCAACGAGGGGCCCGCATCATGGGTGGGAAGCGTTGCGACGGCCACGGCGGATCCTCCTCGGTGCAGGCGACGGCATGCACCGTCTGGAACGTTCGTTTCAACCTAACACAGTCTCTGGAACGTACGTTGCAGCGTGTCGGAGCTGGTCGTCAGCCGTCGGTCAGGGCGTCGAGCGCCTGCCAGGTGCGCTCGACGCGGTCGAGGTCCTCGGTGGCATCTTCCCGCAGCGCTTCGGCCACCGCGGCGACCAGAGCGGCGAGCAGGGCCAGGGCGCCGACGTAGTTGTCGAACGGGCCGATCCCCTCCCCCTCGACCACGAGCAGCGATCGCGACAGCCGGGCGAGCGGCGACTGCGGGCCGTCGGTGAGCGCGATGAGTTCCGCCCCCAGTCCCACGGCATGGTCGACCGCTTCGAGCAGCCAGCGGTCGTACCGGCGCAGGTCCAGCGCCAGCACGATGTCACCGGGGCCCAAGCGAGCGATGGACTGGCCCACGGCAACCGGCGTGCCGACGACGACCTCCACCCCGGAGCGGAGCATGCGCAGCTCGTCGCCGGCATGGCCTGCGATGCCGGCACCCGCATCGCCGGCGAGCACGGCGATGTGGCGATCGCGATCGGACAGCAGCTCGACGGCGTCGTCGAAGGCGGCCCGGTCCAAGCCGGCCAAGGTGGCCTCCACCGCCGCAGTGGAGGTCGAGAGCGCACGGGCTACGACGTCCCCAGGCGGGAGGTCGCGGATGCGCGCGGCCGCCGGTCGGAGCCGGTCCGCCAGCTCTCCCTGCACCGCCTCCTGCAGCTCGATGAAGCCGTCGTAGCCGAGTCGGGTGGCGAGGCGCACCACCGAGGCGCCGCTCGTCCGGGCCTCCTTGGCGACATCAGCGACCGTTCCAAACGCAACGAGCTGCGCGTCGGCCGCGATCGCGTCCGCGATACGACGCTGGGCGGGGGTGAGGATGGTCGAGGCGTTGCGGATGCGGGTGACGACGCTCTCACCTGCAGCCGATGGGGTCAGGGAGGCCACGGCCACGATCCTGCCAGGCCGGCCGGCACGACACGCTGCGAGATCCGGTCGAGGCCCACGATCAGTAGTGGACGGACGCCTCGCCGTTGAAACGATCGAGGTAGTGCGTCCCCCGCAGTGCCTGGGAGAGCCGCGAGTACGGGTGGTGCTTGTGCAGCCGGGCCAGCGGATCCGGGGGCGGGAACGCGAGCAGCTCGCGGACGTCCCACGCCATGCTGTAGAGCCGCACCCGGTCGATCTGGCGAGGATGCGAGAACAGCTCCGGGTACTCCTCGGCAAGCCACCACGGAACCTCGGCGTAGTCCTCGGCCCGGGTCAGGTGCTCGTAGTCCGGCGCCACGTGCAGGTGCGGCAGTGCGCAGAACCGGAGCAGCACATCGAGGTCCAGGTCGGGAGGTCCCGGGCGGGCGTACTCGAAGTCCAACAGCGCCGTGACCTCCGCTCCGTCCCACAGGATGTTCTCGAAGGTCAGGTCGCCATGGACGATGGTCGTGGCGTCGAACGGGTCGAGCGCGGGGGCCAGGTCGACGACGAGCCGCGAGGCGTCCGCCATGACCGAAGGATCCACGTTGGGCAGCGAACGGGCCCGCTCGATGGCCGTGAGCAACCGCTGGACGGCATCGCTCCCCGATGCTGCCGGGTCGAGCAGCTGGGGCACGTGCAATCCGTCGAGGCGGGGGCACGGGGTCTGGTGCACGGCCTTGAGGCGGTCAGCGATCTGGTGCACGGCGTCGCGGCGAGCCATCGGCGTCAGGGCTGGCCAGGCTCGGCTCAGCGGGATGCCGGGCAGGCGCATGGTGACCAGCCAGTCGCCGCCGACTTCCCCGCCGTGCTGGATCACCTGGGGGTAGCCGACCTCGGTCGGCAGCACCTGTGACAGGACGGCTTCGCGGTGGAGCCGCAGGCTGGCGTCGCGGTTGATGCGGACGACGAGATCATCGGTGAGCCACACCTCGTTCGTGACGCTGTCCGCCCGGACGAGGCCGACCGAAGACGCACCGATGGCCTGGAGCGCGCCGAGGGCGCGAGCCCGCCCGAGGCCGGTCGTCATCGGTGACCCGATGGTGGGAAGGATGCGCGTCGGGTCCACCAGCACGTTCCATCGGCCGACTCGCCGACTTCATGAGTCAAACGACCTACGGAATGGCGAGGTCGACGTCCGGACCCGGGACGTTGCGACCCGGGTCCGGAGGCGTCAGAACTGCTCGGCAGTGAGGGCGAACAAGTCGGCCTTGCCGGCCTTCACCGGCGCCACGAGGCCGTGGACCTGCGGGAGCAGGTGCTCGGCGAAGAAACGAGCCGTGACCAGCTTGACCACGGCCACCTCCGCGTCGGCTGCGCCGGCGTCCACGAGGCGCTTGGCAACGAGGCCCTGCTGGGCCATGAGCCAGCCGGCGACCGTCGTGGCGAACAGCCGCTGGTACGGCGAAGCAGCCGACAGCGCCTGGACCGGGTCGGCCATGCCCTCGGTTAGGATCCAACCGGTCGCATCCTCGAGCGACGCCACCGCAGCTGCAAGCTCGCGGTGGATGACGGCGAGCTCGTCGCTGGCACCCGAGAGTTCCTCGACCGTGGCCTTCATCCGCGCCAGCTGGTCGTTGAAGACGCCACCGGCGCGCATCGGGAGCTTGCGGCCCACGAGGTCCATCGCCTGGATCCCGTTGGTGCCCTCGTAGATCTGCGTGATCTTGGTGTCGCGGTAGTACTGGGCGACGCCCGTCTCCTCGATGTAGCCCATGCCGCCGTGGACCTGGATGCCGATGGACGTCACGGTCTCGGCCACGTCGGTGCAGTAGCTCTTCGTCAGCGGGATGAGCAGGTCGACCATTTCCTGCGCCGCCGTGCGGGTGGGCTCGTCCGCGCCGTAGCGCAGCACGTCGATCTGCTCGGCGACCTTGTACGCCAGGACCCGCATGGACTCGGTGTACGCCTTCATGGTCAGGAGCTGACGGCGCACGTCGGGATGCTCGATGATGAAGGACTTCTCGCCGCGAGCGGCGCCAGGGGCGAAGCCCTGCTTGCGCTCCTTGGCGTAGCCGAGGGCGTGCTGGTAGCTGCGCTCGGCGAGACCGAGCCCCTCGACACCGACGCCGAGGCGGGCGTTGTTCATCATGGTGAACATGTACCGCATGCCGGCGTTCTCCTCGCCGATGAGGTAGCCCGTGGCACCGTCGGAGCGGTCGCCGTAGGCGAGGATGCAGGTCGGGCTGGCCTTGATGCCCATCTTGTGCTCGACCGACACGATGTGGACGTCGTTGCGATCGCCGAGCGAGCCGTCATCGTTGACCAGGAACTTGGGGACGATGAACAACGAGATGCCCTTGGTGCCCGTCGGCGCATCGGGCGTGCGGGCCAGGACGAGGTGGACGATGTTGTCCGTGAAGGGGTGTTCGCCGAAGGTGATGTAGATCTTCTGGCCGGTGATCTTGTAGGTGCCGTCGTCCTGCTTGACGGCCTTGGTGCGCAGGGCGCCGACGTCGGATCCAGCGTCGGGCTCGGTCAGGTTCATCGAGCCGGTCCACTCGGCGGAGACCATGCGGAGGAGGTACTTCTCCTTCTGCTCCTCCGAGCCGTGGTGGAGGATGGCGTCGATGGCGCCCTGGGTGAGCAGCGGCGCCATCGCCAGCGCCATGTTGGCGCTGTTCAGCAGCTCCTGCTGGACGATGCCGACGAGCCACGGGAACCCGCCGCCGCCGTACTCCTGCGCGAACGGGACCGCGCCCCACCCGGCGTCGGCGTACGCTTTGTACGCCTCCTTGTGTCCCGTCGGGGTGACGACCTCGTCGCCCTCCACGTGGCTGCCCTCCTGGTCGCCGGGGGCGTTGGTGGGTGCCCACACGTCGGCCATGAGGCGGCCGAACTCCTCCAGCACGCCGTACACGGAGTCGGCGTCGATCTCCTGGTAGGCGTCGAGCTTGGTGAGCTCGTCGATCGGGGTGACGTGATCGAGCAGGAACTTGATGTCCTGGAGGGGCGGCGCGTAATCAGACATGGGCCAACGCTACGGCGCAAGCCGTGCGCCACCCAACCCCTGACGGTCCGTCAGAAGCGAGTCGACAGCCTGGTGTCAGCCTGGTCAGAGGGCTGCCTCGTTAGGGTTCTCCCATGGCGCGGCAGATCCTCGTGGTCGAAGACGAAGCCCTCATCGCCGACGCGATCGCCGCTCGCCTCCGCAGCGAAGGCCACGAGGTGCACGTGGCGGGCGACGGGCCCACGGGCGTGGCCTACGCCGAGCGCTTCGAGCCCGACCTCGTGATCCTCGACCTGATGCTCCCCGGCATCGACGGGCTCGAAGTGTGCCGGCAGATCCAGCGCGACCGCCACGTCCCCGTCCTGATGCTCACCGCTCGAGACGACGAGACGGATCTCGTCATCGGCCTCGCCGTCGGAGCCGATGACTACCTGACGAAGCCGTTTTCGATGCGGGAGCTCGTCGCCCGGGTCCAGGCCTTGCTCCGCCGCCTCGATGCCCTCGCTGGACGCACCCAGCCCAAGGCGCTGCACCTCGACGACGACATCGAGATCGAGCTCGACGCCCGGCGGGTGCGCCAGAGGGGCGAGGTCGTGCACCTCACCCCCACCGAGTTCGACCTGCTCGTGGGCCTTGCCGAGCGCCCCGGCCGGGTGCTGACGCGCGAGCGCCTCCTGGTCGACGTGTGGGGCTACCGCGATGGCTCCGGCGCCCGCACGGTCGATTCCCACGTCCGAGCCCTGCGGCGCAAGCTCGGCGATGGCGTGGTGCGCACCGTCCACGGCGTCGGGTACGCGCTCGGCGAGGCCGGTACGGACCCCGACGCCGAGGCCCACGACGCGCCGTGATCGTGAACCCCCTCCAGCGGATCCGGTCGATCAAGGTCAAGCTCAGCATCGTCATCGTCGCGGCCGTCGTCGTGACCCTTGCGGTCAACGAGATCGGTCTGGCCCTGAACTTCCGAGCCGGCTTCCGCGCCGGGGTGGCGGCGATCATCGCCCTCGGCATGGTGCAGCTCATGGCCCGTGGCATGACCTCGCCGCTGCGGTCGATGGAGCGAGCGGCCACCGCGATGGCATCGGGCGACCTCGCCGAGCGCGTGTCGGCCAGCTCGTCGGATGAGGTGGGGCGCCTCGCCGTCGCCTTCAACCACATGGCCGACGAGCTCGCGGCCGAGGACCAGCACCGCCGGGAACTGGTCGCCAACGTGTCCCACGAGCTGCGCACCCCCATCTCGGCGCTGCGGGCCACCCTCGAGAACGTCGTCGACGGCGTGGTGGCCCCCGAACCGGCACTGCTGCGCACGATGCTCGTCCAGACCGAACGCCTCCAGCGACTCGTCACCCAGCTCCTCGACCTGAGCCGGCTCGAGTCCGGCGGGACTCCCCTGCACACGCTGCCGTTCCCGATCGTCGACTTGCTGGACGCGGTGGCCGACGAGGCCGCGCTGCACTCGCCCGACCTGGAGTTCGACGTGCAGATCGATCCGATCGACCTCGTGGTCGACGGCGACCCCGAGCGCCTGCACCAGGTCATCGCCAACCTGGTGGAGAACGCCGCTCGCTTCGCTCCCGACGACACGGCCGTGATCCTCGCCGCCCGCCGCAGCGGTGCCGACGTCGTCCTCGAGGTGGTCGACGAAGGGCCGGGCATCCCCCAGGAATCCCTGTCGAGGGTCTTCGAGCGCTTCTACCGGACGGACGAGGCGCGCAGCGCCGACGCGGGCGGGTCCGGCCTCGGCCTCGCCATCGCCCGGTGGATCGTCGAGCTCCACCACGGCACCATCCGGGCCGAACGGGTCGAACCCCGCGGCTGTCGGATGGTCGTCCGCCTACCCGCCTGAGGCCTGGCGATACCTCCACGCTTGGGCGCTCCCCCCACGTCGGCCGCCCGGCGGGGGGCGCCAGTCGACCGAGCCGTCACACCACCTTCAGGTCCTCGAGCCCGTCCTCTTCCGGCGGGAACTGGGGGTCGAGGCGCGCCATCGTGGCGAGGAGGACCTGGAGGACGGCCCAGTTCCGATACCACTTGCGATCCGCAGGGATCACGTACCACGGCGCGTCGTCGGTGCTCGTCTCGCGGATCGCCTCCTCGTACGCCGCCTGGTAGTCGTCCCAGCGCTTCCGCACTTCGAGGTCGGCCGCCGCGAACTTCCAGTGCTTTGCCGGATCGTCGAGGCGCTCCTGCAGCCGCACCGCCTGCTCGTCCTTGGAGACGTGGAGGAAGAACTTGACGACGGTGGTCCCCGAAGCGGTGAGCATCGCCTCGAACTCGCGGATCTGGTCGAACCGCGCCCGCCAGACCGGCTCCGGCACCAGCTCGTTCACCCGCACCACGAGGACGTCTTCGTAGTGCGAACGGTTGAAGACCCCCATCTCACCGTGCTCGGGTACCTGCTTGTGGACCCGCCACAAGAAGTCGTGCGCGAGCTCCTCGGTGGTCGGCGCCTTGAACGACGCGACCCGTACCCCCTGGGGGTTGACCCCAGTGAAGACCTTGCGGATCGTGCCGTCCTTGCCGCCGGCGTCCATCGCCTGCAGGACCATCAGGAGCGACCGGGAACCCTCGGCCCACAGTCGGGTCTGCCACTCGCCCAGCTGGGCGACGAGGCCGTCGACGACCTTGGTCGTGGTCCCCTTGTTTCCGGGTGCACCCGCCTTCGAGTCGGTGTCGATGTCGGCGAGCCGGAACGTCGATCCGGGCTCCACCCGCCAGCGCTTCGCGTGTTCTTCGTGCTCGTTCGCAGCCATGGCAGACAAGCTAGGCGCCTCATCGCAGCGCAGCGCCGAAGGCGTCAGGACGTCTCGAGGTCGACCACGATGCGCGTCGGGCTCTTCAGGCTCAGTACGCGGAAGGGGACCTTCGTCGTGGTCCCGGCCGCCCAGCTCAGCACCGCCTCGAAGTCCCCGGTTCGTACGAGGTCGGTGATCAGCTCGGTCTGGCCGGCGACCGGGATGCGGTCCGGACCGTCGTAGACGATGGTGAGCTGCGGCGCGCTCAGGTCGACCCCGGATGCGGGCTCCATCACGATCTCGAGGAACGCATCTCCGGTCACGTCGACCGGTTCCCCGGAGCCATCCGAGACGATCGGGCCGTCGACCCACTGGACCCGGTAGCCGGGCCGCGACGTGCCGGCGAACTCGAACACGATGCGCTCGAAGCCGGGGTTGCGGCCCACCCGGACCGTCCTCAGCAAGGCGATCCCGGTGCCGTCGGCCGGTGCGGAGTGCTGGGCCTCGGAGGCATCCGGGAGGCCTGCGGCGACCGTCGTCGCCACGTCGGCGGTCGTGTCCGTCCCGCCCGAGGTGGTCGAGCCCGTCGAGCCGGTGCTCCCGGCAACCTTCGTGGTGCTCGCCGGCGGGGCGGTGGCGGTCGAGCTGCCGTCCGATCCGCTCGAACCACTGCCGCAGGCGGATACTCCTCCGACGAGCGCGAACAGCGCCAGTCCCGCCACAGCGGTCCGGAGCCTGGGCTTGTCTCCCACAGCGTTCATCTCGTCCACCCTACGATGCGGCAACAGACGGCCCGGAACGGGCCGCCGGACCAGTTCACCAGGGACGACCAGGAGCAGCGCCGATGCACGACGTCATCATCACCGGGGGGATCGTGGTCGACGGGACCGGCGCCCCCGCTGTTCGCGCCGACATCGCGGTCTCCGACGGCGTGATCACCCACATCGGGACGGTCGAGGGGTCAGCGGCGCGCACCATCGACGCCACCGGGCGGTACGTCACGCCGGGGTTCGTCGACATCCACACCCATCTCGATGCTCAGATCTCGTGGGACCCGCTCGGCACCTCGTCGTGCTTCCACGGCGTCACCTCCGTCGTCATCGGCAACTGCGGGGTCACGTTCGCGCCGTGCCGGCCCGAGGACCGTCGTGGCCTGGCCGAGATGATGGAATCCGTCGAGGACATCCCCGCCGACGCGATCATGAGCGGCCTGTCATGGGAGTGGGAGACCTACGGGCAGTACCTGAGCGAGCTCGACCGCCGCCCGAAGGGCCTGAACGTCGGCGGCATGGTCGGTCACAGCGCCCTGCGCCGCTACGTGATGGGCGATCGTGCGCTCGACGTCGACCCGACCGCACAGGACCTCGCCGAGATGGTCGACCTGGTCGAGGAGGCCATGGCGGCCGGCGCGCTCGGGCTCTCCTCCAGCCGCACCATCCTCCACACCGGAGCAGACGGCCAGCCCATCCCGGGCACGTTCGCCGGCCTCGACGAGTTGCTCGCCCTCGCCGGGGTCCTCGGGCGCCACGGGCGCGGCGTGTTCGAGACGGCCGCCATGCTCGGTTCGCAGAACGGCGCAACGCCCGAGAGCACCACCACGGAGGTCGGGATCCTGGCCGAGATCAGCCGGACCACCGGCCGGCCGGTCTCGTTCGGGTTGACCCAGACCGTGGCGGGCGAAGGGCTGCACCGCCAGGTCCTCGACCTCGTCGCCGAGGCCAACGCCAGTGGCGCCCAGGTCCACCCGCAGACCACCGTCCGCTCCGTCGGGGTCCTCTTCGGCCTCGCTCACCACACGCCCTACGGCGGTTGCCCGGCCTGGCAGGCGCTCAACGGACTCGACCTGGACCAGCGCCTCGCCCACGTGCGCGAGCCCGAGCACCGCGTCCGACTCATCGACGAGGCCGACGGGCGCGACGGCGGCATCGACCCTGCGCTGTTGTTCCCGCTCGACACGGTGCCAGCTGACTACTCGCTGCGCCCCGAGACGTCGCTGGCCGCCCGAGCAGCGGCCGCGGGCACCACGCCGGCCGCCCTCTGGCTCGAGCTGCTCGATGCCACCGACGGCGCGTGCCTGCTCGTCTGGCCGTTCCTGAACCAGAGCCCGGCGGAGGTCGAGTACCTCCTGGGCGACCCGAACGTGGTGCTCGGCCTCGCCGACGCCGGCGCCCACGTCGGTCAGATCATGGACGCCAGCCAGCCCACCTGGTTCCTTGCCCACTGGGTCCGCGACCGCCAGCTTTACTCACTCGAGGAGGGCATCGCCCGGCTCACCTCCATTCCGGCCGACCTGTTCGCCATGCCCGACCGAGGGGTGCTTGCGGTCGGCCGACCGGCCGACCTCAACGTGATCGACCTCGACGCGCTCGGCCTGCCCCTCCCCACCTTTGCCCACGACTTCCCCGGCGGTGCCGGACGCTGGGTGCAAGGGGCGTCGGGCTACGACCTCACCATGGTCAACGGCGTGGTCACGGTCGAAGGCGGCCGCCACACCGGCGAGCTCCCGGGTGTGACCCTGCGCAGCACCGAGCCGGCCTAGCGGCGGCCGGACGACTGCACCCGGAGGTCAGAGCTCGGCGTCGAGGGCGAGGTTCTCGGCCACGATCGGGTCGGACTCGATCTCGGCGTCGGACGCGGCGTCGGACTGTGCCGCACCGGAAGGATCGATCATGATGATCGTCCCGCGACCGATCGCCGCCCCGTCGCCCTCCCGCTCGAGGCGGGCATCGCCGGCCGCCACGAGGATGAACACCGAACCGTCGGCGTCCACGATGGCCAGGGCAGTGGCCCCGGGCGCGAGAGCAAGCGTGGCTGCGGGAAGCTCGATGCGGAGCGGCGCCGCATCACCTTCGCTGGGCGCAACCCAGCACCAGCCCTCGTCGAGGGACACGATGACTCCGTCCGGGGTCCCGGCCGCCCGAGCACGGCGGTTGCCGCCGATGCGCACGATGGTGCCGGGTGCGGCCACCAGGCCGTCGGCGCCGATGGCGATGGACGCCGGAGCCACCACCGGCTCCGGAGCCGCGATCACCGGCTCGGGTGCGACCTCGGTGACGGGTTGGGGGGCGGCGGGCGCTGCGACTGGGCGAGGCGGGACGACCGAACCGGGGGTCGCCGGGAGCTCAAGGCCAGGCAGGCGATTCGACCGCGTCGGCAGGGCTGCGGGCGGAAGGGGGTGGGTCGGCAGGGGCGACTGCTCGCCGCGGGACTCGAGCGGCTGGTGACCCTCCGGCGGCGGGAGCACCGCCCTGGGGCGCTCGGCCGGGCGATCACGGCGCACCTGTCGGCCGATGGGTCCATTGACCCGACCGGGGGGCGTTGCGGCTGCGGGTGCCTCGGCGTGCCCATCGGCGGCCAGCTGGCCCTCGAGCTCGGCGGCGGTCCGAGCATCGGCGACCGCGGAGCCCTGCGTCGGTGCAGCGGTCACGGGAGCCGGAGCCTCGGGAGTGGGCACCGCGCCGAACCGGGGGTTGTAGGTCGGGTCCATGAGGTCGGCGGAGGCGACCCACTCCTCGGCGACGAGCTCGAAGGACTCCTCGCCGAGCGGCATCGGGGCCAGCTCGGCCGGGTGCCACATCTCGCTGGGACGAATGGGATGCGGTGCCGGCTGGACCCAGATCTGATCGTCGTAGTGGGAACCCGGTGCAGCCATCCCGGCTGCCGCGGTGCGCACGTCGTCCGCGATGGGCACGGCGGGCTGCTGCAGCGGCGTCTCGGGCTGTGGGGCTGGCGGGGCCGGTGACGGAGGCAGCGCCTCGGCGACGGGTAGTGCCGAGGCTGCCTCGGCCCGCACCGGGTCGGCGGACGCAGGAGGGGGCGGCGGAGCGGCGGCGCCCTTGGCCTTCGTCCATCCACCACGAGGGCTGGTCTTGGCCGGCGTCTTGGAGACCGGCGTCGTCACCGGCAGGTCGGGCGTGGCGTCGGTGGCGTACAGCGAGGCGATCTCGTGCGGGTCGGCATACTCGCCACCGTCGCGCAGGTCGGTCCAGATGCCCGAGGCCTGAACGACGTCTGCGCCGGCCCCCGGCTCCTCGAGCGCATCCTCGCGGATGCCGTCGAGTTCTTCGAGCCAACCCGACCGCGACTTCCGCTGGAAGAGCGCGGCGCGCATCATCACCGTCGAGATCGAGGTCAGAACCAGTCCAGCGAACACGTGGCTCCATCGGCAGGTGGCGCCCGGTCCTGAGCGCGTCGGCCCCGGAATCGGGACTTTCCGCGTCGGTGCAGGTCAGCTCCCCACGGTGGGTGAGATCTGACACCCTCCTCTCACGCTCAGCGGCGTTCGCGTGGTGATCCGGTACCGTCGCCGTGTGCCCGAGCTGCCCGAGGTGGAGACCGTCCGACGCGGGCTCGAGCCGGTGCTCATCGGCCGGCGTTTCGTCGACGGGGGTGCCCACCCGTCGGCCAAGTTCGCGTCGGCGACCGATGCGATCGACCGAACCGTCTGTGCGGTCGGGCGACGCGGCAAGTACCTGCTCCTGGGGCTCGACGATGACCGCACGCTCGTCGTGCACCTGGGGATGACCGGCCAGTTCCGCGTCCACGAGGAACCGCCCGCCGAAGATCCGCACGTGCGGGCCTGGTGGTTGCTCGACGACGGCCGCACGCTCGAGTTTCGAGACGTGCGTCGGTTCGGCCGCATCGCCGTCGTCGATCAGGACCTGAGCGGTCTCCCCACCCTCGCCGCCCTAGGGCCGGAGCCGTTCGACGAGGCCTTCACCCCCGACGGGCTGTGGCTCGATGTCAACCGGAGCCAGGCTCGGGTCAAGACCCAGTTGCTCGGCCAGCGCGTCGTCGCTGGGGTCGGCAACATCTACGCCGACGAGGCGCTGTGGCGAGCCCGGGTCCACCCGGCGAAGCGGACGATCTCCCGGCCAGCAGCAACGCGATTGCGCGACGCGGTGCGCGACGTGTTGGCCGAGGGCATCGAGCACGGTGGCACCACGCTGCGGGACTACCGCACGGTGGAGGGCGGCGAGGGCGCGAACCAGCACCGGCTCGACTGCTACGGACGATCCGGGCTGCCGTGCACCCGGTGCGGCACCGAGCTGCGCCGATCGGTGATCGACGGGCGGGGAACCACCCACTGCCCCACCTGCCAACGCCGCTGACCCTGGCGCTGGGATACCGTCACCGGCCATGACCGATGCAGCCGCGCCCACGCCCCTGACCGACCTCTTCTCCGTCGAGGGCAAGGTGATCGTCGTCACCGGTGGCACCCGCGGCATCGGCCGGATGATCGCTGGCGGCTTCATCGCCGGCGGAGCGACCGTCATCGTGTCCAGCCGCAAGGCCGACGCGTGCGCCGCCACCGGCGAGGAGCTGTCGGCCTACGGACCGTGCACCGGCATCGCCGCGGACCTCTCCACCGAGGCGGGCGCCCAAGGGCTGGCCGAGGCGGTCGGTGCCCTCCACGACCACGTCGACGTGCTGGTCAACAACGCCGGGGCCACCTGGGGCGTCCCGCTCGCCGAGCACGACACCGCGTCCTGGAACCGGGTCCTGGACCTGAACGTGCAGGGCGTCTTCCACGCCACCAAGTTCTTCCTGCCCCTGCTCCAGGCCCAGGCGTCCGCCGATGAGCCCAGCCGGGTCATCAACATCGGGTCCATCGACGGCCTGCGGGCGCCAGTCATGGAGACCTACTCGTACGGGGCCTCGAAGGCGGCGGTGCACCACCTCACACGCCACCTGGCGAAGCACCTCGCCCCCGAGGTCACGGTGAACGCGATCGCCCCGGGCCCGTTCGAGTCGAAGATGATGGCGGCCACCCTCGACGCCTTCGGTGAACAGATCGCCGCCACCACGCCGATGCGCCGCATCGGCCGGCCCGACGACATGGCCGGCACCGCCCTGTTCCTGGCGTCCCGGGCCGGGGCCTACCTGACCGGTACGGTCATCCCCGTCGACGGTGGCATCTCCACCACCGCGTAGGAGGAACGGCATGAGCGACCACGACGAGCCCACCGGCGCCTGGACCCCCGCCGACGACGCAGAGGGCACCCAGGCCTGGACCCCGCAGACCGCTGCGCCGGCGGGCGATGCGGGTGGTCCACCCGACGATGCCACGCAGATCGTGCCCGGCCTCGTACCGGGCGCGCCGGCCACGGGCGTCGACGCCACCCCGCCCGCCGGCATCTACGTGCCACCTCCGGGTCCCGGCGAAGGCGGCTACGGCGGCGAGCCGCCCATCGACGAGCCCCCTCCCCCACCTCCCCCTGGCGGGGGGAACGGCCCGCTGATCGCAGTCATCGTCCTTCTCGTACTCATCATCGGCGTCGGTGCCCTGCTCCTCCTCACGGGCAAGGACGACAACAAGGTCGACTCGACCACGACGACCACGAGCAGCACCACGACGTCGACCACCACGACGAGCACGACGGCACCGACGACCACCGAAGCGCCCACCACCACGGCGGCCCCGACCACCACCGCCGCCCCGACCACGACGGCGGCACCCACCACGACGGCGCCTCCGACCACGACCACCACGGCGCCGCCCCCGCCCCAGCAGACGACCACGACCGCCGCTCCCTAGTTGACGCTCGGCACACCAACGCGGGACGAGGGGCCTCACGGGGCCCCTCGTTCGCGTCATGGGTGCGGCGACCGCCCGTGGGCGAGCCGACGGCTCAGGCGATGGCGGTGGCCGACTCCGAGAGCTCGGCCTCGCCCAGGGCAAAGGCCTCGTACTCGTCGCTGGTGTCGGTGAGGTCCTCGAACTGGATGACACCCAGTTCCTGGAACTTGGTGCGCAGCCAGCCCTCGCCGGCATCGAGCAGGCCCAGCTTCTTGCAGTTCGGCACGATCTTGGAGAAGAGCATCTGCTGGAACATCTCGCGGCCCGGATCGTTCATCACGAACTGGACCGCCTCCTTGGTGTCGATGTCCATGCGGGCGAGCACCTCCTGCTGGAGCAGCCGGTCGCGCATGCGCACCGCAGCCTCGAAGGCGAACTCCTGGCGCTCGCGGATCTCGGGGAGGGTCAGCTCCTCGTAGTACTCCTTCAGCGAGAGCACGCCGAAGGCGACGTGGCGGGCCTCGTCGCTCATGACGTAGCGCAGCAACTGCTTGAGGAGCGGCTCGGGCGTGACCATGTGCATCAGGCCGAAGGCGGCGAGCGCCAGGCCCTCCACCATGATCTGCATACCCAGGTACGTCATGTCCCAGCGGGAGTCCTCGATGATGTCGTCGAGGAGCAGGCCGAGGTGCACGTTCAGGGGGTAGTGCCCATCGAGCTTGGTGTCGAGGTACTTGGCGAAGACCTCCACGTGGCGGGCTTCGTCCATGACCTGGGTGGCGGCGTAGTACTTGGCGTCGATCCACGGAACCGTCTCGACGATCTTG
Organism: Acidimicrobiales bacterium; assembly: GCA_046594195.1. Taxonomy (GTDB): domain Bacteria; phylum Actinomycetota; class Acidimicrobiia; order Acidimicrobiales; family Iamiaceae; genus Aquihabitans. Next base: position 57,220 of record JBKJPY010000004.1, on the reverse strand, counting down.
GCCGTGCAGATGAGCGCACCTTGCTCACCGTGCATGAACTGGCTGAGCATCCAGTTGTTGGACTCGATGCCGAGCTGGTCGAACTCCTTGTCGCCCCACTTCTCGAACGGGGTGCCCGCGATCTGGGCGGCACGGGTCTCGGGGGTCTGGCCGAACGAGTGGCGCTGCATCTCGACCAGCTCCATCGGGTCGACCTCGATCGACCAGTCCAGGTCGGTTTCGCCGTTCCACTGGCTGTGCTTGGCCTTCTCGTACAGCTTGTTCAGCGCCGGGCGGCGTCCCTTCTCGTAGTCCCACGTGAAGATGGCATCGGCGTTGTCCTTGACGGCGCGGATGTTGCTCTCACCATCCTCGGCGGCGACGGCGAGGATCGCCTCGATGTCGTTCAGGTCGGCGCGGCCGATGATCCGTTCGTTGGACGAAGACGTGCTGGTCGACATGACCGGTTCCCCTTGTTCGAGTGAAGGCGCGATCTGTCAATCGACAGGTTCGACCAGATAACGAACGTTATGGCACGTCATGCGATCTGTGAACAGGCCATCCGTCACAGAACACTTGCAAGCACTGCTCCGCCTCTCCGAGCCTTCGAGCCTCGCGCGGGCGAACCGAGCCCAGCCGGGGATCAACGCGGTCCGGCCTCCGGCTGCCTCCGCCTCACGCCGGATAGGGATGCGGTGCTCCGCCGAAGACCCGCTCGGCGTTCTCGCGGAGGAACTTGGGCCAGACCTCATCGCGGAACGGGACGTTCGGGAGCTCGGCGAAGATGCGATCAAGCGTCAAGCCCGCCGCCCAGTAACCGGCGAAGATGATCTTGTCGCTGCCCCGGGTGTTGGCGAAGTCGATGATGTCCTCGGGATAGTGCTTCGGGGCGAACGCCGAGGTCGAGTAGTAGAGGTTCGGCCACTTGAGCAGCAGCTTCACCATGAGCTCGGTCCACGGCTCGGCGCCGTGGCGGGTCACGATCTTGAGGTCGGGGAAGAACCAGCAGACCTCGTCGAGCTGCATCGGGAGCTGGGCCAGCATCGGCAGGCGAGGCCCGGGGACGCCGGCGTAGACGACGATGGGCAGCCCGGCCTCGGCGCACTTGGCGTAGATCGGGTACATCTTCTTGTCGTCGAGCGGGACCTGCGGCAGCAGCGCCGTCCCCCACGTGTGCACGGCCTTGAGCTGGGAACCCCAGGTCTCGACGGCCTTGTCGATCTGGCGGAGGGCCTCCATGCCCGTGTTCGGGTCCACGTTCAGAATCCCCCAGAACTTGTCCGGGTGATCGGTGAGCGCCCGCTTGGCCAGGTCCTTCTCGGTGACGTTGGTGAGGAACCGGGTGATGCCGAAGCGCTCCATCTCGGCGAGCACGAGCTCCAGCGGATCATCGATCTCGTCGTAGGTCGGGATGTCCTTGAACATGTACCCAGCCGGCATCTCCATCGTCTGCGTCTCCTTATCGAGAGACGCCTTGCGGATGTAGTCGTAGACCTTGGCCTTGGCTTCCCGGACATCGGGGAACGACAGGAACGTGTCCGTCACTCCCCCCGCACGAGCAGCATCGAAGGCGGCATTGCCGGTCGGTTCGGGCATGGCCGGACCCTAGCGGCAGAACTAGAACACGTTCTCGTTCTCGCCGTCGACCTCGTGGACGAACCGCGGACGGATCACATCGAGCGAGTCGACGAACCGCTCGAGCTCCGTCGCCATGCGGCAGAGGCTGGGACGGGTCGCACCCACCCAGAGACCGTCGATCTTGACGTCCCGATCCTCCGAAGCGTCCAACACGAGGGCCGGGCCGTGGCCACGGGACGCCCGCACCTCGCGCAAGCTGACCCTCCGAACCTCGTCCCAGCGGAACGACGTGCGCGTGCCGAAGAGCGGCGAGACCCGGATGCCGGTCCGGTCAGCGACGATCGCCGGGTTGGCCGCGAACCAGGCCACGAACGTGCTGATGACGCCGAGCCCGAGCCCGGCGAACGCCGCCTCCAGGTTGTCGCCCGACCCGACGGTGGCGAAGCCGAGCACCAGCCCGATGACGGCCAACCCGATCCACAGCGCCGCGATCCCCCCGGCGTAGCGGATCACCAGCCGCCCATCTGCCTCACTCGTCCGAGGATGGAGCATCCAGTGCCGCTTCCCAATGTCCGGCAGGCCCTCGATCTCGTCGAAGTCGAAGCCGGTTCCGCTCATGGCGAGGACCTCGTCCGTCGACATGGCCTGCGTGTTCGGGAGCGGGTCCTGGCGATTCGATCCCGAAGTGGCCATCGCTTCAGCCTACGACGGAGCACGGTCGCTCCCGTCGCAGGGCGTGGCGGCTAGAGGCCGTCGAAGGTTTGGTCGAGGAGCTGGGACTGCTCCTGGACGTGGATGGCGTGGCTGCCGGTGGCAGGGCTGCCCGAACCGGTGCGGGAGACCTGGCGGTACTTGACGCCCTCGCCGACCAGCGGCCAGAGGCGCTCGTTGACGAACGACCGGGGGCCCATGTTGTCGGGCTCCTCCTGGAGGAAGACCACCTCGGACACGTTCGGGTACCGCTTCAGAAGGTCCGTGACCTGCTGGTACGGGAACGGGTAGAGCTGCTCGATCCGGATGATCGCAGCCGGATGGCCCTTCTCGTCCCGCCGGCCGATGGCGTCGTAGGCGACCTTGCCCGAGCAGAACACGAGGCGCTGCACGGCGGCCGGATCGGCGACCCCGGGGTCGTCGAGCAGTTCCTGGAACGTGCCCTCGGTCAGCTCCGAGATCGGCGATCGGGCCGTCTTGGCCCGCAGCAGCGACTTCGGGGTCATGACCACGAGCGGCTTGCGCACCTCGCGGACCATCTGGCGGCGGAGCAGGTGGAAGTACTGAGCCGACGTGGTGGCGTTGGCCACCTGGATGTTGTCCTCGGCGCACAGCGTGAGGAACCGCTCGACGCGACCCGACGAGTGCTCGGGTCCCTGGCCCTCGAGGCCGTGGGGCAACAGCAAGACCAAGCCGGAGGTCTGGCCCCACTTGTCCTCGGCGGCGACCAGGTACTGATCGATGACGATCATGGCGCCGTTGACGAAGTCGCCGAACTGGGCCTCCCACACGACGAGCGCGTCCTTGTGGACCACGGAGTAGCCGTACTCGAAGCCCATCGCCGCGTACTCGCTGAGCAGCGAGTCGTAGATGAAGAACTTGCCCTGTTCGGGGCTGAGGTTGGCGAGCGGGGCGTACTCGGCACCGGTGCTGTAGTCCGAGAGGACGGAGTGGCGCTGCGAGAACGTGCCTCGGCGCGAGTCCTGGCCGGAGAAGCGGATGGTGTTGCCGTCGAGCACGATCGAGCCCATCGCCAACGCCTCGGCGGTGGCCCAGTCGACCTCGCCGGCCTCGACCATCTTGGTCCGGGTGTCGAACTGCTTCGCCAGCTTCGGGTGGATCTGGAATCCCTCGGGCACCGACGACAGCCCGGCGTAGATCCGGTCGAGGGTCTCCTTCGGGACGCCGGTCTCGACGTGGGGCAAGACGCCCACGGCTGGCGGGACCGGGAGGGCGATGACCTCGTCTTCGGGCTTGTCGGCGCGGGTCTCCACCAGCGCGGTCTGGAGCCGGGCGCTGAAGTCCTCGAGTGCTTTCTCGGCCTCGTCGATGGAGATGTCGCCGCGCTTGACGAGCGCCTCGGTGTAGAGCTTGCGAACCGAGCGACGGGCATCGATCCGCTTGTACATCAGCGGCTGCGTGTAGCTCGGGTCGTCGCCCTCGTTGTGGCCGTGGCGGCGGTAGCAGACCATGTCGATGACGACGTCCTTGCGGAACCGCTGGCGGAAGTCGTACGCCAGCCGAGCGACTCGGACGCAGGCCTCGGGGTCATCGCCGTTCACGTGGAAGATGGGGGCCTCGATCATCTTGGCCACGTCGGTGCAGTACTCCGACGAACGGGCCGAGTCCGGCGAGGTGGTGAAGCCGAGCTGGTTGTTGATGATGAGGTGGATGGTCCCGCCCACCCGGTAGCCCTTGATGGTCGAGCAGTTCAGCGTCTCGGCCACCACACCCTGCCCCGCGAACGCGGCGTCGCCGTGCAGCAGGATCGGCAGCACCGAGAACGCCTCGGGATCGTCGATGAGGTCCTGCTTGGCGCGGACCATGCCCTCGACGATGGGATCGACCGTCTCCAGGTGGCTGGGGTTGGCCGCCAGCTCGATGGGGATCGTGTGGCCGCGGCGGCCGGTGAAGGTGCCTTCTTGGCCGAGGTGGTACTTCACGTCGCCGGAGCCCTGGGTGGAGTCGGGGTCGATGTAGCCCTCGAACTCCTTGAAGAGGTCCTCGTAGTCCTTGCCGACGATGTTGGTCAGCACGTTGAGCCGGCCGCGGTGGGCCATGCCCATCACGGCACTGTCGAGTCCGTCGGTGGCGGCGGCGTCGAGCACGGCGTCGAGCACCGGGATGGCGGACTCCGCCCCTTCGATGCCGAAGCGCTTCTGGCCGACGTACTTGGTGGCCAGGAACTTCTCGAACGCCTCCGCAGCGTTGAGCCGGCCCAGGATGTGGCGCTGCTCGTCGGCGTCGATCCGGTCGTTCACGCCCTCGACGTGCGCCTGGATCCACTCCTTCTGCTCCGGCTCCGAGATGTGCATGTACTCGATGCCGATCGTGCGGCAGTAGGCATCGCGCAGCACGTGGAGGAGATCACCGAGGCGCATGCGGTTGGTGCCGGCGACACCGCCGGTGAGGAACTCCCGCTCGAGGTCCCAGATGGTGAGGCCATACGTGGCGGGGTCGAGCTCGCTGTGCATGTGCGGCTCCTTCCACGCCAGCGGATCGAGGTCCGCGATGAGGTGGCCCCGCACCCGGTGCTGGTTGATGAGCGTCTGCACGTTCATCTGCTTCTCGAGGCGCGACTGCTCCTTGTCGACCGGGTTGTCGTCGGTGCGCCACTGCACGGCCTCGTAGGGCACGCCGAGCGAGCGGAAGATGCCGTCGTAGAAGCCGTCGGCGCCCATGAGGAGCTCTTGGATGCGCTTCAGGAAGAGGCCGGACTCGGCACCCTGGATGATGCGGTGGTCGTAGGTCGACGTGACCGTCATCACCTTCGACAGGCCCATCTCGGCGAGGGCCCCGGGATCCGAACCGCCGAACGCGGCCGGGAAGTCGAGCCGGCCTACGCCGACGATGACGCCCTGGCCGGGCATCAGGCGCGGCACCGACTGGACGGTGCCGATCGTGCCGGGGTTGGTCAAGGTGATGGTGGCGCCGGCGAAGTCGTCGGGCGTCAGCTTGTTGGAGCGGACCTTGCGGATGATGTCCTCGTAGGCACCGAGGAACCCGCGGAAGTCGAGCGTGTCCGCATCCCGGATGACGGGGACGAGCAGCGAACGCGAACCGTCCTTCTTCTCGACGTCGACGGCTAGGCCCAGGCCGACGGTGCTGTTGCGCACGACGCGGGGCTTGCCGTCGGGACCCTCGAGGTACGAGGCGTTCATGGCCGGCACCTTGTCGGCGACGGCGCGGACGATGGCGAACCCGATGATGTGCGTGAAGCTGACCTTGCCGCCACGGGTCCGACCGAGGTAGCCGTTGATGATCCTGCGGTTGACCTCGAGCAGCTTGGCCGGAACCTCACGGAACGACGTCGCCGTCGGGACCCCCAGGCTGGCTTCCATGTTGGTGACGATGCGTGCCGCAGCGCCGCGCAGCGGTTCGCCGGGCACCTCCTCCGTGCCGTCGGGCGCGATGCCCGTGGTCTTGGCCTTCGCGTCGGTGGGAGCCGGCGTGGCGGCGGCGACCGGGGCCGAGGCGCCGGCCTGCACGACCGGGAGCTGGCCCGTCTCTGCGGTGCGCCCGGTTGCGGGGAGCGAGGCGTCGAGCGTGCTGGCCGTGACGTCAGAGTCGCGCTGGTAGTCCGCGAAGAAGTCCCGCCAGCTCTCGCTGACCGAGGCCGGGTCCTGGAGGTACTGCTCGTACATCTCGTCGACGAGCCATGCGTTCGGCCCGAGTGCGTCGTTGCTGTGGTTCTCACCCATCGAGGACGAGCCTACCGACCACCCCGAGCAGCCCCGACGGGGAGCGGCGAACCGACCGGCCAGAGCTAGCGTGCAGCGATGTCCCTGGACTCGCGGAGCCTCGTCTATGCCGACCTCATCTGTCCGGATTGTCAGACGGCGCTGACCGAGCCTCAGCCGGACGATGGGCGGATCCGATGTTCGGGATGCGACCGCAGCTTCCCGATGGCCGACCAGGTGCCGGTCCTGCTGCCCCTCGACTCGGCGTTCGACGCCGAGGCCATCGCGGCGGGCCGCGACACCTACTACCAGAACCGCAAGACCGAAAGCCCCCGTCTGCACAGGGCGCGGACCTCGCTGCCCGGGTTGGCATGGGATTCGCAGAAGGACGACGCCGACGCCCTCGTCAACGACCTGCTCTCGGGTGCTTCGGGGCGAAGCGGCCGGGACTCGGTCGATGCCCTGGTGATCGGCGCCGGCTTCCGGGTCGAGGAGTATGCCGGCCGCTTCCCCCGAGCCTCCTGGCTGGTGACCGACGTGGAAGCATCGTTCGGAGCGGACCTGGTGGGCGACGTCACCTCGCTTCCGGTGGCCGACGCGTCGCAGGACTTCGTCCTGTGCGAGCACGTGCTCGAGCACGTCCTCGATCCCCTCGCCGCCGCCCGCGAGATCGAGCGCGTGCTGCGCCCCGGCGGCATCGCCCTGATCAAGGTGCCGTTCAACTACCCGTGGCACGGGGGCTACATCGACTTCTACCGCTTCACGCCCGCGGGCTACCTCGCCGCGTTCCGGCGCCTCGAAGCGGTCCACATCGGCCACGGGCCGGGACCCGTGTCGACGATCAACTACGCCATGCAGAGCGCATGGACTTCGCTGTTCACGTCGCGCAACGCCCGGCGCATCGCCGTGGCCGTCGGGCGGATCGTCCTCGGTCCATGGCGCAGGCTCGACCGCTGGATGGTGCACCGGCAGGGTTCGCTCGGCACCGCGTGCTCGCTCGTCTTCATCGGGCGGCGGACCGATCACGTCCGTACGCCCACGGAGGTGGTGGCCCAGGCCAAGGCGCTCGGCGTCGGCCCGGTCATCGCCCCCTCGCAGCGGCTGCGCTGAACAACGGCCAGCGGGACGGGTGCCGGGGTCAGGTCTTGTTGAACTGCCGTACGGCGAGCGGGACGAACACGACCAGGATCGCGGCCATCCATAGCAGGGCCCGCACGACGTAACCCGTGGTGTCGGTGATGAAAACACCGCTCTTCTGGAGCGCGTCCGCCGCCTCCGGGCCGAGCATCAGGCCGCGGGCAGCGTTCACGACGACGGTGACCGGCTGGTGGTTGGCGAAGGCTTGCAACCAGCCCGGCATCGAATTGACCGGGACGAAGGCCGACGAGGCGAACGTCAGCGGAAACATGATCGGGAAGGCCACGGCCTGCGCCGCCTCCGCGTTGGCCGCCTTCAGGCCCACCAAGGCCATCACCCACGACAGCGAGAAGGCGAAGGCCAAGACGATCAGCAGCCCGAGGGCGATGGCCGGAACGCTCCCCTGCGGACGGAACCCGACGGCGAACCCGACCGCGAACATCACGAGGACGACGCCGGTGTTGCGAACCAGGTCCGCTCCGGTGCGGCCCGAAAGTACGGACATGCGCACCATCGGGAGCGATCGGAACCGCTCGATGATCCCGCTGCCCAGATCCTCCGCCAAGCCGATGGCGGTGGCGGTCGAGCCGAACACGACGGTCTGGGTGAAGATGCCGGGCATCAGGTAGTTCACGTACGACTGGCCGGGGATGACGATCGTCCCGCCGAAGACGTACCGGAAGAGCAGCACGAACATGATCGGCTGCACGAACGTGAACACCAGGAGCTGCGGCACCCGGGTGTAGTGGAGGAGGTTGCGCTTCCCCAGCGCGAGCGTGTCCTTGACCGCCCAGCTGAGCTTGGAGCCCTCCGCCGACGGCGTCGGCCGGGCCGCGGTGGTGGTCGAAGGGATGGCGGCGGCGGTCATGCTGCGGCTCCTTCGCCGGCGTCGCCGCCGGTCTCGTCGGGGGACTCCTCGGCCCGGCGGCCGGTGAGGGAGAGGAACACGTCGTCGAGGCTCGGCTCGCGGACGGTGAGGCCGCCGACCTCCAGGCCCGCCGCATCGAGCGCCCGCAGAACCTCCATCGCGGTGCGGGCGCCGTCGTGCACCGGGGCGTGGACGAGGGCGTCGTCCACCTCCGCTCCCGGAACCACGCCTTCCACCGTGGCGAGCGCAGCGGTGGCATCCTCGTGGCTGGCAAAAGACATCTCGAGGACGGTGGCGCCCATCTGGCTCTTCAGCTCGGCGGCGGTGCCATCAGCGATGACGGCGCCACGATCGATCACGGCGATGCGGTCCGCCAACACGTCGGCCTCCTCGAGGTACTGCGTGGTGAGCAGGAGCGTGGTCCCGTCGGCGACCAACTCCCGGATGAGGTCCCACAGGTCGTTGCGGCTGCGGGGATCGAGGCCGGTCGTGGGCTCGTCGAGGAACAGGACCGGAGGCCGGTGGACCAGCGACGCCGCCAGGTCGAGCCGGCGGCGCATGCCACCGGAGAAGGTCTTGAGAGGCCGGTCGGCAGCGTGCTGGAGCGAGAACCGCTCGAGCAGTTCGTCGGCCCGTGCGGCGATGACCTTCTTGGGCTGGTGGGTCAGCTTGCCGACGAGTTCCAGGTTCTCCCGGCCCGTCAGCTGCTCGTCGACCGCGGCGTACTGCCCGGCGAGGCCGATGAGGCCTCGCACCTCTTGGGCGTGCTGCACCACGTCGAGCCCCAACACGGTGGCCGTTCCGGCATCGGGCTTGATGATGGTCGTGAGGACGCGCACCGCCGTGGTCTTGCCGGCACCGTTGGGGCCGAGCAGGCCGTAGACGGTTCCAGGCTCGACGCGCAGGTCGATCCCGTCGAGGGCGCGCACGTCGCCGAAGTGCTTCGTGAGGGCAGAGACCTCGATCGCTGGTGGGGAAGGCATGGCGTCACGCTGTCGGTCCCACTCGTCTGCGTCAAGGGCAGCGCCACTACCCTGGCCCGCTGGCGTCGGCAGCCCGACGCACCCGTCTCCAGGAGGTCCCGCTGCCATGGCGGCCCAGTACATCTACTCCATGCACAAGCTCACCCGGTTCTACCCGCCGGACCGCGAGGTGCTGAAGGACATCAGCCTGTCCTTCTACCCGGGCGCCAAGATCGGCGTCCTCGGTGCCAACGGCGCGGGCAAGTCGTCGCTCCTCAAGGTGATGGCGGGCAAGGACGACGGCTTCACCGGCGAGGCACGCCTCACCCAGGGCTTCACCGTCGGCATGCTCGAGCAGGAGCCGCACCTCGACGACTCGAAGAACGTCAAGGACAACGTGCTCGACGGCGTGGCCGAGGTGGCCGGGCTGCTCACCAAGTACGACGAGTGCCTCGCCAAGTACGCCGACCCCGACGCGGACTACGAGAAGATCGGCGAGGAGCAGGCCCGGCTGGAGGCCGAGATCGCGGCCAAGGGCGCCAACGACCTCGACCGCAAGATCGAGATCGCCATGGACGCCTTGCGCCTCCCGCCAGGTGATGCCGAGGTGACCAACCTCTCCGGCGGCGAGAAGCGCCGGGTGGCGCTGTGCCGGCTGCTGCTTTCCGCACCGGATCTGCTCCTGCTCGACGAGCCCACCAACCACCTCGATGCCGAGTCCGTCGCCTGGCTCGAACGGTTCCTGCGCGACTACGCCGGAACCATCGTGGCCATCACCCACGACCGCTACTTCCTCGACAACGTCGCCGGCTGGATCCTCGAGCTCGATCGGGGCCGCGGCATCCCGTTCGAGGGCAACTACTCCGGCTGGCTCGAGCAGAAGTCGGCTCGCCTCGCCCAGGAGGAGAAGCAGGCCTCCAACCGCCAGCGGGCCCTCAACCAGGAGCTCGAGTGGGTGCGGATGTCCCCGAAGGCGCGCCAGTCCAAGGGCAAGGCTCGCCTGGCCGCCTACGACAAGCTGCTCGAGGAGTCCAAGGCGGCCGAGGGCCGCGACGCCAAGCTCCAGATCTTCATCCCCTCGGGCGACCGCCTCGGTGACCAGGTCATCGAGGTCGAGGGCCTGAACAAGGGCTTCGGCGACAAGCTCCTGATCGAGGACCTCTCGTTCTCGCTGCCCAAGGCCGGCATCGTCGGCATCATCGGCCCCAACGGTGCCGGCAAGACCACGCTGTTCAAGATGCTCACCGGCCAGGAGGAGCCCGACGCCGGCACGATCACCGTCGGCTCCACCGTGCAGATGGCCTACGTCGACCAGAGTCGCGACAGCCTCGACGGCTCGAAGACCGTCTACGAGGAGATCACCGGCGGCAAGGACGATCTCGTGGTTGGCGGGCGGGAGATCCACGGCCGCGCCTACGTCGCCTCGTTCAACTTCACCGGATCGGACCAGCAGAAGAGCGTCGGAGTGCTATCGGGGGGCGAGCGCAACCGCGTGCACCTGGCCAAGCTCCTCAAGGAGGGCGGGAACGTCCTCCTGCTCGACGAGCCCACCAACGACCTCGACGTGGACACCCTGCGCGCCCTCGAGGACGCGCTGGAGGCCTACGCCGGCTGCGCCGTGGTCATCTCCCACGACCGCTGGTTCCTCGACCGCATCGCCACCCACATGCTGGCGTTCGAGGGCGACTCGCAGGTCCGCTGGTTCGAGGGCAACTTCTCCGAGTACGAGGCCTTCCGCAAGAAGGAGCTCGGCACCGAGGCCGACCAGCCCCACCGCATCCAGTACAAGAAGCTGACTCGATAGATCCCTCGACTGGGTCATGCGCAACCGCCGGCCGCCGACCGATCAGGTGCGCCGAGCCGCTCGGCTGGCGCGGAAGAGGGCGATGCCGACCGCCACCAGCCACACATCGCCGACCGTGAGCCCCAGCCGCTGGAAGAAGCCGTTGGCATCGCTGACGGTGGTCGCCACCAGGCAGAGCCCCGACGTGACGCCGCCGGCGATGGCGAGGGCGGCGGCACGCTCGTGTCCGGTGTCGCGAAGCGGCTTCGCCGAAGCCACCTGGAGTGCGGTGATCGACACGTACCCGACCCCGGCGGCGATGCCGTGCCAGGTGTCCATCGACGTGGAGTGCTCCAGGGGAAGGGCGGCCACGGCGATGGTGGCCGCGCCGTTGACCGCGGCGAGTGACCAGCACCGGCGCAGCGGCGAGGTTCGCAGCGCCGTCGAGCCGACGAGGACCGAAGCCCCGTAGGCGACGAACGCCGCAGTCATGACGCTGCGTTCCGGCGCGCCGACGGCTGCGATGCGGCTGATCGCGTCGTTGACCGGCGAGTAGTCCGGTGTGCGGCCACCGCCAACCAGCCAGCCGCCGACGAACGCCACCGGTCCGGCCGCCAGGCCCAGCGCCGACCAGGGGCGATCCGTCACCAGCTGCGTACGTGCTCGGTCGATCCCCATCGGGCGAACCTACCGCCGCCGTCTACCGTCGGGACCATGGCCGAGCGCAACGTCGATGTCGTCTTCCTCGATGCGGGTGGCGTGCTGGTGGTCCCCCAGGACCAGATCATCTGCGAGCGCTTCGCCGCGGCGGGGTTCGAGGTGGATCCGGCGCTGCTGTTCGAGGCCCACTACCGCGGCGTGCACGGCATCGACACCGCCCGGGCCGATCCCGAGGTGTTCGACGACTACCACCGGGCCTACGCCGCCCACCTCGGCCTCGACGAGGCGCAGCTCGTGGCCGCCACCGAGATCCTCGAGGACCTCTGGCGGATCTCCGGCCTCTGGCAGCAGGCGCTCCCGTGGGCTGCCGAGGGGCTCGCGGCCATCGCCGCCACTGGCGTGCCCATCGTCATCGTCTCCAACGCCGACGGGACCGTCGACCAGGTGCTCGCCCAGGCCGGCCTCCTCCAGGTCGGGCCAGGCGACGGCGTCGAGGTGTTCGCCATCGTCGACTCCGGCGCCCTGGGCATCGCCAAGCCCGACCCAGCGATCTTCCACCACGCCCTCGAGCTGGTGGGTGCCACACCAGACCGGGCGATCCACGTCGGTGACGCCTACCAGTACGACGTCCGAGGGGCGCGCGCCGCAGGAGTCCGTCCGGTGCTGGTCGACCCGCTCGGGATCCGCACCGACGCCGACTGCGAACGCATCGCCTCGCTCGTCGAGGTGGTGGCACTGATCGGCTGACCTTCGTCACGCTGATCGGTTCTTGTCGGGCTTCGGGTCGGTGGGCGACGAGACCAGTCGGGGGGTCACTCCAGGCGGATGGCGACCTCGTTGGCCAGCAGGCGGCCCTCGGTGGTCAGCACCACGCGGTCGCCATCGCGCTCGACGAGCCCCGCGAGGGCGTCCTCGAAGCCGTCAGGCACCTCGGCCGCCGGCACGCCGGTCCGGGTGCGGATGGCGAGCTGCAGGTGCTCGACCCGGCGGCCGGCCTCGTCGAGCTCCTCGCTCCCGGCCTCCGGCGACCGACCGTCCTCGATGGCGGCGATGTACCGCTCGGGGGTGCGGAGGTTCCACGAGCGGCGCCCGGCGACGTGGCCGTGAGCGGCACACCCGATCGCCAGGTACTCGCCTCCGGACCAATACAGGTGGTTGTGGCGGCACTCGTGCCCGGGCTTGGACCAGTTCGAGATCTCGTACCACTCGTAGCCGGCCGATCGGAGGCGATCGGTGGCGAGCTGGTACTCGTCCGCCTGGGTGTCATCGTCGGGGTGGCGGGCCGGGTCGCCGGCCAGCGGGGTGCCGGCTTCGACGGTGAGGGCGTAGGCGCTGATGTGGTGGGGGTCGAGGGCGATGGCGGCGTCGATCGTGGAGGACCACTGGTCGAGCGTCTCGCCGGCGGCGCCGTACACGAGGTCCACGTTCACGGAGAGGCCGGCGGCGTGGGCCGCCTCGACCGCACGTCGGACGTTGGCCGGGTCGTGCTCGCGCCCCAGGGTGGCGAGGACCGACGGGTCCATCGACTGCACGCCGATGGAGATCCGGGTGACACCACCGTCGGCATAGGTGCGGGCCCGGGCCTCGTCGAGGTCATCGGGGTTGCACTCGATGGTCACCTCGGCCCCGGGCGCCAACGGGATCGCCCCCAGCACCCTCACGAGGCGATGCGGATCGACGAGCGTGGGCGTCCCGCCGCCGACGAACGCGCTGGTGACCGGCGGGTGGGTTGGGGTGGCCTCGCGGATCTGGCGTTCGCAGGCGGCGAGGTAACGCGCCTCGAGGTGCGACCGGTCGGTCCAGGTGGCGAAGGCGCAGTAGTCGCAGCGGTGGCGGCAGAAGGGCACGTGGAGGTAGAGCCCGAATGACACCGACGGGAGCGTATCGGCGGGCGGGCGCCGGGCCCCGATGCCGATGGGTCGGCCGAGGACCGTTCCAATGAACACCGGTCAGTCCCAACACGCTCTGCGAGATTCATCCGGCGGGCTGCCACGCATGGTGACAAAACCGCGCAGCGTGGGCTACAGTCTCCCCCGAGCGCGAAGCGTGCGCATTGAGACCATGTGGGAGATCAGGCAGATGACGCCTCCGTCAGTGGAAAACGAGCTCGATCCGGAAGCCACCGAGTACGCCCGCCTGGTCGGCGAGCGGCTCCGCGCGATCCGCCGTCAGAAGCGGCTCTCGCTCCAGGAGGCCGAGGAGCTGTCCGGCCAGGAGTTCAAGGCATCCGTGCTCGGCGCCTACGAGCGCGGCGAGCGGGCCATCTCGGTTCCGCGCCTGCACCGCCTCGCCACCGTCTACCAGGTGCCCGTCGACCAGCTCCTGCCCCGCGACGCCGGCGATCCTCGTTCCGACGGCCCGTACCTCGACCTGACCGCTGCGGCTGCGCCGTCCCCTCGCAAGGTCGTGATCGACCTCGGCCGCATGGACGACATCGGCGGGCCCACCGGCGAGATGCTCCGCCGCTACCTGGCCATGATCCAGGTGCAGCGCCAGGACTTCAACGGCCGCGTGCTCACCATCCGCCGAGATGACCTGCGCGCCATTGCCTGCATCCTCGACACACCGCCGGATCACGCGACCGAGCGGTTGGAGCAGCTCGGGATGTTGTTCCAGGGCACCCCGGTGCTCACCAATCCCGCCCGCTGACGGCACCGCCCGCCCACCCGATGGTGGGCCCGGGTGCCCTCAGGGGCTGACCACCCGACCGGAACGCAGGGCCACGAGCAGCGCCCCGGCCACGATCGCCGCCGTCTCGGCGCGCAGCACCCCGGTCGACAGCGACACCCGCGGCAGGTCGACCTCGAGTTCGTGGCGCTCCCAGCCACCCTCGGGGCCGACGAGGATCACCGGACGGTGCAGGCTCGGGGCGTCGCCGCCGCGCTCGGCGAGGCAGGCGCTCTCGATGCCGGCGACCGCGGCGAAAGCAGCGACCGGTTCGATCCTGGGGAGCCATGGCTGGCGGCTCTGCATGGCGGCCTCCCGCGCCACCTTGTTGAGGCGAGCCTCGGCTGCCTCCGCCTTGCCCTCATCCCACCGGACAACGGAGCGGGCGGCCTCGAACGGGCAGATCCAGTCGACCCCGAGCTCGGTGAGCTTCTGTACGGCCAACTCGGGCTTCTGGCCCTTGACGAGGGCGAAGGCAACGCCGATGGTCGGGCGCAGGTGCTCGCAGTAGTGGACTTCGCTGGTGGACTCGGGTTCCTCGTCGTGCATGCGGGCCGTGCGCCAGCTGCCGAGGCCATCGCCGAGGACGACGGCGTCGCCGTTGCGGACACGACGGACGCGGGCCAAGTGGTGGTGGTCGTCGAGGCGCAGGACCGGGCGATCGAGGTCCTCGACGTACACGAGCGGACCGCCGCCCGATGGGAGGTCCGCGCCGGACGAGACGGGTCCCGGGTCAGAGGTCGTCGGCTCGGTCACTGCGACGGTCTAGTGGAACGCGGACTTGATGCGGGAGAAGAAGCCCTTGTCCGCCGGAGCGACGTCCTCACCGCGAATCGATGCGATGTGGCGAAGCGCTTCTTCGACCTCGGGTTCCAGGTTCGTCGGGGTGTCGACCACCACCTGGAGGAGGAGGTCACCTCGACCCCGACCCCGCACGTGGGGCACGCCGCGTCCCCGGAGTCGGAAGACCTTCCCCGTCTGCGTGCCCCCAGGCACGACGAGGTCCTCGGCACCATCCAGCGTCTCGAACGAGATGGCTGCTCCCAGCGCGGCCTGCGTGAACGGCAGGTGGAGCTGGTGGACGAGGTCATCGCCGTCGCGGGTGAAGCGCTGGTGGTGCTGGACCCGGACCTGCACGTACAGGTCACCGGCCGGACCCCCGCGAGGAGCCACCGCGCCGAAGCCGCTCAGGCGCAGCGTGGAGCCCGTGTCGACACCGGCGGGGATATCGATCGTGTAGGTCTTGTCGGTGACCTCGCGCCCTTCCCCCTTGCAGGTTGGGCACGGATCGGCGATGACCTCACCCGCACCTCGGCAGACGGGGCACGGTGCGGCGGTGACCATTTGGCCGAGGATCGACTGACGGATCTGGCGGACCTGTCCGGTGCCGCTGCACTGGGCGCAGGATTCGGCGTGGGTGCCCGGTGCGGCGCCGGTGGCCTCACAGGTCTCGCAGGCCACCGCGGTCCGCACCGAGACCTCCTCTTGGGCGCCGAAGACCGCCGACTCGAAGGCGATGTCGACGGCCACCTCGAGGTCGGGCCCTGCCTGGCGGCCCGGCCGCTGGCCGGTGCTCTGACCACCCCCACCGAAGAAGGCGTCGAAGATGTCGCCCAGGCCGCCGCCGGCGAAGCCCCCGAACGGGTCGCCGCCCATCTGCGGACCGCCGACGCCGAAGCGGTCGTAGCTCGCCCGCTTGTCGTCGTCGCTCAGGATTTCGTAGGCGCGGGAGATCTCCTTGAACCGAGCTTCGGCCTCGGCGTCTCCGGGGTTGGCATCAGGGTGGTAGCGGCGCGCCGCGATGCGGTACGCCCGCTTGATCTCATCGGCACTCGCGCCGCGCTCGACCTCGAGCAGTTCGTAGTAGTCGGTGGACAAGCGGTTCAGCCCTCGCTCAAGCGGTTGCCCAGGCGCTGGCCGACCACGGCTACGGCGGCCAGGGCCTGCGGATAGTTCATGCGGGTCGGTCCGAGCACGCCGACGGTGCCGACCTGCTCCCCGTCCACGGTGTACGGGGCCACGACCAGGGCGCAGTCGGCGAGCGGCTGCATCCCGGTCTCGCTGCCGATGGCGACGTTGAGACCCCGGTCGACCACGTCACGCAGCAGCGACACGACCACCAGTTGCTGTTCGAGGATCGTGAGCACGGAACGCACGGTCTCGACCGCCTCGAAGGAGGCCGCCATGCGCGAGGCGCCGTTGACGAAGACGTGGTCCGCATCGTCGTCGGTGGACGCGGTGACCGCGCGGCGGACGGCTGCGACGACCACCTCCGCTTCGGCTTCGATGGCGGTCGGCACGGTGGCGACGTGCGCGAGCGGCTGGCCGATCGCTTCTGCCGCGATGGCTGCACTCGCAACGGCAAGCACCTCCTCGCCGACCGGCTCGGCCACCTCGATGGTGCGCTTCTCGATGGCGCCGTTGCCGAGGACGGCGACGAACAGCGCGACGTTGGGGGCCAGCGACACCAGTTGCACGGACCGGACCGCCGCCGCCTCGTGGGCCGGACCGACGATCACCGCGGCGTAGTCGGTGAGTCCCGTGAGCAGCCGGGTCGTGTCGGCGAGCATCTGCTCGATCTCGCCGTGGGCCTGGTCGAAGAAGGCGCGCACCTGCTGCGAGGCGGTGCGGTCGAGCGACGGCTGGGTCAGCGCATCGACGAAGTAGCGGTAGCCCTTCTCCGTCGGGATCCGCCCGGCGGAGGTGTGGGGCTGGGCGAGGAACCCGTCGCTCTCCAGCGCCGCCATCTCGTTGCGGACGGTGGCCGAGGACACCTCGACCCCGGGCGCGCTCGCGATGTGGCCCGAGCCGACCGGTTGTGCCGTCTGGATGTACTCCTCCACCACAGCGCGGAGGATGGATGCCTTGCGCTCGTCGAGCACGGAGACCTCACGGGGATCGATTGGCAGTCGATCCTACCGAGTGCCAGCCGCCAGGAGCAGCTTGCCCGCCTACGGCAGGTCTGGGGCGGCCGGCTCAGCGCTGTTGGTAGCGGCCCAGCGCCTCGTCGCGTTCGGTGGCGTGGTCCACGATCGGCGCCGGGTAGGAGCCTGCCTCACCGGCGAACAGGTCCCCGGTGACCTTCCACGGCTCGTGCACCGAGGAACCCGACAGCGCCTGCAGCTCGGGCACGTAGCGGTGCACGTAGTCCCCGTCGGGGTCGAAGCGGGTCCCCTGCAGGGTCGGGTTGAACACCCGGAAGAAGGGCGCGGCGTCGGTGCCGGTGCCGGCGGTCCACTGCCACCCGTGCGTGTTGGAGGCGATGTCGCCGTCGTAGAGGTGCCGGAGGAACCAGGCCGCCCCCCGGCGCCAGTCGACGTGCAGGTCCTTGACCAGGAAGGAGGCGGTGATCATGCGGACCCGGTTGTGCATCCATCCCTCGGCGAGGAGCTGGCGCATCCCGGCATCGACGATCGGGTACCCCGTGCGGCCCTGGCACCACGCCTCGAACCGCTCGTCCGCCTTCGGGTCGTCGTCCCAGCGCAGGCCGTCCATGGTGTCCACGAAGTTGCGGCGGACGGTGTCGGGCCGGTGGAAGAGCACATCGGCGTAGAAGTCGCGCCATGCCAGCTCGCTGGCGAACGTCGATGCGCCAGCCCCGTCGCTCAGCAGGGACAGCAGCTGGCGGGGGTGGATGGTGCCGTACTTCAGGTGGGGCGAGAGGCGGCTGGTCCGGTCCAGGTCCGGACGGTTGCGGTCGTCCTTGTAGCCATCGACGTGATCGGAGAGGAAGCGCTCGGCTGCCTCCCAAGCGGCGTGCTCCCCCGCCGGAGGAAGGCCGTCTGCCGCATCGGGATCCGGGGTGGGTGGCCGCGGGTCCGAGCGGGCCCCTCCGACCCAGTCGACGTCGTGGGGTGCGGCCACCGGCTCGTTGCGGCCGTGGGCCCGCCACGCCTTCGAGTACGGCGTGAAGACCTTGAACGGCCCCCCGCCCTTGGTGTGCAGCGTGCCGGGCGCGACCGCGTAGGGGCTCCCGACGAAGCGGAGGTCCCGATCGTCTGTGGCGAGCGCCTGGCGTACGGCCTCATCGCGATCCTGGCCGTAGGGACCGAAGTCCGCAGCTGCGAACACCGTGCTCGCCCCGACCTCGGCCGCGACCGCAGGGACCACGTCGATCGGCGAGCCGACCCGCTCGACCAGGGCGCCAGCGAGATCCGCACCGAGCACGTCGAGCGTGGCGTGGAGGTAGGCGACGCGGTTGGCACCGGACGGTCGGGCGAGGGCGTCGTCGTGCACGAACAGGGGCACGACCCGGCCGGCGTCTGCGGCCGCCACGAGTGCCGGGTTGTCGCCCACCCGCAGGTCGCGCCGGAACCACATCACCACCACGTCGTTACCCATGCCCCGGTCCCTTCCCACTGGCGGCCCCATCATGCGGCAGAGCCGCCGGTCCAACCTGGTACGGGGTCAGTCGTCGAGCTTGAGGGCGGAGACGAAGGCTTCCTGGGGAACTTCGACGCGGCCGATGTTCTTCATCTTCTTCTTGCCCTCCTTCTGCTTCTCGAGGAGCTTGCGCTTGCGGGTGATGTCGCCGCCGTAGCACTTGGCCAGCACGTCCTTGCGCTTGGCCTTGACGGTCTGGCGGGCGATGATCCGGCCACCGATGGCCGCCTGGATCGGGACGTCGAACATCTGGCGCGGGATGAGCTCCCTGAGCTTCTCGCACATCTTGCGGCCGTACTCGTCGGCCTTGTCGCGGTGGATCACCATCGAGAAGGCGTCAACCGGGGTCGAGTTGAGCAGCACGTCGACGCGCACCAGGGCCGAGATCTCGTACCCGGCGGGTTCGTAGTCGAGCGAGGCGTAGCCCTGGGTGCGGGATTTCAGCTGGTCGAAGAAGTCCGTGACCACCTCGGCCAGCGGCGCCTTGTACTTGAGCTCGACCCGCTCCGGGGAGAGGTACTCCAGCTTGTCCATCACGCCCCGCCGGGTCTGGCAGAGGTCCATGATCGTGCCCGTGTAGTCCGACGGCGTGAGGATCGTGATGTCGAACCACGGTTCCTCGATGCTCTCGATCTCCGCCGCAGACGGCATCTCGGAGGGGTTGTCGACCTCGACCTGCTCGCCGTTGGTCTTGTTGACGAGGTAGGCGACGCTGGGCGCAGTGGCGATAAGGCTCAGGTCGAACTCCCGCTCCAGGCGCTCGCGCACGATCTCCATGTGGAGCAGGCCCAAGAAGCCGCAGCGGAAGCCGAAGCCGAGGGCGCCGGACGTCTCGGGCTCGAACGTGACGCTGGCGTCGCTCAGGCGCATCTTGTCGAGCGCCTCACGGAGGTCCGGGAACTGGTCGCCGTCGATCGGGTAGATGCCGCAGAACACCATCGGCTTGGGGTCCCGGTAGCCCTCGAGCGGTACCTCGGCACCGTGGCGAGCCGTGGTCACGGTCTCGCCCGAGCGGGCCTCCGCCACGTCCTTGATGCCGGCGATCAGGTACCCGGTCTCCCCCGGGCCGAGCTCCTTGACCGGCGTGGGCGTCGGGTTGCGGACGCCCACCTCGTCCGCCTCGTAGGAGACGCCGGCCTGCATGAAGCGGAGCTTCTCGCCCGTGCGCATGGTGCCGTTGACCACGCGGACGCTGGACACGACGCCGCGGAACTGGTCGAAGTGCGAGTCGAAGATGAGCGCCTGGAGCGGTTCGTCGACCGCGCCCGTGGGCGCCGGGATCCGCTCGAGGACCGCTTCGAGCAGCTCGGGGACGCCCTCGCCGGTCTTGGCGCTGATGCGCAGGATCTCGTTGGCCGGGATGCCGAGGATGTTCTCGATCTCGGCGGCGTAGAGATCCGGGTCCGCTGCGGGCAGGTCGATCTTGTTGAGGCAGGCCACGATCTCGAGGTCGTTCTCGAGGGCCAGGTAGCAGTTGGCCAGCGTCTGGGCCTCGATGCCCTGGGCGGCGTCGACCAACAAGATGACGCCCTCGCACGCCGCGAGGGAGCGGCTGACCTCGTACCCGAAGTCCACGTGGCCAGGCGTGTCGATCATGTTCAGCGTGTGGCCCTGGTAGCCGAGGGTCACCGACTGCAGCTTGATGGTGATGCCGCGCTCGCGCTCGATGTCCATCGAGTCGAGGAACTGGGCCCGCATGTCCCGGGCACTCACGGCGCCGGTGACCTCGAGGATCCGGTCGCTCAGCGTGGTCTTCCCATGATCGATGTGCGCGATGACGCTGAAGTTGCGGATGCGGGACTGGTCCATGGGGCCTTCGACTGCTGAGCGGGTCAGACGACGCTACCAACCGGGCCCGATGGCCCCACAGCTGACCAGGTCAGGAGGCCAGGGCCGCGCCGAGCACCGCGAGGACGATCGTCACGGTGGTGGTGAGCATCGTGATCATCAGCAGGCGGGTCTGCTGGGACATCTCGGCCCGCAGATCACCGCCGAGCTGCGCCATCTCGGCCCGCAGATCACCGCCGAGCTGCGCCATCTCGACCCGCAGATCACCGCCGAGCTGCGCCATCTCGGCCCGCAGATCCGAGCCGAGGATCGACAGGTCGGCCTTCAACAGGCGCACATCGGTCTTGGTGGCGAGCTGGTCTCGGTCTTCGGGCAAGAGGTCCATCAGCGTCTCGGCGGTCTCGGCGCCCCAGGAGTCGCGGGCGTGCTCGAACAGGGAATGACGACGGGTCGTATTGCTCATGGTGGTCCTTCGGTGTCGGGTTGGCAAGAGGACCCGGGCGGGCCGAAGGGGTGGTGGGCATCACCGTAGGAGCCGGGTGTGACACGGAGGCAGTGTGCCCACTACCATGATCCAGCTTTCAGAACGCAGAAGTGGAGCCTGAGCCACCGTGGCCAACATCAAGAGCCAGATCAAGCGCAATCGCCAGAACGAGAAGCGCCGCATCGCGAACAAGACCGTCCGGTCCGAGCTTCGCACCCGCACCAAGAACGCCGTCTCCGCCGCCGAGACCGGCGCCGAGAACGCGCCCGAGGCCGAGCGCCTCGCCATGAAGCGGATCGACAAGGCTGCCCAGAAGGGCGTCATCCACAAGAACGCTGCGGCCCGCCGCAAGTCCCGCCTGGCCAAGCGCCTCGCGGCTGCGTCCGCCGACGCCTGATCCTCGGCCGGTCACCCGGCCAACCGACCCGACCCCGTGCACCACTCGGTGGCGGGGTCGTTTCGCGTCTGGCCCCAGGCCGGACCCCCGAGGTTTCGGGTCGCCTGGGCACCCCCACGGTGCATCCGTGACCCGAACCGTCCGGGAGCGCCCCCGGTGGTGCTGATCAGCGGGAGTTCCGGGCGAGGCGGGCGACGAGGACCTCCATCGTGAGCTCGTGCGGCCAGGCCCGAGCGCCGCGCAGGTCGACGTCGGCCTTGGCCAACAGCTCGAGCGCGCGCCGGACGCCGGGGCCGCCCAGCTTGCGGGCCTGGTTCATCGCCTTCTTGGCCGGGAAGGTGGAGCCCTTCATGCCGAGGAGCGCGGCAGCCTCCTTCTCGCTGCGGGCGTTGGCCCCGTCGAGTTTGACCATCCGCAGGTAGTGCGACTGGAGGGTGGCCATGATGGCGAGCGAGTGGCGCTCGCCAGCGCCCATCATCCGCTGGAGGCGGTCGAGCGAGAGCGCCACGTCGCCCTTGTCGATGGCATCGGTGAGGTCCCACGGGGGCACCCCGCCGGGCGGACCGATGAAGGGCTCCACGTCAGCGAGGCGCAACCGCTCCCCAGGGGTGAAGGCCCCCTTGAGCCGTTCGATGATGCCCACGACTGCTCCGCCGTCTTCGCCGATGGTCTTGACGATCTTCTCCCGCACCGAGGGATCGATGTCGAGCCCGGCGGCGGCGAACTGTTCGCCGACCCAGCCCGACATGTTCCGGCTGGCCGCGTCGGTCTCGATGACCTCGCCCCCAGCCGCGGTGATGGCCTTGGTGAGCGCCGGTGGCATCTTCGGGGCCTTGGTGAACGGCTCGCCATCGTCGTTGGCCGACGAGAGTGCGGTGCGCTCCCCCACCAGCACGAGCGTCGTCGACGGCAGGGCGTCGGCCAGGTAGGCGACGACGGGCGCAACGTCCTCGCCCTTCGAGTATCGACCGAACTTGCGGACCACGACGATGCGGAAGTCGGTGAGGAACGGGATGGTCTGAGCCGCGTCGAGCGCGGCGGCGAGCTTGGAGGTGTCGAGGTCGAACTCGTCGACGAGCAGCGCGCGGTCCCCGCCGTCGACGAGTTCGTTCACGAGGTTGGAGGCCGCCCCGCCGAGCAGGACCGGATCGCCACCCTTCACCAGGTACACGGGGAGGCGGCTCACGTCGCTGCCTCCGCGGTGGGCTCCGGCACCTGGTCCCCCAGGAGGGCCGTGACCTCCTCGACGCGGGCCACGCGGCGGGGGTCGACGCCGAGCACGTCGGCGGCGCCAGCGCCCAACGCCACGGTGCACACGCCGATCTCCCAGCCGTCGAGCTCCTCGCCACCGAGTTCGGCCGGCGGCTCGGCCTCCACCACCACGGTCGAGCCGACCACCGCCGCTGCGGCCACGAGATCCGCCAACCAGGACGGCACGACCGAGCGGACCGGAACCACCAACTCCGAGCCGGTGCCGTGGGTGTCGTCGGCCAGAAGGGTCAGACCGGCCTCGAGGCTGTCGATGCGCGCACGTCCGGTCACCACGCTCGGACCCTACCGCCCGCTCCGAACGCCCGGTTCAGGGCGGCAGGACCTGCACCTCGGGAAGCACGGGCGGGACCACCCGGATGAGGAGACGGCCCACCAGGAGCTGCACCGGTGCGGTCGACGCCGCGTCCACGACATGGCCCACGCGCCAGCGATGGCGCAGGACGCGCACGAGCTCCGCCGACCTGCGCCCGTCGACCACGAGGGCATCGATCCGGCGCACACCCGCTCGACGCAACCCTTCGAGCGCGCCGGCGGGGCTGGTCCCGTCCGCAACCACCACCGTGGCCCCGCCCGCCCGGTGCACCGCCAGACCGTCCGGCAGCAGCAGCTCCACCGGCGGCGATCGAAGTGCGAGCGCCGGGGCCACCACCGCGACGAGGCCGATGGGCACGGCGAGCAGGCTCGCCGGCCGCGGCCGACCGGCGAGCGCCAGGGCCAGGGCCAGGGCGAGCGCGGCGAGGTGCGGCCACCCCAGCGACCCGAGCGGAAGCGACGCGCTGACGCGCGCCACGGCGGCCACCCAGCGGATCATCAGCTCGGTCGGCGCATGGACCAGGGCGGCGACCGTCGGACCTCCGATGCCCGCCACCACCCCGGCCGGGAGCCCCCAGGTGGTGACGAGCCCGGCGACGGGCACGGCGACCGGATTGGCCAGGAGCGACACAACAGGCAGGCCTCCCGCCAGCGGCACCAGCACGGGGGCCACCCCGAACTGCGCTGCGAGGGTGACGGCCAAGGCCTCGGCGAGGAGCCGAGGCCCGGGCAGCGCGGCCGCGATGCGGGGAGCGAGCAGGGCGATGGCAAGCGTCGCCCCGACGGAGAGCTGGAAGCCCGTGGCGTGGACGAGCAAGGGGTCGATCAAGATCAACCCCGTGACGGCAAGGGCCAGGGTCCGCACGGCCCCGGCCGGACGCCCCACCGCACCTGCGGTGACCGCCACCGCCGCCATGGCGCCGGCCCGCAGCACCGAGGGCTCGAACCGGGTGACCACGCCGAACACGCCGATGACCGCCACCGTCACCGCCCACCGCCCCCGCCATCCGAGACGGGACGTGAGGGGCGACACCAGGACCAGCAGGAACGCCACGTTCTGCCCGGACACGACGAGCAGGTGGGTCAATCCCGCCCCGCGGAAGTCATCGACCACCTCAGGGCGCTGGTCGCGGTCGTCCCCCAGCACGAAGCCGGCGTAGAGCGCCTGCTGTGGATCTCCCATCGTGGAAGCGCCGTGCTGGAGCAACCGGCGGAACCGGTTCGCCGCCCGCCACGACGCGGAACCCGCGTTCACCCGCTCGACCGAACTGGCGGACAATCGACCCACCACGTGCCGTGGGACGAGCCATGGCGATGACGGCGGCGGCGGGGCCAGCTGCCCCTCCACCCGGACCCGTTCGCCGGTGAGCGCCCGGCTGAGGGCACCCCCGGCGGCGTCACCAGCGCGCAGCTCGACCCGGCGGTGACCGAGCCGCACGTCCGCTCGCCACCCGAACGCCGTCGGAGCGGGGTCCGAGACCAAGGTCACCACCGCTCGACACGGCCCAGCCCGTACCGGCCCGAGCCCGGCGTGGGACCGCGACGCGAGGCCGGTCGCCAAGACGGCCACGCCCACCACCAGAACTGCCGGGCGCCGAACGACCAGGACGACCGCGGCAGTCGCGAGCAGCACGGCCATCGGGACCGGCCGGTGCGCGACCGCCCCCGTCCACGCACCCGCCACCAGGATCGCTGCGCCACGGTCTGTCAGCTGGGGAAGCGCATCTGGAGGCGGCGGAAGGGCCAACGGGCTCGAGCCCGATGCGACCTCCCATGCGGTCACACCCGGACGAGGGGACGGAGCTGCTCGAGCTTGGACTCGCCGATGCCCCGGACCTCGAGCAGCTCGTCGACCGAACCGAACCGGCCGTGTTCGTTCCGGTACGTCAGGATCGCCGACGCCGTCGCCGGGCCGACGCCCGGCAATACGTCCAGCTCCTCGGCGGTCGCTGCGTTCAGATCTACCGGCGACGCAGGCACCACCGAACCCCCTGCACCCCCGGCAGTCGGCGAACCCCCGCCTCCACCTGCGGTCGGCGACGACCCACCCCCTGCCCCGGCCACGACGTCGGGCACCTCCTCCTCACCTCGCGACGGCACCCACACCCGTTCGCCGTCCGACACCGGGGCAGCCAGGTTCACCCGATCAGGATCTGCCTCGCCGGTGAGGCCGCCGGCGGCCTTCACCAGATCATCGACCCGACCGCCCGAGGGCAGCTCGTACACCCCAGGCCGAGCCACGGCGCCGGCGGCCTGGACGATGACCCCGGCTGCGGTGGTCGACGTGGTCGACCCGCCAGATCCGGCGGCGGCCCCGCTGGTGGAGGAGGCTCCGGCTGCGGCGGGTACTTCGGCGGATGGGAGGGCCGACTCGATCGGCGGCGCACCCGGCCGCAGCAACCACCAACCCGCTCCGGTGACCGCCAGGATCCCCAGGGCTGCGACGAGCCAGGAGCGCAACGGCTGGGCGAGCGCTACGACCCGCGCGAGCAGCGGAGGGCGTTGGTGGAGCGCGTCGTGCCAGAACGGGTCGATGTCCGAGTCGGACGGGGAAACGGAACGATGGGCCACGAGCCTCTCCGAGCATGTAGGTGCAATCAGCGCGGGGAAGGCGGGATCACCCTAGGGACGCGCTCGCCGGGCGTCATCGCTCGAAGCCCGTCTGCGACCCATCCGGCTCAGCAATCGCACCCGGCGACCGGAGCGGCGGCTCCGATCAGTCGGAACCAAGGTGCAGCTGGCGGCGGGCCCGCCACTCGGCGCTGACCTCGGCCGGGATGCGCCGGTACGCGGCCTGGTGCGGGTACCCCTTCAGCCGCAGTGCGAGGTACGCCAGCAGGTAGCGCAGCAAGAACGTCGCGAACCCGAGTTCGTGGTACTGCCGGACGTGCTCGAGCTCGTGGGCGATCAGGTGCTGGCTGTCGGCGTGGCGCGATCGCACGATCACCAGGCCGCCCAGTGTCCACGCGGCTGCTCCCGGCGGTACCGGACCACCCACCCAGAGGCGGTAGCCGGGCCGTCGCTCGATGCTCCCCAATCCCACGGCAACCAGCCTGCCGCCCCGCGATCGCCCGTCCAGGGACCCTCGCCGGCCCCCACCCGAACCGAACCTGTTGCAGCCAGGCACGGCGGGTTCACGCGGTGCGGGAGGCGGCGCCTAGAAGAGCTGGCGGGAGAGCGCCTTGCGGTACTCGGCCGTGCGGGGGTCGTCGGGGCCCATGAGCTCGAGCAGGTCCAAGTACTGCTGGCGGGCGTCCTCGTCGTCCTTCACCTGGGGCAGGAGGCCGTCGAGGGTGGCCTCGACGTCGGCGAGGGGGCCGTCGGCAGCGTCCAGCGCGTCGGACTCGCCGCCGACCCGGGCGAGGGCGGCGACGCGGCGGGTCTCGGCCGTCTCGGGGATCTTGGCGAGGGTGGCGAGCGCTTCGTCGCCGCGCCCCTCGGCCACGTAGAGCTCGGCGAGGGCGACGGTGGCCACCGGGTGGCCCGGCACGGCGGTGAGCGCCTGCTGGAGCGCCACCTCGTCGCCCACCTCGATGAGGTCCGCGACCAGTTGCTCGTCCGCGCTGGGCAGGACCGACTCGATAAAGCTGCGGACCGCTGACTCGGGCTGGGCGCCGACGAACTGACCGGCGATCTTCCCGTCGCGGATGGCGAACACGGCGGGGATGCTCTGCACGTTGAACGACTCGGCGAGGCGGGGGTTGGCGTCGATGTCCACCTTGGCCAGCACCACCTGCCCGCCCGTCTCGTCGATGACCTTCTCGAGGATCGGCGTCAGCGCCTTGCAGGGCCCACACCAGTCGGCCCACAGGTCGACGATCACCGGCACCTCGTGGGAACGGGCCACGATCTCGGCTTCGAACGTTGCTTCGGTGACATCGACCATGGGACCCACGATACCGGTGCACCCTCGCGGCCCCGCCGGAGCGGCCGGCGGCAGGCGCGGGTCGGCCGCAAGCCGTGCAACTAGGTTCGGCCTCGATGAGCGACGAGACCCCCATCACCGGCATCGACGTACCGGCGGTCACCGCCTGGTTCACCGAGCACACCGACGCGACTCCGCCCCTGGCGTTCGAGCTCATCGCCGGCGGCCGATCGAACCTCACGTTCCGGGTCACGGACACGGCCGGAGGCGCGTGGGTCCTGCGCCGTCCGCCGACGGGCCACGTCCTCGCCACGGCCCACGACATGGGGCGCGAGCACCGCATCATCTCCGCGCTGGCCGCCACCGACGTCCCCGTCGCCCCGGTGGTGGGCCTGTCTGCCGACGACTCGGTCAACGGCGCGCCGTTCTACGTCATGGAGTTCGTCGACGGCCTCGTCATCCGGGACCAGGTCGTCGCCGTCGAGGTGCCGGTCGAGGTGCGCCGTGCCGCCGGCATGTCCCTCGCCGCCACGCTGGCCAAGATCCACGCCGTCGACCCCGACGCCGTCGGCCTTGGCGAGCTCGGCCGCAAGGAGGGCTACATCGCCCGCCAGCTCAAGCGCTGGAACGGCCAGTTCGAGCAGGCCACCGACCGGGAGGTCCCCGAGGTCACGACGGCCTACGAACGGCTACTCGAGCACATCCCCGAACAGGGACCGGCCACCATCGTCCACGGGGACTACCGGCTCGACAACTGCATGGTCGACGATGCCGGCCAGGTCATCGCCGTCCTCGATTGGGAGATCTGCACCCTCGGCGATCCCCTCGCCGACCTCGGCGTGCTGATGGTCTACTGGTCCGAACCGAGCGACGCGATCGGCGGACTCCTCGGAGGCGCCACCGTCCTCGAAGGGTTCCCGACCCGGGCCGAGCTGGTGCAGGCGTACCAGGACGCCGGCGGCCGACCGGTGGGCAACCTCGACTACTACGTGGCCTTCGGCTACTGGAAGCTGGCCTGCATCCTCGAGGGCGTCTACACCCGCTACAAGGCCGGGGCGATGGGCGATGACGGCGCGGATGCCGAGGCCTTCGGCGATACCGTCCGACTCCTCGGGCGCGCCTCGCTCGATGCCCTGGACCGGATGGAGGCCTGACCGCGTTGCTGTACGAACTGCACGACCAGCCATCGCTCGAGGATCCCGTCATGGTGATGGTGCTCGAGGGCTGGATCGACGCGGGCTACGCCGCCACCACTGCGGCTCAGACCCTGCTTCGCGGCATCGAGTCGTACCCGGTCGCCACGTTCGACACCGACTCCCTCCTGGACCACCGCGCCCGTCGGCCGGTCATGCACCTCGTCGACGGGGTCAACACCGGCCTGTCGTGGCCCAGCCTCGAGCTGCGCGCCGGCGTCGACGAGGCGGGCAACGACCTACTGCTGCTCCTCGGCGCCGAGCCGGACCATGCCTGGCGGGCCTTCACGGAAGCGGCGCTCGACCTGGCCCAGGGCTTCGGCACCCGCATGGTGGTGGGCCTCGGGGCGTACCCGGCCACGGTGCCCCACACCCGTCCGGTCACGCTGTCCGTCACGGCGGCCACGCCCGATCTGGCGTCCGTCACCGGGCTGCTTCGGGGGACGCTCGACGTGCCCGCCGGGGTGCAAGCCGTGCTCGAACGGCGCTGCGACGAGCTCAGCATCCCCGCCCTCGGCCTGTGGGCCCAGATCCCGCACTACGTGAGCGGCGACCCCAGCCCGTACCACGCCGGCTCGCTCGCCCTGCTCCGCCAGCTCGAGCGCACCGCAGGGCTGTCGCTCCCACTGGGCGACCTGCCGCAGGAGGCTGAGGAGACCCGCCAGCGCCTCGACGCCGCCGTCCAGGGCAACGCCGAGCACCTGGCGATGCTCCACGCGCTCGAGGCCCGCCACGACGAGATGACCCAGGCGGCCCCCGCCCCGGAGGCCGAGATCCCCTCCGCCGACGAGCTCGCCGCCGAGGTCGAGCAGTTCCTCCGCGACCAGGGCCCCGAATAGCCCCGCTGCCTCCCGGCGCCTGAGCCGAGGGTCGGCGACGAGGTGTTCGTCGACTTCGGAACGCTCGTGGACACCTTGGGTCGGCGTCACCCGCATCGATCGGCCAGCGATCGACGAGCTGTTCGCGTAGGTTCGCCGCGGCACCGCCACGGCGGACGGCATCGGACCGAGGGGACATTCGTGAACCTGACCATCGTCAAGACGCGTACCAAGGCCGAGCGGCCGCTCGTCGTGGACACCCGGCCGAAGAAGAAGCGAGGTCGTTGATGCTGGTCGACGGAGGAATCGGGTCAGACCTTGCCAAGGCCGCGGCGCAGGCCAAGGGGCAAGAGGAGCTGGGCTTCGACGGCTTGTGGGCCGCCGAAACGAACCACGATCCGTTCCTGGCGCTGACCTTGGCGGCCGAGCACACCGAACACATCGAGCTGGGCACGGGCATCGCGGTGGCGTTCGCCCGCTCCCCCATGACCCTGGCGCAGACCGCCTACAACCTCAACGCCTTCGCCGAAGGGCGGTTCCTGCTCGGACTGGGTTCGCAGATCAAGGCCCACATCACCCGGCGATTCTCGATGCCCTGGTCGCACCCGGCCGCCCGCATGCGGGAGTTCGTGATGGCGATGCAGGCGATCTGGGAGAGCTGGGAGCAAGGCACCAAGCTCGACTTCCGCGGCGACTTCTACGAGCACACGCTGATGACACCGTTCTTCAACCCGGGCGCCAACGAGTTCGGGGGGCCACGGGTCTTCCTCGCGGCCGTCGGCGAGCTGATGACCAAGACTGCGGGCGAGGTGTGCGACGGCATGTTGTGCCACGGCTTCACGACCGAGTCCTACCTTCGGGAGGTCACCATGCGCGCGCTGGGCGCAGGGTTCGAGGCCAGCGGCCGGACGCGGGCGGATATCCAGCTGTCGCTCCCCGCCTTCGTGGTCACCGGCACCACCGAGGAGGAGATGGCGGCCGCCGCAACGGGGGTCCGGGAGCAGATCGCCTTCTACGGCTCGACGCCGGCGTATCGCGGTGTGCTGGAACACCACGGCTGGGGGGACCTCCAGACCGAACTCAATGCCCTGTCGAAGCAGGGCGAGTGGAAGCAGATGGGCACCCTCGTCGACGACGAGATCCTGGGCACGTTCGCCGTGGTGGCCGAGCCCGACCGGGTGGGCGATGAGCTGCTCGCCCGCTTCGGCGACCTCGTCGACCGCATCAGCTTCTACGCCCCCTACCAGGCATCCTCCAACGCCTTCGCGCCGGCGATCGAGCGCCTCCGCTCGGCCTGACCGTCCGCCACGGCGCACTGCGCCGGCTCGATCGGCATCGTGTTGTCGCGGGGGCACGTCGCCGCGCCGACCAACCGGTCCCGTCAGGCCTCGACGGTGTCGAGGGTGGCAAGGATGTCGTCGCCGTAGCGGTCGAGCTTGGTGGGCCCGATGCCGTCGCAGTCCAGGAGGCCGGCGGCGTCGGTCGGCTGGGCAAGGGCGATGCCGCGCAGGTGGGCGTCGCTGAGCACGACGTACGGCGGGACGGAGTCCGCCTTGGCCCGCTTGGTCCGCCACGCCCGCAGCGCCGCCTCCGCAGCGGCTGCGCCTCCCCACAGTTCGGTGGGTGCGACCAGCGGCGCGGTGCGGCCGTCGTGATCGACCCGCTCACCGAAGCGGACGGTGAGCGATCCGCCTCCGACCAGCGCGATCTGGGCGGACCGGGCGTCGACCGCCTCCACCGTGCCCTCGTACCCGCCCAGCACCTTGAGCGAGCGGCCGTGCTCCGCGGTGATGCCCTCGACCGCTGCGGAACGAGCGGCCTTGCCCTTGACGGCGGGACCCTTCTTGAACAGCGGCTCGACGGCGCCACGGGCCGGAGGAGTCGATCGTTCGGACCGGACCGGCGCGGTGCCAGCGAGTTCGGCCAGGAACGGCGATCGGCGCGTGGCATCCGACAGGACCGCGACCCGGTGGCGGCCACGGGTCACGCCGACGTGGAGGACCCGTCGTTCCTCCTCCCGATCCTCGGCGAGGCGGTGGGGCAGGACGCCGTCGGATACGCCGAAGAGCAGCACCCGGTCCCACTCGCGACCCTTGACGCGGTGGATGGTGGACAGCACGACCCCATCGGGATCGCGCTCGCGGCCGAACAGGCCGCGCAACCAGGGCTCGAACCCTGCCGGATCCGGATGCAGATCGGCCACGCCGAGCAGTCCCTCGAGGTCGTCGAGGTGGCTCGACCCCTGGGCCGCTCCGGTCTGATCCAGCATGCTCATCGCCGAGCCGAGGCCGATCTGGTCCCGCACCAGTTCCAGGATCGACCGGGTCGTGCCGCCTCGAGCTGCTCCCGCCACGAGGGCGAGGTCGTCCGCCAGGTGCAGCACCTTGGCGGCCTCCTTGTCCGGCACCTGATCGGCGATGGTCCGCAGCTGGGCCGGGGACCAGCTGGTGCGACGCTCCAGCCGGTCCGGGAACCACTGCGGCAGCCCACGGGTGGGCCGGCGCATGATCTCGACGATGTCCCGGGGATCGATGGCCTGCCCGGCCACTGCGATGCGCAGGTACGCCAGGGCGGCCCGCAGGCCCGTGCGCTCCAAAACCTCAGGCCGCAGCACCGAGCTGAGGGCGATGCCCGCATCGGCTAAGGCGACCTGCGGGGCGAGCAGGAGCGAGTTGACCCGAGTGAGCAACGCGATCGAGCTGGGCACGACGCCGGGCTCGGCGAGCCACTCCTCGATGACCGACACCGTGGACGCCGCGCCCTGATCGGGTCCGTGCTCCACGGTGCGCAGGGCGCCGGGGGTCGGGTCGGCGGCGGGCCCGGCGACGATCTCCTTGGCCACGCGGCGGCGGTTGTACCCGAGCAGGTTGCGGGCGCCGTCCACGACCTCGACCGGGCACCGGTAGTTGACGGTGAGCGGGTGCGATGCCGCACCGGGGAAGAGGGCCTCGTAGTCGATCAGGTACGCCGGGTCCGCGCCCACGTGGCCGTAGATGACCTGGTCATCGTCTCCGACGCCGAACACGTCGAGTGCCGGGAGGGCCAGGAGGCGCAGCAGCAGGACGTGGGCCGGGGTGAGATCCTGGAACTCGTCGACGAGCAGGTGGCGGCAGCGCTGCTGCATGGATCGGCGGAACGCGCCGTCGGACAGCAGAGCTCCGACGGCGGCGTAGATCTGGTCGTCGAAGTCGACCGCGCCTCGCGACTGCAGCTGCTCGCGGTAGGGACCGAAGATCTCGCTGAGCCCATCGACGTCGTCGCGCAGCTCCTCGACCGAGCGGGGCGAGCGCAGGCCCAGGCGGACCAGGCCAAGCGCCTCCAGGTACGGCCCGATGGGATCGGTGTTGGCACGCTGGCGGCGGCGACCCGGCAGCAGCGACTCCACCAGGCGGCGGCAGTCACGCTCCTCCAGCAGCGCCGGGGCGCGACCGAGGTGCTGGGTCACGACCCATAGCCCGAGCGAGTTGAGCGTGCGGACCCGCGGACGGAACGCCTCGGTCCGGCGCTCGAGCTCCAGCTGTGCCTCCTTGTTGTAGGCGACGGCGAGCACCGCATCTCGCTCCCACCCCCGGTCGCCCAGCAGATGGCGGAGCCGCTCGGTCAGCACGCGGGTCTTGCCCGAGCCAGCGGGCGCAATCACGCGCGCCGGGCCGCTCAGGTGGGCGACGGCGGCGAGCTGGTCAGGGGCGAGGTCCGCCGAGGGATCCACCGGCGCCGGCGCCACCTCCGCCCGCCCCAGCTCCACCGACTCCGCGTGCACCACCCGGTGTCCACCCACCAGCTCCGGGGCCCACGGCCGCCGGGGCCCACCGTCGATCCACGCGGGGACGGCGCCCGGCAGCAGGACATCCGCCTCGCCGTCCGCCGTGTCGGTGGCACCTGCTCGTGCAGCCTTGCGCCCCCACCACCAGATGAGGGTCCCGGACCGAGCGTCGTACGTGTTGGTCCACACGAGGAAGTGGAGGCGATCGAACCATGGCTCGACATCAGCATCGAGCGACCAGGGCTCGTCGGTGATGGCCACCGGCTCGCGGAACCGTGCGGGATCCACCGCCAATTCCACCACCACCGGGATCCGCTGGGCCCAGGCGCGGTGAAGCTCCTCCACGACCGACGCGGGGGCGGCGAGCGCAGCCTCGTCGATGGTCACGACCGGCGCGCTCATCCACGGCGCCGGGATGGCGTCTCCGGCACTGATGACGACGCCGCGTCCGAGTGCGACTGGTCCAGGGATGGGCACGCCGCCCAACCTACGCAGGTGCAGTGACAGCCAGCTCAGCTACGCCGCGGGACTCGGGGCTAGTGTCCGCTCGTGCCTGAAGACGCCCCACGCCGGTCGCTGCTCGAGATCGTCGCGCTCCCCGGACCGCAGACCACCATCTCGCTCGCTGGCGAGCTGGACCCGGCGACGGCCCCCGATCTCCAGGACCGCCTGACGGCACTGGCCGCCGACCCAGCCGTCACCAGCGTCGTGATCGACCTCTCGCAGATCTCGTTCCTGGACTCATCCGGTCTGCGCGTGCTGGTGGCCGGCAACGAAGCCCTCCGGGCCCGCTCTGCCGACCTCGTCCTGCGCGGCCCGAGCACCAACGTCCGCCGCATCTTGCAGGTGACCGGCCTGACGGATCTGATCACGGTCGAGTCGTAGGTCCCTCCGGCTCGTCGTCAAGGGGCTCCATTCGGGCCCGCAGGTCGGTGAGCACCTTGCGCAGCAGCCGGCTCAGGTAGGACTGGCTCACGCCGAGTCGCTCGGCGATCTCCTCCTGCCCCAGCCGTTCGAAGAACCGCAGCTCGATCACCAGGCGGGATCGCTCGTCGAGCTGATCGAGCAGTCCGGCCACGAGGAGCTGCTCCTCGATGCCGCCATAGCCGCCCTCTTCGTCGCCGAGGATGGCATCCACGTCCACCTGGTCGCCCTCGTCGTCGGGCCGGGTGAGCGGGGCGGCCGACCGGGCTCCCGCGGCCTCCACCGCCTCGAGCACCTCGTCGACGCTGGCGTCCATCGCCTCGGCGAGTTCCGCGATGGTCGGCGCTCGGCCCAAGCGGTGCGTCAGCTCCTCCTCGCGTCGCCGCAGCTCGAGGTAGCGCTCCTGCGCGGCTCTCGGAGGACGGACGGTCCACGAGCGGTCGCGCAGGGAACGCTTCAGCTCGCCCTCCATCGTGCGGCCGGCGAAGGTCGCGAAGCTCGCCCCCTTGGTGGGGTCGAACCGATCGACCGCTCGCACCATTGCCAGCAGTGCGGTCTGTCGCAGGTCCTCGACGGCCAGACCACGGGCGCTGAAGCGGCGGGCCACGCCGTCGGCGAGGGTGCGGTGCCGCTCGACGATCTCGTTGCGCACGGCGCGGTCCCCGGTGCTGCGATACCGCCGGAACAGATCGTCGAGGTCGTCCGCAGCCCCGCCCGGTGGGCGGCTGGGGGTCACGACGCGGGGACCTGCGCTCGCTTGGTGAACCGGAAGATTCGGTCCGAGCCGTCGTTGCCCATCTCGTGCTCGACCCCGACCATGGACAGCAGCTCGGCGGCCACCGGATGCAGCGGCGGGAGGGGGCCCGCACCGGGAACCCGACCCGCCACGGTCACGCCGGTGCCCTCGGCCACGATCTCGAGCTGGAGGGTCGCATCGGGACCGCAGCCCTCGATCGCGCTCGCGGAGAGCTCGTCGATCGCAATTCGTAGGTCCTCGACGTCCTGCAGCGTGAACGGCAGCGTCGCCGCGACCGAGGCGACCGTCACGCGGGCCACGCGGAGCAGGTGGGGATCGGCCGGCAGGTGCAGCTCGACCGGTCGCGGGGTGGGTGCCATCGGTTCCTCCGGTTCGACCAGGTGACCGTACTGCCCGGAGCGGTCTGGCGACGCCGTGTCCGAGCCGGCACGGCCCGAGCCGGGATGAGACGGCGAGCGCGGCACCGCCCCCGACGACGCTGTCGGGGGCGGCGCGTGGCGGTCGACCAACGGGGCGCCACCAGTTCTGGTTGCGCAGGAGGCGGATCGCCCCCCGGCACCTTCCCTCCAGCTATCGGCATCGACGGGTGCGGTGTTGATGGTTTCTTGGTTCCGCCGGCCGCCGGCGCAGCGGCGACGACGGGTTCGTCCGGTCTTCGGGCGGCGGCGAGACGACAGGTACCGTGACCCCATGGCCGAACCGATCCCCTCCGACGTCGCCGACCTGCCCCAGCACCGCTACAACGCCGCGCTCGCCCAGGAGATCGAGTCCCGCTGGCAGGAGCGCTGGGAGGCCGAGGGCACGTTCCACACCCCGAACCCCGTCGGCGCCCTGTCCGAGGGCTTCGACGAGGTCGCCGACCGGCCGAAGCAGTACGTGCTCGACATGTTCCCGTACCCCTCGGGCGCCGGGCTCCACGTCGGTCACCCTCTGGGCTACATCGGGACCGACGTCTTCGCCCGCTACCTGCGCATGACCGGCCACAACGTCGTCCACACGATGGGGTACGACTCCTTCGGCCTGCCGGCGGAGCAGTATGCGCTCGCCACCAACACGCACCCGCGGGTCACCACCGAGCACAACATCGAGAACATGGAGCGCCAGCTCCGGCGGCTGGGTCTGGGCTACGACCGTCGCCGCTCCGTGTCCACCACCGACGAGGACTTCTACCGCTGGACGCAGTGGATCTTCCTGCAGATCTTCGGTTCCTGGTACGACGCCGACGCGAACCGGGCTCGTCCGGTGGCCGAGCTGGAGGCCGAGCTCGACGCCGGCCGCATCCCAGCTTCGGGCACCAACCCGACGGGCAAGCCGTGGGCCGAGCTCGACGCCTCCGAGCGCCGCCACGTCATCAACGGCCACCGGCTGGCCTACCTGGCCGAGGTCCCCGTGAACTGGTGCCCCGGTCTGGGCACGGTGCTGGCCAACGAGGAGGTCACCACCGACGGCCGGTCCGAGCGCGGGAACTTCCCCGTGTACCGCCGGCCGATGAAGCAGTGGATGCTGCGGATCACCGCGTACGCCGACCGGCTGCTCGACGACCTCGACCTGCTCGACTGGACCGAGGCCATCAAGAGCCAGCAGCGCAATTGGATCGGCCGCTCGACCGGTGCAGACGTCACGTTCGCGACCGAGGCCGGTCCCCTGACCGTCTTCACCACCCGCCCCGACACGCTCTTCGGCGCCACCTACATGGTCGTCGCACCCGAGCACCCGCTGGTCGGCGCCCTGACCACGCCCGACCAGCAGGACGCCGTGCAGGCCTACGTCGACGCGGCGGCGCGGCGCTCGGACATGGACCGCCAGAGCGAGGGCAAGGAGAAGACCGGCGTGTTCACCGGCTCGCTGGCCACCAACCCGGTGAGCGGCGAGTCCATCCCGGTCTACGTCGCCGACTACGTCCTCATGGGCTACGGCACCGGCGCCATCATGGCGGTGCCCGCGCACGACCCGCGCGACTTCGAGTTCGCCCAGGCGTTCGACCTGCGCGTCGTGCCGGTCATCGCCTCTCCCCAGGAGCACGACCTGGGCGAGGCGGCGTACGTGGGTGACGGCGTCGCCATCAACTCCGCCAACGACGAGGTCTCGCTCGACGGCCGTTCCGTGGCGGAAGCAAAGGCCACCATCATCGAGTGGCTCGAGCGCAAGGGGCTGGGGTCGGGCAAGGTCCAGTACAAGCTGCGCGACTGGCTGTTCAGCCGCCAGCGCTACTGGGGCGAGCCCTTCCCGATCGTGTTCGGCGACGACGGCGAGCCGCAGGCACTGCCCGAGTCCGACCTCCCCTTGCGGCTGCCGCCGATGGAGGACTTCTCGCCGAAGACCTCCGAGGACGAGGACTCCGAGCCCGAGCCGCCGCTGGGTCGCATCACCGAGTGGACCTCGGTCGAGCTGGACCTGGGCGAGGGCGCCCAGACCTACCGGCGCGAGGTCAACACCATGCCCAACTGGGCCGGATCGTGCTGGTACGAGTTGCGCTACCTGGACCCGGACAACGCCGAGTCCTTCGTCGACCCGGAGAACGAGCGCTACTGGATGGGCCCGCAGTTCGAGGGCGACGGCGGCGGCGTCGACCTGTACGTGGGTGGCGTCGAGCACGCCGTGCTGCACCTGCTGTACGCCCGCTTCTGGCACAAGGTCCTCTTCGACCTCGGCCACGTGTCCTCCCGCGAGCCGTTCCGCCGGCTGTTCAACCAGGGGATGATCCAGGCCCACGTGTACCGCGACGATCGCGGCTTCCCGGTGCCCGCCGAGGCGGTGGTGGCCGACAGCGACCGCTACCTCTACGAGGGCGAGCCGGTCACGCGCGAGCTCGGGAAGATGGGCAAGTCGCTCAAGAACGCCGTCGCCCCCGATGAGATGTGCGAGCGCTACGGCGCGGACACCCTGCGCCTCTACGAGATGTTCGGTGGGCCGCTCGACCAGAGCCGGCCGTGGGACACGACCGCCGTCGTCGGGATGTACCGGCTGCTCCAGCGGGTGTGGCGCGTCATCGTCGACGAGGACGAGGGCACGCCCCGGGTCTCCGACGACCACCCCCACGAGGAGACGCTGCGCATCCTCCACCGGACCATCGCCTCGGTCCGCGAGGGCATGGAGACCTTGCGCTTCAACACCTCCATCGCCCGGATCACCGAGCTGACCAACCACCTCACGTCCGCCTACCCCGACGGCGGCGTCCCGCGATCCGTGGCGGAGCCGCTGGTCCTCCTGCTGGCGCCGATGGCCCCCCACATCGCCGAGGAGCTGTGGGCCCGGTTGGGCCGCCCCGACACGCTCACGTACCAGGACTTCCCCGTGGCCGAGGAGGACTGGCTCGTCGACGCGTCGGTCGAGCTCCCGGTCTCGGTCAACGGCCAGGTCCGCGCCCGCATCATCGTGGAGGCCGACGCCGATCCCGCGGCGCTCGAAGCGGCCGCCCGGGCCGACGACAAGGTCGCCGCCCTCCTCGAGGGCGCCACCGTCCGCAAGGTGATCGCCGTCCCCGGCAAGATGGTCAACTTCGTGGTGTCCTGACCACCGATCGCGGGCGGCGCCGAGCGCGGCGAGGTCAGTCCGGCGCCGGGGTGAACCGGAGCTGGTCGACCTCCCAGAACGCCCGGAGGCTCGCCACCTTGCCGGTGGCGTCGACGCGGTAGATGGCCACCATCTCGCCGGCCACGCTCGATCCGTCGGGGAACGTGGTGGTGATCGTCAGGTAGTTCGCGACCTCGTCGCCACCGGCGTGAGACGACACGATGTCCATCCGCACCGGGTTCGTCGAGATGACCTCGTCCCAGAAGGCCCCGATGCCGTCTCGACCCGTGTGACCCTTGCCGGTCTCGTCGAGGAACGACACCCCCACCGGGTCCTGCACGACGGCGTCGTCGGCGAAGATCCCGAGCCACCCCTCCCGGTCGGAGGCCTGGACGAACGCACGGGACCGCAGCGATGCGGCCCGAGCGGAATGGTCGTCGTCGGCGGGGTTCGGCAGGTCGAGGTACTCGAAGGTGCTGGTCACGCGGTGATCTCCAGGTCTCGGAGGGGCAAGATGACGGTCTCGGCGAACCAGGCGACGCTGTCGAGCTGGTGCTGGAAGTCGGTCGGGTCCCCGCCGGAGAAGAACCACGGGACGGTGATGACGTCGGTGAGCCCGGCCGCGGCCAAGCCCGCCATGTCATCGACGGTGGCCGGCACGATCGGGGTGGCCTTGATCTCGAAGGGCTCCCCCGCCCGGCCCTCGGCATCGAGGGCGGTGCGCAGCCGGGCGATGTGCTCGGTGATCTCCTCCGCAGATGCCTGGGCTCCGATCCAGCCATCGCCGAGCCGGGCCGCCCGCCGGATGCCGGCGTCGCTGTGCCCGCCGACGTAGATCGGAATCGGGTGGTCCGGCGGCGTGGGCGGCTCCATGCGCAGGCGGTCGAAGTCGTAGTGGGCGCCGTGGTACTCGACGTACCCGCCCGCGGTGACCAGGCGGATGATCTCGATCTGCTCGTCGAGGCGCTTGCCGCGCGTCTTCATCTCCTGGCCGAGCCAGGTGAACTCCTCGGGGATCCAGCTCAGGCCCACCCCCAGGCCGACTCGTCCGGGGAACATGGCGGCGATCGAGCCGATGCTCTTGGCCACCAGGAGGGGTTCGCGCAGCGGCGTCTTCATCACGTTCGTGTAGAGCCCGACCCGCTGCGTGGCCGCACCCACGGCCGGCATGCCGACGAACGGGTCGACGAACGGCGAGTCATCAGCCCAGAACCGCTTGCCGTCCGGCGTGAACGGGTAGTCCCCCGAAACCTCCTCGGGGTAGAAGACCGAATCGGGGAAGCACACCGAGTCCCAGCCGGCCTCCTCGGCAGCACGGGCGAGCGGAAGCACCCGCTCGGGAGGGCACATGGCGAGGGCGAGGGTGAACTGCACGTCCGCATTCTGACGCATCGTCAGGTCTGCGTCCGACCTGCGTCAGCCGAACCCGCCCACGTGCGCCGCGGCCTGGTGGTTGGCCCGGTCCATCGCCTTCGCGAACGGCAACCCCTCGGCCAGGGCGAGGAAGAGCGAACTGGCGAACACGTCGCCGGCGCCGATGGTGCCCGTCGACGAGATGGCCGCAAGCTCGATGCCGGGCAGGTCGACGACCTCATCGCCGCACCAGCCGATGCAGCCGCGCTCGCCTCGCGTCACGGCGACCGCCCGGCCCTCGGCGACGAGCGGCTCGCCGATGCGGGCGAACTCGGACTCGCTCAGCACCACCGCCCCTGCCGTGCGCGCCCACCAGGTGCTCGGGTCGTCGAGCAACGTCAGCCGGTGCTCCACCCCG
The DNA here is from genome assembly GCA_046594195.1 of Acidimicrobiales bacterium. Classification (GTDB taxonomy): domain Bacteria; phylum Actinomycetota; class Acidimicrobiia; order Acidimicrobiales; family Iamiaceae; genus Aquihabitans. Next base: position 17,955 of record JBKJPY010000004.1, on the reverse strand, counting down.
AGGCGCGAGCGCAGCATGCCCTGGGGCGTGATCCCGACGAACGGGGCGCGAGCGACAGCATCCACCATCTGGCGCGTCACCTCCCCCATGATCGGCGCCAGGTGCACGATCGACGCCGCTTCCACCTGGACGGCCGACGTGTCGAGGTCGATGGGATCAGCGACCGTCGGGACCGACGACGGGCCGAGCTCTGCGTCGCGCGGGAACCACATCACGGTGTCGTGCTCGCTCGGCTGAACGATGACCTCGATGCCGGGCAGCGCCTGCTCGACCGCAGCAGCAAGTTCCGCCGTCCCCGACGTCAGTACCTGCACGTCCCATCCGGCTGCGTGGGCGACCCGGCCGGCGAAGAGGACGCTGCCGCCGAGGCGACGCTCGTCGTCACCTTCGACCTCGTCCCAGCACACCGATCCGATGGCCAGGTAGGTGCTCACGCGGGTGAGCCCTTTGCCGCCAGCAACCCGGCCTCGAAGCGGCTCACCGCATCCTCCTCGGGCGGCCCGGCGGCACCGCCCGGTCCGCGTCGCAGGACCAGCCGGAAGGAGCCGGCCATGGCAACGTCGCCCGGGTAGACGACGGTGGGCTGGCGGCCCGATGCGGCGATCACGGCCCGGCCGAAGCGGGTGCGGAAGGTCGGGACGTTCCAGATGCCCCCGAAGCACCCAAGGGTGTGGATGCCGGTAAAGTCCCGGAACGCCGCCGCCACCGTGTCGGCGAGGAGCCGGACCTGCTCGTCGACGAGCGCCTCGGAGCGGGGATCGCCCTGCGTGGCGAGGCGCAGGACGTCCGTCGCGAAGCTTGCGATGTAGGCCTTGTCGACCTCGGGCTTGTAGACGAGGTCGAACAGTTCGTCGGTCTCGTCGATGCCGAGGCGCTCCCGGACCGCCTCCGCCAGGAACGACCCGTCGGAGCGTCCCTCGCCGACCAGGAGCACTTCGCGCAGCGCCGACCGGCCGAGGGCGTAGCCCGACCCCTCGTCACCCAGCACGTAGTCCCAGCCGCCGTAGCGCTTGCTGCCCTGGTCCAGCGCACCGGCGAGCACGGCACTGCCGGTCCCGGCGATCACCGCGACCGCAGGCTCCAGCGCAGCAGTAGCCGCCCAGCAGCCGATCGTGTCCGCGACGACCGAGATCGTGGCCGGACCCGGCACCACCTTGCGGACGCCGTCGGCCAGGACCTTGGCGTGGGCCTCGGTGTCCACCGACGCGCTGCTCACCAGCACGGCCGTCGGAGACAGGGGTCGTGCGGCGTCGGCGAGCGCCCCACCGATGACCGCTCGCAGGTTCTCCGCCGCCGCCTCATCACCGGCCGATCGGCTGTTGGTGGGGCCACCGCGGGCATAGCCGAGCACCTCGCCCTCGCTGGTGGCCACCGCCGCCCGGCTCCCGGTCCCCCCGCCGTCGACCACCACCACGGTGGACACGTCGGTGAACTCGGGGATCGATCGCAGCCAGTCCACGCCCGACGATGGTAGTGGCCGCCCTCCCCCGCCCCGTCAGGACGAGGGGCGAGTGCTCGACCAGGTCAGCGGCCCACAGCCTGCTCGAGCTGGGCCTTGGGCATCTTCGATCGCCCTCGATGTTGCGGTGCTTCGCCTCAGCGCACGGAGCTGGTCTCGCGTCCGCTGGGCTCGACGAGGGCGTCGCCCTCCGAGACGCCCAAGCCGACCTCGAGGGTGGGCCGCAAAGAGCTGCTCCTATCGTCCCAGGCGCGCAGCACCTGGTGGGCGAACCGCGACTCGACCTTGGCCAGCGCGGCGGCACCGAAGATGACATCGGCCGCCAACTCGGGCTCGTCGGCCACGAACCCGGCCACCATCTCGTTCAGCGCCAGGTCAGCATGGTGAGCGTCGACGTCAACATGAACCTCGTAGAACCGCTCGAGAGCTGGAAGGCCGCCAACGCGGCGAGCCGCAGCGAGGTACTTCGCCATCGGGTTCACCGAGCACATCTCGAACAGGGCGAGGTGGCCGATGAGCGCACCGCGAAGGCGACGGTTCAACCCGAACATGGCCACGAGGTTGTCCGTGGCCAGCGTGCTGCCGGGCAGGCGGTCGATGTAGTGCCCGAAGTCGCTGCACAGCCCGAGCTGGTCCATGGCTGCGGCGAAGAGCTCCGCATGCGCCTCGCCGGGGACGCCGCTGCCGTACTCGTCCGCTTGGATCTCGATCATCGCCGACCGCCCCCGGCCGGACAGGCGCGGGATCGCCCACGTGTGCGGGTCCGCTTCCTTCAGCTGGTATGCGGATCGGTGCACCGCCAACTCCTGGAGGTGGCGCAGCTCGCCATGCTCGGCGATGGTCGATGCGAGGGGTGGTCCCGCCCAGGTGCCGATGACCCGCAGGGCGACCTGGGGGTCCGACGGGACGCTGGCGGCAGAGTGTTCCGAGCGCAGCGCCGCTTCGAACACCGACTCGAGCTTGCGACGGAAGGCCAGGATCTCCGGGTCCCACTCCTGGTCGTCCGCGACGCCTTCGAACCCATGGTGGTGGAGTTCGTAGCAGCACCAGAGCGCGAGGTGGAAGTCGTCATCGCTCAGTGGGTCGACGGACCGCAACGAGGCGACGGCAAGCGGATCGCCGTCGGCGAGGCGAGCCAGCAGGGCGCTGCTCAACGAGCCTCGCGGGGTGGGAAGAGATGGGCGCATGGCCGCTCCTGCCCCAGATCAGCGCAGGTCAACCAGGTTTCACCGACCAACTGCGCCGGGTGAGCATCCCCTTGCCCGACCAGGTGACGACCCTCACCCGGCCGGGCCAGAGGACCCCCACCGCCCGCGACGAGGGCTCGAGAACGAACGAAGGCCCGGTCTTGCGACCAGGCCTTCTTCCGTGGAGCTAAGGAGAATCGAACTCCTGACCTCTTCCATGCCATGGAAGCGCTCTACCAACTGAGCTATAGCCCCGAGGGAGCAGTGACCTTAGCAAGACGGTCCGGCTGCTCCGAATCCGGATCGCTCGCTGAGGCGAGGCCTCACGGACGGCTAGGCAGTGGCGGACTCGCGCCAGTCGACGCGGTCCACGTCGGCCCAGAGGCGCTCGAGGTCGTAGTAGTGGCGCGTCTCCTCGAGGAACACGTGCACCACGAAGTCGCCGTAGTCCATCAGCACCCAGGTGAAGTCGTCACGGCCCTCGACGCGCACCGGGCGGGGGCCGCCGGCCTCAGCGATGTGCGCCTCGATCTCATCGCCGATGGCGCGCACCTGGCGGGTGTTGGTGGCCGAGGCGATCACGAAGTGGCTGCACAGCGCAAGCACCGGACCAACCTCGAGAACCATGACATCGTCAGCGGACTTGGCGTCGGCCGCCCGGGCCGCCTCGATGGGCCACCGGGCGTCGTCGTCGATGTCGGTCATTCAGTCGCCTCCAGGGGCGGTTTCGGGAGTGGTGGCGCCGGGCTGGCCCGAGCCGGTGCCATCGCCGAGCACGTCCTTGCCCAACACGATGGTCAGGTCGACCGTATCGGGTGCCTCCCGGTCCAGCCGCACCCTTCCGGTAGCACCCAAGCTTTTGGCGACGAGCTTCGCCAGGTCCTTCTCCGCCGGATTGGCATACACGATCGTCGTCTCGTCCGTGTCGAACTGGGGCCCGTTACCGAGGATCGTCACCGCTCCCCCGCGACCGACGATCTCGCGGACCAGGTCGGAGGGGATGGCTTCGGGGGCCACACCGTTGAGCATGCGCACCGTGAACCGCGATCCCGGCACGGCCGCGGTCGGCGAGGCAATGGTGTCGGTGATGAGCTTGATGACCGCTGGCTTGTCGATCCGGAAGGTCGTCACGAGACCGGGCACGGTATTGACCGGCAGCGTGTCGAACGTGACCTGGCCGCTCGCCAATGCCGCAGCGAACTTGCTGATGCCGGCGGTCGACTCGCCGGGCACGGCCTCGGCCTTGCCGGAGGAGGCCAGCTGATCGAGCCACGCCGTCCACACCGCTTCGTGGCGGGCCATCCGGTTGAGGTCGCTCTCACCGTCGACCGAGGCCGCCAGGAAGGGGCCGGTCTGCGCAGCGGTGAGGGAGGTCTGGCCGCTCGAGATCACCTGGCCGAAGCCGAGGTCGATCTGATCGGGGTTGTCGATGGCGAGGGGACCGACCGGCGTGACGAGCTGCTCCCACCCGGCGTTGTCCAGATCGATGATCTCGTCGACGCCGACGTTGAGCAGGCGGCCGACCTGCGAGGCCAGGCGTTCGCGCGCCACCGTCGGGCGATCGGCCACGACCGAGTAGGCGGTCCGCAACCGGTCGACGCCGAACGACGGCTCGCTCACCTCGGTGTCGAGTGGGACGAAGACGACCGACCCGCCACCCTCGCCGCCAGCGAGCGACAAGAAGGTCACGCCGACGGGCAGGTGGTCGCCGTTGTACTGGATGGCGACCGCGGTCGGTGTCCGATCGACCTGGGCCTCGTAGCTCGGGTCGGTGGGCGACAGCGTGGTGCCGGCGAAGTCGCCGGCCTTGCTCTCGGAGATCAGCCGGTACCCGGCGCCCACCAAGACCGGGATCGACGCGATGAGGCCCAGCAGCACGATGGCGAAGGTCACCCGCCGCCACATCGGAGGCTTCGACCGACGGCCACGACCGGTGACGACCGGCGAGACGGGCCCGATGCCGCCGGCTGTCGCAGCGGTGGCCGCCAGGCGGTCCGGTGCAGCCCGGCCCTCGGTCGCACGGGGCGGAGCCGTCGGGTCGACGAATCCCACCGAGCTGCGCTCGGCCCCAGCATCGAGGTCCGACGGCTTGGTGTGGGCCTCGGTGGCGACCGCACCGGCCGTGGGAACGGCCGGTTCGGGAGCGGCGGCCGTGGGAACGGCCGGGTCGGGAGCGGCGCCTACGGGTGCGGCCGCTGGGGCCGCCACCGGAGCTGGCGCCGGCTTCGCGACCACCGGAGCAGTCGTCGGCGGGGCCGGGACCGGCTCGTCGGGAGCGAGATCGGGGATGCGGGCGAGCGAATCGCGGAGGCTCTCGCGGCGCGCCGGCGGCGTGACCTCCGGATCCGGGATCGCGCCGGCCTCGCCCTCGTCGCCGGATCCTTCGAGCCCGAGGGCGCGCCGACGTGCATTGGCTCCGGGGCGTGGGCGCCGCGACGGGGAAGGCGGCTGCTCCGGAGTCATCGTCTCAACGATAGAGGGAACGGTCCACGATGACGGACGCGACCCCTGCTGGTGTCAAGTAGCGGATGGAGCGGCCGGCTCGGACTCGCTCTCGCAGCTCGGTGCTGGAGATCTCCAGCTCGGGGATGTCGACACGCACCCAGGAGAACCTCGGGTCTACCGGCGACGGCGTCCCCGGCCGGTCGACGACCACCAGCGTGGCCCGCTCGGCCACCTCCTCGAAGCGCTCCCAGGTGGCGAACCCCGCCGCAGCGTCGTTGCCCAAGATCACGAACAGCTCGGCATCGGGCTCGTCGCCGTGGAGCTCGACCAGGGTGTCGGCGGTGTACGAGGAGCCGCCCCGGCGGATCTCGATGTCGCTGACCTGCAGGAACGGCGCATCGTCGACCGCCGCTCGCACCAGCGCGAGCCGGTCCTCCGCCGGGCTGATCTCGCGGCTGTCGACCTTCTGCCACGGGACGTTGGCCACCACGAGGAGGACCACGTCTAGGTCCAGCTCGCGCTGGGCATCAACCGCGGCCACCAGGTGGCCGATGTGAGGAGGATCGAAGGTTCCACCGAACACGCCAATCCGACGGCCCGCTCTGCTCCGAACCATCAGGTGACCGCTACCAAGCTGATATCCCCGCAGGTCGTGACGGGTGTCACCGACCCACGAGGAAATAGAAGCGAGCCGGTCACGGTTCCAAATTACCTGGAAGGAACTTGCCGGATGCACTTCTCGAAGGTGGGTCCGGTGGGAATGGTCCAAGCACCGAAGTTGTTGGAGAAGGCGTCATGAGCGATTCCGTTGGCCAGTACCTCAATGAGATTGGCGCCGTCGCGCTGTTGAATGCCCAGGAGGAGCGAGAGCTCTCCCAGATCATCGAGCGGGGAGTAGCTGCCCGCGAGCGCGTCGCCGTCGGCACCGGGACCGCCGAAGACCGCCGACTCGACCGGGCCGCCGCCCGCGCCAAAGACCGCTTCATCCGCGCCAACCTCCGCCTCGTCGTCTCGATCGCCCGCCGCTACCCCCTGCCTCCGGGCATGGAGCTGCTGGACCTCGTCCAGGAGGGCAACCTCGGCCTCGAGCACGCCGTCGACAAGTTCGACTGGCGCAAGGGCTTCAAGTTCTCGACCTACGCCACCTTCTGGATCCGTCAGGCCATCGGTCGGGCCCTCGATCAGAAGGCCAGCCTCGTGCGCCTCCCCGGCGACCGTTCGGCCAGCCTTCGCGCTGCGCTCCGTCAGGTGAGCGGCGACGGTGACGAGCTCGACGACGAGCACGCCCGCTTGCACCGCCTCGCGACCCCCACCTCGCTCGACCGTTCGGTCGGTGACGACGACGGCTCGGAGCTGGTCGACCTCTTGGCCGACTCCGCCCCCGGGCCCGAGGAACTGGCGGTCGCCAACGAAGAGGACCGCATGGTGACGAGCCTCCTCGACGTGCTCGACGGACGGGCTCGGTTCGCCGTCGAGCAGCGATTCGGGCTGCACGACGGGCGCAAGCGGTCCTACCGCGAGGTCGGCGAAGAGCTGGGTGTGACCGCAGAGGCCGCCCGGCGGATGGTCAAGCGAGCGGTCAACACCGTGCGCAACGAAGCGTCGACCCGCACCGACGCCGCCTGATCCACCCCCGCCCGGGAAACGGACTTTGCGTTTCCCCCTCCGGTAGAGCAGCCTTTTCCCGTGAGCACCACCCCCACCTCCTGGTCGCCGTCGTCCTGGCGCGAGCACGACGCCGCCCAGCAGCCGAACTGGCCTGACGAGGCGGCGCTCGAGGCCGTGCTCAAGCAGATGAGCAGCATGCCGCCACTCGTGTTCGCCGGCGAGGCCCGCGACCTCACCAAGCGCCTCGGCCACGTCGCCAACGGCGAAGCGTTCCTGCTCCAGGCCGGCGACTGCGCCGAGTCCTTCGATGCGTTCGGCGCCGACGCCATCCGCGACAAGCTCAAGGTCATCCTCCAGATGGCGGTCGTGCTCACCTACTCCTCTGGCGTGCCCACCGTGAAGGTTGGGCGCATCGCGGGGCAGTTCGCCAAGCCCCGCTCCTCGGACACCGAGGTCATCGACGGCCTCACCCTTCCGTCCTTCCGCGGTCACCTCGTCAACGACATCACGCCCACCGAGGCCGCCCGGATCCCCGATCCCCAGCGCCTCCTGCAGGCGTACCACCAGTCGTCGTCCACGCTGAACCTGCTGCGGGCCTTCACCAAGGGCGGCTACGCCGACCTGGCGCGGGTGCACACGTGGAACCAGGAGTTCGTGGCATCGAGCGTCGAGGGTCGCCGCTACGAGCGCCTGGCGGACGAGATCGATCGCGCCTTGCGGTTCATGAAGGCGTGCGGCATCGACACCGAGTCGACCCCCAACCTCCACGAGGCGGACCTCTTCACCTCCCACGAGGCGCTCGTGCTCGGCTACGAGGAAGCGCTCACCCGCCAGGACTCCCTCACCGGTGACTGGTACGACTGCTCCGCCCACATGATCTGGATCGGCGAGCGCACCCGCCAGCTCGACGGCGCCCACATCGAGTTCTTCTCGGGCGTGCACAACCCCATCGGCTGCAAGGTCGGGCCCACCGCCACGGCCGACGAGGTGCTGGCACTGTGCGAGCGGCTCAACCCCGACAAGGTCCCCGGCCGACTGACCCTGATCACGCGCATGGGCGCCGACAAGATCGAAGCCGGCCTGCCGCCGCTGCTCGCCGCCGTCCGCGACGCCGGGCACCCGGTGGTGTGGGCGTGCGACCCGATGCACGGCAACACCATCACCGCCACCGGCGGCCAGAAGACCCGCCGCTTCGACGACATCCTCGCCGAGATCGCCGGCTTCTTCTCCGCCCACGACGCCGAGGGAACCTGGCCCGGCGGCGTACACGTGGAGCTCACGGGTGATGACGTCACCGAGTGCCTCGGCGGGGCCGAGGCCATCCTCGACACCCACTTGGGCGACCGCTACGAGACCATGTGCGACCCCCGACTCAACGGCCGCCAGTCCGTGGACCTCGCCTTCGCGGTCGCCGAGCTGCTCCAGCGCTGAACCCTCTGGCGAGCCGGATCCGGCGCACCGGAATGAACCGATCCCGGGGCCATTCGCCCTGGCCAGGGCAGTTGGGGGCGTGACCCTTGGCTCAATTGTTGACCTAGGTGCTCTGGATTTGCGACGCTGGTGGGAATTCGTGACCTGTCTGGTCGGTTATCCGACGGGCACACAAGGGAGCCTTCATGTTGCAGCAGCGCGAGATCGACCCTGGTCAGGCGGAGGACATCGACAAGTTCGAGCGCGTTCTGGCCGGGTACCTGGCCGGCACGGTCGACGAGGACGTCTTCCGGGTCTTCCGTCTCACCAACGGCATCTACGGCCAGCGCCAGGGCGGCCACAACCAGATGCTGCGCGTCCGCATCCCCTACGGCGGCGTCACGCCCGAGCAGCTCGACATGTTCGGCCGCATCGCGGATGAGTACTCCCGTGGCTGGGGTCACATCACCACCCGCCAGAACATCCAGCTCCACTACGTCCCCCTGGAGCGGGTGCCCGACGCCATGCGCGAGCTCGGCCGGGTCGGCCTGACCACCCGGGAGGCGTGCGGCGATGCCGTGCGCAACGTCATGGGCTGCCACCTCGCCGGCGCCTGCCCGCAGGAGCACCTCGACATCACGCAGTGGGCCGAGGCCGCCAACCGCCACTTCCTGCGCAACCCCATCGCCCAGCGGCTCCCCCGCAAGTTCAAGATCAACTTCTCGGGCTGCGAGACGGACTGCGGCCAGGCGATGTTCAACGACGTCGGCGTGGTCGCCAGCCGCCGAGAAGGCGAAGACGGATCCGTCGAACTGGGCTTCCGGGTGTTCGTCGCCGGAGGCCTCGGCGCCAACCCGTTCCCTGCGGTGCTCCTTGAAGACTTCACACCGCGCGAGGAACTGCTGCCCACGCTGGAGTCGATCCTCCGGGTGTTCCACCAGACCGGCAACCGCGACAACAAGCTCCGAGCCCGTATGAAGTGGGTCGTCCAGACCCTCGGCTGGGAAGAGACGCAGCGGCGCGTGCTCAAGGAGCGCAAGTTCCTGCTGGCCTCCAACACCTGGCCCGGCGGGATCCCCGAAGAGGTCGAGAAGTACGGCGACGCTCCGGCCGGCGTGCATGCCACGGTCACGCCCACCCCCATCGGCCAGGGCACCCCGGTGACGCTGCGCTCGAACGTCCCCTACGAGCGGTGGGCCGAAGCCAACGTCGTACGCGGCGCCGCCAACGGCACCGTCTCGGCCATCGCCTACGCCAAGCTCGGCGACATCACCTCGGACCAGTTCCGGGCCCTTGCCTCCATCCAGCGGGAGTTCGGCGCATCAGTGCGCCTCACCAACCGGCAGAACCTGGCATTCCGCGACCTCACCGAAGAGCAGCTGCCCAAGCTCTATGCCCGCCTTGACGCCGTCGGCATGGCCGAGCCCGGGGCCGAGCTGTCGCGTGACGTCGTCGCCTGCCCGGGCGCGGACACCTGCAACCTCGCGGTCACCCAATCCCGCGGCCTCGCCGACGCCATCAGCGGCCGGCTCGAGGAGGAGGGCCTCGCAGAGGTCGGCGGCATACGCACCAACATCTCCGGCTGCACCAACTCCTGCGGTCAGCACCACATCGCCGACATCGGGTTCTCCGGCGCCGAGCGTCGGGCCCACGGCCAGTCGGCCCCGGGCTACACGATGCTGCTCGGCGGCTACGTGGGCGACGCGTCCATCAACTTCGGCGAGCGGGCCCTGCGCCTCCCCGCCAAGGCTGCGCCGGAGGCGGCCGTGCGGGTCGTGCGGCGCTTCTCCGAGGAGCGGGAGGCGGGCGAGACGTTCCGCGGTTGGATGGACCGCTCCGGTGGCGTGAAGGTCATCGCCGAGGGCCTCAAGGACCTCGACGTGTTCCCCACCTTCGAGGAGAACCCCGACTTCTACGTCGACTACGGCGAGACGGGCCCGTACGTGGCCGAAGTCGGCGAATCGGAGTGCGCCACGTGACCCTCACCGACTCCGGGGTCTCCGAGACCCCGATTCGTTCCCTCACCGGTCCCTCGGGAGCCCGCATGAGCCTGACCGAGCACAAGGTCGACTACACCGACGCCGAGCTCGCCGAGCTCAACGACGAGTTCGAGCGCCTCCCGGCGTCGAAGATCATCCAGTGGGCCGTGGACAGCTTCGGCCCCCACCTCGCCATGAGCGCCTCGATGACGGACTCGGTGCTGATCGACCTGGCCACCAAGGTCAACCCGGCCATCGAGGTCATCTTCATCGACACCGGCTACCACTTCCCCGAGACGCTCGCCACCGTCGAAGAGGTGCGGCGCCGCTACGGCCTCAACCTGCGCATGATGACCGTGGCCCGCCAGGCCGAGGAGCTGTGGCAGGCCGACCCCGAGAACTGCTGCTCGGCGGTGAAGGTCGGCCAGCTCGACCGAGCCCTCGCCGGCAAGGACGCCTGGATGTCCGGCCTGCGCCGCGGCGAGGCCAGCACCCGGGCCTCGGCCCCGATCGTGTCGCGCGACCTGCGGGGCCTGGTGAAGCTGAACCCCATCGCCACCTGGACCGACGAGGACGTGGCCGAGTACATCGAGCGCCACGACATCATCGTCAACCCGTTGACCTTCCAGGGCTACCCCTCGATCGGCTGCATGCCGTGCACATCGAAGGTCACCGACGGCGAGGACGCCCGCGCCGGCCGCTGGCGCGGCCAGGACAAGACGGAGTGCGGGCTCCACCTCTCCTGAGGCCGCAGCCACCCCTTGACTCCCTGATCAAGTTTTCTGGGTAGGGTCCCGGGCAGTCTCCCGGAGGTACTCCCATGACCGAGATCCACGGTACCTGCAAGCCCGAGTTCGAAGCGGTGAAGACCGCCTTCGCGGCCAACTTCGACCAGGGCAACGAGCTCGGCGCGAGCGCCAGCGTGACCCTCCACGGCGAGACCGTGGTCGACATCTGGGCCGGCGACGCCGACCTCGAGGGTCGGCCCTGGGAGCGCGACACCATCGTCAACGTCTGGTCGACCACCAAGACCATGTCGGCCACGACGCTGCTCCTCCTCGCCGATCGGGGCCAACTCGACCTCGACGCGCCCATAGCCGACCACTGGCCGGAGTTCGCCGTCAACGGCAAGGAGCGCATCACCATGGCCCAGGTGATGGGCCACACCGCCGGCCTCCCCGGCTTCGATCCGGCGATCGCCGCCGAGGACCTCTACGACCACGACCTCTGCGCCGCCAACCTCGCCGCCCAGGCCCCCTGGTGGGAGCCGGGGACCATAAGCGGGTACCACCTGATCAGCCAGGGCTACCTGGAGGCCGAGGTCGTTCGCCGCATCACCGGCCGCACCCTCGGCGACGTCTTCCGCACCGAGATCGCCGAGCCGCTGGGCGCCGACTTCCACATCGGCCTGCCCGAGTCCGAGGAGCCGCGGGTCGGCTACGTGATCCCGCCCGCTGACCCGCTCGGCGTCGTGGCGGGCTTCGACCCGGAGTCGATCGCCGTGCGGGCCGGCCTGAGCTGTTCGGTCTCGGGCAACGAGCAGAACACCCGGGCCTGGCGAGCGGCGGAGATCCCTGCTGCAGGCGGCACCAGCAACGCACGCGGCGTGGCGCGCGTGCATGCCATGCTCGCCAACGGCGGCACGCTCGACGGCGTCCGCATCCTCTCGCCCGAAGGCGTCGACCGGATCTTCGTGGAGCAGTGCCACCAGACCGATGCGGTGCTCGGGGTGAAGATGCGGCTGGGCACCGGGTTCGGGCTGATGAACGACCTCATCCCGTTGAGCTCCAACCCGCGCTCGTGCTTCTGGGGCGGGTGGGGCGGGTCGATCTGCGTCGTCGATGTCGACGCCGGCGTGTCGGTCGCCTATGTCATGAACAAGATGGCGGGCGGGCTCGTCGGCGACATGCGCGGCGCCATGATCGTGCTCGCCACGATGGGCGCGCTGGCCGCGGGGTAGCTACCGCTTCTGGCTGACGGTGAGGCCGTCTGCGACGACGACGGTGTGCCAGGGTGGGCGCAGCCCGGCCCCTCGACCGAAGCAGTTCCATGGCCCAACCCACGGCTCCGCCGAGCACCGACATCGCGACCACCCCGCCCCCCGACCCGGCGCCGTCGTCCACGCTCGAACTGGTGAAGGTGGCAACCGGCTGGTACCTGCTGAACCGCGTGGTCGGGACCATCGCCTTGTTCCTGTCGGCCAACCTGGTCAGCGCCCGGTTCGGATGGACCGAGCTGCTGTCGACCGGCGACGGCAACTTCTACCTGGGCATCTCCAAGTACAGGTACTTCGACCTCACCCCCAGCGCCGAGGCCGGCGAGCGCGTCTACTCCTCGATCGGGTTCTTCCCGCTGCTGCCTGCCCTGATCCGGGGCTTCGACGCCGCGCTCCCCGGCGGTGCGCTCGTCGCCGGGATCGTGGTGTGCACCCTCGCTGGCTGGGCGGCCTGCACGGCGGTGACCCTGCTCGCCCGCGAGCTCTACGACGACCAGGTGGCTCGCCGTGCCGCCGCCCTCATCGCCTGCTTCCCCGGTGCGTTCATCTTCTCCTTCATCTACACCGAGGGCCTGCTCGTCGCGGCCGTGGCCGCCTCGCTGATCCTGCTTCGGCGCCGACTCTGGGTGTGGGCCGGGATCGCGGGGGCCGTCGCCACCCTGTCTCGCCCGAGCGGCATCGCCATCGTCGCGGCCGCCGGGGTCGTGGCGGTGGTGGAGATCCGCCGCACGCGCACCTGGTACGCGCTTTGGACTCCGGTGATCGCCGCATCGGGGATGGCGTCGTTCCTCGCCTACCTCGGGTGGCGGACCGGCGAGCCGCTGGCATGGTTCGACAACCAGCGGGACTTCTGGAACCAGCGCAACAACCTGGGCGGCTACCTCATCAAGTGGTTCCAGGTGCCGTTCGAGAGCGGGTTCAAGCCAACAGACCACCGGATCCACGCCTTCATCCTCCTGGCGCTGATCCCGGTGCTCATCGGCTTCTACCGCAAGCCCCCGAGCCTGGCCGTCACCGTCTACGTCAGCGCCAGCCTGCTGATCACGCTCTCCTCGAGCCTCGGACCCCGGTCGCGCTTCTTGCTGGCCGCCTTTCCCCTCCTCCTGCCCTTCGCCGACCGGTGGGCGGGCCCGCGCCACACGGCGCTGGTGGCCATCGGCTTCGGCCTGCTCGGCCTCTCGGTCGTGTACTACGCCGCGGGTGTGCCGCTCTCCATCGAGCACTTCAACTTCGAAGGCCCCGTCCCGTAGACCGCCTCAGACGGGGAACCGCCGCCGGATCCAATCGGCGAACAGTCAGGTGAGGTGTTCGACGAAGCGTTCGAGTTGGCGGAGGTTCCGGCACTCGAAGACGTCGTCGCAGTGCGCGCCGTAGTCGCCGACGATGGAGTCGCCGGTGTCCCAGTAGGACTTGGGCTCGGGGTTGAGCCAGTAGACGTGGCGGGCCTTGTGCTGGATCTCCTTGATGACCCAGCTCTGCGAGGCGTGGTAGTTGTTCCGCGCGTCGCCAAGGATGATCACCGTGGTCTTGGGCCCGATCTCCTTGCCCCACTTGTTGTGGAACACCTCGAAGGCGTGGCCGTAGTCGGAGTGGCCGTCGACCCACACCACGTCGGCTTCGGTGTTGACCCGGTGCACGGCCTCGGTGACGTCCTCGACGCCGTCGAAGAACCTGGTGACCTCGTCGATCCCGTCGATGAAGACGAACGAGCGGACCTTCGAGAATTGCCCGCCGATCGCGTAGACGAGCATCAGCGTGAAACGCGCGAAGGCAGCTACTGACCCGGAGATGTCGGCGACGACGAAGATCTCGGGCTTGCTGGGCCGCGGATAGCGGAACTTCGGCTCTGCGGGGACACCGCCGTATGACAGCGAGTGGCGGACCGTGTTGCGGAAGTCGAGCGGGCCCTTGCGTCCGTGCCGGCGCTTCCGGGCCAGCCGCACCGCCAGCTTGCGGGTGAGGGGGTAGATGGCGCGACGCAGCATCGTCAGCTCTTCGCGCGACGCATGCATGAAGTCGACTTCCTCGGGCAGCGGCTTCCGTAGCGTCTTGGCCATCGCCTCGGCGCCGCGATCGGCGACGAGGCGTCGACGAATTTCGGCCTCGACCTCTTTCTTCAACTTGTCGATGCGATCCTCGTACTCGTCGCGGGTGAGCCGCTCTTCGAGGGCGGTCATGCCGCCGTCGGCCTCGTTCTGGGCTTGTTGCATGAGCCGCTCGAGCACGCCGTCGAGGTCGAGGTTCCGCAGCGTTCGGTAGAGGTAATACGTCCCGCCGACGGGGCGACCCGGCTCCATCCCCGAGAACCGCTGCACGGCTTGGCGGGCGATGGCCCGCATCATGCCCTCGTCGGCGTTCATCATCGCCTTGTAGAGCATCTCGGCCAGTTCTTCGGGCGTCATGCCTTCCATGCCGCCGCCGCCCTGTTGTTGCTGGCCCATCATCTCGGCGATCATCTCGGCGAGGGTCTCTTCGTCGGCGTCGAGGTCCTTGATCTTGTAGTGGGGCCCACGCATCGAGAAGTAGACCTCGAAGACGGTTTCGAAGGTCTTCCAGTGTCCGTTGTTCTTGACCAGCGTCGCGGCGAGCGCGTACTTGAAAGCGTTGCGATCCTCGAGAGGGATGTGCTTGATCGCCTCCATGGCGTCGAGGTTCTCCGTCAACGAGACCGGAAGGCCGGCGTTGCGGAGCTCGACGATGAAGCCGGCGAGCAGATCGAGCATCGAGTGCTACCGGCTGCCGTTGGTGCTGAGTTCCTTCGAGGCCTTGGTGATGTCCGACTGGTACTTCAGAAGGATGTGGAGCGTGTCCTTGGCCTGTTCGGCGTCGATGTTCTCGATGCCGAGGAGCACGAGCGTCCGAGCCCAGTCGAGGGTCTCGGAGACCGACGGGTGCTTCTTCAGCTCGATCGAGCGGATGGAGCGGACGATGCGCACGATCTGGTCGGCCAGGTGGTCGCTGACCTCGGGGACGCGGGTGAGGACGATCTCCTTTTCACGCTCCAGCGTCGGGTAGTCGAGGTGGAGGTACAGGCACCGTCGCTTCAGTGCCTCGGAGAGCTCGCGGGTGTTGTTCGACGTGAGGAAGACGAGCGGGATCTGGGTCGCTTCGATGGTTCCGAGCTCAGGGATCGACACCTGGTAGTCGGAAAGGATTTCAAGCAACAGAGCCTCGGTCTCGACCTCGACGCGGTCGACTTCATCGATCAGCAGCACGACCGGCTCGGTGGCGGTGATGGCCTCGAGGAGCGGGCGGGTGAGGAGGAACTCGTCGGAGAAGATGTCTTCCTCGATGTCGGTCCACTTGCCGCTTCCACCCTCCTCCACGACCCGCTGGGCCTGGATGCGAAGGAGCTGCTTCTTGTAGTTCCACTCGTAGAGCGCCTTCGACTCGTCGAGGCCCTCGTAACACTGGAGGCGGATCAGCCGAGCGCCGATCATCTTGGCCACGCTCTTGGCCAGTTCGGTCTTGCCGGTGCCTGCCGGCCCTTCCACCAGAATCGGCTTCTGCAGTCGGTCGGCGAGATAGACGACGCCGGCGATTCCATCGTCGGCGAGGTAGTTCACACCCTGCAGCGACTCGCGGACGGCGGGAACGGACTCGAACCGATGGTCAGCCATTTCGAAACTCTAACGGTCCACTTGACCGGGCGGTCAAGTGAGATCAACCCCGAATCTGACCGTCCCCGTGCACGATGTATTTGGTGGTCGTCAGCTCCCGCAATCCCATCGGCCCACGCGCATGGAGCTTCTGGGTGGAGATGCCGATCTCGGCCCCGAACCCGAACTCGCCGCCATCCACGAATCGCGTCGAGGCATTGACCACGACTGCGGCGGCGTCGACCTCGCGGGTGAAACGCCGGGCGGCGGCCAGGTCACTGGTGATGATGGCTTCGGAGTGGCCCGTCCCGTAGCGGTTCACGTGGTCGATGGCCTCGTCGAGGGAATCCACCACGGCCACGCTCATCTTGAGGTCGAGGAACTCGCGGCCCCAGTCGTCATCGGTGGCCACGCCCATCATCGGATGGAGGCGACGCGCCCTCTCGTCCCCGACGAGTTCGACGTCCTCGAGGACATGCTCAGCTGCAGCCAGGAAATTCTCGGCGACATCCGCGTGCAGAACCAGCGACTCGGCGGCATTGCACACGGACGGGCGCGATGTCTTGGCATTGCGCACGATGGCCAGGGCCATGTGCAGGTCGGCCGATGAATCGACATAGACGTGGCAATTGCCGTCGCCATCGATGACGTAGGGGACCGTCGCATGTTCGAGGATGGCGGCGATGAGCGACGCCCCACCTCGCGGGATGAGGCAGTCGATCACGCCTCGCAAGCGCATGAACTCGAGAGCCGACTCGCGGGAGGTGTCCTCCACCAGCACGACCGAGTCGTCCGGAAGGCCGGCTTTGGAGAACGCCTCTCGGAGAATGGAGGCGATGGCCACGTTGGAGGTGATCGCCGCCGACGATCCCCGGAGGAAGGCGACGTTTCCTGACTTCACACACAGCGCCGCCGCGTCGCTGGTGACGTTCGGCCGGTTCTCGTAGATGATGCCGACGACGCCGAGGGGCACCCGCACCTTGTCGATGTGGATGCCGTTCGGGCGGGTCCAGCCCTCGACCACCTGACCGACGGGATCGGCGAGCGCAGCGACATCCCGAAGCCCTGCCGCCATCGCCGTCACCCGGGCTTCATCGAGTCGGAGGCGGTCGACCACCGTGGCGCTGGTGCCCGCAGCCTCGGCCCTGGCCACGTCGGTGGCATTGGCCACCACAACCTCCCCGGCCCGTGCCTCGAGCAGGTCGGCCGCCGCTGCCAGGGCATCGTCCTTGACCGAAGTCGAGGCCAGGGCCAGCGGTCGTGCCGCAGCCTTGGCCCGCCGCCCGAGGTCTGCGAGGCTGGCTCGCGTGGTCGCCATTCATGCAATGTACCGGCGCCCGTGAGACTGGCCGCTGCCGTCTTCGCCTTCGTCGCGACGATTTCGCTGGCGTCGTGCGGGTCGTCGGAGCAGCCGCTGCCCGAGCGATTCACTGCGTGCTCGACGGTCAGCCGTGCGGAGCTGGCGAAGGTGCTCGAACGTCCGGTCGGGCAACCGACCGCCAGCTCTGGCGCAGCCACTGATGCGCTCGCCGGTCGCAGCGGTTGCGCATGGTCCAGCACCGACGAGGACGTGGCGATCCTGATCGAGCTCGTCCGCACGAAGGACATCGCCACGTCCGTTCGGCGCACCGGATTCAGCGCCGCCGCGCGGTTCGAGGCCGTGCGGCACGAACATCCGGAGGAACTTGCGCCTCCGATCGAGGGAGCCTCCGCCGTGTTCGTCGAAGAGGCGGCGTCACTCCATGTCCTGACCGGGAGCTCGTACCTCACCATCGAAGTGGCGGCGACGCCGCCGTCGACCATCCGCAGGATCGCCGTCGACCTCGCCACCCTTGCGGTATCACGGCTGCAACGGATCGACGGGGCAGACTGAGCGTTCCATGGACGATCTGCTGGAGGCACCGGTTCGCCGGTTCATCGAGGAGTTGTCGCCCGTGCTCGGTGACATCGCCGGCGAGGTCGTGCCCGGCCTCTCCGGCGACAAGCCGCCGATGGACGTCACCAACGAAGCCTTCAATCTGGTGGCGGCGTTCATCGACCTCGACTCCCGCCAGACCGACGAGGAGTTGTGGGCTCTCATCACGGCCTTCGCTCCGCGGATGAACACGATGCTCGTCCACGCCACCCCCGACGATGTCCGCAAAGCCGAGTTGGTGACCGGCAAGCGGTCGTGGCTCTCGACGCCGTCGCTGTTCTTCGACATCCTCGTCGAGACCGATCGCACTCGCCGCACCCGCAATGCCTGGCGCTATTACGAGCTGGCCATGAAGAT
>JBKJPY010000094.1:0-11280 GCA_046594195.1 Acidimicrobiales bacterium | reverse complement strand
GCACCGCCGTCTCGAGGAGTCGCTGACGATCGCCGGCACCCATCGTGGCGAGCAACTCGTCGCTGAGGTAGCTGACCACGAATTGATCGTCGCCACGAAACGCCTCGACGAACTGATCAGGGTTCTGGGCTCGCTCCATCGAGAGACCGGCCAGCACGAGGCCGGCTGCCCAACCTTCCGTACGTGCACACAGATCGTCCAGCCGGTCCGACAACAGCGCCTCGCCAACGGGCCCGAGCAGCGTCAGCGCTTCACTCTTTGCGAAGCGCAGGTCGTGTGCACGGACTTCGGTGATCCGGTTGCGGACCCGCATACGCCCCAAGCGGAACGGTGGGTCCACTCGCGTCGCGAGCACAAGCATCAGTTGATCGGGACACAAGTCGAGCAGTCGTTCGACGCCGCGATGCACGTCCGGATTGTCGATCAGGTGGTAGTCGTCGACAACGACGACCAACGGCTCATCGTTGTCGACGAGAGCATTCACCATCGCCGGCACGACGACCCGGTCGTCACCGTGAGAGCCGATCACCAATGGCTTCACCATTGCCGCGAAGTCAGGGCGGCATCGGCCGATCGCAGTGACCAGCGACGACCAGAAGCTGGCCGGATCGGAGTCGCCGTCGTCAATCTGTAGCCACGCAACGGGCACAGAGCTGGTGGCCGCCCACGCCGCCGCCAACGTCGACTTGCCCGACCCGGCCGGTGCGCTGATCAACACCAACGGCACGCGCTGGCGCACGCCACCTTCGAGGATGACGTCCAAACGCGTGCGCTCGACCAGGCGGGTGGGCGGCGCGGGCGGGCGTACCTTCGTGGCCGCCATTCCGATGTCGTCAGGCGTCATCGGTGGACCCTACGTCACCGGACCACCCGGGTGAGATACCTGAAAGGTGAGGCGTCCTCACCCGACGCGATGGCACCTTGAAGCCATGAACGAACCGACCACCTACGTGATCGTGATCAAGGGACGAGCCAGTGCTCGCTTCCTGCGGCCACTGCTTCACGACTTCTCTGTCGATCACACACTCGACGGTGTCACCCAGCTCATCGGTCAGGTCCGCGATGCCGCCCACCTGCATGGTGTGGTCGCCCACCTCACCTCGGTCAACGCCCAGTTGATCTCGATCGCCCCGCTCACGACGTGTCCCACGACGCCACAGCCCGACGAGCACTCACCCACACACAACGGAAAGCGCAATCACTCATGATCAACGTCTCAGCACTCACCAAGCAGTACGGCAATCGTCGCGCCGTCGACGACATGACCTTCGAGGTCGCCGCCGGCCGTGTCACCGGCTTTGTTGGACCCAACGGCGCCGGCAAATCCACGACGATGCGGATGATGGTCGGACTCACCCGACCGGACCGCGGCGAGGTCCGCTATCACGGCGTCGACTACACCCAGATGCTGCACCCGGCGCGTCTCGTCGGATCCGTCCTCGACGCGCGATGCATGCATCCCGGACGCACCGCTCGCAACCACCTCCAGGCTGCTGCGGCGCTCAGCAACATCCCGGCCCGTCGGGTGGATGAGGTCTTGAACGAAGTCGGACTCGACAGCGCAGCCGATCAGCGGGCCGGCAACTTCTCCCTCGGCATGCGTCAGCGCCTCGCCTTGGCCGGCGCACTGCTCGGCGATCCAGAGGTGCTGTTGCTCGACGAACCGTCCAACGGCCTCGATCCCGACGGCATCCGCTGGCTGCGCACCTACCTCACCGACTTCGCCCACGACGGCGGCTCGGTGTTCGTGTCCAGCCACCTCATCAGCGAGCTCGCCATGTTCGCCGATGACCTCGTGGTCGTCGGCGGCGGGAAGCTGCTCGCTGCCGAGACCGTCGATGCCATCACCGCCCGTCAGACGGCGACCGTCGTGGCCGAGACCGCCCAGCCGGCCGAGCTGGCCCGAGCCCTCGACCGACCCGGCGTGTGCGTCGAGACCGACGGCGACCGCCTCGTGATCCGCGGGGCTACCAAGGCCACCGTCTCCCAGCTCGCGTTCGAGCACGACATCCGCCTCGTCGAGCTCAGCGAGATCGCCCCCTCCCTGGAGGACACCCTCCTCGACCTGACCGGCGCTTCCGCCCAGTACGTCTCCGCCTGACCCGTTCGACCCACCACCACCACCACGACACCGAAGGACCCGACCCATGCACACCACCAGCCCCACCATCACATGGACCACGAGCGACCGCGCCGCGGTCCGCACGACCGCCGAGGACGTCCGAGCCGTCCCTGCCGCGCTGCGAAGCGAAAGGATCAAGCTCAGCTCGCTGCGTGCCAACCGGGTGATCCTCGCCCTCACGGCGCTCATCGGCGCCGTCATCGCCGGCGGCCTCGCCGCCACCGCCACCGACTCGAGCCTCACGGCCTCGGAACTGTTCATCTACCCACTGCCCCTGGTGGCGATGCTGGCCGCCGTCGCCGGCATCCTCCTGTTCACCGGCGAGGCCCAGCACGGCACCCTGGCCGTCATCCTCGCGGCCCGCCCGGCGCGCTGGGTGCTCGTCGTCGCCAAGACCGTGACGACGGCAGCGGTCGGACTGGCGCTCGGCACGATCGGCATGGTCGCCGGCTTCGCCGGTGCGGCCATCGGCGGCGTCGAGCTCGGCAGCGGCTCCCACCTGGTCTCGCGTGCGTTGTGGGCCCTGCTCTACATCGTGCTCGCCGCCCTCGTCGGGCTCGGTGTCGGCATGATCGTCCGCCACACCGCCGCTGCCATCACCGGGCTGCTGATGTGGTCGTTCGTGATCGAGAGCCTGTTCGCTCCCATCCTCCCCGAAGGCGCCCGTCACCTGCTTCCGTTCAGCGCCGGCTACCGCCTCCTCGACGCAGGCCCCAGCTTCGAAGCTCCGGTCGCCATCGCCCACCAGCTCGCTCGACCGCAGTACGCCCTCATCTTCGCCGGCTACGCCATCGCCAGCCTGGTCATCGGCACGGTCCTGCTGTACCGGCGAGACAGCAACTGACCCTTCGGTTGACGAGAGCGACGGGGTGCCCGGGCCCGAGGTCCGGGCACGTCCGCGTCACGTCACACCTCGACAGCCCGCAGACGCCGGCGCCATCGAGGTCGTCCTCCCCTGACGACCCGGTGGTACCCGTGGTTCGGGACGTTCGGCCCTTCCGGCGGACCCTCAATGAGGCAGATGCTGGAGCCATGAGCACTCGCATCGTGATCCTCGGCGGCGGCACCGGCGGAACGCTCACGGCGAACCGCCTCCGCCGCCACCATCGTACCGACGACCTGCAGATCACCGTGGTGGACCAGGACGACGCGCACGTGTACCAGCCGGGTCTGTTGTTCGTGCCCTTCGGCATGGCCCAGTCGGGCGACATCGTCCGACCCCGGGCCCGGCAGCTCCACAAGGGCATCGACTTCGTCGAGTCGACCATCGAGCACGTGGACCTCGAGCACCAGACCGTGTACCTCGCCAGCGGCGCCCTGCTGACCTACGACCTGCTGGTCATCGCCACCGGCGCCCGCCTCGTGCCCGAGGAGACCGAGGGCCTCACCGGCCCCGGCTGGATGGAGAAGGTCTTCACCTTCTACACACCCGCGGGCGCCGCGGCGCTCGAGGAGGCGCTGGCCCGGTTCGAGGGAGGGCGCCTCGTCGTCAACGTCGTCGACATGCCCATCAAGTGCCCCGTCGCCCCGCTCGAGTTCTGCTTCCTCGCCGACTGGTACTTCACCGAGCGCGGCATCCGGGACCAGGTGCAGATCACCTACGCCACGCCGCTCGACGGCGCCTTCACCAAGCCGATCGCCTCCGAGGCCCTGGGCAGCATCCTCGCCGAGCGCGGCATCGAGGTGATCCCGGAGTTCAACACCGGCGAGGTCGACGGCGTCGGCGGCCGGCTCATCGGGTACGACGAGCGAGAGGTCCCCTTCGACCTCGCCGTCGTGATCCCGCTCCACGGCGGCGCCGAGTACGTCAGCCGCTCGCCGGGCCTGGGCGACGCGGTCGACTTCGTCCCGACCGACGAGCACACGCTCCAGTCCAAGGTGGCACCGAACGTGTTCGTGATCGGCGACGCTGCCACCGTCCCGACATCGAAGGCCGGTTCGGTGACCCACTTCGAGGGCGAGACCCTCATCGCCAACATCGAGCACTTCCTTGCCGGCGAGCCGCTGGAGTCGACCTTCGACGGCCACGCCAACTGCTTCATCGAGACCGGCCACCACAAGGCACTGCTCATCGACTTCAACTACGACACCGAGCCCCAGCCCGGCCACTTCCCCGGGCCCCTTGGGCTGCCCCTGCTCAAGGACTCCCGGCTCAACCACCTCGGCAAGCTGCTGTTCCAATCCATCTACTGGCACAGCCTCCTGCCCGGACGCGACCTGCCCGGGCTCACCTCGAACATGCCCACCGCCGGCAAGGACCTCACCCCCACGGCCAAGGAGGCCTGACATGCCCACCACCACGATCGCCGGCATCGCCGTCGACACCAACGACGAGGGCTTCTTCACCGACCCAACCCAGTGGACCGAGGCCATGGCCCCGGAACTGGCCGCCCAGGCCGATATCGGCGAGCTCACCGACCGCCACTGGCAGGTCCTCACGTTCATGCGGGACGAGTACTTCGAGAAGGGCACCGGCCCCACGGTCCGCCTCCTCGGCAAGGCCTCGGGCGTCTCCGTCAAGGAGCTCTACCAGCTGTTCCCCAAAGCCCCCGCCAAGACCGCCGCACACATCGCCGGGATCCCCAAGCCCCGCGGCTGCATCTAAGAGAGGACGCAACCCATGACCGACACCATCGAGAAGGTCTCCATCATCGTGTCCAAGGGGTCCCTCGAAGGGATCTACCCGGCGCTGATCATGGCGAACGGCGCCCGCGCCGAAGGCATCGACGCGAACCTGTTCTTCACGTTCTTCGGGCTCGACGCCATCCACAAGAAGCGCTTCGAGCACATCAAGGTGGCCACCGTCGGCAATCCCGGCATGCACATGGCCACCCTCGTGGGCGGCCTCCCGGGGATGTCGGGCATCGCCACCCACATGCTCGAGAAGAAGATGGAGGAGTTCGACATCCCGCCCATCCCCGAGTTCGTCGAGATGATCGCCGACACCGGCTGCGGCATGTACGCCTGCAAGGCCTCGGTCGACCTCTTCGGCATGGACAAGAGCGACTTCATCGACCAGGTCCAAGACGTCATCACCGTCGGCGAGTTCTACGAGATCGCCGCCGGCGGCGAGATCATCTTCACCTGATCCGACCGCTCGGTTGCCCGGCGCCACCGAGCGGAGGTGCTATCGGGTCAGGTGCTCGACCGCGGCGGCGAGGACCGAGTCGTACCGCTCGGCGCAGGCCGCGAGCCAAGCGGGATCGTCGTCGGCGAAAGCGGCGCGGACCTGAGCGCGGATGGCAGCGCCGTCAGGGCCCACCGGATCGCCACTGGCGTGGAGGACGGCATCGGCCCGGAGGCTCTGGAGCACGGAGATCGAGTCGACCGTGCCGTATTCGATCGCGATGCCGGTGACCTCCGTGCCCGGCGAGAACCCGGGAGCGGCGGCGAGCCAGTCGCCGGCGATCTCGGCCGACACGCTGGAACCGTCCTGGAACGAGGTGACGTCGCCCCACCACTCGACTTGGCGGCGGTACGCGTCGCTGGTGATCTCCTCGCTCGAGATGAGCTCGCCGTGGCCCCACGGCCCGAGTCCGGTGTGAAGGTCGATGATGGCGGCACGCTGCACGGTCGCCAGCCGCTCACCGAGGAACTGCTGCAGCCACCGGTTCGACCAGGCCGGCCCGGTGCCGCCGAAGAACACCCCCGTGGGATGCGCGTACTGGCCGCCGGAGACGATCTGCTGCAGCCGCTCGATGCCGACCTCCTCGAGCTTCACGGCGAGCTCGAGCAAGGTGCGCTCCTGGGTCGCATCGGACCAATCGTCCGGCACCAGGCTGCTCGCGAGTTCGTCGTACTCGTCGTTGGCGTGGAGCGGCTGCGACCAGTCGACGAAGTTGCGGTTGAGGTCGATGTTGTCCTCGTTCACCCGTCGCACCCACGAGAACCCGTACGGGTTGAGGGCATGGACGAGCACGATGGTCGGGCCGCCGTGCGGCGCCTCGGCCGACGTTGCGAGGTGGCGTCGCTGCAGCGCCGACCCGAGGTAGCCCTCGACGCCGTGCGTCCCCGACACGACCACCACCACGTCGGTGCCCTCGACGGGCCCGACCTCGGCGACGTCGACGGACAGTTCCTCGGCCTCGAGGCCGCGTCGTGGATGCGCAAACGAACGGAGGCGCGCTCCGGCCACGGTCGCCGCAGCGAGGAAGTCCTCGCGAGCGCGTTGGTAGGAGGTGGCAAGGAGCGCCGCATCGCTCATGCCCCGATCATTGCAGAACGCTCGGCCACGGGGGTGCGGGCGCGGGGCTACCGTCGATCCGTCCGTGCACTGCTGGCTGCGATCGCGGCGGGGCGGATCACTGCGCTCGAGGGCGTCTGAGGACCATCGGACCAACCGGACTGGTCGCCGCTCCCTCAGGCCAGCGGCTCGGGCACCACGTTCCACCGCTCGATCGACGGAGCCTCGCGCTCGAAGCCCAGGACGCTGGTGCTGGCCGGATCGAGCACCAGGTGCTGGCCCGCCGAGGCCGGCCACCCGCACCACCGCGCCCCGAGGATGCGGAGGAGGTGGGCATGGGCGAAGACCAGGGTGACGGGATCGGGATCGGTCAGCTCGGCGAGGACGGCATCGACGCGAGCCGACACGGCGTCAAGGGGCTCGGCCCCCTCGGTGGGGTGCGTCCACACCGACCAATCGGGCTGCTCCTCGCGGATCTCGACGGTCGTGCGACCTTCTGCGGCTCCGTAATCCCACTCGACCAGGCGTTCGTCCACCTCGGCCCGGTCACCGAACCCGGCGAGCTCACACGTTTCGCGAGCCCGCGACAGGGGGCTGGTGAGGACCCGATCCGGCCGAAGGTGACGGAGGGCCAGTTCGAGCGCGGCAGCTTGGGCCCGTCCTTCGTCGGTGAGCGGGATGTCCGTTCGGCCGGTGTGGCGCCGCAGCGTGCTCCACTCGGTGGCCCCGTGGCGGATGAGGTAGATCACCCCGTCACCCTGCCACGGCAGCGATCAGAGCTTGCGGTCCAGCAGGTCGAGCACCCGGGTCCAGTGGCGCTCCGAAGCCTCGGGTTCGTGCCGGGGGCCGGCCGGAGCGAACCCGTGCTGGGCGTCGGTCTCGCGGTCGATGGTGTAGGTGACCCCGGCATCGGTCAGCGCCTGCTCCATCACCGGGATCGTCTCCGGGGGTGCGGTCCCGTCCGGCACCACCCAGGCGAAGTGCACCTCGGCGCGCACCGAGTCGAGCCCGAGGTGCGGCGAGTCGTCGGTGTCTCGCACCAGCCAAGCCCCGTGGATCGACGCGACCGCGGCCACCCGCTCCGGCAGGGCGCGGGCCACGGAGAGGGCGAGCCCGCCGCTCATGCAGAACCCGACCGCGCCGACCGGGCCGTCACCCGCCGCCGGGTCCTCATCCGCCGCCGCGAGCAGGGCCCGGGCGTCGCTCACGATGTTGGTGGGGTCGACCGTCTGCATCAGCTCCATCCTCCGGTGCGCGTCCTCGTCGCTCATCCCGAGCTCCTCGAACTGACCGGCCCGGTAGTACAGGTTCGGCAACATGACGTAGTACCCGGCGTCGGCCAGCCGCCTCGCCATGTCGCGCAGTGCCCCCCGGATCCCCGGGGCGTCCATCAGGTACAGCACCACCGGGTGGGGCCCGCCTCCGTCCGGGTGGAACACGAACGTGGGCATGTCGCCCTCAGGAGTGCGGACGGTGATCTCTCGCTCGATCATCCACCGAGTCTCCCAGCTCCTCGGTTCCCTTCCACCACCGCAGACTGGCGGCGGCCCGGCCGGCCTGCTGCCCGTCGGGCGTCAGGCCGTGCCGGTGAGGGTGGTGATGGTGCCGGCGGCCTTGGTCTGCTCGTAGTACTGGCCGCCGGGATAGGCCGAGGCCGTCGTCTTCGATCGCAAGATGTCAGACAGCCAGTCGGTCGCCAGCTGCTTGAGCGCCGCGACGTTCGCGGCCTTCGGCGTCCCGCACAGCAACGTGCACGTCCCGTCGGTGGTGGCTCCCTCGGCGTCGCAGTGGCAGCCCGAGGGCAGCCGGACACCGGCGAACCCGGTGCGCTTCGGGAGGAACACCTTGGTCCCGCTGCTGTTGCTGTTGCACGAGCTGTCGCCGCCCGAGATCGTGTACACCCGCTTGCCGGTCAGCTTCGGAAGGTTGGCGGCCATCCCGTTGTCGGCGTTCTCCACGGGGTCGAGGAGCACGATGCCCTTGAGGCGGGAGGACACCGCGGACGACGGGTTGGCGGCGATCGTCCCGCCCACCACCGTCGCCAGCGCGCCACCGGCCGAGTGACCGGACAGGGCGAAGGAGTTCGGCAGGTCGGCCGGCCCCAGCCCGAGCTTGGTGCGCGCTGCGTCGTAGCTGGCTTCGAGGGCAGAGCCGGGTGCGGTGGACCCGGCGAGCAGGTTGGCGATGCCGGTGTGGAGCACAGCGGCGTTGATGGAACACGTGCCGAAGCCGCTGATGTTCGGCGAGACCACGATCCAGCCTCGAGCTGAATACGCCTTCTGCAGGTCGGCCACGGCGGCGTTCGAGCGGGCGAACCCGTGCTGGAGCCACACGAACCCGGTTGGGACGACACCGTCGGGGATCGCCCACTTCGCGTCGACCGAAGTCGTGCCGCTGCACGGGATCGCGAGCTTCACGTCCGCGACCTTCACGCCGTACGAGGGCTCGCACGCCGCGAGCGATGTCACCACGATCGCCGCTCCCATGACCACGGACGCGAGGCGCAACTTGTGACGCACGATGGATCCCTCCCAGGTGAACGTTGTTCACCACCCAGCCTGCCATGCATTCCCCGGCGTCGCCTGCCCAGCGGTGGCCGCTTCATGCGCGTCGTGTCGTGCGCCGCGGCCCTGCGACGGCGGAACCGGCTACCAGCCGTCGGGCAGGTTGGCAAAGTCCGGCGTGCGCCCCTCGGCGAACGCGGCAAAGGCCTCGAGGTTGGCCGGACCACCGAGCAGCTCCACGAACGCTGCGTTCTCGCGCTCGCGCGCCGCTTCGATCTGCGGGCGGAGCGGCTCGGTGATGACCCGCTTGCACGCGACCAGCGACGAGATCGGCAGGGCGGCAAGGTGCTCAGCATGGCGGCGCGCCTCCGGCAGCAGTTCGTCCGGCGCGGCGAGCTTCCAGACCAGGCCCATGTCCTTGGCGTCTTGGGCGCTGATCCACTCCGAGCTGAGCAGCATCCACGTGGCGTTCTGGCGTCCGACCAGCTGCGGGAACAAGAAGCTCGATGCCGCCTCCGGCGCGACCGCCAGGCTGGTGAACGGGCACTTGAGCTTGGCGGCGGTGCTCATGAAGACCAGGTCCGCGAACCCGAGGATCGTGGCACCGATCCCGAGCCCAAGGCCGTTGACGGCGATCACGAGGGGCTTGGGGAAGGCGGTCAGCGCGTCGATCAGCCCGAGGAAGCCGTGGGTGCCCTCGACGAAGGTGTCGGGCTCCATCACCCGGGCGGCCATCTCCACCAGGTCGGTACCGGCGCAGAACGCCCGGCCCTCTCCCGTCAACAGCACGACGGCGACGGCCGGGTCGGCTGCCGCTTCGAGCAGGCCGTCGGTCAGCGCGTCGTAGAGGGCTTCGTTGCAGGCGTTCAGCGCGTCGGGGCGGTTCAGCGTGAGGGTGCGCACCCGAGCCTCGTCGTGCACGAGGACCGGCCGTGCGGGTTCATCGAGCTCGGTCATGGGGTGCTCCCGTCGTCGTACGTATCTGACGATCCGTCAGATACAGGAGGCATGTTGCCCGTCGACCGCAAGCACCGCCACTTCGCCCGAGGCCAAAACGGCGAACGACCCGCCCGGAGGCGGGTCGTTTCGCGGAACTGCTGATCCGGGGATCAGGCGGGGCAGCCGCCGCCCGGCATGGCCCGGCCGCTCAGGCGCCAGGGAGCCCAGCCGTCGCCGTAGGCGTTGTAGTTCTTGTCCGAGAGCCGCTTGGCCGCCTCGGCGTTCTTGGACGGGTCCTTCATCTCGGACCACTCGTACCCAAGCTCGCTGCGGATCCACGTCTTGTGAAGCGGCATGAGCTGGAAGAGGCCGGTCGCACCGCTGCTGCGGTTGACGGCATCGGGCTGCATCCCCGACTCGCGCTGGGCGATCTTCTCGGCGCACTTGGCGTTGCCGCCCCAGTGCTCGGCGATGGCGCTCTTGGCCATCATCTCCGGCGTACAGGCGGTGGTGGCGAAGGCGATGCCCACGATGGCCAGGAGGCCGATCGAGAGGTGGATCGCCTTGCGGCTCCGGCGCACCTTCGACTGCGGCTCCGTGGAGGGTGCAGTCTCGGTGTGGGCGGGGCTGGTCACGTTGGGGTTGCTCCTTGATCGGCGGACCCGGTCCCACTCGGAGGTGGACGCTGGCACCTGCGAAAAGGTGGGCGCTGCCGGCACGTCGTCCGGAGGAATCCGGAGTCGGCACAAGCGACGGGCATATCGGTCGAGCGACAGACTGTCGCATCCGTAACGGTAATGCAACACGAGCCACCCGGTTGTGACAATCGACCCGACCCGTTCATCAATGAGGTTCTGCCGACATCCGGAGAAGGAGCCGGTGCTCACCCGCCCGGTCCAAGACCCAACCAAGCTCCCGCCGCGCTCCAGGATGCCGCCTCGAGCCCGGAGCGTCCTGAACGCGAAGGACCCCGGCTCGAGAGCCGGGGTCCGCCACCGCGGAGAGGGTGGGATTTGAACCCACGGACGAGTTACCCCGTCACCTCCTTAGCAGGGAGGCCCGATCGACCAGACTCCGGCACCTCTCCGTGTTGCGTCGCAGATCGTACACAGCCCAGCGCCCTCGCCCGCCTACGATGCCGAGCGGAGCGGTGGCAGAGCGGACGAATGCACCGGTCTTGAAAACCGGCGACCCGCAAGGGTCCGAGGGTTCGAATCCCTCCCGCTCCGCCAAAACGCCGATCACGCCAGGTTCGAGCCATCTCACCCGACCGGCATGCTCCACGGTGCTGGTGGTGGGGTCGAGGCGTGTGAGTTCGCCGGTCGCGATCACACCAGAGGCGTGGGGCACGTTCCAGGCGTGGGGGATTGCGAGCGATCGGAGCAGCGCTGCCGGGCAGGTCGGTGGTGACCGGTTGGAAGGCTGACGGCACTGTGTGATGACGTCTCGGTTCGTGCGATGCGCGATCGCCATCACTGCTGCGTGGCAGGCAACCTCGGTGTGGTGATGCCGGCGATGAAGTACACGATGGC
>JBKJPY010000061.1:0-4029 GCA_046594195.1 Acidimicrobiales bacterium | reverse complement strand
TGGAGGCTCGGGCTATTTGGTTTCGACCAGCTCGCCGGTGTCGGTGAGCTGACGGTAGTGGTGCTCTTCGAACTCTGCTGGCGGGATGTCGCCGAGGGAGCTGTGGAGCCGTTCGGTGTTGAACCAGTGGACCCACGCGAGGGTGGCGAGCTCGACGGCGTCGACGTCGCGCCATGGTCCTTGCCGGTGGATCACTTCGTTCTTGTAGAGGCCGTTGACGGTCTCGGCCAGCGCGTTGTCGTAGCTGTCGGCGACCGAACCGATCGACGGGCGTGCGCCGATCTCATCGAGGCGTTCGGTGTAGCGGATCGCCGTGTACTGGCTTCCGGCATCGCTGTGGCACACGAGCCCGTCGAGGCGGGTGCCACGCGCCCACCGGGCCATCTCCAAGCTGTCGAGGACCATGTCCACTCGCATGTTCGACGCAACCCGCCAGCCAACGATCCGTCTCGAGAACACGTCGGTGATGAACGACACGTAGACCATCCCCGCCCACGTCGAGACGTAGGTCAGATCGGTCACCCACAGCTCGTTCGGACGGGACGCGACGAACCGGCGCTCGACCAAGTCCGGTGGACGGTTGGCCTTCTCGTCCGCGCGGGTGGTGCAGACCTTGCGGCCACGCCGCACACCCTCGATGCCCAGTTCGCGCATCAGGCGGGCGACCTGGTCACGGCCGATGTCTTCGCCGGCACGGCGCATCGCCTTCCACATCTTGCGGACCCCGTAGACCTCGTAGTTGGCCTGGTGGACCGTCACGATCACCACCTTCAACACGGCGTCGCGGATCGCCCGCGCTGAGAGCGGGCGGGTCTTGGCGGCGTAGTAGGTGGAGGGGGCGAACTGCATGACCTCGCAGATCGGCTCGATCCCGAACTCCGTCTTGTGACCGTCGATGTAGGCGACGATCAACGATGTGGGCGGTCGAGCTCCGCCGCGAAGAAAGCCGACGCCGACTTCAAAATCGAGTTGGCCCGACGCAGCTCCTTGACCTCCTGCTCGAGCGCCTTGATCCGAGCGGCCTCATCGCTCGAGGTCCCCGGCTTCACGCCCTCGTCAACGTCGGCCTGGCGAACCCACGCCCGCACCGACTCGACGCCGTAGCCGAGCTGGTTCGCAACCCGATACACCGTCCCGTGGTCAGTGCCGAGCTCCTTGCGCAACTCGCGGACCAACCGGACCGCCTGGGCCTTCTCGGTGTCGGTGTAGCGACGCGTCGTCGGCTTCCCTGGTGACTTCTCTCTTGCCATGGCTCCATCCTGCTTTCAAAGGTGTGGAGCCTCCAACGAACCCAGGGCGATTCACTCACGTACTCGTAGTTCCGTCGGGTTGCTTGGAAGTTGGCCGGAGCGCTCAGTCGTCGGCCGAAGATGGCGATGGTCAGGAACAGCATCACGGAGGTAGCGAGCAACGCGGCGAGAACCGGCGCGACGAAGGCACAGATGCCGATGGCCGCACCCACGATGACGGCGTCGGCCCCGACCCCGACCGCGCTGTTGAGGACGGCGTCACGGGCGACCTGGATCTCGCTCGATCGACCGACGAACGCAACGACGCAACGCTCCTCGAAGTCCGAGCTCGGAAGCCGAGCGATCTGGGAGAGGAACCGGTGTCCGAGGTCGGTCTGCCACCGCAGCCCGACCCGGGTGATCAGCAGCATCCGGCCGAGCTGCGAGAGTCCGACGACCACACCCAGCGCGGCCAACAAGGCCCCCGCCACCGCGATGTCGTCCGAGCGGTTCGCCCCTCCGCCGACGAGCCCGATCGCATTGGCCAGGAAGCGGGCGCTGAGGATGCCCAGCCCGGTGCCCGCTGCCATCAGCGCGATGCACGCCAGGATCGACCGACTGCTGGACGACACCGTCTCACGGATGATGCGGCCCGGAACCACGTCCGGGGCCTTGGGATCGAACGCCTCGGTGGGCACGAACTCGACCAGGTAGCCGCTCCACTGGGCCTCGAGCTCGTCTCGACGCAAGCCGACCGGGCCCACGCTGGGGTCGATGACCCGCACGCCGCGCTTGGACCACTTGGTCAGCACCAAGAAGTGTCCGTCACCGCCGCCCAGGTGGAGGATGGCCGGGACGGCGACCTTCGCGAGGCCCTCGTAGGTGCCGATTGCCCCTCGCGCGTCGAATCCAATGGCCCGGCCCGCCTGGCAGATGTGGACCATCGAGGTGCCGGTCCGGTCCGTCTGCACCAGGTCGCGTGCCTGCTCGACGGTGAGGTGGTGCCCGTGGTGGGACGCGATGGTGGCGAACGCGGCCGCGCCGCAGTCGCGGTCTTCCGCCGATCGCTTCCACGAGGCCACGCGGGCCGATCTGAGCGGGTGACGGTGGGGGTGGGCGGTTCGAGCACGGGTCACGGTGCGACCTTCCTGTGGGGTGATCGATGGGCCATGTCAGCGACGAGCTCGGCGACGGCCTGGTAGATGGGCAGATCGAACCGGCAGGCGATCCAGTCGAAGACACCGGTCGGGTTGAGGTCGAGGAACACGGCCTCTCCGTCGTCGTCGATGAGAAGGTCGATGACAGCCAGGTCCAGGCGGCAGCGTTCCAGCAGGGCGCGGCATCGTCGCTCGATCGAGCGCGGCAGGTCGAACGCACAGGCGGGCACGATCGCAGCCTCCTGATGGCGGGAGTCCACGTGCCCGATCCGGTCGCGATCCAACCGGGCGGCGAAGGCACGAGCACCGGCCAGCACGACCCGGAGCTCGCCGCCCGCCGGGACGAGCGGCTGGAAGAGAGCGGGCGTGGGGACGGCCCGTTCATCGCGGCCGTCGATCGCCGCCGTCGACACCTCTCGCGTCAGTTGTCGGGTGGCCCGGGACGTGGTGCTGTCAAAGGAGTGGTAGGGAACGAACGCCTTCGTGACCCCGGCACCGCCGCACGAGTCGAGGAACGATCGCGTTCCCGTCGATCGGGCGGATTGCAACGTGGCGGGGGTCCGGAAGCCGACAGACGCTGCGAGGAGGATCTGCGCCGTCTTCTCGTCCCAGTGGCCGACGTTCGCTCCGTTCACGATGGGCACGCCCTGGATCTCCCAGGCGAGGAGCAGGCCCCGCAGCATGGTGAACCACTGCTGCGAGTGGAACGAGCGGGCGACGGGGTTGGCCAGGAGCTCCTCGCGCCGAGGGTGCTCGCACACCTGCGGCAGCCTCCATACGAGCACGGCGCCCGGGCGCAGGATCACGCCACCGAGCCGCACCTCCATCCGCTCGCCGGCGGTCTGGACCTCGAGCGACCCGAGAGTGACCCGATCGATGGTTGCCATCTCACCCCGTTCGCCGACGGCGGCGAGGAGCCGCCCAGCATCTGGCGCCGACGCATCGTCCAGCAGCACCACGAGCGGTGCGCCGGTTCCCCTTGGTGTTGCGTCACTCATCGCTCCCCGTTCCCGAGCAGGTCGATGGACCTCCCAGAACGAGACTGACAGCCGCTTCTGGAGGGAGCGATCCGGTTCCCAGCAGCGGAACCGCGCCGGAGCCGACTCGCGCCGGGCCACCGCAGTCCAAAACGCGACGATGGGCGCCGGGAGGCGCCCATCGTTCGAAGTCTCATCAGCTGCCCCGGAGGGCGTGGGTCAAGCGGTCTGGAGCTTGATCTCGATGTCCACGCCGGCCGGGAGGTCGAGGCGCTGGAGCGAATCGACCGTCTTGGGCGTGGGATCGAGGATGTCCAGGAGCCGCTTGTGGATCCGCATCTCGAAGTGCTCGCGGGAGTCCTTGTACTTGTGCGGCGACCGGATCACCGTGTAGCGGTGCTTGGTCGTCGGAAGTGGGATCGGGCCCCGGACCGTGGCGTTGGTGCGCAGCACCGTCTCCACGATCTTCTTCGTCGACTGGTCGATGACCTCGTGGTCATAGGCCTTGAGCCGGATGCGGATCTTCTGTGCGTCAGCCATGTCAATCCCTACTTGATGATCTCGGTGACGCGGCCGGCGCCGACGGTGCGGCCACCCTCGCGAATGGCGAACCGCAGACCCTCGTCCATGGCGATCGGAGCAATGAGCTCGACGGTCATCGACGTG
>JBKJPY010000062.1:0-31145 GCA_046594195.1 Acidimicrobiales bacterium | reverse complement strand
AGGTCGTCGTCGCCGAGCGCGAACGACAACCGCGCATAGCCCGGCGCGCTGAAGGCCTCGCCGGGAACGATGGCCACCTTGGCCTCCTCGAGGATGAGATCGGCCAGTTCCAGGGTCGAGTGCAGCTGACGGCCCAGGACCGGACGTTGAAGGACCGCTTTGAAGCTCGGGAACGCGTAGAACGCGCCTTCCGGCTCAAGGACGGTGACGCCGGGGATGGCGCTGAGGGACCGGTACATGGTCATCCGGCGCCGATCGAAGGACTCGCGGAACCGGGCCACATCGTCGAGTCCGCCAGCCACCGCAGCGAGCGCGGCACGCTGCGACACGTTGGCGACGTTGGACGTCTCGTGGCTCTGGAGGTTGGTGGCCGCCTTGATGACGTCGGCGGGTGCGATCATCCACCCGACGCGCCAGCCCGTCATCGCGTAGGTCTTGGCCACGCCGTTGAGCACGACGCACCGATCGGCCAGCTCCGGCACCAGCACCGGCATGGAGTGGTGCTCGTTGTCGCCGTAGACGAGGTGCTCGTAGATCTCGTCGGTGAGCACCCAGATGCCGTGCTCGACGGCCCAGCGGCCGATGGCCTCGATCTCGTCGCGGGGGTACACCGCGCCGGTCGGGTTGGAGGGGCTGACGAAGATCAGCGCCTTGGTCTTGGGCGTCCGAGCCGCTTCGAGCTGGTCGACCGTGACCCGGAAGCCGCTGCCCTCGTCGGTCGACAGCTCGACCACGATGCCGCCCGCACGGCGGATGGGCTCGGGGTAGGTGGTCCAGTACGGCGTGGGCAGCAGGACCTCGTCGCCCGGATCGACCAGCGTGGCGATGGCGTTGGCGACGGCGTGCTTGCCGCCGTTGGTGATGAGGACCTGCGACGCCTCGACGTCGTACCCGCTGTCGCGTGCGGTCTTGGCGGCCACGGCTTCCTTGAGCTCGGGCAGGCCGCCAGCAGGGCTGTAACGGTGGTTCTTGGGGTCTCGGCACGCCGCGATGGCCGCCTCGACGATGTGGTCGGGCGTCGGGAAGTCCGGCTCGCCGGCTCCGAACCCGATGACCGGCTCTCCGGCCGCCTTGAGCGCCTTCGCCTTGGCGTCGACGGCCAGCGTGGCGGACGGAGCGATGGCGGCGATGCGGTCGGAGACTCGTGAACCCATGCGGCCATGGTGCCACGCCCCCTCCCCCACCAAGAACCCGGTTGCCGCACCACTCGGATGTGGCGGAGCACAACGGCTTCGACCCGGGGGGACGTCGGCTGCGAGACTCCGGGCATGGCTGCGACCCCCTCGATCACCATCCCCGCCGACCTCCTCCCCGCCGATGGGCGCTTCGGCTGCGGCCCCTCGAAGGTGCGGCCCGAGGCCCTGGAAGCGCTGATGGCCGATGCGCCCCTGTATCTGGGCACCAGCCACCGCCAGGCGCCCGTGAAGTTCATGGTCAGCCGCCTCCGCAACGCCGTCGCCGAGCTGTTTGCCCTCCCGGACGGCTACGAGGTGATCCTCGGCAACGGTGGGACGACCGTGTTCTGGGACGCCGCCATCTTCGGGCTCATCGAACAGAAGAGCCAGCACCTGACCTTCGGTGAGTTCTCGTCGAAGTTCGCCGAGTGCGCCACCCGGGCGCCGTTCCTCGCCGACCCCACCGTGATCAGCGCGCCTCCCGGCGAAGCCGCCGAGGCCGAAGGCGAGACGGGCGTCGACCTGTACGCGCTCACCCACAACGAGACGTCAACGGGCGTGGCCATGCCCATCGTGCGGCCCACCGGGACC
Source organism: Acidimicrobiales bacterium (assembly GCA_046594195.1). Lineage (GTDB taxonomy): Bacteria > Actinomycetota > Acidimicrobiia > Acidimicrobiales > Iamiaceae > Aquihabitans. The sequence continues at coordinate 29,379 of JBKJPY010000062.1, read as the reverse complement.
GACGCCGGGGCGCTCGTCGCCGTCGATGCGACCTCGGCGGCAGGCGGGCTGAAGTTCGATGCGGCGCAGACCGACGTCTACTACTTCGCCCCACAGAAGTGCCTGGCTTCCGACGGCGGCCTGTGGATCGCGGCGGTGTCGCCCGCCGCCATCAACCGCATCGACCGCATCGCCTCGACCGATCGATGGGTTCCCGCCTCGATCGACCTGAAGATCGCCAAGGACAACTCCCTCAAGGACCAGACCTACAACACGCCCGCGCTGGCCACCATCCACCTTGCCGTCAGCCAGATGGAGTGGATCAACACCAACGGCGGACTCGGCATGTCGTCGGCCCGCTCCGCCAAGAGCGCCGAGATCATGTACTCGTGGGCTGAGGCGTCCGACTACGCCACCCCGTTCGTGGCCGACCCCGCGGTGCGCTCCAACGTGGTCGCCACCATCGACTTGGACGACTCGGTCGAGGCGACCACGGTGTCCGCCGTCCTTCGGGCCAACGGGATCGTCGACACGGACAGCTACCGCAAGCTCGGCCGCAACCAGCTGCGGATGGCGATGTTCCCGGCCATCGACAGCGAGGACATCGCCCAGCTCACGAAGAGCATCGACTTCGTGGTCGACGAGCTGCGGTCCGCCTGATCCCGCCAGACCGCTCCGGTATGGTGCCGCCATGCTCGAAACGCGTCGCATCCCCCGTCTGCTCGCGGTCACCACCGGTGTTTTCGGGGGCGTCGTGCTCGTCGCCAGCCCGGCGTCGGCGCACGTGGACCAAGTGACCAACGGGTTCAGCTCTGGCTTCCTCCACCCGCTGACCGGCCCCGACCACCTGCTCGCCATGGCGGCCGTCGGGGTGGTCGCCGCCACCTGGCGCTCGGACCGCACCCTCTGGTTCGCTCCCGCAGCGTTCCTGCTCGGCATGGTCGCCGGCGGGCTCGGCGGCATCGTGGGGGTGCCCTTCCCGGGTGCCGAGGTCCTCATCGCGGCGTCCGTCCTCCTCTTGGGAGTCGCCATCGCGTCAGCACTCAGCGACGGCGAAGGTGCGGCCTGGGTCCTCCCGGTCCTGGCCGTCGCCGGCCTGGCCCACGGCTACGCCCATGGTGCCGAGACGCCATCGTCAGCCCACCCGACGCTCTACATCGGAGGCTTCCTGCTCGCCACCGGCAGCATCCACGTCGCCGGCGTCGGCGTCGGCACCATGATCCGAGATCGCCGCCTGGCGCGGGTCAGCCTCGGCATGGCCACCGCCACCGCGGGCGCGTTGCTCCTCCTCGCCGTCTGAAGGTCCCCGCGGCGCAGCGCTGCCGCGACACCGCCATCTGTGACCTCGACAGCGGACCGAACGAGGGACCGGGAACCAAAAAGAACGGATCCGCCGCACGCATCGCCCGGGGGGAGGGGTGGGCGATACTGCGACGGATCCGAAGTCCGGCGAACCGGACAAGTGGAAGAGCCTACCGGCTCGGGCGAGGCCCGATCATCTTCTCAGGGTGATACCTGCATCACGTTGCGGCGGCGAAGCCCTGCTCCAGGTCGGCGATGATGTCGTCGATCGTCTCCAGGCCGACCGACAGCCGGACGAGGCCGGGATCGACGCCCGTGGTCACCTGCTCCTCGGCCGTCAGCTGGCTGTGGGTGGTCGACGCCGGGTGGATGGCGAGGCTCCGGACGTCGCCGATGTTGGCGACGTGGCTGTGGAGGGTGAGCCCCTCGACGAACCTCGCGCCGGCCTCGCGACCGCCAGCGATGACGAATGCCGGCACCGAGCCGTAGCCCCGACCGGCGGTGGTCGCTTTCGCTCGCTCGTGCCACGGCGAATCCGGCAGGCCTGCGTACTGGACGCGCTCGACCTGTGGGTGCTGGGCCAGGAACTCGGCCACCTGCTGGGCGTTCGAGTTGTGGCGCTCCATGCGGAGGCTGAGCGTCTCCAGCCCCTGGATCAGCAGGAAGGAGTTGAACGGGCTGATGGCCGCACCGATGTCGCGGAGCAGCTGCACCCGGGCCTTGATGATGTACGAGCCCGCCCCCAGCGCCGGCCAGAACGAAAGACCGTGGTAGCTGGGGTCAGGCTCGGTGAAGCCGGGGAACTTGTCGTTGGCCGAGAAGTCGAACGAACCGCCGTCGACGATGACCCCGCCAATGGACGTGCCGTGGCCGCCGATGAACTTGGTGGCCGAGTGCACCACGATGTCGGCGCCGTGCTCGAACGGGCGGATGAGCCACGGGGATGCGACCGTGTTGTCCACGATGAGAGGGACGCCGACCTCGTGGGCGATCGCCGAGATGGCGGCGATGTCGAGGAAGTCGTTCTTCGGGTTGCCGATCGACTCGCCATAGAAGGCCTTGGTGTTGGGCTTCACGGCCGCCCGCCATGCGTCGAGGTCGTCGGGGTCATCGACGAACGTGACCTCGATTCCGATCTTCGGAAACGTGTAGTGGAAGAGGTTGTAGGTCCCGCCGTAGAGGGAAGCGCTGGCGACGATGTGGCTGCCGGCCTCGGCCAGGTTGAGGATGGCAAGGGTCTCCGCAGCCTGGCCCGACGCCACGGCCAGCGCACCGGGGAGGCCGACGGCGGTCGAGGTCGCACCTTCGAGCGCGGCGATCGTCGCCTCGACCACGCCCTGCGTCGGATTCATGATCCGCGTGTAGATGTTGCCGATCTCGGCCAGCGCGAACAGGTTCGAGGCGTGCTCCGAGTCGCGGAACTGGTAGCTCGTGGTCTGGTAGATCGGTGTGGCTCGGGCCCCCGTGGTGGGGTCGGGTGCTGCACCGGCATGGATCTGTTGGGTTTCGAAGCCCCAGGCGTCGTTGGTCATCGCCACAGGGTACCGCCAATTCCCTACCAATCAAGTAGGGAATTGGGTTCGGTGGCCGACACTCACACGGGATCGGCGTACCAGACCTCGAGCCGCCCGATCCGGTGCGGGGCCAGCCCGGCCGTCCGGGCTCCGGCTCTTGCGCCGTCGGCGACCCCGGCGGGCAACATCGGCACATCCCGCGGGTCGAGGACCAAGAGGTCGAACGGGGTGGACGGGTCGGCGAAGCCGATCTGGGCCACGTCCGCAGCCGGAAAGTACCGCTCGACCGCTTCGCCCTGGAAGCGGACCGACGCTGGCTCGATCCCCCGATCCTGGAGCTCGGTGGCCAGGCGGCCGTAGTCGCCGGACTCGATGGTCGCCGTGCGCCAGGTGGCCACCAGCCCGCTGGCCCCAAGCGCGAGCGCGGCGATGGCGAGCGCCGTGGCCGGACCCGGTGCCCGGTTCCACCGCTCGGGCAGACCCGCCCCACGCCGGTCCGCGCGACCCGCCACGGCGGCGGTCCGGTCCGCTCCACCTTCCGGGGCGGTCGTCCGGTCGGCAAGCTCGACGAGGCCCATGGCTGCGACCAGCACCGAGAACGGCGCCCAGAGCAGGTAGTAGTGCGGGAGGGCGACGCTCGAAAGCAGGTGGACGGCGAACAGGCTCAGCCAGATGGCCGTGGCGTAGGCGATCGGCGCCCGACGGCGCCCGGTCCAGGCCCCTGCCACGCCGATGACCAGGCCGACGACCGCAGCAGCACCCATGCCGCGCCACTGGTAGAGCAGGTGTGCCCACCGTGGCTGGTGGTGGGTCAGCGTCCCATCAACCACGAGCGGGTGGCCGGTGCGGGCATGGTCGAACTGGTAGTCGAGGAGGGTGCGCAGGTGCTCGGGGCCACTGGTCCCGAGCACGATCAGGTACGTCGACGGCAGCACCGCGACGGCGATCACCGCCAGCGCGGCCGCCGGCCCCGCGATGGCTCGCAACGACCGCTGGGTCCACCAGGCCACGGCGACGATCGGGAGGATCACCACCAGCGCGGTCGGCTTGAACGCTCCGGCAGCGCCGATGAGCGCGCCGGTGGCGACCGCGTCACGCCACCGGTTCTCGCGGATCCAGTTCCAGCCGGTGAGCGTTGCTCCCAGGAGCGCCACCACCATGAACGGCTCGAGGTACCCGAAGCGGTCCCCTCGCAACGGCGCCACCACCGTGGTCCCCACGACCAGCGCTCGCGGAAGCACCGCCCACAACGCCGCCGCGATCAGCCCCGCCCACCGCGAGTGGAGGCGGGCGCCCACGAGGTACAGCAGGGCGACCGCCGCCACCGACGCCAGCGTCGGCGTCAGCCGGATGCCGAGTCGGTCCTGCCCGAACAGCACCTGTCCAAAACCGAGGAACCACCGCACGAACACGGGATGGCCGTTGTCCTGGCTCCAGTCACCCCCGTTGACCGCCAGCCAGGCCAGGCGCCCGTCCCATGCCTCGTCCGTCTTCCAGTCCGCCGCGCCGAGTTGCCAGAACGCGTGGAACACGGCGACGACGGCGACTCCGCCGCACGCCCACGGCCACCAGGAGGGAGCCGGCTCGCCGGCATCCGGACGGGCGTCGTCGGTCACGGCCCGACCCTATGGCAGCTCGATCAGATCCGGCGGCCCCGTCCGTCGCACCCCCACCGAGGCCGCCCACCTCATCGGTGCACGCGTGACCCGATTCGGCTGGGTCAGGCGGTCTTGTTCTTGACCGCGCGCAGCTTTCCGGCGTCGCGGTCGAGCTTCGGGAGCGCGATGCGGCCCGTGCGCTGGATGTCGCTGATGCCGAAGGTGCGCAGCATGTCCTCGAAGTCGTCGACCTTCGAGGGGTGGCCTTCGAGCGACACCGTCAGCGCGTTCTGGTTCACCGCGAGGATCTTGCCCTCGAAGATGCGAGCCAGTTCGGTGACCTGGTGGCGCTGCTCGCCCGGACACCGGACGGTGGCGATCATCAGCTCGCGCTCGACGGAGTGCGAGGGATCGAGCTCCACGATCTTCACCACGTTGATCAGCTTGTGGAGCTGCTTGACGATCTGCTCGAGCGGTGCACTGTCGACGTCGACTACCACGGTGAGGCGGCTGAAGCGCTCGTCCTCGGTGGGCGCGACGGCCAGCGAGTAGATGTTGTAGGCCCGGCGGGAGAACAGGTTGACGATGCGGGCGAGCACGCCCGCCTTGTTCTCGACCAGGACCGAGAGGGTGTGGTGCGCAAGGTCCTCGGCCATCAGTGGCTCCCCTCTTCTTTGCCTCGAGCCCGCTGGAACGGCGGGACCTGGACGTCCGAGTTGGAGTGCCCGGCGGCAACCATCGGGAAGACCTTCTCCGAAGCATCGGTGCGGAACTCGATGACGACGGGACGGTCGTCGATGGCGTTGGCCTTGTCGATGGTGGGCTGGATGTCGTCGGGGTGCTCCACCCGGAAGGCCACGCAGCCCATCGCCTCGGCCCACTTGACGTAGTCCGGCAGGTCCGGCGACAGGTACACCTCGGAGTAGCGCTCGTCGTAGAACATCTCCTGCCACTGGCGGACCATGCCCAGGTAGGCGTTGTTCAAGATGGCGATCTTGACCGGGATGCGCTCGGCCGCAGCGGTGACCAGTTCCTGGGCGGTCATCTGGAAGCAGCCGTCGCCGTCGATGGCCCAGACCATGCGGTCGGGACGGCCGACCTTGGCGCCGATGGCGGCCGGGACGGAGAAGCCCATGGTGCCGAGTCCACCCGAGTTGATCCACGTGTACGGGTGGCGGAAGGTCCAGTACTGGCTGGCCCACATCTGGTGCTGACCGACGCCGCTGGTGACGATGCAGTCCTCGGGGGCCGAATCCCGCAGCGCCTCGAGGACCATCTGCGGCTTGAGCAGCTCGCCCTCGACCGGCGGCTCGTAGGCCAGCGGGTACTTCTCCTGCCATCCCGACAGCGTGGAGCGCCAGGCGGTGATGTCGGGCTTCTTGGTGCCCTTGTCGATCTGCGCCTTCACCTCGGTGACCAGCGCCTCGATGATGAGGCGGGCATCGCCGACGATCGGCACGTCGGGCCGGCGGACCTTGCCCAGCTCGGCGGGGTCGATGTCGGCGTGGATGATCTTGGCGTGGGGGGCGAAGTTCGGGACCTTGCCGGTGACGCGGTCGTCGAACCGGGACCCAAGGGCGATCAGCAGGTCGCTCTCCTGCATCGACATGATCGCCGTGTAGTTGCCGTGCATGCCGGGCATGCCGAGGCACAGCTCGTGGTCGTCGGGGAACGCTCCCCGGGCCATCAGCGTCGTGACGACCGGGAAGCCGAGCAGCTCGGCCAGCTCCTTCAACGCCTCGGCGCCGCGCGCCTTGAGGATGCCGCCGCCGGCGTAGATGACCGGGCGCTCGGCGGCCAGCATCATCGTGGCCGCGTCCTTGATCTTGCGCGGGTGGCCGGTGGTGGTGGGCTTGTAGCCGGGCAGGCTCGCCGTGACCTCGTCGTCGGTGGGCCACACCCACTCCATCGCGCTGCGCGGGTTAGTGGGGTCGACGATGTCCTTGGGGATGTCGACGAGCACCGGGCCCGGGCGACCCGTGGTGGCGATGTAGAACGCCTGGCGGATCGCCATCGGGATGTCCTGCGCCTCGGTCACCAGGAAGTTGTGCTTGGTGACGGACTGGGTGATGCCCGTGATGTCCGCCTCCTGGAAAGCGTCGGTGCCGATGGCGGCCGTGGGGACCTGGCCCGTGATCACGACCATCGGGACCGAGTCCATGTAGGCATCGGCCAACGGGGTCACGATGTTGGTGGCGCCCGGTCCGCTGGTGACAATGGCCACGCCCGGCTTGCCGGTGGCGTGCGCGTAGCCCTCGGCCATGTGGCCGGCACCCTGCTCGTGGCGCACGAGGATGTGGCGGATCGGCGAGTCGATGATGGGGTCGTACACCGGGAGGATGGCCCCGCCGGGCAGGCCGAACATGACCTCGACCCCTTCCATCTCCAGGGACTTGATGAGTGCCTGGCCTCCGTTGAGCTTCATGGTGGTCCCTCTGGGATTCGTGCGATGTGTGCAGGTGAGCGGGTGGGCATCACGGGCGCTCCTTGCAGTCTGCCCGGTGCCGCATCCGGCGCCGAAAACTGCAACGACCTCCCGGTGGGGAGGTCGACGAGCGCACGCGGATGGTGAAGACGGCGTGCGCTAGGTGAGTACTACGAGGAGGCCGACGGTCTTCATCACGTTGGGAAGTATGACGGAGACGCAGCAATCTGACAACCCCGCGACGCCCGACGCCGGCCTGACGATCGTGCGACCGGAAGCACGACGAGGGCGACGTCGACGCCGACCCGTTCGGGCCGATGGTCACCGGCGCCCTCACCCGGAGACCGGGGGCGGCGGCCACCTGGTCTGGACCCCGTCGGCCGGGGGCGCGCCGTCGACGTAGAACTGGCGGTACCAGCGGCGGAAGCGGCCGATGATGGCCTCGCCATCGGTCAGGGCCGGACGAGCGAGGTAGGCCTTGTGCTCCCAGATCACGGTGTCCTGGCGGTATTGGCGCTCGATTTCGGCGAGGTAGGCCCGCACCGAGCGCCGGTCGGCGGGTCCGCCGTCCGCAGCACGAAAGCGGTAGGCGAAGCACACCTCGGTGCGATCCTCGTTCACCGGGGTTCCCATGGCGAGGAACCACGTGTCCACGATCCCGGCGAAGTGCACGACGCCGAAGCCGGGGCCGAACGATCGATTGTCGATCACCTGGTCCATCGGACCCCGGGCCGTCTCGTAGCGGATCACGGCTTGGAGGTGCGACCGATGGTCGCCGAGATCCGTGAACGTCAGCTCGTGCTCCTCGGTGGTTCCGTGCACGTGGCGGAGGTGGGCCTCGTCGTAGCCGTTCTCCGTGATCTCCTGCAGGCACGCGGCCACCTGGACATGGGTCTCCGCCTCGATCGTCCCCTCGACCACAGGCTCGTCGAAGGGGCCGAGATCGGTGATCTCCCAGGATGGGGAGTGGCTGGCCGGGTGGTGCCAGGCGAAGGTGAACCCCCCGCGCTCGACCGTCGGCCACGTGCGGTCGACCTTCTCGTCCGCAGCATCGGTCACGGCGAGGGCTCCCGATCCCACGCGCTCGATGCGAACCTCATGACCGAACCGCGCCAGCCGGATCGGGGGATCGCCGGGCCGGGGCAGGTCGGCCGGCGGCGCGAGCAGGTACCACCCGAACGGGATGGGGAACGGGTACCGGCTCACGATCGACCAGCCTGCCCGCTGCGGCGCCGCGCCGCGGACGATGGGGACGGCTACTTGGTGTTGGTGATGGCGCCGGTCTCGGCACCCTGGACGAGGCGGGCGTACTTGCCCAGCACGCCCTGGGTGTACCGGGGCGGGTTCGGCGTCCAGCCCTCGCGGCGCTTGACCAGCTCGGCCTCGTCGACCATCAGGTCGAGCTTGAACTGGTGCACGTCGATCACGATTCGGTCGCCGTCGCGCACGAACGCGATGGGCCCGCCGTCGACCGCTTCGGGCGCGACGTGGCCGATGCAGAAGCCCCACGTGCCGCCGGAGAAGCGGCCGTCGGTGATGAGGGCGCAGTCCGAGCCGCGGCCGGCTCCCTTGAGCGCTCCGGTGATCGCGAGCATCTCCCGCATCCCGGGACCACCCTTCGGGCCTTCGTAGCGGATGACGATGACCGTGCCCGGTCGGATGTCTCCCGCGAGGATCGCGTCCATGGCGCCGTCCTCGCCATCGAACACCCGGGCTTCGCCGTCGAAGAGGAGCTGGTCGGCCGAGAGCCCGGCGACCTTCACGACCGACCCCTTCGGGGCCAGGGTGCCGGTGAGGACGTTGATCGCCCCCTCCGAGTGGATCGGCGCATCGAGTGGGTGGACGACCACGCCGTCGGGCCGCGGCGGGTCCAGCTCGGCGAGGTTCTCGGCGATGGTCTTGCCGGTCACGGTGAGGCAGTCGCCGTGGAGGAGGCCAGCGTCGAGCAGCTCCTTCATGACCACCGGGACACCGCCGATGCGATCGAGATCGGTCATGTGGAACTTGCCGCCCGGCTTCATGTCGGCGATGTGCGCGACCTGACCGGCGATGCGGTTGAAGTCCTCCAGCTCCAGCGGGACGTCGGCCTCGTTGGCGATGGCCAGCAGGTGGAGCACGGCGTTGGTGGATCCGCCGAGGGCGTTGGTCACCGCGATGGCGTTCTCGAACGCCTTCTTGGTGAGGATGTCCGAGGTGGTGATGCCCTTGCGCAGCAGGTTCATGATCGCCTCGCCAGCACGGACGGCATCGTCGTCTCGCCGGCGGTCGATGGCCGGCGGGCTGGCACTGCCCGGCAGCGACAGGCCCAGCGCCTCGCCGATCGACGACATCGTGTTGGCGGTGAACATGCCGCCGCAGGCCCCTTCGCCGGGACAGGCGGTGCGCTCGATCTGGCCGAGCTCCTCTTCGGTCATGGTGCCGGCTGCGGTGGCCCCGACGGCCTCGAACACGGTGGTGATGTCGATGGCCTCTCCGTTGTGCTCGCCGGGAAGGGTGGAGCCGGCGTAGACGAACACCATCGGGAGGTCGAGGCGAGCCGCCGCCATCATCATCCCGGGAAGGGACTTGTCGCAGCCGGCAAGCCCGATGAAGCCGTCGAGGCGCTCGGCGAAGACGACGGTCTCGACGGAGTCGCAGATGACCTCCCGGGAGACGAGCGAGCCACGCATGCCCTCGTGGCCCATCGAGATGCCGTCGGACACGGAGATGGTGCCGAACTGGATGGGGAAGCCGCCGGCGCTGCGGACGCCCTCCTTGGCCGCCTTGGCCAGGCGGTCGAGCGACAGGTTGCAGGGCGTGACCTCGTTCCACGAGGAGGCGATGGCGACCTGCGGCTTGTCCCAGTCGTCGTCGGTCATGCCGATCGCTCGGAGCATGGCCCGGCTGGGCGCCCGCCGGAACCCATCGGTGACGTCGCGGCTTCGCGGCTTGATGTCCACCGAGGACTCCGCAGGGGTCGAAGCAGCAGCGGTGGAATCGGTCGGTTCAGCCATGGCCCGGAACGGTACTTCCGCCCACCGACCCCGTCCGAACCAGTTCCGAAGCCTTCACCCACAACCCCCGTCAGCTAGGAATCGGTCGAGCTTCCGCGCGTTGGCCACGACATGGCCGGACGGATCGGGCGGCACCTTCCCGTCGTAGGACTCGACCTGCCACCGGTTCGACAGGTAACCCAGCACCGGACGGAAGGGCTTCGCGTCGGTAGCTCGTCCCGGTTGGAGAAGGGCGAACATCGCCCGCAGACCCACCCCATCCTTCCCCTCCATCGTCAGCAACTGCTCGACGGTCACTCCCTCATCGTGGAGCGCATCACGCGGCATGTCGAGTCGATCGCACATTTGCGATGACAACGACGACGCATCGCCGGTCGCGTTGCTGCTGAGACCGCACGAGCATCCTGCCAAGGCGCCCACCAGGGCGAATTCGAGTACAGGTCGCAGCCAGTTCCTGGTCACCCTCATGGCAGCGCTCCCATCTGGCATCCGAACGATTTGTGGGTCCAGTTGCCGCTCGGTGCTCCGTAGGAGACCAGCGTGAGAGCAAGGCAGTCGCGATGAGCCTGCGAATCGGCGAGGGCTTGCTGCAGGTCTCCGGGATGGTCGTAGATCAGGCTGCGAGTCCATCCGTGCACCGTGGAGGTGCCGAACGACGTCGTGACCGATCGGCCGTGGTAGGTGAACGTCCGTGTGAACACGGGCGGTCGCCCGAAACCCCAGATGACGTCCTGCACCGTCCGAAGCCCACGTGCTCGATACAGGTCGTGCAGCGCCTTCCGGGGCGACCGGTAGATCGCAAGGCTCGCTCGGCCGGCGGTGGCCTCGACGATGACTCCGTGAGTCACCCCAGCCCTCCAGGACCAGCCTTGCCGCCCAGGTTGGCAACCGGTGGTGAGGCTGGCGGCGCTGGCGGAAACCAGGACCGCCAGGAGGACCGCCAGCGAGCGTCGGGCTCGGGTCTGCTTGTTCATGGGTGCACCGCTCCTTCGTCGATCTGCTCAAGAGGACGCCGAGCGTCGAGTCGAGAGATCGGTCGGAACCGGGGGTGCGTCTCGCCGCCGACAGCGTGCCGGACGGGAATCACTGGATCAACCTCAGAGATTCATCAGGAGCATCGTCATGGAACGGGGCGCCGCCGCCTGTTGTCCGGTACCGACCCGCGGCGCGACGAGCAACACCATGAAGCACCGATCCAACCTGATGCAGCACCTGGTCACCGAGGCGTTGGCGGGGGCGCGTCGTCGGGACCTGGTCCCAGCTTCTAGGTTGGCGTCGATGGGGGCGGTCGTCGAGGTGCACGGTGTCGTCAAGCGGTGGGGTCAGACCCTGGCGCTGGGGGGCACCACGTGCGAGGTCGGCCCCGGGGTCACCGGCCTGCTCGGCGCCAACGGGGCGGGCAAGACCAGCCTCCTCGGGCTGATCCTCGGGCTCGACACGCCCGACGAGGGTCAGATCCGGGTGTTCGGCATCGATCCGGCCACGGCCGGGCCCGAGGTCCGCGCCCTGCTCGGCTACTCCCCCGAGCACCACCTGCTCCCGCCGGACGTGAAGGCGGTCGACTTCGTCCGTCACGTCGCCGAGGTCCACGGACTTCCGCGCCGCGAGGCCACCAACCGCGCTTCGGACGTGCTGTGGCAGGTCGGGCTGGGCGAGGAGCGAGGCCGCCCGCTGGGCACCATGTCCACGGGCCAGCGCCAGCGGGTGAAGCTCGCCCAGGCCCTGGCGCACGACCCGCACCTGGTCCTGCTGGATGAGCCCACCGACGGCCTCGACCCCATGCAGCGCGACGCCATGCTGGAGCTGATCCACCGCATCGGCCACGAGTTCGGGATCACCGTCCTGCTCTCGTCGCACCTCCTCGAGGAGGTCGAGCGCATCTGCGACGCCGCCATCATCTTGAACGGCGGGGTGGTGGCTGCGGCCGGTTCGCTCGACGCCCTGCGCGGCGAGGGCGAGGGCGTGGCCGTGGAGTTCGACGGCGATCAATCCCTCGTCGACGCCACCTTGACCGCGATCTACGAGACCGGGGCGGCGATCCGCCCCGAAGGCCGAGGCTTCGTCATCACCGGCGACGAACGGCTCTTCACGACCGTGCGCGATGCCATCGCCACCAGCGGGATCGGCATCCGCAAGCTGGGCCGGCGGACCGTTTCGCTCGAAGAGGTCTTCATGGGCGTCGGCGCCGGGAACGATCCCTCGCAGGACCCTCGTCTGGGTCAACTCGCCCACCTTCCGCCCCCGCCGAGCCCACCGCGGGGAGCGTTCTGATGAGCGCGCCGGACACGTTCTCGTCGGGCGACGCCCAGATCCTCGATCGCGGCTACCGCAAGTACGACGGGCCCCGCACCGGCGTCCGGGGCGCGGTCCGAGCCGTCGTCACCCACAGCGCGCAGCGAGCGCTCGGCATGCGGCGCAGCATCTGGGCCAAGATCCTGCCGGTCGCCACGATCGGGTTCGCCTACCTGCCGGCGATCGTGTTCGTCGGCGTGCTCGCCCTGTTCCCCCGGACGGAGACCGCCGACATCCTCCTGCCGACGTACGGGGACTACTACGGCTTCATCATCTCGGCGATCATGGTGTTCGTCGCCCTGGTCGCCCCCGAGGTGCTGTGCACCGACCGCCGCACGGGGATGCTCGGTGTCTACCTCGCCGCTCCTCTTGACCGCGACAGCTACCTGTTCGCCAAGGCGGTGAGCATTGCAGCCGTCTTGTCGATCGTCTGCCTCGGTCCGCCGCTCCTCATGCTCGTCGCCAATGTGCTCCAGAGCACCGGCCCCGACGGGATCGGCGAAATCCTCGACACGACCTGGCGCGTCCTGGCCACCGGCGGGGTGGAGACGCTGCTGTTCACGGGCATCACCATGGGCGTGACCAGCCTCACCGACCGCAAGGCGATCGCCTCGGCCTCGATCATCTTGTTGTTCCTCGTCTCCATCTCGATCACGGGCACCCTCGACGTGGCCGGCCTCCCGTCGGGCGTGTACGTCTTCGCTCCCACGCTGCTGGGACTCGAGCTGGCGCCTCGCCTACACGGAGAGTTCGCACCGATCATGGACGGCGTCCCGACCATCACGGTCTGGCTGGCCTGGGCAGCATGGACCTTCGGCGGCTTCGCCCTCGCCCGCAACCGCCTCCACCATCTGCCGGTGACCCGATGAGCGACGTTGTCGAGGTCCCGATGATCGAAGCGGACCACGCGTCCAAGTGGTTCGGCGACGTCGTGGCCGTGTCCGACGTGTCCTTCCGCATCGGGCCGGGGGTGACGGCGCTGCTGGGTCCGAACGGCGCCGGCAAGTCCACCCTGCTGCGGATGCTGTGCGGTCTGACGCCGCCGGATCGCGGCACCGTGCGCATCCTGGGCGCCGACCCGCGAGCGGACCGGTCGGTCCGGGGTCGCATCGGCATCGTGCCGCAACAGGAGGCCATGTTCGAAGCACTGACGGCGTTCGAGTTCGTCCGCCTCGCGGGCCTCCTCCACGGCGTCGAGGACCCCGACGCGGCGGCGCGCTGGGCCCTCGACCTCGTCGAGCTCGACTCGCGTGACCACCGGTCGACCACCACGTACTCCAAGGGCATGAAGCAGCGAGTCAAGGTCGCCCAGGCCCTCGTGAACGACCCGGCGATCATGGTGCTCGACGAACCGCTCACCGGGCTCGATCCCCGCCAGCGCGGGCACCTGATCGACCTGTTCGGCCGCCTGGGCGAGCAGGGCCGGTGCGTGATCGTGTCGAGCCACGTGCTCGATGAGGTGGAGCGGTTCGGCTCCCGCGTCCTGGTCGTCGCCCAAGGGCGCTTGGCCGCCACGGGCGACTTCCGGGCGATCCGCGACCTCATGGACGATCGCCCCCACCGCATCCGGGTGCGCACCGATCGGCCCCGGGAGCTGGCCACCGAACTGCTCGCCCGCGCCGGTGTGCTGGGTGTGCGCCTCGAGCCGCCGTCCGCGGGGCGCCCCGGCGCCGTCATCGTGGACACGACGGACGCTGCGCTCTTCCGCCGTACGGTCGCCCTCGCCGCCCAAGGCGCCGCCGCGACCTTGCTTGAGGTTTCGCCGCTCGACGACGACCTCGACAGCGTCTTCCGCTACTTGGTGGGCCGCTGATGTCGGGGCATCGCCAAACGCACGCGCCGGCCGTGCGCTCGGACCCCGACCTGGGGCCGGTGTTCGTCGCCGAGTACCGGCTGCTGCTCCGATCGGTCTGCACCACGGGTCGGCTCATCGCCATTGGCCTGCTCGCCGCGTTGAGCGTGCTGACCGCAATCGCCGTTGCCATCGGCAGCCCCGATGACCCCCTCCGTGAGGGCGTCGGGTTCGTCAACGGCAACATCGCGACCCTGATCCCGGTCGCCGTCTTGGTCTTCGGTGCGGCCGTCCTCGGCGACCTCATCGACGACGGTTCGCTGGTCTACCTGTGGCTGCGGCCGGTCCCCGCATGGGTCCACGTCCTTGCCGCCTGGGCCGCCACCGTCACCGTCGTCGTTCCGCTGGTGCTCGTTCCGGTGGTGCTGGCCACCGCCATCATCGACGCCACACCCGCCCTGCTCGGCGCCTCGGTCCTGGGTGGCCTCGTCGCCGTCGCCGGCTACGCCGGGCTCTTCGTCACGCTCGGCGTGCGGTTCAAGCGCGCGCTGCCGTGGGGGCTCGTCTACATCCTCATCTGGGAGGGGTTCGTGGCCTCGGCGGGCAAGACCGCAACCAAGCTCGCGTTCCGGTCCTACGTGCGCTCGATCCTCTCGTCGATGACGGACGTGACGCTCAAGCTCGGCAACTTCTCGCTTGCCGTGGGCATCATCGTCCCGCTCCTCGCCGGCGCCGCGGCGTTGCTCTACGCGAGCCGACGCTTGGCGAAGGCCGACGTCGCCTAAAGATCACCGCGTCGCTCGGACCTAGGTCCGGCCATGACCATCACCGAGGTCGCGGGCGGGCGACCAGGGGTTGTGGATTGCTCGCGACTACTGGGACTTCTGGGCGAGGAGCTGGGCGACTTGCTTGCCGTCGGCTTGGCCCTTGCTGGCCTTCATGATCTGGCCGGTGAAGAAGCCGCTGAGCTTCTTGCGGGCCTTGTCATCACCCGTGCGGAACTGCTCCCACTCGGCGGGGTTGGCGGCGATGACGCCCTCGACGATGGACTCAAGCGCACCGGTGTCCATGGCCTCGAAGCCCTTGACGGCCGCAACCTCCGCGGCGGTGGCCGTCGGGTCGGCTACGAGCTCGGCGAGGACCTGCTTGGCCTGGGTGGCGGTGAGATCGCCGGCGACCTCCATCGCCACCACATCGGCCAGGCGCACCGGGGCCAGCTCGGGGCCGCCCTCGACCGCGAGGTTCTGCACGATGTGGACGAGCACCCGCGCCTTGGCCGCATCGCTCGCACCGAAGGCGGCGTCGACCCCAGCGTCGGTGACGGTCCAGCGGCACGGGCGTCCTGGGGCGTCGGCCGAGTACCCGGTCATGCCAGAGCCGACGGTGACGGCCGCGCCATCGGCAGCATCGGCAGCACCGGCAACGCCCGCGTCCGGACCTTTGTCGGGATGGACGTGAGCGGGCGTGTCGATCTCGGTCATGAAGCGGCCGGCGATGTCCGCACCGGCCTCGGTGCCACCGGTGCGGTCGGCATCCGCAGCGGGGTCAAGCTGGCTCACCCACGCCATGGCCGCGAGGGCCTGGTCGTCTTGGCCCCGTTCGACGGTGACGACGATGGCCTCGGCCGTGACTGGCTCGCTGGTGACGGCGGCGAGGCGGTGCCGGCGAGCGGCCGGCAGCAGCGGGAGCGCACCGGCAATCTCCGCCACGCGCTCGGCGCCGAGGTCGACGGGCACCAGGTCCGGCTCGGGGAAGTACCGGTAGTCGTCGGCCTCTTCCTTGGAGCGCATCGTGTGGGTGCGGCCGTCGGTCTCGTCCCAGTGGCGCGTCTCCTGGGTGACCTTGTCGCCGGAGGCGTGCAGATCCGCTTGGCGGCGGGCCTCGTACTCGATAGCCCGCACGAGCGAGCGCAGGGAGTTGACGTTCTTGATCTCGCAGCGAGTACGGAGCTCCGCGCTCCCCTCCCGGCGGACGGAGATGTTGGCGTCGACGCGCATCGACCCCTCTTCCATCTTCCCGTCGGAGATGCCGCACGCGACCAGGATCGAACGCAGCTCGGCGACGTACTGGCGGGCCTGCTCGGCGGAGCGGACGTGCGGGCGCGAAACGATCTCGAGCAGCGGAACCCCCGCGCGGTTGTAATCGACCAGCGAGTGGTCGGCGCCCTTGATCCGACCGGCACCGCCGACGTGGGTGGACTTGCCGGTGTCCTCTTCGAGGTGGGCCCGCTCGATGCCGACGACGTGGCCCGAGGGCAGCTCCAGCGTGCCGTCGACGACGATCGGCTGGTCGTACTGGGAGATCTGGAAGTTCTTCGGCATGTCCGGGTAGAAGTAGTTCTTCCGGCTGAAGATCGACCGCTGCACGGTCGCCCCGACGGCGCAGCCGAAGCGGGCGGCCAGCTCGACGGCCTGCTGGTTGACGACCGGGAGCGTGCCGGGCAGGCCGAGGGTGACCGGGTCGATGTTGGTGTTGGGCTCGTCGCCGAAGTGGTTCGGCGCGCCCGAGAACATCTTCGTGGCGGTGGCCAGCTCGGCGTGGACCTCGAGGCCGCACACCAGCTCCCAGCGGCTGCCATCGGCGGCCTCGACGACGAGGATGTCGTCGGACTCGGCGACGGTGATGGTGTTGCCGAGCGAATCGGTGGGCATGGCGGGGGCGTCGGTCATCAGGCGTCCTTCCCGGTGGAGCCGCCGGAGCGGGCGGGGGCAGCGGCTTCGATCGTGGCAGCGGCCCGGAACATCGGCACCTCGCCGAGCGCGGGCGCCAGGATCTGTACCCCGACCGGGAGGCCCTGCGCATCGGACCCGAACGGCACCGACGCGGCGCAGTCTCCAGCCAGGTTCGTGGGGATGGTGCAGGTGTCGTTGAGGTACATGGTGAGCGGATCCTCGATTGCCCCCAGGGCGAACGCGGTCGTGGGCGTCGTGGGCGACAGGAGCACGTCGAAGCGCTCGTACGCGGCGGCGAAATCCCGGGCGATGAGGGTCCGGACCTTCTGGGCCTGGCCGTAGAACGCGTCGTAGTAGCCCGCGGACAGGGCGTAGGTGCCGAGCATGATGCGGCGCTTGACCTCGGGCCCGAACCCGGCGGTGCGCGTGGCGACCATCATCTCGTTGGTGGTCGGCGCATCGACGCGGAGCCCGTAGCGGACGCCGTCGAAGCGGGCCAGGTTGCTCGACGCCTCGGCTGGCGCGATCAGGTAGTACGCCGACAGGCCGTAGGTGACGGCCGGGACCGACACCTCCTCGACCATGGCTCCCGCCGCAGCGAGGGCATCCGCCGCTTCTCGAACGCGAGCGGCGACGTCGGGATCGATGCCGTCGCCCATCAGCTCCGAGATGAGCCCGACCCGGAGCCCGGCGACCCCGTCGTCGAGGTGTTCGGAGATCGAGGGGGCGGGCTGCGGGATCGAGGTGGCGTCGGCCGGGTCGTGACCGGCGATGACCTCGAGCAACAGGGCGGCATCAGCCACGGTGGTGGCGAACGGCCCGACCTGGTCGAGCGAGGAGGCGAAGGCGATCAGCCCGTACCGGCTGACCAGCCCGTACGTGGGCTTCACGCCGACGACACCGCAGAAGGCGGCCGGCTGGCGGATCGACCCGCCCGTGTCCGACCCGAGCGAAATCGGGGCGAATCCAGCGGCGACGGCGGCGGCGGATCCACCCGAGGACCCGCCCGGGACCCGGCTGAGGTCCACCGGGTTGTGCGTGGGCCCGAAGGCCGAGTTCTCGGTGGACGAGCCCATGGCGAACTCGTCGAGGTTCGTCTTGCCGACCGTGATGGCGCCGGCGGCGGCGAGCCGGGTCACGACGGTGGCGTCGTAGGGAGGGACCCAGCCCTCGAGGATGCGCGACGAGCAGGTGGTGGGCACCCCGTTCGTGCAGAGGTTGTCCTTCACGGCGATGGGCACGCCGGCGAACGGGCCGACCGGCTCCCCGGCAGCGATCGCTCGGTCGACCTCAGCGGCCGCAGCACGGGCCCGGTCCGCGGTCACGACGTTGAAGGCGTGGACCGCAGGCTCCTGCGCGTCGATGACAGCGAGGTGGGCGTCGACCACATCAGCGGCCGAGCGCTCCCCGCTGCGGATGGCGGCAGCCAGCCCGATGGCGGTCTCCGCGGTCTTCGCGGTCACGGTGCCTCACCCAAGATGGTGGGAACGCGGAAGCGGCCGTCCTCGGCCTGCGGTGCGCCTGCCAAGGCGGCGTCGGGCGCCAGGGTCGCGCCGGCCACATCCGGCCGCAGCACGTTGACCAGCGGGAACGGGTGCGAGGTGGGCGGCACATCGGCCAGGTCGAGCGCCTCGACGTCCTCGGCGTGATCGAGGATGGCGGCCAGCTGGGCCGTGAACGTGTCCAGCTCGCCGTCGTCGAGCGACAGCCGGGCCAGCTTGGCGACGTGAGCGACGTCGTCCCGAGAGATGTGCGAAGCCATAAGGAGGCCATCGTACGGGTTCTGCCTCATCACCCGTTCGCCGTGCTCGGCCTGTTCGTCGAAGTGGCGGAGCTCTTGACCTCGCCGTCTCCGCTCAGGGCCACGACCGCATCGCACGCCCGCTCGGGGACTCAGGCGCTTGCCGTCACCTTCTGGGCGAAGCTGACCGAGGCTTCGAAGACGAGTTCGCGGTCGTAGTCCTGGGTGACGACGTGGTAGCTGCGCTCGCACCAGATGCGCTCCACCGGGCCCGAGACCGACGCCGCGATGATGTCGGAGTTCTCGGGCGGCACGACGTGGTCCTGGCGGCTGGTGATGACGAGCAAGGGCGACGTGATCCGGCTGAGGCGATCCCCCAGTTTGTCCGACGCGTCGAACAGCGTCAGCAGCGGCGCCAGCGGGGTGTCGGCGTAGGCGCTCTCGGTGACGCCGGGCTCGGCGATGTCCGATCCGATGCCGGCGAAGCGGTCAGCACCGGTGGCGAGTACCTCCTGCACCGCCTCGCGCATGCCGGGAGGCACCGACACCACCGCGTTGATGCACACCAGCCCGGCGATCTCGGGGTGCTCGGAACCGAGCCACGCCGCGAGGGCACCGCCCATCGACAAGCCGACGACGACCACCTGTTCGCAACGGTCGCTCAGCGCCGCGTATCGAGCCTCGGCATGGGTGATCCAGTCGCTCCAGCCAGTGGGGATCATGTCCTCGACCACGGTCCCGTGGCCGGGGAGAAGGGGCAGATCGACGGTGAAGCCGGCGGCGGCGAGGCGCTCGGCCAGCGCCCGCATCGACCCTGGGTTACCGGTGAACCCGTGCAGGACCAGCACACCGATCGGCCCACCCTCGAAGGTGGCGGGCTCGGCGCCCGGGATGAGGTTGGTGGGCAGGTCGCTCGTCATGGAGTGCTCCTCGGTGGGGTGCGCGGCGGCGATGGCGGCGGCGCTGGCTCCGACAGGCAAGCACACCGGGCGACGCATCGCACCCCACCCGCTCCGATTGCTTCTTGACCCGGCGGTCAATGCGGTGCTCCACTCTCACCCACCATGACCGATGACCGCCGGCTCACCAGCCAGGGCCAAGAGCGCAAGCAGCAGCTCCTCGACCAGGCGGCCACGCTGTTCGCCGAGCGAGGGTATGCCGACACGCGGGTGCTCGACATCGTGCAGGCCGCAGGCGTGGCCAAGGGGCTCTTCTACTGGTACTTCGAGAACAAGGAGGCGCTGTTTCGCGAACTCGTGGAACTGAACCGCCTCAACCTCCGGCGGGCTCAGGCGGAAGCCATCGACCCCGATGCAGAGCCACTCGTGCGCATCCGCCAGGGCGCCGAGGCATCGGTGCGGTACATGGCGCAATACGCCAACTTCTTCTCGCTCCTCGAGGTGGAGAACCTCGAGAAGCAGTTCGCCGACGAGCTCCGCAAGGGCACCGAGGTCCACACCGCGGACGTGGCGGCCATCATCCGCGCCGGGGTCGCCGATGGCACGATCCGCGACGAAGACCCCGAGGTGGCGGCCTACGGCGTGGTCGGCACCGTCGGGTACTACGGGCACTTCCATCGCACCGGCCGCCTGGACCTCGACCCCGACGAACTGGCCGCCTTCGTCGGCCGGTTCGTGGTGTGCGCGCTCGCATCGGATGAATCCATCGCCCGCCGCGTCCTGGCGGCTCGCCGGTCCTGACCTGCGTCAGTGCAACGTCCCATCGATCCGCGACACGATGGGCCACGCCCCACCCGACCAGCCGGTACAGTCCGCTGCGCCTTTCCGCCCACACCGTCGAGGAGACCCATCGTGGCGAAGTTCCTGAGTGAAGACTGGGTGGCCCAGGCCCGAGCGCTCCATGAGGAGTACAAGGGCAAGGGCACGCCGCCAGCAGCGCAGGCGCAGATCAACCTCACCATCACCGAGGTCCCTGCGGACGTGAGCGACGGTCCCATCTTGGCCACGATCGATACCACCGGCGGCGCCGCCGACCTCGAGCTCGGCGCCTTCGACTCGCCCGATGCCTCCATCAGCCTGGAGTACGACACCGCCAAGGCGTTCCTCGTGGAGGGCAACCCCCAGGTCGTCATGCAGGCCGTCATGAGCGGCAAGGTCAAGATCTCCGGCGACATGACGAAGGTCCTCGCCCTCGGCCAGGGTGCACCCGACGAGGTCGCTCTCGAGATGGGCGCCAAGTTGCGCGACCTGACCGACTGACGCACGCCACGGATCGGACCGGCGCTCCCGCCACTCCGGGCGGCGCCCGGTCAGAGGGCCGGCAGTGGCTCGTTCTCGGGTCGCAGCGCCGGCTCCGAGCGGTGCGTCGAGGCGACGCGGGTGGCTGTGAACACGGCAGCCGCCGCCAGCACGACCCCCGCGGCGTAGCCCCAGTGGTAGCTCGCCTGGAGGCCGACATCGGGAAGCCGTGTCTGCTGGACGGATTGCATCACGGTGATCCCGAACACGACCCCCACCTGGATCATCATCTGCTGGGCCGCACCGGCGATGCCGTAGTCGGCCTCGTCCACCGACACGGTCACGCTCGCGGAGAGCGGTGGTGAGGCCATGCCCATGCCCACACCGGCCAGCGCCAGGGCTGCCATCACGGCGAGGACCGTGGAGCTTGCCCCGAGGGTGGCCATCAGGACCAAGGCGCAGACCACGGCGAGCGCGCCGCCCGATGCCGTCGTCCGAGCACCCAGTCGGAGCACGACGCGGGCGGCGAGCGGTCCGGCGATGGCGAAGGCGAGCGGCCGGGCGACGCTGACCAGACCCGTCTTCGTCTCTGAGAACCCCATGACGTTCTGCAGCAACAACGGCGTGAGGATGAACGACCCCATGTAGGCCGCGTTCAGCACGGCCATGGTCATGATGGCGAAGGTGAAGCCCGGCACGCGGAGATACCGCAACGGCAGGAGCGGCTGTTCGGCCACGCGCTCGGCGCGCACGAATCCGTAGAGGGCGATCGGGCCGAGCACGAACGCGCCGAGGACCACCGGCGAGGTCCATCCGACGCGGGGTCCCTCGTTGATGGCGAACAACAACGGCGTCACGCCGAGGGCGATCAATGCGGCACCGGCGAGGTCGAAGCGCCCGGACAGGTGCTTCGGCGTCTCGGGAAACAGCCGGAACGCGAAGACGAAGGCCAAGACGATGAGCGGGACCTGGCCCCAGAAGAGCGCCCGCCACCCGAACGCCTCCACCAGCGGGCCACCGATGACGACCCCGACCACCGGCGCACCGGCGGCGACCATCGCCCAGAACCCGAGCGCCCGGACCCGTTCCTCCTGCGGGAAGATCCGCGAGATCACCGCGAACGACGCCGGACCGGTCGCGGCTCCCTCGATGGCGCCGAGGGTGCGGAAGGCGATCAGCGCCCCGGCGCTCCAGGCGAGGGCGGACGCGAAGGCCATCACGGTGGCACCGCCGAGCCCCCAGAGGTAGACGCGCCGCATGCCCATGCGGTCGCCGAGCTTGCCGACGAGCGGGCCGACGACCCCGAAGGCGAGCATCGGCCCGGTCACGACCCAGGTCATGGTGGCTTCGGCCGTCCCGAACTCACCAGCGATGCGGTGGATCGACACCGCCAAGATGGTGATCGTGACGTTGACGGCGAAGAGCCCGTAGAGGACAGCGACCAGGATCCGCCAACGGTTGGGCGGGACGACGGCGGCGCCGGAAGGCACGTCCGCCGTCGGCGGTGGAGGGTCGACCGACACGGCTCTCCACGCTACTTGACCCGCGGGTCAAGATCGCACGGCGTGTCCATGACGAGGGTCACGTGCCCCGCGGGGCGATCGCGTCAGCCGAGACGGATGTCGACCGTGGAGCCCCGCTTGACCATGGTCCCCGCCTTCGGCGTGGTGCCCTTCGGGGAGCCCGCCGCCGGACCTCGGACCTCGCCGGCGACGAGTCCGGCACCCTGGAGGATCGAGACGGCCCGGCTGATGGAGCCGGCGCCGCTGATGTCGGGCACCGCCACGAGCTCGGGGCCCTGCGAGACCTCGACGTTGACCGAGGAGCCCCGATCGACCTTGTCGCCAGCCGCCGGCAGCACGGAGATGACGGTCCCCTTCTTGACCGTGTCGCTGAAGGACTGCACGATGACCGGCTTCAGGCCGAGCGCCTCGAGCGCGGCCGTCGCCGCTTCCTGCGTGCCGCCCACGAGATCGCCCGGGATCGTCCGAGGCTCAGGACCGTTGGAGACCAAGAGCGTGACGGTGCTTCCCCGCTCGAGTTCGGCCGGGGTGCCCTCGACGGTCGAGATCACCACGCCCTTGGCGACGTCCTCGTCGTAGGGCGTGTCCCCCTGCTTCGCCACCAGCCCGGCCGCCTCGAGCGCCTTGGTGGCGTCGTCCAACGACTTCCCGGCCAGATCGCCGGGCACGGGAACGATCTCCTGACCGATGGACACCGTGAGGGTGATGGTGCGACCGTCGCGAAGGCGGGTGCCCGCGGACGGGTTCGTCACCAGCACGTCGCCCTTCTCGGTGTCGTTCTGGCGCTTCTCGACCGACTTCGTCTTCCAGCCTCCGGCCTGGGCGATGGCCCGAGCCTGGGCCTCGGTGCGCCCGACGAGGTTGGGCACGGGGAGGACGATGGGCGGGGTCGCAGGCGTGTCGTCCTTGTTGGCGACGAGTGCCGCTGCGGCCCCGCCGATGCCCAGCAGCAGGATCACGATGAGCGCGACCCACGGCCAGCGCCGGTGTCGCCGGTGCTCGTCGTCGTCGTCGGCGGCGGCGGCGGCGCCGTCGCCGTCGACCGTGGTCACGAGCGGTGCGACCGAAGCGACCTGGTCGGTGTCAGGTTCGGAGCCGATCGCCGGCTCGGCGAGGTCCACGACGGCCGGTTCGGCAGCACCGGCCACGCCTGGCTCGTCGTCGGCGGCTCCGGGTCCGTCGATGTCCTCAGCGGCCTCGTCACCGGCGGACCAAGGGACCTCATCGAGCTTGGGCTCCGCATCCTCCAACTCGCGGTCGGCGTCATGGGCGAGGTACGCCGCTGCTGCCGCGGCCCCGCCCTCGGCCTGGTTGACCCAGGAGGGTGGGTCCAACCCGAGGTCGTCGGCGGTGAGGTCGTTGGCGACGCCGGTTGCGGGTGCGGGGAGCGGGCTGGCGGCGTGGACCGTGGGGTCGAGGTCAGTCCCGGCGAGCGTGCCCGAGGCCAGGGCGCCGACCAGCGGGAGGGTCGCCGGGCGGCTGAGCTCGTTGGCGGCCCGCAGCAGGCCCTTGGCCAGGGTGCGGGCATCGATGCGCTGCTCCGGATCCGAAGCGCCAGCCTCGGTGATGATCCCCTGCAGTGGACCGAGGGCATCGGGGACGACCAACGGGCGGTCGACACGGGCCATGAGGGTGCCGAGCGTGGTGTCGGCCACGAACGGCACCTCGCCGGTGACCGCCTCGACCAGCACCAAGGCCAGGGAATACACGTCGGCCTTGCCCGAAAGCGTCTCGCCCTTGGCCTGCTCGGGCGACGCGTACCGGGCCGTGCCCAGCACGGCACCCTGCGGCTCGGTCCACGCCGCCTCGGCGAGGGCGCGAGCGAGGCCGAAGTCAGCGATGCGCAGGCGCTGCTCCTCCCCGAAGAGGAGGTTGGCCGGCTTGATGTCGCGGTGGACGAACCCGCGCCGATGGGCGTAGTCGAGGGCGCGTGCGGCCTCGAGGCCGACGCCGAGCGCCTGCGACGGGCTGAGCTG
Organism: Acidimicrobiales bacterium; assembly: GCA_046594195.1. Classification (GTDB taxonomy): domain Bacteria; phylum Actinomycetota; class Acidimicrobiia; order Acidimicrobiales; family Iamiaceae; genus Aquihabitans. The sequence continues at coordinate 5,374 of JBKJPY010000062.1, read as the reverse complement.
GGCGCCGGAGTCCAGCAAGGCCCGCAGGCTGCCGCCCGAGAGGTACTCGGTGACGATGAAGGCGGCATCGCCGTCGTCGGAGCCGTCGCTCCAGTCGTAGACCGCCATGACGTTCGGGTGGCTGAGGGCGGCGGCCGCCCGGGCCTCGGCCCGGAACCGTCGCAGGAACTCCGCATCACCCGCCAGGGCGTCGTGCAGCATCTTCACCGCGACGCGGCGCCGAAGCTTCACGTCGTCGGCGAGGTACACCTGCGCAGACGCGCCCATGCCAATGGGAGCAACGAGCCGGTAGCGCCCCCCGAGCACCCGGCCGATCTCTGCCGTCATGCGGGGATTGGCCACCTAGGGAGGGTACCGCCCGACCCGGTGCGATTCGGGGAGGGGCTCCGAACGGGCGGCTAATGGCCGCAACGGGCCCAGAACCCGGCAAGATGAACCCAATGGTTGACACCGAAATCGCCGCCGAGCAGCCCGCCCTCGCCGCCCCCGCGCCGGAACCGATCGGCGGGTGGCCCAACTGGGCCCGTCGTTCGCTGATCGCGCTCGTCTTGATCTCGGCCCTCGCCGTGGCGGTGTGGATGGTCGCCTCGTCCAACTCGGGCCAGAACGACGGCCTCGATAAGGCGGTCATCATCAGCCTCACCCCCAACGACGGGGCTCAGGCACTTCGCCAGACCGAGGTGGGTGCCGATCTGGCCGTGGGCTACGACGGCCGCCTGACCATCAACGGCATCGAGATCCCCGAGGAGCAGATGGTGGGCGCCCGCGATCCATCGCTCGTCGCTCCCGATGACCTGAAGGCCAACGGCCTACGCGCCAACAACCGCAACCAGGTGTACTTCAAGCCTGGTCCCGGCAAGGTCATCGAGACGTTCGACCAGGGCACCGTCGACATCGTCCTGCGGTACTTCAAGGAGGCCGGCGGATCGAACGGCGGCACCGTGCGCTGGTCGATCAAGGTGCTCTGAGGCTCGAAGCTTCGCTTCTCGCTCAGATCTCCGGCTCCCGTTCCGGCCTTCGCAAGCTCCTCGGATCGCCGCTCACGGTCCTTGTCCCCGCCTTCGGCGTTGACCTACCCATGCCCTGTTCCTTCCGCTAGCGGTGCTCCGGCCCCAGGGGGCCTGCGCACCGGGCCGCTCGGGCCATTTCGCCTTCGGCGAATCAGCTGGCGCTGGGTTTTGTTTGTTGCTGGCGCTGGGGTTCGCTTCGGGCTCTCTCAGGTGGGGAGGTTGCCGGTTTCGAGGAGGTGCTCGAAGGCTGCTTGATCCAAGACCGGGACGCCGAGCGACTCGGCCTTGGTGACCTTCGAGGCTCCCGGTGACTCGCCGATGACCAGGGCCGTGGTCTTCTTGGAGACCGATCCGGGCGACTTGCCGCCGCGGTCGGTGATGGCGGCCTCGGCGCTGTCGCGCGAGTAGCCCTCCAGCGTGCCCGTGACCACGATGTTCTTCCCCAGCAGCACCTGGGGAAGTGTTGACACCTCGGGGCCCTCGACGTTGACGACCTTCCGCAAGCGGGCGACCAGGTCGCGATGCGAGTCGATGACCAGCCAGGCGTGGACCGACTCGGCGATCACCGTGCCCACCCCGTCGACCGCCGCCATGGCCTCGACCGGCGCGTCGACGATGGCGTCGAGGTGGCCGAAGGCCCGAGCAAGGGCGAGCGAGCCCGACGGACCCAGGTGGCGGATGTTGAGGCCGACCAGCAGGTTGGCCAGCGGGCGGTCCCGTGCAGCCTCGATCGCAGCACGGAGGTTGGCCGCACCCTCGTCGCCCAGGCCGCCGAGGGTGCCCGATACCAACTTGAGCTGTTGGGGATCCTCGATGCAGGCGGCGACGAGCGGCTCGGGCACATCGGCCGAGAGTTCGGCCGGCTGGGCGGCCACGACGTCCTCCGGCAGCACGATCTCGTCCCACGACGCCTTGGGCCGCTGGGTCCGGACCCGCGCCGCTGCCAGGGCGTCACCCGCCCAGCGGGTGATCTCGGAGCGGACCGCAGCCAGGCGGGACCAGTCGATGGCGAAGATGTCGGCGACGTCGCGGATGATGCCGAGGTCCAAGAACAGCTGGATGCGCTGGACGCCGAACCCCTCGATGTCCATCGAGCCGCGCCCGGCGAAGTGCTCGATCATCCCGGCGACCTTGAACGGGCACTCGGGGTCCGGGCAGCGGGTGTCCGCCTCTCCCTCGGGGCGCACCAGTTCCACCGGGCGCGACGAGGGACAGAAGCGGGGAAACTCCCACGCCGGCCGGGCCGCGTGCTCGGCGCGGGCCGCCTCGTCGGGCAGGTGGGGGCCGACGACCTCGGGGATCACATCGCCCGCGCGGCGCACGACCACGATGTCGCCCTCGCGGACGTCCTTGACCGCAACCTGGTCCTGGTTGTGGAGGGTGGCGCGGGCCACGGTGACGCCACCCACGAAGACCGGGTCCAGGACGGCGAACGGCGTGACCCGGCCGGTGCGACCCACCGAGACCTCGATGCGATCGAGTCGGGTGGTCCGCTCCTCCGGCGGGAACTTGTAGGCGATGGCCCACCGGGGAGCACGCGATGTGAACCCGAGCGCCTCCCGCCGCACGAGGTCATCGACCTTGACCACCGCGCCGTCGATCTCGTACGCCAGGTCGTGGCGGTGGTGCTGCCAGTGGTCGCAGAAGGCCGCCACCTCCGCGGCCGTGTCGAGGACCCGGTGCTCCGGGTTGATGGCGAATCCCCAGGCACCGAGCTGGTCCAGCGTCTCCTTGTGGGTGGTGAACTCTGGGCCGCCGACGACCTCACCGAGCTGGTAGCACCACATCGACAGCTTCCGGCGCGCCGTGACCTCGGCATTCTTCTGTCGGAGGGAACCCGCAGCGGCGTTGCGGGGGTTCGACGCCACCGCGCTGGGCTTTCGGCCGGCAGCCTGACGGACCCGGTTCTCCTCCTCCTGGAAGGCAACCAGGTCCCCGAACGCTTCCAGGGACATGTAGACCTCGCCCCGGACCTCCAGCACGGAGGGGATGCCCACTGGCGTCTTCGCCAGGCGGTCGGGGATATCCGCGATGGTCCGGACGTTGGCGGTGACGTCCTCCCCCACCTTGCCGTCGCCTCGCGTGGCCGCCTGCACGAGGAGGCCGTCCTCGTAGCGCAGGGAGATGGCCACGCCGTCGATCTTGAGCTCGCAGCAGTAGCCGACGGCTTCGATGACCTCGGGAGCGACGTCGGCCAGGCCCGGGTCCACGTCCGCAGGATCGATGTCGCCGAGGTCTCCTTCAACCCCGTCGTCGGGGGCGGCCGAACGGTCGAACAACGAAGCGGCGTACGCGGCATCGGAGGCAACCTCGGCCGCCTTGGCCGTGCGGGCCAGGCGGCGCGCCAGGCGCTCGCCCCACGCCACCAGCTCCGCAGCCGAGAAGGCGTTGTCCAGCGACATCATCGCGAGGCGGTGGACGACGGGGGCGAAGGTGGCCGACGGGGCCGCGCCGACCTGGCCGGTGGGGGAATCCGCCACCGCCAGCTCCGGATGGCGCTCCTCGATCACCCGCAGCTCACGGACGAGTTCGTCGTAGTCCGCATCCGAGATCACCGGTGCGTCCTCGGCGTGGTAGCGCCGGTTGTGCTCGGAGATCTCGGCCCGCAGGGCCGCGGCCCGCTCCGCTGGCTGGTCGTCGCTCATCGGCGAGCACCCTACCGCCGGGGTATGACAACGTAGGGTGGTCGAAACGCACGGAACCGCACGCCGGACGCTAGGCCGAAAGCCTCAAGTCGCTCCGGAACAGGCCGACTGTTCGGTATCGGCACCACACCATTTTTCGAGGGACGCGCATCCGGATGACGCTGAACGGAACACTTGAGGACTTCTCCCCCGCCGGCATCCTCAAGGTGCTCTCGGCAGACGGTCGCACCGGCGCCGCCCGGTTCGGCGGTCCGGCCGGTTGCACGGTCTACCTGCATCGCGGTCAGCTCTACTTCGCACGCAACGAGCGCACCGACGAGGCCCTGGCCACGGCGTTGGTCCGGCCGGGCCGGCTGACCGCTGACGACTGGGGCCGTGCCATCGACGCCTCCGGCGAGCGTCCGATGGTGGGCGAGCTCCTCGTCCGCAACGGCGCCATCGTCCCCGACCTGCTCGCCTCCGTCGTGTTGTCGGTCGTCTACGACCCGCTGATCGAGCTGTTCCGCGACGGCACCGGCGAGTTCGACTTCGAGACCGACACTGTCCACTGGCTCGGCCCGTTCCGGGCCTTCCCCGTCGATGCGATCGTCGGCGAGGTGCGCAAGCGGGTCCGCGAGGTCGACGAGTGGAGCGACACCATCCCGAGCCTCGACGTCTGGGTCGAGGCCCGTCGCACCCTGCCGGGTGCCGCCGCCCAGGTCACCCTGCTGCGCGAGGACTGGGAGCTGGTCACCGCCCTCAGCGGCCCGCGAAGCATCCCCGAGCTCGCCGCGGAGCTGGGCCGTGGCGTCTACTCCACCGCTCGGGTCGTGCACCGGCTCCAGCAGGCCGGCCTCATCGAGCTGGTGTCCAACGACCTCGATGCGACGATCGTCCCGATCCGCCGCCCGGACCCGGAGGACATCGAGGCACCGATCGCCGACGACCTCGAGCGCGACCCGCTCCTGGACCTCGGCCTCCCCCATCGCACCAGTCCCTCCGAGACCGGCGACGCGCTCTCTGCCCACATCGGCGACACCATCGCCGACGCCCTCGCCACGGGCGACACCGACCACGCCCCCGTGGACGAGCTCGCACCCGCCGCGGACATCGCACCGGTGACCGACCTCGCTCCCGTGACCGAGCTCTCGCCCGGCGGTGCGGTCGACGACCTGTCCGAGGTCGACCACGACCTGACCCCCGAGGACCACAGCTGGGATGAGTCCCGGCGGGTCGCCGACGGCAACGCCCTGCACCACGATGCCCTCGAGCCGACCTCGCTCGACGAGCCCCGCCCGGCAGATCCCAACGCCGCCTGGCTGGCCGACCTCTACGCCCAGTTCATCGACGACCCCGAAGCCAGCGGCGCGAGCACCGGCGGCGCGAGCACCGGCGGCGCGAGCAAGAGGAAGAAGAAGCGGGGCGACACGCAGGTCCTCGACGTGGCCTTCAAGGCCGACGAGGTCGAGGGCGAGGCCAAGGTCTCCACCCTCAAGCGCCTGATGAGCGCCCTCAAGAAAATCTAAGCCCGGTCTCGTCACTCGTTCGGCTGCGCCTCACTCCGTTGCTCGAGCCACGAGCGCGACGAGTTTGGGTCCGAGCGCAGCGAGCTCGGGGGGGGTGTGGGGGACGCTCCTATAGCGAGTCAAGTGGTTGTTGGAGTTGCCGGTGGATCTGGCGGGCGATGTAGCGCTTGAGGCAGCGGCGGATTTCGCGGTCGGTTTTGGGGTTCGGTCCGGT
>JBKJPY010000040.1:0-2865 GCA_046594195.1 Acidimicrobiales bacterium | reverse complement strand
ACGCCGCCACGGTCGGGCGGCCGGTCGGTTCGCCAGGACCGGCGGGAGCGACGGCGCAGAGACGCTCAACCGCCTCGGGACCGCCGTCGCAGACCGAGCCTCGGATCTCGCTCCGGTCGTGCATTCGACCATCAACCGCGTGGTGGATGCGGCGAACGACCTGGGTCCCAAGGTGCACGCCGCCACGGACCGCGCTTCCGAACTAGCCGCTGACCTCGGCCCCCGTGCGCAGGCTCTGGGACACCGGGTGGCAGGTGATCGCCACGGGTAGCCAACTCAGCCGACCAGGGCGTGATCGTTCTGGTGGAAGTTCCGGGGAGCCGAGCCGGGCGCTGCCACCGGTAGCCAGCATGAGTTTCGTTGGCGACCACTTGAGGAGGCAGGGCTTGTCTCGGCTGCGATCGGGCAGTAGGTCTCATGTCACCTGACCGAGCACCACGCGCATTCGCCCTCAACTGCACCCTCAAGCCGTCGCCGGCGCCTTCGAGCACAGATCTCATGATCTCGTTGATCGCCAACGCGTTCGAGCGCCACGGCGTGAGCACCTCTACGGAGCGAGTGGTCGATCACCTGGTGAAGCCGGGGATCACATCGGACGAAGGCGACGGTGACGAGTGGCCGGCCCTAAGAACGCAGATCCTCGAGGCGCAGATCTTCATCCTCGCTACCCCAATCTGGCTGGGAAACCCCTCGAGCGTCTGCCGGAACGTCCTCGAACGCTTGGACGCGTTCATCAGCGAGACCGACGACGCCGGAAGGCCGGTCGCCCAAGATCGGGTCGCAGTGGTGGCCACCGTCGGCAACGAGGACGGTGCACACAACGTTGCGGCACAGGCCTACCAGGGGCTGGCCGACGTCGGCTTCACCATTCCGGCCAGTGCTCAGGCGTACTGGGTGGGCGAAGCGATGGGCCGCGTAGATTTCAACGACCTCGACGCCACTCCCGCGAAGGTCAGCGAGACAATCGACTCATTGGCCAGCAACGCGGCCCACCTCGCCCGCATCCTGGCTGCCAACCCGTACCCCACCGCCAGCGACATGCAAGCCTGACTCCGCGGACCTGACGCGCTCTTGTTTGGCCAAGCGGGGGAAGCGGCCACCAACGAAACCCCACCCGGCGTAGCGACGGCCTAAGGATCTGCCCCACCTACGTCGAGGCTCAACCAAAAAGGATCAACCATGTCCAGTGAAGACCTTCACGCCCCGCGCGAACGATTGACCGATCAGACCATCGCGACCCACCAGGCGATCGTCTCGCTGATGGAAGAACTCGAAGCGATGGACTGGTATCGCCAGCGTGCCGATGACTGCGACGACCTGGAACTGAAGGCGGTGCTCGTCCACAACATGAACGACGAGATGGAGCATGCGGCAATGCTCACCGAATGGCTGCGACGCAACGTCGAAGAATTCGCCACGCAACTCGACAAGTTCGTTGGCGTAGACGGACCGCTGGGGGCGTCGGCCGACTAGTTGTTGTGCCCTGGGACGTTGTTGACCTGAGTCCTGGATGAAGTGAGCCCCCTGGGCGAATGTGGAGCTGTCTAGAACACCCACGCTCGAACCAGGAGGCTCGAAGTGCACGCTAACGCTCCTCTCACCCCGGAGGGCAGGCTCCGGCTCTGCCACCGCATCGCCGATGGCTGGTCGGTCGCCGCTGCGGCGGAGTCGATGAACATCTCCCGTCAGACCGCCCACAAGTGGTGGCGGCGCTACCTGGCCGAGGGTTCGGCTGGCCTGGTCGATCGGTCGTCTCGGCCGCACTCGTGTCCGCATCAGACCCCCGCTCGGGTCGAGCGTCGGATCGTCGCGCTGCGCCAGGCCCGCAAGCTCGGCCCGGCCCGACTGGCGGGGATCGTCGACGTGCCCGCATCGACGGTCCATCGGGTGCTGGTACGTCACGGGGTCAACCAGCTGCGCTGGATGGACCGGCCGACCGGTCGGGTCATCCGGCGGATCGAGACCAGCCGCTGCGGTGAACTGGTCCACATCGACGTGAAGAAGCTGGCCCGGGTCCCCGACGGCGGCGGCCACCGGAAGCTGGGCCGAACCAGCGAGACGATGCAACGCGCTCATCGGGCGAAGGGCGGCTACACCCACATCCACACCGCCATCGACGCCTACTCCCGGTTGGCTTACAGCGAGTTCGCCGGCACCGAAAATGTCGTCAACTGCGTCGCGTTCCTCGCTCGAGCCACGGCCTGGTTCGCCGAGCGCGGCATCGTGATCGAGCGGATCCTCACCGACAATGGCAACGGCTACCGCAGCTTCGCCTGGCGTGATCTCTGCGCCGAGCTCGGGATCAAGCACTCCCGGACCAAGCCCTACCACCCGGCCACCAACGGCAAGGTCGAACGGTTCAACCGCACCCTCGCCGACGAGTGGGCCTACGCCCGACTCTGGAAATCAGAACGCAGCCGAGCCCTCGCCCTTGACCGCTTCCTGCATCGCTACAACCATCACCGGCACCACACCGCCATCGGAGGCCCACCCGCCAGCCGAGTCAACAACCTGGCTGGGCACAACAACTAGGCCCAGTAATCGATGCCCGACAGCTCGGCGTAGCGCTGGCGGAAGTCCTCGCCGTCGAGGAAGAACGCCTCGACCACCGAGTCACCGTGCTGCTCGTTCAGCCGGGCGAGGACCTCGGCATCGCCCACCAGCTGGCGCAGCGGTGGGGCAACAGCTTCGACCGCCTCGGCGATGACGCCCGCCACGGTCTCGGCCGGCGTCCCGGTGTTCATCAGCTGGTGAGACAAGACCTTCAACAAGAAGTCCCGCGCATCGGGGTAGGCCGTGTCCTCGGGCGGTGCTTCGTTCTTGCCCCAGATGGGCGTGAGGATCGTGCCCGCCTGGATGGCGATG
>JBKJPY010000092.1:0-2880 GCA_046594195.1 Acidimicrobiales bacterium | reverse complement strand
GGTCACGCCTTCGGACTTCACGATCTCGTCGATGCGGTCGCGTTGGTCCTCGGTGAGGTAGATCTGTGTCCTCGTCGCTGACATACAGCACAACCTACAGCATCGGCGGGATGCTGTCACCGGGCGTTCGTAGCCCAACAGGTTGATCCACTGCCGGCGGTGCCCGACGGAGTGGGTCCGCGGAGGAAGAGGGTGTCGTCGAGGGCCCGGTTGATGGATTCGGCGTCGTTGCGTCGGCGGTAGAGCGCCTTGAAGTCCGGGTCCGTCGGTGGGATGGGTCGGATGTTCTCGGTGCGGTTGAATCGGCGCTTCTGGTCCTCGGCGTTGCCGTGGAGTCGCATGGACAGAGTGCCGCCACCGAGGTGATCGGGGAGTCGGTAGTCGTTGTACCAGCGGTATCCGACCTTGCTGGGGTGGCGGTGGGTTCGGACTCGGGGGAGTTCGGTGAAGGCCATCTCGCCAGTGTCGGTGAGCGTGGCAATGCCGAGAGCGCCTCCGCGGGCGAACAGCGAGATCGTGTGGTCGGCTCCGTCGGGCAGGGTGATGGTGCGGTCTTCGACGTGGGTGGACTTCTCAGTGCGTTCGCCGCCCTTGCGTCTGGGCTTCTTCACGCGGGCCTTGGCAGCGGTGACCTTGTTGACCGGCAGCCATCCGAGGTCGCGCAGCAGCGTCTGGTGGTGAACACCCCGCAGGGCGGTGTCATAGATGACTCCTTGCGCTCCAGCGCATTGGGGTGCGAGCTGGGCGAAGGATCCCATGGCGGTGGCGGCTTCGCCGCCGGGGGTGGGGACCCAGTCAACGTCGAGGATCACCCGCCCGTGGATGTCGGTGGTGCGCACGGCGACGATCACGAACTTGGTGCCCCAAACCATCTCGCCCGTGCCTTCGACATGCAGCCCTGCATCGCCTTCGGCTCTCAGGTACCGGATCTCTCCGGTCTCCTTGTTGACCTTCGTATCGCCGGGCCGGGCGCGAAAGAGCGGCGTGACGACCTTGCCGTCGGCGTAGAGCATCCGGCTCAGGTGAGGGTGGGTCCACGATCCGGGCCCGTCGGGGTCGAGCAGCCCGATCGCTTGAGCGGTGCGGATGGCGGTGGCCTGGTGGATACGCCGGAGCTCAGCAAGAACTCCGGGTCGCGTCAGCCACTCGGTACGTCCGTAGGAGTAGTGATGGCGGCGCATCGGCTGGACGGGGAGCCAAAGCTCGGGCTGGTCCGGCAGTCTTCTTTGAATGAGTCCGCGGAGGTGTCCCCACACCATGGGGTGGGCGAGCTCCGCTTCGGTTCTCCGGGCAGAGCCGTACACGGAGAGCAGCGCGTCAAAGAGGACCCACGCGTACGGCGGATACATCCGAGGCCGACCTCCATGCGCTTGCGGCGGGGAGGGAACAGCAGCGGCAAGCTCGAAGAGCGCGTCGTTCGCAACGAGCGCTTCGAGCCGATCGAGCGACCCGACCCCAACCTTCGCGAGGCGGGTCAATCGAGGGAGTCCTCACGCCAGTCCCAGCCAATGAAATCGGCTGCCGTATCGAGGTGAGTCAGGCCGAGCCGCTGGGCTACCACGTCGATGCGCCCGGTCTCCGCCAGAATCTGTCGTCCGGCCCACGCTGCGATCGACGAGGGCCGAACGCTCGGCTCGTTCGCCAATCCGGCACGACGCAACACGTCGAGCAGCGCCAGCGACGACGACACCCGGCCACCCTCCAGGCTGTTGCTTCCCTGGTACACGATCCGGGTGTCGGGGTCGTCGGATCCGATCACAGCCAGGCGGCGCTGCACCTGCGCCTGACCCCAGTCGTTCAGGTATCCCCACCGGGGTTTTGTGCGCCGACCGCCGTGCAACCAGACACGTCCGGCATCCAGGTCGAGGTCGGTGACCTGGATGAAGGGGAGCTCACCGGTCCGGCAGGTTGCTTCGGCAAGGGCCCACGCCGCCGAGCGACGGGAATCCGTGAGCGACCACACCGCTGAGCCCCGACACACCGCGACTTCCTCATCGGTCAGCGGCCGCGTTGAGCGGCCCGGCCGTGGAGGCAGCATCAGGTCGAGCGTCGGATCCCCGACTGGCCAGCCAGCAGAACGCGCAGACCGGAACACCAGTCGCAGCGCCGTTCGCCGCAGATGTCGCAACTGCAGCGATGGCTCCATGCCGTCCCGGGCCGGAGCCTGCACGAAGTGCTCCGCCATGGCCGGGGTGACGTCCGCGAGATCCACAATGCCGAATCCCGTGGCGCAGAAACCAACGAAACCGTCGAGGATTCCACCGGCCCGGGACCGCTGGTCAACAGAGGTCCACTCGTCGCCTAGGACCCGATGGGCCAGCTCCACGGCACGGGCCACCGACGCGCAGTCGTCAAGCCTCCTACGATTCTCCACGTCGGTACCTTTCACGAGGTTCCGGCCGGGTCCCGGGGTGTTAACGCACCGCCGGGGCCACCTTTGTCTAGATGCGCATGATCATGCGCATACGCACCCTACATGTGCGCACGATCATGCGCAACCCGTCGCTGTCGCAGGGGGTGCGTACCCTTGCGACGTGGCACGCCGATTCGAACCAGACGAGCTCGTAGGAGTGAGCGAGATCGCCAAGCGACTGGGCGTAGGAACGAGCATCGTCCACGACTGGCGTCGACGACACCCCGAGTTCCCCGCCCCAATAGCGAAGCTGGCCATGGGCCTGTTGTGGGCCTGGCCTGACGTGGAACAATGGGCCGAGGCGACGGGCCGGCTCAAGTAGCGGTCCATACCCAGCGGTTCAATGTGTGCCCGAGCGGGGCTCGCACGCACAAGCGCCGCGGCGCGGGCTGCTACCCCGCCGAGGATGCGCTCCTGGTCGTTTCCGTTCTGCGCTTCATGAGCGCATGGTGAACTCTGCTTCGGCT
>JBKJPY010000073.1:0-99763 GCA_046594195.1 Acidimicrobiales bacterium | reverse complement strand
CTGCGCCGACAAGGTCAACACTGAAGAATGGCTCGATGCCCACCGCACCGCCCACCAGGTGGGCCTGCGCTCCAATGTCACGATCATGTTCGGCTCGATCGAGCACCCCCGCTCCTGGGCCAAGCACCTCGTGCGCACACGAGACCTCCAGGCCGAGACCGGCGGTTTCACCGAGTTCGTTCCGCTGCCGTTCGTCCACATGGCCTCGCCCATCTACCTGCGGAAGCGGGCCCGCCGCGGTCCCACGTGGCGCGAGGTCGTGCTGATGCACGCCGTCGGTCGCATCGCCTACCACGGCTTCATCGACAACATCCAGGCCTCCTGGGTGAAGCTGGGGGTGGCCGGCGTGCGCCAGCTGCTGCAGGCCGGGGTCAACGATCTGGGCGGCACGTTGATCGACGAGAACATCTCCCGGGCCGCCGGCGCCAGCCACGGCCAGGGCATGGACGAGGCCGGCTTCGAGGCGCTCGTGGCCCCGCTCGGCCGCCGTCTCGAGCAGCGCACGACCCTCTACGGTACGAGTCCACAGCCCGCCTGAGGAGCAGCACCATGCGACCGGAAGCACGCAGGTACGCCAAGACTGTGATGCTCGCCATCGCTGGCGTGGTTCTGGCCGCCGGTGCGTCCGGCATCGCCAGCGCAACCGGCCGGGCTGCGCCGCAGGTGCCACCGGTCGGCGACGTGACCATCAAGCCCGGCACGATCACGTTCCTCGATCCATGCGCCGGCGTGACCTCGTCGCCGCCGTGGGATCCCGAGCCCCAGGCCGTCCTCTACAAGCCGAACGGCGCGTTCGTGGCCTTTCTCACCCTGGAGGGTTCCGAGGCCGGCCACCAGATCTACCTCGTGCCCGCCGACGTGCCTCCGGGGCGGTATGACCTCGCAGCGTCGTGCTTCCAGCACCGGGTCACCCCGGCGGTGGTCTCCCAGCGCTCCACCATCACCTGGCAGGGCGACCCCACCGCGTCGACCTCTTCGTCACCCCCGGCGTCGGGACCAGCTGCGCCTTCCCCGAACTCTGCCGCCGATCCCGCGGTCCCGGTCGGTGGGCAGGCGTCGTACACCGGTTGACCAATCCCTCCGCGAGGTGGTCGGTCCCGCGTGTCAGGCTGACCGGGTCATGACCGGCCCTACCAATTCCCCCCCGCCCCCCGCGCTCGAGACCCCGGTGGCCGACCAGATCCGAGAGCTCCTGGAGGTGGCCGGGATCACCGGCAACGTCGATCAGATCATCCAGATCCTGGCCACCGGCGTGCGCCTGGGTCAGGACGGCACCGATCGCCTCGATCTCAAGATCACCAACTCTGCGCTCGCCGAGATGCGTAACGCCTTCAAGATTTTCCAGCCCTTCGGCTCGGTCCCCAAGGTGACGATCTTCGGCTCGGCTCGGACCAGGGCCGACGACCCGCAGTACGCCCAGGCCCACGCGGTGGCCGCAGCTCTGGCCGGCCGAGGCTGGATGGTGGTCACCGGCGCCGGGCCCGGGATCATGCAGGCGGCCATGGAAGGGGCCGGTGCCGATCGTTCGATCGGCGTCAGCATCCGCCTACCGTTCGAGGCTCGGGCCAACGACGTGATCCACGATGATCCCAAGCACGTGTCCATGAAGTACTTCTTCACCCGCAAGCTCATGCTGGTGAAGGAGAGCCGGGCCTTCTTGTCGGTGCCCGGCGGGTTCGGCACGCTCGACGAGACCTTCGAGCTCCTCACCCTGCAGCAGACCGGCAAGGCCGAGCCCACGCCCATCGTCTTGCTCGACGTTCCGGGCGGCACGTTCTGGAAGGGCTTCCGTGACTTCGTGGACCGCGAGCTCGTATCGCTCGGCGTGGTGTCGGCCGACGACCTCGACCGGGTGCTGATCACCGAGTCGGTCGACGCCGCGGTGGCCGAGATCACCGGCTTCTGGCGCAACTACGACTCGTTGCGGTGGGTGGGGAAGCGCTTGGTGCTCCGACTGGTCAACCCGCCCACCGACGAGGAGGTCCACGCGCTCAACGAGCAGTTCGGGCACCTACTGGCCGAGGGTCGCATCGAACGCAGTGCTCCGCTCCCACCCGAGGTATCGGGCGGCGATCGGCTCGCGCTCCCCCGCGTGGTGATGGTGTGGGACCAGTTCCAGATCGGGTCGCTGCACCGTCTCATCCGGGCCCTCAACCGGCTCGACAGCGCCCCACCCATCGCCAACGCCCCCGATCCGACGCCGCCTCCGTCGTAGCGCCGATCGGTCCGGGGAGGTCGGGACGGGCTGCCAGACTCTCGGGATGGCCGGCGAGTTCGAAGACATCAAGGCGCGACTGGAACAGATCGAGGAGGAGATGGCCGACCTGGCCATCGTGCGGCTGCGGGAGTCGATCGATGCCGGCGGAACCGAGATCCCGGTCGACGAAAAGCGCCTCACTCGGGCCCGTCGGGCGATCGTGAAGGCGATCCAGCTCCTGGAGGAACCGAACGCCCGCGAGGATTTCGACGACTAGAGCCTCCCGTCCCTGGGATTCTCCCAGATGCACCACGCCGGGCTGGGGTCGTTCGACCGAACCTCCAAACCTCGTGACACCGGGACTCAGTAGAAGTCGACGAGCGTGGGGGCGGATGAGGTGCCCAGGCCGTTGAGGGTGGCGAGTGCCAGGGGATCTGCGGTGCGGAGATGGCCGGTCAGGGAAAGGGTCCGGGCCGACGCGTAGCCGGACCACCAGCTCGAGAGGGCACCGATCCCCAGCTCCACCGTGCCGTCGCCACCGGGGGTGAGGCGGCCCTCGCCGCCCTCCAGCTCCAGGATCCAGCGACCCTCGTTCCACGGGGCGTGCTCGTCCTGCACCTCCAGGTGGACTCGTCCCGCTGCAGCCGGGTTCCAACCCCGCGCCGCGACCGCGCCGGGGGCATCGATGAGGCGGACCATCCAGCGGATCTCGCTGCGTACCGACACCGGGTCGGCGCCCCCCAACAGCAGGAAAAGCAGATCGTCGGCCGGGCCGATGACCTCCACGTGCGGGGCCTGCGAGCCCGAGCTGCCCACCACGCGCCAGAGCGCCCGCAAGGTCTCGGACCGCATGGCCTGCACCTCGGACACGACCACCGAGTAGTCGTAGGGCGGGATCGCCTTGCCGTGTCGGTACGAGGCATACCCGTCGAGCTCGCCCGGCTCGGTGGGATGGTCGACCACGAACAGGTTGGTGTCGGCCAGGTTCGGTGGCAGCCGGCGGGCCCACCATCGCGCCGTCCGGGTCACCGCCCCGTCGGTCCGGTGGGCGAGACGCTGGTAGCACCGGTGGACCGCGGCCACGTCGGCCGGGTTCCCTCGCCGGACCCGCACCGAGACGTCAGGGCGCAGGGTCGAGAACAGCGCGGCAGGGATTCGACGGTGCACATAGGAGCCGGCCAGCTCGAACCCCACCGAGCGGTAGAGCTCCACCGATGCGGGGAACAGCCCGGAGATGACCTCGCCCCGCTCGCGGAGATCCGGGTACTGACCGGCGGTGACCGCCTTGCCGAGGCCCCGCGCCCGGTACTGCGGCAGCACCGCGACCGGAGAGAACCCGGCCAGCGGGACCGAGCGCCCGCCGAACCACTGCTCGAAGCGTCGGATGTGCGAGGCGGCGGCCACCTCACCCTGATCGCCGGTGGCCACCAGGGCACGAGCGGGATCGAGCCCGTCGTTCCACTCGTTTCGATCGGCTTCCTTGCCGCCGAAGCCGAGCCGGAAGACATCCCAGATCCCGTCCAGGTCATCGGCCGTGGCGAAGCGCAGCGCAGCATCCATCCGGGCGACCGTAGCGGCGGCACTCGTCTCGTGACCGTCCGGTTCCGGTGGCTCGGACCAGGGACGACGGCCGCTAGCGTCGCCCCGTGGCCGAACCGGAAGACCTGCACGAATGGGTGTCGTTCGAGGACCCCGACGAGCAGCGAACCTGGGTCTTCGACGTCACGTTCCTCACCAGCAACTGGAGCTGCATCTTCGGCAACGGCTGCAAGGGCGTGCTCACCGAAGATTTCAGCGAAGCCCTCCAGGGCTGCTGCTCCTACGGGGCCCATTTCACCGGCCCAGACGACATCGCCCACACCGAGCAGATGGCCGAACGGCTGACGCCCGAGCAGTGGCAGTTCCGAGACGAGGGACGGGCCCAGGGCGTGACCCAGGTCAACGACGACGGCGAGACCACCACTCGCCTGGTGGACGATGCCTGTGTGTTCCTCAACCGGCCCGGGTTCGACGGGGCCGGCCTCGGCTGTGCGTTCCACCACGCCGCCGAGGCCTCGGGTCAGCGCCACCTCGACCTCATGCCCGAGGTGTGCTGGCAGCTCCCGCTGCGCCGGGTGGACGAGACCGCCGACAACGGGTGGGTCACCTCCACCATCAACGAGTGGAAGCGCCGCGACTGGGGCGAGGGCGGGGACGACTTCCACTGGTGGTGCACCGACGGGCCCGAGGCCTTCGGCGGGACCCGCCCGGTCTACGAGGAGCTCGGCGCGGAACTCCAGCACCTCGTGGGCGAGGAGCCCTACGCCATGGTGGTGGCCCACCTGCGGAGCCGCCTGGCCCGCCAGGGCACCGAGGTGTATCTCCCGCACCCGGCGTTGCGGGTGCGGGACTGACCGCTACCGCTTGGTGCGGCGGCGGTCCGATTCCTTGAGGATCCGCTTGCGGACCCGGATGTTGGTGGGGGTCACCTCCACCAACTCGTCTTCGGCGATGAACTCGATGGCCGACTCCAGGGTCTGGGTCTTCGGCGGAACGAGCTTGATGGCTTCATCGGCGGAGTGGGTGCGGATGTTGGTCTTCTGCTTCTCCCGCACCACGTTGATCATCATGTCGTCCGGACGGCTGTTCTCGCCCACGATCATGCCCTCGTAGACCGTCTCGCCTGGGCCGACGAAGAGCACGCCGCGGGACTGGAGGTTGTCGAGCGCGTAGGCGGTGGTGACGCCGGTGCGGTCGGCCATCATCGCGCCGCCCTGACGGTGCGGGAGCTCGCCCACCCAGGGCATCCACCCGGCGTTGTGGGTGTGGAGCAGCGCGGTTCCGCGGCTGGCGGTGAGCAGCAGGCCACGGAAGCCGATGAGTCCGCGGGCCGGGGCCTCGAAGGTGATGACGGTCCGGCCGGTGTCGCCGGGACGCAGGTCGGTGACCCGGCCCTTGCGGGGGGCTAGCGCCTGGGTGACGGTGCCGACGTGCTCCTCGGGGACGTCGCAGACGCCCCGCTCGAGCGGCTCGTGGCGCTTGCCGTCGATGTCCTTGACGATGACCTCGGGCCGGCTGGTCTGCAGCTCGTAGCCCTCGCGGCGCATGCTCTCGATGAGCACGGCGAGCTGGAGCTCGCCGCGGCCCGAGACCTCGAGCACGTCGGGCGAGTCAGTGTCCTCCAGGCGGATGGACACGTTGCCGAGGACCTCCTTCTCGAGGCGGTCGCGCAGGTGGCGTGAGGTGAGGTACTTGCCTTCCTTGCCGGCCAGCGGCGAGGTGTTGACGCCGAAGGTCATGCGCAGCACGGGCTCGTCGACGCTCAGGCGGGGCAGCGCCTCGGGATTGGCGGGATCCGCGATGGTGTCGCCGATCTCGACCTCGGGGAACCCCGCCACGACGAACAGGTCGCCGGCCTGGAGCTCGTCGACGTCGTTGCGGCCGATGCCGGTGAAGCCCATGAGGCTGCCGAGCTTGCGCTCGACCGGCTTGCCGCCCTCCAGGACCTCTTCGTCGAGCAACGCAACCCGCTCGCCCTTGCGCATGATCCCGCGCTTGACGCGGCCGATCGCCAGGCGCCCGAGGTAGTCCGAGGCGTCGAGGTTCGTGACGATGGCCTGCAGCGGACCGGTCGGGTCCGCATCCGGCGCCGGCACGGTGTCCACGATGGCCTGCAGCAGCGGGGTCAGGTCGTCGCCGTCGCCGGGCATGCCGATGCCGACCACGGCCTTGGAGTCGCGGGCGATGGCGGAGATGATCGGGAACTCGATGTCCGCATCGGACGCACCGAGGTCCATGAACAGCTCGTACACCTCGTCGAGCACCTCGTCAGGGCGGGCGTCGTGTCGATCGACCTTGTTCAGCACGAGGATGGCGGGCAGCCCGGCAGCCAGCGCCTTCGAGAGCACGTAGCGGGTCTGCGGGAGCGGACCCTCCGCGGCATCGACGAGGAGCACGACACCGTCGACCAACTCGAGCGAGCGCTCGACCTCGCCGCCGAAGTCGGCGTGGCCCGGGGTGTCGACCAGGTTGATCTTGATGTCACCCCACTGGACCGAAGCAGCCTTGGCGAGAATGGTGATGCCCCGCTCCCGCTCCTGGTCGTTGGAGTCCATGACCCGGTCGACCAGGTGGCCCGACTCGTGGGCCGTGAAGACGCCGGTGGAGCGCAGGAGCGCGTCGACCAGCGTGGTCTTGCCATGGTCGACGTGCGCCACGAGGGCGACGTTGCGGAGCGCGGTGAAGGACACGAGAGAACCTGTTTGCTGTTGGGAGCGGAGGTGAAGGGTGCAGGTGACGACGGGCTCAGGCCCAGCCGTCGGCTTCCTGCTGCGCTTCGTCGGTCATGGCCAGGCACCAGCCGGCATGGTCGTGACCAGGATCGGCGCCGCACTCCGGGCAGGAGCGTTCATCAGCGCGATCGATCAAGTCGTTGAACGATGGCTCCGACGAGCGCTTCAGCTCCCGAGCTTCTTCGTACCGGCGGTGACGACCCTTTTTCATGGGCCAAACTCCCGAAGAGGTGGCGTAATCCGAAGGGCAAGTGTATCCGCGCCGACCCCCGGGACCTCATTCGGAGTCAGGACGATGTTCACCTAGCCTTCTCAGGACCATCTGCGGTCGTCCACGGCCCTTGTCAGGGGCCGTTCTGGGCCTCAAACGGCATGGGGACCTCGGTCTTCGAGCAGGAGGTTCCCCGAGCCGTCGAACGCGAGAGCAGCCTCGCCGTCGACCAAGCGGCGGATCCGCTCGCCCACCAGTTCGGCCCGCCAACCCACGGCCAGGCGGGCCGACGGGTCACCGCCGAGGAGGGCCTCGATGTCGGCCCGGGTGGCCACCAGGGAGGTCTCGATCTCGAGATCCCGCGACAGCTGACTCACCCACGCCGCGACCAGCGACACCGCCGGGCGCAGCCGACGGTCGAGGTCGTACGTGGGACCTCCGGTCTTCGGCACGGTCTGGCCGCGCCCCCGCTCGACGGCCGCGAGCACGGCCTCGCCGACCTTGCCCTTCGCGTGTCGCTCGTCCACCCCGCGGATGCGCTTGAGCTCTTCGAGCGTCTTGGGCTTGCGCTGGGCAACGCCCACCACGGCGAGGTCCGAGAAGACGAAGCGAACGGGCTGATCGAGTTCCATCGCCCGCTCCTCCCGCCATGCGGCGACGGATCGGGCCACCGCGGCGACCTCCCCTCGCAGGGTCCGAGCCTCCTTGATGCGCAGCCAGGCATCGTCCGGGGGACGCCGCGCCCGACCCTTGGCCCGGAGCACCTCGCACTCCTGCAGTGCCCAGTCCAGGCGACCGCGCTCATCGAGTTGGGCGGTGAGCTTCTCCCGCAGATCCAGCAGGTACTCCACGTCCGACGCGGCGTAGCGGCGCTGGTCGCCACCGAGCGGCCGGTGCAGCCAATCGGTCAGGCGGTCGCCCTTGGGGAGGTGCACGCCGTAGAACCGCTCGACCAGCGCCGCCAGGCTCGGCAGGGAGTGACCCACGAAGCCGGCAGCGAGCTGCGTGTCGAAGAGCTCGCGAGGCAGGGCGCCGCACGCCAGGTCGAGCACCTCGAGGTCCTGGCTGGCCGCGTGCATCACCACCACGGCAGGCCCTTGCAGCGCATCGGCGAACGGGGTCAGATCCACCGCGAAGGGATCGACGAGCGCCTTCTGGTCGTTCCACGACAGCTGGATCAGCGCAAGCTGCGGGAAGTACGTGCGCTCGCGGTGGAACTCGGTGTCGATGCCGAAGGCCTCGACCTCGCACAGTTGCTCGACGATGGTGGCGAACGCGGCGTCGTCGTCGACCCAGATGTGTCCGTCGAGATCACCCATGTCCGCCCCATCAGGGGCAGAGTCGCTGCGCTCCCAGGCCACGGCTCAGGAGCCAGGCTCGTCACCGGTGACCACGGCGTGGCCCGCCTCGATCCAGCCCATCGTGCCGCCGGCGATGTTCACGGCGTCGATGCCCTGGCCCCGCAGGTACTGCGCCGCCTTCATGCTCCGGCCGCCCAGCTTGCAGATGATGAGCACCTCGCCGGTGGGAGGGAACTCGTCGACGCGCTCCATGACGGCGCCCAGCGGAATCAGCGGAGCGCCGGGGACGTGGCCCTCGACGTATTCATCGGGTTCCCGTACGTCGATGACGGGGGTCCCGGCGGCGTGGCGACGGGCGGCTTCGGTGATGTCGATCTCGGGAACGTCCACGGCGGCATTGTACGGGCCGTCGTGTGAGATTCCCGGGAGGGGGATCACGGCGCCGCCGGGCCGAGCCTGCGAGTCGCCAGCCAGGCCGCCACGGCGGCGGGCGTGTCGAGGTCCGCCAAGGCCGCCTCAGCTGCCGGAACCTCGACCACCGGCCCGGCGCCGAAGGCGGCATCGGCCCGCCGCTCGCCGGCGTCCACGAGTGCCCGCAGCCGCGGCCCCGCCTCCACCCGCCAGGCGCTCGGGAACGGATGGTGCCGGCCGTCGGAGGTGACCGCGATGGCACCGACGACCTCCTTGGGGGCCTCGTGGAGAGCCTGGATCAGCGATGCGAGTACCTCGTCGGTGAGGTCGGGCTGGTCGCACGCGGCGACCACCACGATCTCGACCGCACCGAGCGCAGCGCCGTGGAGCACCGCCGTGGCCAAGCCGCCGAGCGGCCCCTCTCCGGGCCACCGGTCCGGGATGGTGCCCTCCTCGTCCGGGCGGCCGCCGACGAGGACGACGGCGCCGACGCCGGCGTCGAACAGCACCCGCCGCACGCAGTGGGCCATCGGCGTGCCGTCGAGCGTGAGCGCGCCCTTGTCCTCACCCATCCTCCGGCTGGCTCCGCCGACCAGCACCGCGCCCACCACGGCATCCGACATCGTCAGGCCACTTCCCGGTCAGAGCAACGCGCAATCAGGTGGCGACACCGCCGTAGGAGGCTTCCTTGCCCCGGCTCTCGCCGTGGGTGGCGACGGCCTCGGCGAGATCGGCGAGGAACTGGTCGACGATGTGCGCGTGGTACGGCGAGATCATCAAGTGGAGGCCGCCCTGCTGGCGATCGAGGTTCCATCCCTTGTCGTCCATCACGTCGCCGATGGCGCCGATGTCGTGGGTGTCGGACCCGAACTCGAACAGCGAGACGTCCGGCTGGTGCGTGATCCGCAGCCCGTCGATGGCCTCGATGCCGGCCTGCAACCGCCGGGTGGTCGTGCGCACGGTGTCCGTGAGGCGGAGGTAGCCGTCCTCGCCGAGGTGGTTGATGGCCGCCCACGCACCGGCAATGGGCGCCGCGCTGCGCGTGCCCGCGGCGGTCCCCGACGCGTAGAGGCCCCCGGGCCAGTCGTCGTACCAGAAGAACTGGTGCTGGAGCAGTTCCCGGCTCTTATAGAGGACCGTCGACGCACCCTTGAACGTGTAGCCGTATTTGTGGATGTCCGCCGAAATCGAGGTCACGCCCGGGACCCGGAAGTCCCACGGGGCCACCTCCTCGCCGAGGCGCTCCCACCACGGGAGGATCCAGCCGCCGAGGCAGGCATCGGTGTGGAAGAGGATGTCGCGCTCGAGGGCCAGGCCGGCCAGGGCGGGGATGTCGTCGATGACGCCGTAGGGGTAGCAGGGCGCCGAGCCGACGATGAGCCCGGTGCGGTCGGTGATGGCGGCCTCGGTGGCGGCCACGTCGGCGCGCCCGTCGTCGCCGACCGGGATGAGGATGTGCTCCACGTCGAGGTACTTGGCCGCCTTGGCGAAGGCGGGGTGGGCCGTGGAGGGCGTGAGGAGCTGCGGCTCGGCGATCCCCCGCACGGTGCGGGCGTGGTCCCGGGCCACCTGCACCGCAAGCAGGATGCTCTCGGTCCCACCGGAGCTCATCGAGCCGGCGTTGGCCTCCGTGCCGAGCAGCTGACACGCCATCGAGATGACCTCGAGCTCCATCTGCAGGACGCTCGGGTACTTGAACGGGTTCAGGGCGTTGTCGTGGATGTACCGCAGCGCGACCTGCTCGAGGAGGTCCTCATGAGCGTGATCATCGACGTTGTAGACGAGGCTGAACGCCTTGCCACCTCGCCAGTCGATGTCCTCTGCGTGCCGCTCCTCGATGAGGGCGAGCAGCTCCTTCGCGTCGCTGCCGTGCTCCGGGATCCGTGCCGATTCGCTCATCGCCGCAACCTAGGCGAGCCGGTCAGAAGGCGCATTCCACTGTTGGGACCTGCGACTCGACCTAGCCGCCGTAGTTCATGCGGGTGTCCTCCATCCGCAGAACAGTGGTCTCCTCGTCTTTCTGGAAGGCCGTGTCCACCACCTCACCAAGGAAGAAGGTGTGGTTGCCGACCTCGATGGCCTGGCGAACCTCGCAGTCGAGGTAGGCGACGGCCTGGCTCAGGATCGGTGCACCCGTGGCGGCTTCGTGCACGGCGAAGCCGTTGAGCGTCGATGCCGCCGAATCCCACTCGGTGGGCTTGGTGAACTTCCGGACGATGGCCCGGTCCTCTCGGTCGATCGTCGAGAGCGAGAACACCTTCCCCTCCGTGACCAGGTCGTGGGTCACGGCGGTCTTCTCGATGCCGACGCCGATCAGCTTCGGCTCGAACGAGACCTGCGTGACCCAGTTGATGGTCATGAGGTTCCGCCGCTCCCCGGCGCGCGACCCCAACAGGTACAGCCCCGACGGCAGCGACCACAGCACCCGCCGCCGCAACCTGTCGTACCCATCGTGCCCCTCATCGGTGTCGGGGACCGCCGCCGGATACGGACCAACCGGACCAGTGCCACCTGCTGCTGCCATGCCCGCAACCTACGGACGCGGACTCCGGCCTACAACTGCTCGAAGTTCCTTCGCAGTTCCCAGTCGGTGACGGCGCGGTTGAAGGCGAGCCACTCCTGCTGGGCGCTGTTCAAGATGTGCTGGTGGACCTCGCCGCCGAAGGCGGACTGGGCCACCTCGGAGTGTTCGAACAGGTCGATGGCCTCGACGAGCGTCGACGGGATGTGCTCCACATCCGGGTCGGTGTAGGCGTTCCCGACGAACGCGTCTCCGGGGTCGAGCTTGTTCTCGATGCCGTGGAGGCCTGCGGCGATGACGCCGGCAAAGGCGATGTAGCTGTTCACATCCGCACCGGGGATGCGGGACTCGACGCGGTAGGCCGGGCCGTGGCCGACGAGGCGCAGGCCGCAGGTGCGGTTGTCGAGGCCCCAGGCCACCGCGGTGGGCGCCCAGGAATCCGGCTGGAAGCGCTTGTAGGAGTTGACGGTGGGAGCGAACAGCAGTGCCAGTTCCCGGGATGCGTGAACGAGGCCGCCCAGCCACCAGCGGAACGTGTCGCTCATGTTGTCAGGCTTCTTCGGGTCCCACATCTGGGACTTCTTGCCCTTCAGGTCCCACAGGCTCGAGTGGATGTGGCAAGACGAACCGACCTCGTCCATGGCGTACTTCGCCATGAAGGTGAGGGACCGTCCGTGCTTGTCGGCGATCTCCTTGGCGGCGTTCTTGTAGATGGTGTTGCGGTCGGCCATCTCGGTGGCCGGGGCGTAGAGGAGGTTGATCTCGTGTTGGCCCTTGCCGGCCTCGCCCTTGGAGAACTCGACCGGAACGCCCGCAGCCTGGAGGCCGTTGCGGATGTCGCGGATGATGTACTCATCGCGGGTCGTCTGGAGGATGTGGTAGTCCTCGACCACGTCGGAGTGCGGGACCAGGCCGTGGTAGCGCTTCTCGGCGGCCTCGGCGTAGGAGTCCTTGAACAAGAAGAACTCCAGCTCGGCGCCGATGTTGACCAAGAAGCCGAGGTCGGCGGCTCGCTGCTCTTGAGCCTTGAGGATGGCTCGGGGCGACACGGCCACCGGCGTGGTCTTGTCGTGCTCCTCGACCACATCGCACAGCACCAGCGCGGTGCGCTCGATCCAGGGGACCAGCCGCAGCGTCGACAGATCCGGCACGGCCGAGAAGTCGCCGTAGCCCTGCTCCCAGTTGAACGCCTTGTAGCCCGGAAGCGGGGTCATCTCGACGTCGACAGCGAGCAGGTAGTTGCACGCTTCGACCGACCCGTTGGCCACGGTCTCGAGGAAGTACTGGCCCATCACCCGCTTGCCGACCAGGCGACCCTGGTTGTCGGGGAACGCGACCAGGACCGTGTCGACGGACCCATCCGCGATCATCGACTTCAGTGCATCGAGGCTCAAGGTCACGCGTTCCATGGTTCTCCCCAGAGGTGCAGGCGTGGCGCAGAGACTAGAAGCCTCCACGCACGGCGCCCGCCGGGCTCACTCCGGTGTGGTGTACGCCGCGGTGATGCCGCCGTCGATCAGCAGGCTCTGGCCGGTCATGAAGCTGGATTCGTCGGACGCAAGGAAGAGGGCGCCATTGACCATCTCCTCGGAGGTGCCGAAGCGGCCCATCGGGATGTGCACGAGGCGGCGGTTGCGCTTCTCGTCGTCCGACAGGTACTTGGCGAGCAGCGGGGTCAGCACCGGACCGGGGCACAGGGCATTGGCCCGCAGGCCCTGGCGGGCGTAGATGACGGCGATCTCGCGGGTCATCGAGAGGACCGCGCCCTTGGACGTGGTGTACGCCAACTGAGGCGTGGCCGCACCGAGGTGGGCCACGAACGAGGCGACGTTGATGATCGAGGCGTTGCCGCTGTCGAGCAGCGCCGGCATGGCCGCCTTGCAGCACAGCCACAGGCCCTTCACGTTCACATCCATCGTCAGTTCCCACGTCGACTCGGGCGTCGAGGTGACGTCGTCATCGTCGCCCAGGCTCACACCGGCGTTGTTGTAGAGCGTGGTGAGTCCGCCGAAGGCCTCGATCGTCTTGGCCACGGCGGCCTCGACCTGGGCGTAGTCCCGCACGTCAGCGGCAACGGTGATGGCCTCGCCCCCGGCCGCAGCTATGGCTTCGATGACCTCGGGCTTCTCTTCGACGTCGACCACGACGACCTTGGCACCCTCGGCGGCGAAGCGCTCGGCAGCGACCCGACCCATGCCGCCGCCCGCACCAGTGATCAGTGCGACCTTGCCATCCAGTCGAGCCATTGCGATCTCCCCATCCCTCGGTGGCCCATTCGGGGCCGTAGTCGGTCGCCCGTATGATTGCCCGCTGGCCGGACCGTCCGGCAATCCGACCGAAGGGCACCCATGACCGAGCAGCTGATCATCGCTGGTGAACGCCGAGACGCTGCCGAAGGCTCCACGTTCACGGTCACGGAGCCAGCGACGGGCAAGCCGCTCGCGGAGGTTGCCAAGGCCAGCGCGGTCGATGTCGACCTCGCGCTTGCCGCCGCCACCAGGGCGTTCGCCGACGGTCGCGGCACCTGGGCCCGCACGTCGGGGACCGAGCGGGGACGCGTGCTGCTGAAGGTGTCGCAGCTGATCCGCGAGCGCGAAGACCTGCTCGCCACCGCCGAGGCGCGCGGTGCCGGGCACCCCATCGGTGACGCTCGCTGGGAGGTGGGAGCGGCGGCAGGAACGTTCGAGTACTACGCCGGCGCGGCCAACAAGCACTTCGGCTCGGTCGTGCCCGTGCAGGACGCCGGCCTCGACGTCGTGCTCCGCGAGCCGGTCGGCCCCGTCAGCCTCATCGTCCCGTGGAACTTCCCGCTACTCATCGCCTGCTGGAAGCTGGCGCCGGCGCTGGCCTGCGGGAATCCGGTGATCCTCAAGCCCGCGTCGCTCACGCCCCTCACCGCGCTGCTCCTGGGCGACATCCTCGTGGACGCCGGCGTGCCGGCCGACCAGGTGTACGTCCTGCCCGGCCCGGGCGGCGTCATCGGCGACGCCCTCGTGGCCGATCACCGCACCGCCAAGATCTCCTTCACCGGCGAGACCACCACCGGGGCATCGATCCTCAAGTCCTCCGCGGATCACATCGCCCGGGTGTCGTTGGAGCTCGGCGGCAAATCGGCGGCCATCGTCTTCGCCGACGCCAACGTCCGCAAGGCCGCCCTCGACGCACCGATGTCGGTGTTCGGCAACGCCGGCCAGGATTGCTGCGCCCGCTCGCGCATCCTCGTCGAGCGCCCGGTCTACGAGGAGTTCCTCGAGGTGTTCGAAGCGGCCACCCGCGCCATCAAGGTCGGCGATCCGCTCAGCCCCGACACGGAGATGGGGCCGCTGATCTCGACGGGACAGCGCGACACCGCGCTCGAGTACATCGACATCGGAACGGGTGAGGGGGCGCGCCTGCTCTCGGGCGGCGACGTCCCCGACGGCGACGGCTTCTACCTGACTCCGGCCGTGATGGCGGACGTCGACAACTCCATGCGGCTCGCCCGCGAGGAGATCTTCGGCCCGGTCGCGTCGGTCCTCCCGTTCGACTCGGAGGATGAGGCCATCACCATCTCCAACGACAGCGACTACGGGCTCTCCGGTTCGCTCTGGACGGGCTCGGCCACCCGCGCCATCCGCGTCGCCAAGTCGCTGCGCACCGGCACCCTCTCGGTCAACACCAACAAGTCGGTCCGGTTCGAGGCCCCCTTCGGCGGCTACAAGAAATCCGGCCTCGGACGCGAGCTCGGCATGGGCGCCATGGACGCGTACACCGAGGTCAAGAACGTCTTCTTCTCCGAAGAGGACTGAAGCCCGGCCGCCGCCAACGCAAACCCCGGCACCCCCGCCGACGCCGGTTGCGTGCTCCGGACGGACCAGAGGAGCCGCTCGCTGGCGTACCGTCACACGGCATGAGCCACCCGGTGCCGTTCGAGCTGGACCCCGAGCTGCTGCGTGGGAAGGTGGCGGTCATCACCGGGGCGTCGCAGGGCCTCGGTGCCGGGCTGGCCGACCGGTTCGCCGAGCACGGCCTGCAGCTCGGGTTGTGCGCCCGGACCGAGCCCCCGGCTCGGTCGGGCACCACCTGCCTGACGGGATCGGTCGACGTGACCGATGCGATCCGGGTCGAACAGTTCGCCAACGCGGTCCTCCAGCGCCTCGGGCCCATCGACCTCTGGATCAACAACGCCGGGGTGCTCGACCCCATCGGTCCTCAGCGAAGCGTAGAGCCCGACGACATGTACACGGCGCTCGCCATCAACGTGGGCGGCGTCATGAACGGGACCCGCACGTTCTCGAACCAGGCTCGGACGTTCGTGGGCCCACGACGGGTCCTCATCAACGTGTCCTCCGGCGCCGCCACGTCGATCTACGAGGGCTGGTCGGTCTACGGCGCCAGCAAGGCGGCGGTCGACCAGTTCACTCGCATCACCGCGGCCGAGGAGCCCGACCTGCTGTGCTACTCGGTGTCGCCGGGGTTGGTGGACACTCCGATGCAGGAGAAGATCCGGGCCACGAGCGCGACGAAGTTCCCAGCCGCCGATCGATTCATCCATGCCCACAACCTGGGGGCCTGGAACTCACCGGCATGGATCGCCGACCACCTGCTCGGCATCTTGACCGGCACCTTGGCGCCCGAGGCGGTCCTCTACCGGATTCCGGAGGAGCCTCGGGACTGAGTCCGCCCTTCGCTCAATCGAGGTCGGCGGGCGGCCAGGCCGGATCAAGCTGCTTGAGGAAGAGGGCGCACCGCTCCTCCTCGTCCGCCTCGCCGATGCGGCCGGCCGTGACGCTCAGGCCGTGGAGGGCACGAAGGAAGCCGCGGTTCTCCGGATGCGACCACCGGACGTAGCCGCTCCCCCGCCATCCGTTCGCCCGTAGGCGGTCGAGGCCCCGGTGGTAGCCGACGCGGAAGGCGGCATAGCGTTCGATGTCGTCCCGACCGAGCTGACCCAACCGGGCCCAGCCGTCGAGGAACCGGGGACTCCCCGCCACGACCACAGCCACTGCGGCCCGTCGATCTGCGTCCCGCAGGGCCAGCGCGGCGTCCAGAGCTGCCAGCAGGTCCGCCGGCTCGGCATCGAGGATGGTCTCGGGCGGGCCCGAGGTGGTGAGGGTGACGGGACGATCGCTCATGGCCCGCACCCTACGGGCACGTTCCGGTCCGCCGATCGGACCTCACCCGAAAACGGCGGGTGGCCGGACCCGAAGGCCCGGCCACCCTGCAATCCCTGGGGGGTTGCGATCAGCCCCCGAGGGGGCTGCGATCAGCCCTTACTTGGCGATGGACTGTCCGACTGCGTTGAACTTCGACGAAGCCGAGGAGCCGAGGAACGTCACGGCGACGATGCACACGACGGCGATGAGGGCGACGAGAAGGGCGTACTCCACGAGGGAGGCGCCACGCTCGTCATCACCGAAGCGGGCACGGAGGTAGGTGGCGAGGAATTCGTAGCTGGTCAGCATGGGGTGTATCTCCTGTTGTTGTGTTGGGTTGGTCACCCCAGCGGGGTGCTTGCTTCCTGACGGGTAATCCATCGGAAGCACCACGGAGATCCTGAATAGGTCGATCGGCCCTATTGGCCGACCTGGCCCTTCAGGCCGCAACTCACCCTCATGCAGGAGGTGCGGCCCCATCAGACGGCGCCGCACGCGGCCGATCTTCCTGGCGCACGCGCGGCACGGCAGCCGCGAGGTCGTTGGCGTGGTCGGCGTCGGCCGCATCGAGGAACGCAGCGGTCGCCTGGTACGCCGTGGTGATCATCTCGTCGCTGTGGCCGAAGTCGTTGTACTTGATGACCGGCGTGCCGCCGGGTGGCAGCACGAGCACCTCGATGTTCGACGGGATGCTGGCGAGGTCGCGCTGGAAGCGGCTGCGCCGAGCGAGCCAGTAGGCGTACGTGGCCATGTCGATCGGCCGTTTGGGTTCGGGACGGGGCCGATCCCAGGAACCGACGTGCAGGACGAAGATCCGATCGCAGCCGAGCGCCACCGCCCGGCTCACCGGCACGTCATTCACGATGGCGCCGTCGAGGTACTGCAACCCGTCGATCTCGACCGGCGGGTAGACGGCGGGGATGGCCGACGAGGCGATGATCGGGTCGAGGAGCGGTCCGTGGTCGAACCAGGTCTCGGTGCCCTCGACGAGCGCGGTCGCCACGCACTGGAACGGGACGACGAGGTCCTCGAACCGCCGCCCGGGCAGGACCGACTCGATGACCCGTCGCAGGTTTGCGTTGTCGTGCATCGACACGCCCTTGCGCGCCAGCTGCACCGCGGGGAACAGGCCGGCGGGCATGATGTTCTCGGCCGCGAGCCCGCGCCACATCTCCTGGAGCCGGCCCACCATCACCAGCGTCGGCTCCGCAGCGATGGCCGCGCCGTTCAGCGCACCGACCGAGCAGCCCAAGACGAGGTCGGGCTCGATGCGTCGCTCGAACAACGCCCGGGCCATACCCACCTGGAGCGCCCCGAGGTTCCCGCCGCCGCTCAGGACGAACGCGGTGCGGCGTGGCCTGCGGCGGAGGAGGTCGCGGATGCGGGACATTGCTTCCGGAGGCTACCGCTGGACGCGGCGCCGTCAGCTGGAGGTGGTCGCCCGCTCGACCGCCCGACGGATCAGGTGGGCCGTGGCCGTCGGATGCGTCAGGTGGGCGCCGTGCTCGGCACCGGCCACCACGGCGTGCTCGCCCCCAGGCGCGGCCAGGGCGAGCTCGCGCGTGGCGCGCTGGTGCCACCAGGTGGTCTCGGATCCGGCCGCGGCCAGGACCGGCACCCCGAGGCGCGACGGCTCGAACGGCGCTTCGGCCTGCACGGAGGCGATGTCCGCCCGCAGCGCACCGCCTTCGGCTCGGCGTTCGGCTCGCGTCCGAGCAGGGAGGCGGCTCCAGAAGTGGTCGCCGATCGCACGACGCATGAAGGCCTCGGCCTCGTCGGCGGGGTCGGCGGGCGGTGGCGAGGTCGGCTGCGGCCACCAGGGCGCCCAAGGCGCTGGTGCTTCGTAGGCCAGCACCGAGCGCACGTGGCCAGGTGAGCGCTCGGCGGCCACGAGCGCGATCACCCCGCCGATGCTGTGGCCGAACACGGTCACCGTTCGCTCACCGATGACGTCGAGGAGGTCGTCGACGTGGTCGACGAGCGTGCCAGGCGAAGCCGCTGCGCTGCGGCCGTAGCCCCGCCGGTCGTAGCGGACGACGTGCAGCCCCTCGAGGTGGCGCACCACCCGGCCGAACGACGCGCTGCGGTCCATGGCGCCGTGGACGATCACCACAGTGGGAGCGTCGAGATCCGGTGCTGGTCCGTCGACCACGTGCAGGTCGGTCGGTTCGGCCACGACCCGACCCTACGCAGCCGCCGCCTACCATCGCGCCGTGGAGCTCTGGCTGATCAGACATGGACTGCCCCTTCGGATCGATGGCGGCGACGGTCCTGCCGATCCCCCGCTCGCACCCGAGGGCGTCGAGCAGGCCGAGCTGATGGCCGAGTGGTGGTCCCGCCACCCCGTCGACGCCGTGTACGCCAGTCCGATGCGCCGGGCGCACGAGACGGCACAGCCGCTGGCTCTGGCCCTCGGCCACGAGATCGTGGTCGATGAGGGGCTACGCGAGTTCGACGCCCACCTGAACTTCTACGTCCCGATCGAGGAACTGCGTGCTGACGAGGAGGCGTGGAAGCGCCTGGTCGACGAGTGGCTGTCCCCCGAGGCCGAGGCCAAGCGCCAGGAGTTCCGCACCGACGTGATCGCCACGGTCGACGCGATCGTCGCCCGGCACGCTGGCCAGCGTGTCGCCGTCGTCTGCCACGGCGGTGTGATCAACGCCTACCTCAGCGACATCATCTCGCTGCCCGGGACGATGTGGTTCGAGCCGGCCTACACCAGCGTGAGCCGGGCCATGGCCGGGGGAACCCAGAAGCAGCTGGTGAGCCTCAACGAGACGCCGCACCTGCCCCAGCTCGTCGTCCCCGCCACCGTCGGCTGACCCGTGCTCGATCCCGAGCGGGAGGCCGTCAGTTCAGACCGGCGCGCAGCAGTTCGATGCGCGACACCAGGACCTCCCGACGGCGCGGGTCGACCCGCTCGTTGAGCGCCTCGAGGACCGAGATCGCCGTGTCGACGCGGCCCACGGTCACGTAGGCCTCGGCCAGCTCGACCTGCGCTCGGGGGGCCTGGCCGACACCGGGGATGTCGCAGCGAAGCTCCAACGAGCGCAGCAGGCACGTCGGGTCGCCCAGCCCCCGGTAGACCCCGGCAAGGTTGGCCAGGACCCGGGCGAGGATCTGCGGGCGCGGCGTCGGGGCCAAGAAGGCAGGGTCGAAGGTCGCGCCGTCACCGTGGATCTTCCGGAAACGGACCTCGGCCCCCTTCGCATCGAGCCATCGACCGTGGTCGAACGCGTCGAGCCACCGAGTCGGTGCGGCGCCGTCGCCGACGAGGAAGTGGCCGGGCATACCCACCCCGGTGGCGGTCACGTCGAGGCGCTCGGCGACCTCGATCAGCACGATGCCCAGCGAGATCGGGATCCCGATCCGACGACGGAGCACGTCAGGCAACATGGAGTTGCGGACGTCGTAGTAGACGTCGGCGTCGCCCCGGAACCCGAGCGTTCCGAAGAGGTGCCGGGCGATGAGATCCAGCGTCTTGCCTTCCGGCCCAGC
This sequence comes from Acidimicrobiales bacterium, assembly GCA_046594195.1. Taxonomy (GTDB): domain Bacteria; phylum Actinomycetota; class Acidimicrobiia; order Acidimicrobiales; family Iamiaceae; genus Aquihabitans. The sequence goes on along the minus strand of JBKJPY010000073.1, from coordinate 80,218 downwards.
TGCGGACAGCACCGCGACCACCGTGTCGTCCGTGAGCCCTTCGAGGGCCGCCAGGCCGGCCTCGATCGGCTCGGGGTGACCGAGCTGCGCTGCGATGACGCAGCACGCCTCGCCCAACGGCACGAACGGGCTGCGGACGAGACGGCTGAAGTGCTCGCGATGGTTCACGAGGGGGCGGCGATGAGGGTCATCGCTGGATGATGACGAGGCGTTCGCGCGTCATCTCCCGCACGGCGTAATGCGGGCCTTCCTTGGTGTTGCCGCTGTCGCGGACGCCGCCGTAGGGCATCTGGTCCGTCCGGAACGTCGGCACCTCGTTGATCAGCACGCCGCCGAAGTCGAGCTCGTAGGCGGCTCGCAGGGCGGCGTCGAGGTCACCGGTGAACAGCGCCGCCTGAAGCCCGTAGCGCGTGTCGTTAGCCTGCGCGATGGCGTCGTCGAGGTCGTCGTACTCGATGATGCTCACCACCGGACCGAAGACCTCGGAGCGGCAGACCTCCATGTCGGCGGTCACGCGTGCGAGGACGGTCGGTGCGAGCACGCCGTCCACGAGGCCGCCGCCGGCGAGGACCTTGGCGCCCCCCGCGACCGCCTCATCGATCCACGCCTGGACCCGCTCGGTCTCCTTGGGCGAGATCAGCGACGAAACGTCCGTGCCCTCGTCGAGCGGGTCGCCGACCACGAGTGCCTCGACCTTGGGCACCAGGGCCTCGGTGAAGCGGTCGACCACGTCTCGATGCACGTAGATCCGCTGGGTCGAGATGCACGACTGTCCGGCGTGGGTAAACCCGGCCACGGCGATCTTGGCGGCGGCCGCTTCCCAGTCACCTGACGGTTCGATGATCACCGGAGCGTTGTTGCCGAGCTCCAGACCGACCTTCTTCTCGGCTGCCTTCGATGCGATGGCCCAACCGACCTCGGGTGAACCGGTGAAGGTCACCACGGCGACGTCGGGGTGCTCCACAAGCGGGTCGCCGACGGTCCCGCCCGAGCCCGTGACCACGTTGAGCCACCCGGGTGGCAGCCCGCACTCGTCCATCAGGATCTCCTGGAGCCGGATCGACGAGAGCGGCGTCTGGCTTGCCGGCTTGAGGACGACGGGGCACCCGGCGGCGATGGCCGGGGCGACCTTGTGCACCACCAGGTTCAGCGGGAAGTTGAACGGTGAGATCGCGGCGACGACCCCTCTCGGCACCCGCAGCGTGAAGCCCAGCTTGCCCTCACCGGGCTGGGCGCCGTCGACCGGCACGATCTCACCGACCAGTGAACGCGCCTCGATCGCCGCCGACTGGAAGGTGATGACGGTGCGCTCGGCCTCGACGCGCGCCGTGCGGATCGGCTTGGCGGCCTCCTCGGCGATGATCTGGGCCAGCTCGTCGCGATGGCGGACCATGGCGGCCGCCGCGGCATCGAGGATCTCGGCGCGCCTCCATGGCGGGAGCGGCTCGGCCAGCACCGCCTTGGCGGCCGCGACGGCGTCGTGCACGTCATCGGGTCCGCACGTCGGAACCCGACCCACCTCGTGGCCGTCGAAGGGGGACTTCACCACCAGGCTGTCGCTGGTGGTGACGGTGCGCGTACCGATGCGGACGGCGCGCTGCTCGGTGTCGGACATGGCCTGCTCCGTTGGGGGGGGCGACGGTGTGCACGAGACGGCTTATCACCGTTCTGGTGGAACATCACCGCTACCCTGCCGCCGTGCCGTCGAGTCCCTGGCCCTTCCTCGATCATCCGGGTCCGCTGGCGTTCGCCCATCGCGGTGGCGCCGGCGACTGGCCCGAGAACACCATGCCGGCGTTCGAGGGAGCGGTCGAGCTCGGCTACCGCTACGTCGAAACCGATGCGCACGTCACGGCCGACGGCATCTGCCTGGCGTTCCACGACGACCGCCTCGACCGGGTCACCGACCGCACCGGCGTCATCGCCGAGCTGCCTTACCAGGAGATCCGCCAGGCGCGCGTTGACGGTCGCGAACCGATCCCGCTGCTCGAGGACCTCCTCGGCGCGTTCCCCGACGTTCGGGTGAACATCGACCCCAAGCACGACGCGGCGGTGGATGCACTCGTGGCGGTCATCGAACGGACCGGGTCCATCGACCGGGTGTGCGTCGGCTCGTTCTCCGACCAGCGGATCACGCGACTGCGGGCCGCACTGGGCCCCCGCCTCTGCACGTCGCTCGGGCCCAAGGCCATCGCCCGCCTGCGTGGCGGGTCCTTCGGGCTGCCGGCCGGGCGCATCGACGGCGGATGCGCCCAGGTCCCGCACAAGTTCAAGGGGGTGGCGGTCACCGACCGACGCTTCGTCGAGCGTTCCCACGCCGCCGGGCTTCAGGTCCACGTGTGGACCATCGACGACCCGACGGAGATGCACGACCTCTTGGACCTCGGCGTCGACGGCATCATGACGGACCGGCCAGCGGTGCTGCGCAACGTCCTCCTCAGCCGGGGCGCCTGGTACTGACCCGCGCCCACCGCACCGACCCGTCCTGTGGATGGACTGTGCATGACGCTGTGCACCTCGGGGGTGAACCTGGGGAGAACGGAAAAGGTTGGGGGACAACCCTGGGGACGGCGGAAAAGTGCTTGACCTGTATCTCACCGGGGGCGCATGGTGTCCCTCGCCAGGCCGCACGGAGCGGCTCGAACACCGGGCAGGAAGCTCACGGAGGCCCCGACCAGCTTGCTGGGAAGGACCGCCGGGGGTGGGTTCGGTGGGACGGTCGTCACCGACGTCTGGTGGGTTCGGACGACGTGACCGACGCCTTCGGGTGACGGGAGCGGGATCCGGGTCCGGGTCGTCGATCCGACACCGAAGCCCTCGGGCAGCGGCGCCGGGATGACGACCCCGCCGGTACTCGGCACCGAGGCCCTCGGGTCACGGCGCAGGGGATCCGGCAACCGTCGGTCATCCGGCACCGAGGCCCCCGGGCCACGGCCGCCGAGGACCGAAGGAGCGAGGTGCAGGAGGTCCGCCTTCGGGTGGTGCCGCCGGCAGCTCGCAACGGTCGGCCCCGAGGAGCTGGCGAGGGAAACCCCGTCGGTTACTCGGGGCCACCACCGTTTTTCGGCCTCGTGACCTCGTGACCCGGCGGAACGAACGCCCCCCCAGAGGGCCGCTCAAGTTCGGCGCGCCCGGGCCGACAGGAGCCGTGGCTGGTCTGCCCTCTCCAGGCCCGCGAGGAGCCTCCATGCCATCGACCGCTCGAATCCGGACCCGGCACCGCGCCACCGTGCTGGCGGCTGCCCTGGCGGTGCTCGCCACGTCGTGCAGCCTGCTGCCCGGCCACGACGAGGACGGGGCCCGTTCGAACGACGAGGTGCCTGTTGCCGCGGTCGAGAGCGGGTTGGACCAAGCCGGCAAGCCGGTGCGCGGCGGCCAACTGGTCTACGGCCTCGAGGCCGAAGTCGGCGCCACCGGGTACTGCCTGCCCGAAGCCGAGCTGGCCATCTCTGGGATGCAGGTGGCTCGAGCGCTCTACGACACGCTGACGGTCCCCGACGGGGACGGCAACTACGTCCCGTACCTGGCCAAGGCGGTCGAACACGACGAGTCCTACAAGGAGTGGACGATATCGCTGCGGTCGGGCGTGACCTTCCACGATGGATCGATGCTCGACGCGCCGGTCGTCAAGAACAACCTCGACGCCTACCGCGGGTCCTACGAAGGACGGAGCCCGCTGCTGTTCAGCTTCGTGCTGGCGAACGTCGCCGACGTCGAGGTCGTCAACGAACTGACGGTCCGGGTCACCACCAAGGTTCCGTGGGTCGCGTTCCCTGCGGTGCTCTACGCGTCCGGCCGGCTCGGGATCATGGCGCAGAAGCAGCTCGACGCCGACCCCGCTGATTGCGCCACCCGACCCATCGGTACCGGCCCGTTCTCGTTCGTCTCCTGGCAGCGCGACCAGTCGCTCAAGGTCCGCCGGTACCCGAAGTACTGGCAGAAGGCGCCAGACGGCAAGACCTTTCCCTACCTCAACGCCATCGAGTTCCGGCCCGTCCAGAACAGCGATTCCCGCATCGCCCAGCTCCAACAGGGCGAAATCAACATGATGCACACGTCGACGTCATCGGACATGGCGGCCACGCTCCCGTCGCTGCGCGACAGCGGCGCCATCAACCTGCTGGTCTCGGCGGAGAAGACCGAGGTCGCCTACGTGATGATGAACAGTTCAGTCGCGCCCCTCGACGACCTCGACACGCGCTTGGCCATCGCCCACGCCATCGATCGCAACAAGCTCAACCAGCAGTCGAACAACGGCTTTCCGGAGATCGCCAGCGGCCCGTTCGCCCCGACCGTGCTCGGCCACCGCGACGATCCCGGCTTCCCGACGTACGACCTGGCGAAGGCCAAGGCGCAGGTCGCCGCCATGAAGAAGGCGAACAAGGACACGTCGCTCTCGCTGCTGAGCTCGGCGGGGCCCGTCGCGGTTCGCCAGGCCCAGATCGAGCTGGAGATGCTCGAAGCCGCAGGCTTCGACGTGACCCTCGAGATCGAGACCGAGGCCAACCTCATCAAGCGCGTCATCGGCGGCGACTACGAGCTCGCGGCGTTCCGCAACCAGCCCGGTGAGGACCCCGATATGGATTACATCTGGTGGTACGGCAAGGACAACCCCGTGAACTTCGGGCGGTTCGACGACCCGGTGATCAACAAGAACCTCGACACCGGCCGGAGCAACCCCGACCCCGATGCGCGGCGCAAGGCCTACGAGGCGATCAACCGCCAATTCGCGAAGCAGGCGTGGAACGTGTGGCTGTGGCACTCCCCGTGGGCGGTCGCCGAGGCGTCGAACGTCCACGGCATCTTGGGCCCGGACCTTCCGGGTGAGGCGGGACCGCCTTCGGCACGCCTGGTAACCGGGCACTCGCTGCTCGGGGTGTGGATCAGCCGGAGCTGACCCCGGTGTCAACTGGCGCGACGCGGCCACGGAACCTCATGGAGAGGGCTATGGTCACGGTCACGTCGCTTGCCGGGTGTCACATCCCAGGCAACGGCGACCAACCACACCGCACATCCAGGGGAACCCATGCGTCAATCAAGCCGGCCGTCTGGTCGTCGACTCAGTGCCGCCGTCGCCACCGTCTTGGCCCTCAGCCTCATGGCGTCCGCCTGCGGCGGAACGAAGGCCAGCGACAAAAAGTCCAACGAGAAGCTCGCCGATAAGGGGCTCGACGCGAAGGCCGGCGAGAGCGGTCTGAAGGATGCGGGCACGCCCAAGCGCGGTGGCACCATCGTCTACGGCGTGGAGGCGGACAGCTCCAGCGGGTACTGCCTGCCCGAGGGCCAGCTCGCAATCTCCGGGATGATGGTCGTCCGGGCCATCTACGACACCCTCACGGTTCCCAACGCCGAGGGTGACTACGTCCCCTACCTCGCCAAGAGCGTCGAGCCCAACGCCACGTTCGACGAGTGGACGATCACCGTGCGCGACGGCATCAAGTTCCACGACGGCTCGGACCTCACGGGGAAGGTCGTCCAGAACAACATCGACGCCTACCGCGGGGCCTACCCCGGCCGCAGCCCGTTGCTGTTCACCTTCGTGCTCAGCAACATCGAGTCGACGTCCTCCAAGGGCCAGACGGTGACGGTCAAGACCAAGGTCCCGTGGGTCGCCTTCCCGGCGTTCCTGTTCGCCTCCAGCCGCATGGGCATCATGGCCCAGGCCCAGCTCGACGATGCCAAGACCTGCGACCGCAAGCTCATCGGCACCGGCCCGTTCAAGTTCGACAAGTGGAACCCCAACGACAAGCTGACCGGCACGGCCAATCCCGACTACTGGCAGACCGCACCGGACGGCAAGACCTACCCGTACGCCGACAAGATCGAGTTCCGGGTGCTCACCGACGGCACCGTCCGGGTCAACTCGCTCAAGAGCAGCGACGGCGCCAACATCATCCACACGACCAACGCCGAAAAGATCGGCGGCGAGCTCTACGACCTGCGCAAGGCCGGCAAGGTGAACATGTTGGTGTCCGAGGACGGCGCCGAAGTGTCGTTCGTGCAGCTGAACGCGAGCAAGCCTCCGTTCGACGACCTCCGGATGCGCAAGGCCCTCGCCATGGGCTCGGATCGCAAGGAGATCAACCAGATCCAAAACGATGGCCTGCCCACCGTGGCCAACGGCCCGTTCGGCCCGGACTCGATCGCCTACATCAAGGACCCCGGCTTCCCGAAGTACGACCTCGCGGGCGCCAAGAAGCTGGTCAAGGAGTACGTGAACGATGGCGGCAAGGCCGAGTTCTCGGTCACCAGCACGTCGGACCCCGACACCGTGCGCCTTGCCGAACTGGTCCAGCAGCGTGCCCAGAAACTCGGCGTGAAGGTGAGCATCGTCAAGCGGGACCAAGCGGCACTGATCGATGACGCCATCGGCAAGAAGTACCAGGCCATGTTGTTCCGCAACTACCCGGGTGGCGATCCCGACATCAACTACGTGTGGTGGTACGGGGCCAAGACCAACCCGGTGAACTTCAGCGGGTACGACGACGCCACCATCAACCAGCTCCTCGACGAGGGCCGCAGCGAGCCCGACCAGACCAAGCGCGCCGAGATCTACAAGCAGGTCAACCAGGAGTTCGGCAAGCAGGTGTGGAGCATGTGGTCGTGGTACACGCCATGGGCGATCGTCGAGAAGTCGAACGTCCACAACGTCCTGGGCCCGCCGCTTCCCGGCGACGACCCGTCCAAGGCCGGCCAGGAGACCACCGACGATCCAGCGCTCCAGCCCTTCACGGGCCTGGCCACGGGGCACTCGCTCCTGGGCCTCTGGATCGACAACTGATCACCACCCCTGCTGGTGATCCCCCACTCCCGTCCGTTCGGAACCGAGGCGGCTCGTCGCATCTGCGGCGGGCCGCCTGAGAGAGGACCAGTCCGATGCTGTTGATCGGCAAGCGGCTCCTGCAGCTCGTCGTGGTGTTCGTGTGCGTCACGTTCTTCACCGTGGTGCTCATCTCGCTGGTCCCGGGCAAGCCCGAGGTCGTCGTCATCCCGTTCGACAGTTCGGGGCACCAGCGCAAGGACTTCCGCGCCGACAACCACCTCGACAAGCCCATCGTCGTGCAGTGGTCCTACTGGGCCCGGGATTTCCTCCGGGGCGATATGGGCGACTACTACACCTCGACCGGGAAGAACCCCGTCAGCACGCGCATCGGGTCGGCCCTGCCGATCTCGCTTCTGCTGATCCTCTACGTCCAGCTGGTGTCGCTCGGCATCGCCATCCCCCTTGCGGTGTGGGCGGCGTACAAGTCCGGCAGCCGGGCCGACAAGCTGTTCAACGCGGGCGCGTTCGGGTGCATCTCGCTCCCGGGGTTCGCGGTGGCGCTGATCTTCACGTACTTGCTCGGTGTCAAGATGAACCTGGTGCCCACCGACGGCTACACCTCCCCCTCGCAGGGACTCGGGCAACACTTCCGATCGATGGTGGTGCCGGTGCTGGCCCTGTCGCTCGGGCAGATCGCGGTCTACATGCGCTTGCTGCGCTCCGACCTCGTGGCCACGCTCCAGGAGGACTTCATCCTCATGGCCAAGGCGAAGGGCATCTCCAACCGCCGCGTGCTCTGGCGTCACGCGCTGCGGCCGTCGAGTCTCACCCTGCTCACCGTTGCTGGCCTCAGCGTCGGCACGCTGATCGGCGGCGCCCTGGTGGTGGAGTACCTGCTGCGCATCCCGGGCATGGGCTCGCTCATCGGAGAGGCCGTGCTCAAGCGCCAATACGTAGCGCTGCAAAGCTCGGTCGCGCTCATCGCCATCTTCTTCGTCCTGTTGAACTTCCTGATCGACTACCTGTACACGGTGCTCGATCCCCGCATCCGGGAGCGCCGGTCATGAGCGACCAGACGACAACCTCGACCACCCCGGTGGGCGACCTCTCACGGGACAAGGTCGACGGGCCCAGGGCAGCCAGCGGCGTCCCCGTCGCCGTGCTCGACGAGCCCACCAAGAAGAAGGGGCTCGGAGTCATGGGGTGGATCGCCGCCGGTTGGCTGATCCTGATCGTCAGCGCTGCGGCGCTCGCCGACATCCTTCCCCTGAACGACCCGGCGGCCGAGGTCGCCGACAAGCGCTTCGCCCCCTTCCAATCTGGTGGCCCGATCCTCGGTGCCGACGCCAACGGGCGCGACCTGCTGGCTCGAGCCATCTACGGCGCTCGGGTCTCGCTGGTGATCGCGTTCTTCGCCGTCATGCTCGGCTTCGTGATCGGTGGGTTCCTGGGCCTGCTGGCCGGGTATTTCCGCAACTGGGCCGGCAACGCCCTCGTGAGCGTGTTCGACATCCTCCTCGCGATCCCCCAACTCGTCTTGGCGCTGTCGCTGGTGTCGGTGCTCAAGGGCGATCCGGAACCGCCGGCGCTCGGCGAATCGGCTCCGTTCAAGCTGCCGGTGTCGGTCATCTTGATCATCGCCCTCGGCATCGTCTCGATCCCGCTCCTGGCGCGCATCACCCGAGCCTCCACGCTCAGCTGGTCCCAGCGCGAGTTCGTCATGGCGGCTCGGGCTCAAGGCGCCACGCACGGCCGCATCCTCTTCCGGGAGGTGCTGCCCAACGTGCTCCCGGCCATGGTCTCGATCGCCTTGCTCGGCATGGCGATCGCCATCGTGGCGGAAGGAGGGCTGGCCATCCTCGGGGCGAGCGTCGAACCGCCGCAAGCCACCTGGGGGACCATGATCGCCACCGGCCAGTCCGAGCTCCAGACCGCACCGTTCATCGTCTGGGTGCCCGTGTTCGCTGTGTTCATGACAGCCGCTTCGCTGAACTACCTCGGTGATGTGATGCGAGACCGCTTCGACGTCCGGGAGAGCGCACTGTGACCGACGTGACCGACGCTGCCCCGGCTGCCGCCCCCGCCGACGGCACCAGCGCTCCCCTGCTCGAGGTCACCGACCTCCACACCTCGTTCACGTCGGATCGCGGCACCGTCCGGGCCGTGCGAGGCGTCAGCCTCCAGCTCCAGCGAGGCCGCACCCTCGGCATCGTGGGCGAGTCCGGCTCCGGAAAGTCCGTGCTGTCGCGCTCGATCATGGGCCTCATGCCCGGCAACGCCACCCGTACGGGCAGCGTTCGCTATGACGGCGCCGAGATCCTCAACGCCAGCCCCAACACCATGAGGTCGTACTGGGGCGATCAGATGTCCATGGTCTTCCAGGACCCGATGACCGCCCTCAACCCCGTGCTGCGGGTGGAGCGGCAGATCACCGAGTCCCTCCACGAGCACCTGGACCTCTCCAAGCAGCAGGCCAAGGACACGGCCTTGGCCCTGCTCACGTCGGTCGGCATCCCCGAACCCGCTCGGCGGCTGCGGATGTACCCGCACGAGATGTCTGGCGGCATGCGCCAGCGCATCATGATCGCCATTGCCCTCGCGTGCGGGCCCCGGATGCTCTTCGCCGACGAGCCGACGACGGCCCTCGACGTCACCGTCCAGGCCCAGATCCTCGATCTGCTCCAAGAGCTCCAGCGAGATCGCCAGATGGCGATGATCCTGGTCACCCACGACCTTGGCGTGGTGGCCGGACGAGCCCACGACATCGCCGTGATGTACGCCGGCCAAATCGTCGAACAGGCTTCGGCCCACGCCCTGTTCGCCAACGTGCACCATCCCTACACCGAGGCCCTACTCCAGTCGATCCCGAAGCTGGAGATGGCCAAGCACACCAAGCTCGACGCCATCGCCGGTCGGCCGCCGGACCTGGTGAACCTGCCCCAGGGGTGTCCGTTCGCCCCGCGGTGCCGCTATGCGCAGGAACAGTGCCACGTCGATGCCCCGGCGCTGCTCCCCGACCCGCAGGACCCGACCCACTTCGTCGCGTGCCACTTCCCCGTCGGCACGTCCAAGGCGGTCGCCCGCCACGAGGCCGCCGTCGAAGGTGCGTTGGACCATCCCGAGGATCTCGACGCCATCCTCGACCCCGATCCCGACCCGGATCACGCCGACGCTCCGCCGGTCGATCCTGCGGCAGACCCCGAAGGAGCCAGCTGATGGCCGGCATCGGTGACGCACACCTCCGAGCACCCGACGAGTCGCTGTTGCGCGTCGAGAACCTCGTCGTGGAGTTCAAGACGGGCCGCAAGCAGACCGTGCACGCGGTGACCGACGTGTCGCTCGACGTGCTTCCGGGCGAGACGCTGGGCCTCGTAGGCGAGTCCGGCTGCGGCAAGTCCACCACGGGCAAGGCCATCATGCAGTTGCCCACGCCCACCTCCGGCAAGGTCATGTTCGAGGGCCAAGATCTCGTCGGCGTCGAGGGCAAGGCCTTGCGTGAGCTGCGGACTCGGATCCAGATGATCTTCCAGGACCCGATCTCCTCGCTGAACCCGCGCCGCAAGGTGGAGCGCATCATCTCCGAGGGGCTCGACATCTGGAAGACCGGGACCCGCGCCGAGCGCGATGCCAAGGTCGACGAGATGCTCCTCACCGTCGGGCTCGATCCCGCCGTGGCGCGTGGCCGGCGCGCCCACCAGTTCTCCGGCGGACAGTGCCAGCGCATCTCCATCGCTCGAGCCGTGCTGACCGAGCCCGCGCTGATCGTGTGTGATGAGCCCGTGTCGGCCCTCGACGTGTCCGTCCAAGCGCAGATCCTGAACCTCCTCGAAGACATGAAGGAGCGCTACGGCCTCACGCTGGTGTTCATCGCCCACGACTTGGCCGTCGTGAAGAACATCAGCGATCGCGTCGCGGTCATGTACCTCGGCCGGCTGTGCGAGGTGGGCGACCCCGATGTCATGTACGAGAACCCGGCACACCCCTACACCGCAGCCCTCCTGAGCGCGATCCCGGTCCCCGATCCCGACGTGCGGCCCGATCAACGCCAGACCCTGGGCGGCGAGATCCCTTCGCCGCTGTCGCCGCCATCGGGCTGCCGCTTCCGCACCCGGTGTCCCCGGGCGGACCAGCAGTGCGTCGACGAGGTGCCGGTCATGGCCCAGATCGAGGGCGATCACTTCGTGGCCTGCCACCACCCGCTCGCACCGGGAGAGTCGATCACGCAGGTGGCCCTCGCCGGGGCGTCGGCCTGACCACTCCCCGGCCGCCGGCCGGCCGCCGCCCGCGGGCGCCGCGCCTCGATCCCGACACGCGCCGGGGCTTGATCGCCGATGCGGCCGAGCGACTGCTGGCAGAGCACGACCCGCTCCTCGTCACCTTCGACGAGGTCGCCGCAGCCGCGGGGGTGTCCCGGGCCCTCGTCCACACCTACCTCGGCGATCGCCGGGGGCTGATCGACGCGGTGCAGGTCCAGATCGTCGGCCGACTCGACACCTGGGTGGGCTACGGCCTACGCCGTGCCACCACCACGCCCGCCCGGCTTCGGGCGGTGGTGCAGGGCGTCTTCTCGTTCGTCGAGGCCGATCAGGAGGCCTGGGGCGTGCTCGGCGCGAGCGGCGGGTTCGACCACCCGGCGCTCCACGGGGTGCGGGCACGGTGGGCGGCTGCGCTCATCGCCGGCGGGGACGTCGACGAGATCCCGGCTCAGGCCGCCATCAGCGCCGTTCTCGGCTCGGCGGGGTCCTGGGTCAACCGTGGGGTGGAGCCGGCGCAGGCCGAGGCCGCGCTGGTCCTGCTGCTGCAGGTTCCGGACGATGTCGCCTGACGTGGCAGGATGCCCGACATGCAGGCAACCCTCCACACCAACCGCGGCGACATCACGATCGACCTCTTCGCCGACACCGCTCCCAAGACCGTCGCCAACTTCGCGAGCCTCGCCAAGGGCGAGCCGACGTGGCGCGATCAGGAGACCGGCCAGACTCGCTCCACGCCCTTCTACGATGGTCTCGTGTTCCACCGGGTGATCGACGGCTTCATGATCCAGGGCGGCTGCCCCGACGGCTCCGGCCGCGGCGGCCCCGGCTACAAGTTCGAAGACGAATTCGGCGGCTCGCACGACTTCAACACGCCCTACAAGCTGGCCATGGCCAACGCTGGCCCCGGCACCAACGGCTCGCAGTTCTTCATCACCACTGGCCCGACGCCGCACCTGCTCAACAAGCACACCATCTTCGGCGAGGTGGCCGACGCGGAGAGCAAGGCCGTGGTCGACGCCATCAGCTCCACCCCGGTGGGCCGCGGCGACCGACCCCATGACGACGTCGTGATCAACAGCGTCACCATCGCTGACTGATCCCCTCCTGTGGAGCTGGATCTGGCCGCCATCCACGAACGGCTCGCGGCCGAGCTCGCCGAGCGTCCCTGCCTGATCTGGCGCAGCCGGACCTGGTCGTGGCGCGAGGTCACCGACCGCTCCCGCCGGCTGGCGAACGTCCTCGTCGATCACGGCATCACGCGGCGCACGTCCTTGGAGACGTGCGCCGGGTGGGAGTCCCCCCACGATCACGTCGGTCTGTACCTCCACAACGGCAACGCCTACCTCGAGGCGCAGCTGGGAGCCGCGAAGGCCGGCGCCGCTGCGTTCAACGTCAACTACCGCTACGTCGCCGACGAGCTGGCCTACCTGTTCGTGGACTCGGATGCGGCAGCCATCGTCTACCAAGGCTGCTTCGCCGCGACGCTGGCCGACGTCCTGCCCCGGCTGCGCCGTCAGCCCTTGCTGCTGCGCGTCGACGACGGCTCGGGGGACGAACTGCTCCCCGGTGCGCTGGATTACGAGGGGGCGTTGGCGGCTGCGTCCCCGCGGCCTCCGGACGTGGTCACCTCGGGCGACGACCTCTACGTGCTGTACACCGGCGGCACCACGGGCAACCCCAAGGGGGTCCTGTGGCGCCAGGCGGACTTCCTCGTCGCGGCGCTCGGCGTGCGCCGCAAGGATGGCTCGGAGTACGAATCGCTCGAGGAGCTCGTCGCACCGGCGGTCCGTCGCAACCTGGCCACCCTTCCCGCCCCGCCGCTCATGCACGGCGCCGCAATGTGGAACGCGCTGAGCACCTGGATCAACGGCGGAACGATCGTCATCCAGGACTGCGTCGACCGCATGGACCCTGCGGACATCTGGGACTGCTGCGAGCGCCACCAGGTGTCGTCGCTGTTGATCGTGGGCGATGCGTTCGCCCGGCCGCTCGTCGACGAGCAGCGCCGCCGGCCACGGGACCTCGGTGCGCTGCGCTTCGTCCTGACTGGTGGTGCGATCCTCTCTCCCAGCCTGCGCGCAGAGTTGCTCGAACTCATCCCCCAGGTCCGCATCGTCGATGTGCTCGGGTCGTCGGAGTCCGGCCGCCAGGCCGTGGCGTCCACGGTTGCCGGCGATGAGATCGGGCCCACCCGCTTCGCCCCGTCCGCCACTGCGGCCGTCCTCGACGGTGCGCTCACCCGCCGCCTCGATCCCGGCGACGCAGAGATCGGCTGGCTGGCCCAGGGTGGACGCATCCCGCGGGGCTACCTCGGCGACGAGGCCAAGACCGCAGCCACGTTCCCCGTGATCGGCGGCGAGCGGTGGTCGGTTCCCGGCGACCGCGCTGCGGTGCGGGCCGATGGGTCCATCGAACTCCACGGCCGAGAGTCGGTCACCATCAACACCGGCGGGGAGAAGGTCTTCGCCGAGGAGGTGGAACAGGTGCTCAAGCACCACCCCGGCGTGTACGACGTGCTGGTGGTCGGTCGTCCGTCCCCGACCTGGGGCCAAGAGGTCGTCGCCGTCGTGGCGCCGACACCCGGGCACTCCGTCGACCTCGAGGACCTGCGCACCATCGGCGCCCAGCACCTGGCGCGCTACAAGCTGCCCAAGGCCGTCATCGTCGTGGACCGCATCTCCCGGTCCCCGTCGGGCAAGCCGGACTACGCGTGGGCCCGGGAGCAGGCGTCGGGCCACGACAGAGGCGCCTAGCGCCCCGGTCGCTGTCGGCGGCAAGGTGGCGGGCTGGTGTGACGCCCGCTACGGTCGGGCACCCGGGCGGAACACGCGTTCGCCGGATCACCATGCTCCAGCGAACCGTCCCCCTCCCCTTCCCCATCGATCTCCACCGGACCTTCTTCGGGATCCGACGGGGACCGCACGATCCGACGTGCCGTTTCGACGACTCCGGGGTGTGGCGTGCGTCGCGGAGCCCCGCCGGTGCCGTCACCCTGCGCTTGGTATCCCACGGGGACCAGGTCGAGGCCACGGCGTGGGGCGAGGGCGCTGAGGCCGCGCTCGACGCCGTGCCCAGCCTGATCGGTTGCCACGACGACGCCTCGGACTTCGATCCAGCACACCCGCTGGTCGCCCGGCTCTGGCGAGATCACGCCGACGTGCGCATCCCCCGTTCGGGCGCCGTGACCGAGACGCTGATCAACGTGGTGCTCGAGCAGCGGGTCACCACCTTCGAAGCCCACCGCTCCCAGTCGCAACTGGTGACTCGTTGGAGCGAGCCCGCCCCCGGCCTGGGCGACCTCATGTTGCCGCCAGACCCCGAGATCCTCGCCGGCGTGGCGTACTACGACCTGCACGTGATCGGGGTCGAGCGCAGTCGGGCAGACACCGTGCGTCGCGTCGCAGCTTCGGCCCGCCGCCTCGAGGCCCTCGCCGTCCTGCCCCCAGCCGAGGCCCATGCCCGGCTGACCAGCATCGTGGGCGTCGGTCCCTGGAGTGCGGCCGAGGTGAGCCTCGTTGCTCTGGGCGATGCGGATGCCGTGCCCGTCGGCGATGTGCACCTGCCGTCCACCGTCACGTTCGCCCTGACCGGCGAGGCCATCGACAGCGACGACGCCATGCTCGAGGTGCTCGAGCCCTTCGCCGGACACCGGGGCCGCGTGATCCGCCTCATCGGCGCTGGCGGCATCCACGCGCCTCGCCGGGCGCCCCGGTACGCGCCGCGGGACATCCGCGACCAGTAGCGCGCCTGTCGTCCGGTTGGGTCCGGTGGGTCCGCCGCATCTCCGGCCTGTGGACAACTTCGCCAATCCACAGGGTTGCGCCCCTTCCTCCCCACATGGGAGTCGTCCTAGGTTGCCTCCAACGCCTACCGCAGGAGGAGGTCACCATGTCCAGCTACCGGGTCACGCTGAACGACCACAGCACCGAGGAGATCGACGACGTCGACGCCTACCAGCAGGAAGGGCAGATGACGACCTTCTTCCGCACCGGCTCGGACCGCCAGGTGGTCGACACCTGGAGCACCCGGATGGCCAGCTTCCGCACGTCGGAGATCATCGCCATCCGACGCCTCGACCCAGCGGTCGCCGGTGTGGGGGCGTCCACGGTCCACGATCTGCGCTCGGCGTAGCCTGGCGCCATGTCGCTCGCCGATCCCGTCCCGGAAACCCAGGACTTCGCCTGCCCCCGATGCGAGGCCGAGGTGACCGAGGCCTGGTACGGGCCGTGCGCCTCATGTCGCAGCGATCTGCGCGCTGCGCAGGCCGGCGAAGCCCGCGACGTGGCCGTCGACTACGTGCCCAAGATGAACGTCACCCCCAACGCGGTGGCGTCGAAGGACTGAACGTCGGTCGGACCCCGATCAGGCGTCCGGCTTCGCGAACAGCGTCACCGCCGATGGCTCCCACGCGTGGGACGTGGTGGTGAGCACCTCCGGGGGCCGAACGGCGCCGATGGCATTGAACAGCGCCGGACAGGTCTCCTTGTGGGTGATGTACTCGGTGCTGTACACGAGGAAGATCTGGCGGTCACCCGCTCGATCGAGCAGTTCCTTCGCGAAGTCATCGACCTCCACCTCGTCGAGCCGTTGGGTGTAGTCGCTCCAATCGACTAGCTCGGGGCCCTCGAAGCGCGGGTAGGTGACCTGGTCGTACCGACCATCGAGGAGCCGCGACGTCGAGGGTCCGAGCTGGTCCGGGCAGTAGACGACCAGCGCGTCGTCATCGGCGCGGGCCTTGATCGCCTCGGCTGAGGTGCGCGCGTCGGAGCGGTCGACCGTGATGTTGCGATAGGCACCCACGCACCCCAGGCCGAGCAGCGCGACCAGCCCGATCATGAGCGGAAGCCGCGACAGCTGGGCGAGACCCAGGGCAGCCAACAGGAACACGAACGGGACGAAGACCGCTGCGTAGCGGCTGGCGAAGGTGGCGCCCGTGGCATAGCCGACGATCGTGCCGACGGCCATGGTGCCGATGATGGCGATGGCAAACGGTCGGCCCTTCGGACGCGTGGCCAGGTCGACCTCGATCTTGGCACCACCGAGTCCGAGTCCGGTCAGGCCGGTGGCCATCAGGAGGGCGACGAACCAGCCGAGGACCAGGGACTCGGCGTACCCGCCCCCGCCGAGGTCGGCGACGGTGAAGGTGAGCATCTCGGTGGGCCGGACGGGCCGGGCCCACGGGGTGCCGGTGTGGGCGCCCTGGTAGAGCAGGTTCGGGAGCCAGGGGAAGAAGAGCAGCCCGCCGACGACCATCGCCAAGATGGCGTTGCGGGCCATCTGCGCATCGTCGGTTCGACCGGCGCGACGGGCATGGACCAGGCGCACGATGAGGGCGGTGCCGACGACGGCGAGCAGCCACATCGACCAGTAGTGGGTCCACAATAGGAGGCCGACGATGACCGCCAGCCCGCCGAGGCGGACGAGGTTCGGCCGGCGCAACACGTCGTCGAGCAGGAGCCACCCGGCCAGGACCAGGAGCATCACGAGCGAGTACATCCGGGTCTCGGTGGCGTACCGCAGGGCGTAGGGCGACACCGCCACGACCGCCATGGTGAGCCACGCTCCCCGAGACCCACCGAAGCGCTTCCCCGCGATCCAAAACAGCGGGAGGGCTGCCACCGTGAACACGCCCGACAGCGAGCGGACGGCGATGTCACCTTCTCCGAAGAGCGACATCCAGCCGTGGAGCAGCAGGTAGTAGAGCGGCGGATGGCCGTCGTGGCGCAGTGCCTCGATCATGTCCGAGAACGGCAGCCGGGCGATGTCCACGCTCAGCGCCTCGTCGAGCCACAGCGGCGACGTCGTGACGAATCGCAGGACCAGGCCGACCACGAGCGCGCCGACGATCAGGATCTGGAACGCCCGCGTCCACGATCCCCAGGCGAGCGGATCGGGCTGCTCACTCGTGTCGGCCGCTGCAGCCGGAGAGGTGGGAGAAGCGTTGGGCACGACGGGCGACGCTACTGCGGAGCTCCAGCGGTGCCCAAGGCACCTCTGCGCAGTCCACCCTTGAAGCGCTGCAACGGCTCCTCGAGCAGGTACCAGCTCACCGCTGCGAACAAGGCCGCGGCCCCGAGGCCGACGATCAGCAGGTACGTGAAGTTGCTGTTGCCGAGCGGCGTGTGGACCCAGCCGGGCCAGCCGGGCTTGCCCGGACCGGGCGCGCTTGCGATCGAGCGCTTCATCCAGTCGAAGTGCCACAGGTAGATGCCGTAGGACACCGAGCCGACCCACACCAGCGGCTTCCACGACCAGGCCCGCCGGGCCCAGGTCCGGTCCTGGGGGCCGAAGACCGCCGGAACCATCAACAGCAGCGTGAAGAGGCCGAGCGTGATCTGTCGCCGGTGCCAGAACCATCCGGAGTACCCGGTGACGAAGTCCGCTGGGCCGACCTGGTAGGCGTACCAGAGGAACAGGGCGCCGGCCGCCAGCCACCAGGGCTCGACCCGCCCGGCGAGGCGGTCGAGGCGGCGGCGCAAGCCGTCGTCGTGCGCGGCCCACACCGACAGCACCGCGAGGGCCATTCCGGTCGCGAACAGGTCCAGGTTCGTGGGCAGCCAGTCGAACGCGATGCCCCGCTTGGACGGCACCCACGTCTCGACAGCGATCCGAGACAGGGTCCCGCCGATCCACAGCGCAGCGCACCCGGCCAGGTGGATGGCTGCGGTCTGACCGGCTGATCGTCCCCGGCGCACCACGGCGGCCAGGACCAGGGCCCAGATCGGAATGAACAGGTAGAAGGTCATCTCCGTGCAGAGGCTCCACGCCTGCGTGACGCCGTTGAGGACGGTCGTCGGGGAGTAGATCTGGAGGAACAGGTAGAACCGCCACCAATCCGCGCCCAGGTGGAACGCGCCGAGGGCCCAGAAGAAGGTCAGCGTGATCCAGTAGGCCGGGACGATCCGCAGGACCCGACGCCACCAGAAGGTGGTCGTCCGCTGCGGCGATCGGCCCTCGACCTGGGCGGCCACGATGGGCCGGTAGATCAGGAAGCCCGACAGCACGAAGAACACGGCGACGCCGCTGTCCATGACCGCGGTGAGCGAGTAGAGCGACCCGGTGCGGGCCTCTCCCGCGTAGGAGCCGGCGTGGTGGACGACCACCATCACCGCCGCGATCGCCCGCAGGACCTCGAACCCGCGGAAATGCACCCGAGCGGGAGCCGTTCCGGTAGTTTCGGAGCCATCGCGTGCCAGCACGGCCGTGGTCATCGAGCTTCCACCCGGGCCTGGGCGGGGAGCCCTCCGGTGGTCGTGGTCGCAGACGTCACGCCGCCGATTCTTCCACGCCCACCCCTCAGGACGGTTCCTCCTCCATGTCCGAAGCTGCAGCCGACACGCCCACCGCACCTGAGCACGAGGTCGTCGTCATCGGCGCCGGCCCCGCCGGGCTCACCGCTGCGTTCCAGTTCCACAAGCACGGCGTCGCCTCGACCATCATCGAGGCCGACGACCGAGTGGGCGGCATCTCCCGCACGGCCCAGCGCGACGGCTGGCGCTTCGACATCGGCGGCCACCGGTTCTTCACGAAGGTGCAGCCCGTCGAGGACCTCTGGCACGAGATCCTCCCGGACGAGGACTTCCTCATGCGGCCGCGCAAGAGCCGCATCTTCTACAACGGCAAGTACTTCGACTACCCGCTGAAGGCCTCCAACGCCCTCAAGAACCTGGGCATCGTCGAGGCCGTCCTCTGCGTGCTGTCCTACGCCTGGGCTCGTGTCCGCCCGCCGAAGGACCAGACCAACTACGAGGGCTGGCTCGTCGCCCGCTTCGGCTGGCGCCTCTACCGGACCTTCTTCAAGACCTACACGGAGAAGCTCTGGGGCGTTCCCGTCAGCGAGATGCCCGCCGACTGGGCGGCCCAGCGGGTCAAGGGCCTGTCGCTCGGCAACGCCATCGTGAACGCGCTCCTGCCCAAGAAGAACCAGAAGGACATCACCTCGCTCATCGAGGAGTTCCAGTACCCCAAGCACGGTCCGGGGATGATGTGGGAGACCTGCACCGACAAGGTCGTGGCGCAGGGCTCCGAGGTCATCATGGAGACCTCGGTCACCACGGTCGCCCACTCCGACGGCAAGGCCACCAGCGTGACCGCCACCCACAAGGACGGCACCACCACCACGTATCCGGCGACCGAGGTCATCTCCTCGATGCCGATCTCGCACCTGCTGGAGGCGATGGTCCCGCCCGTCCCCGCCGAGGTGAAGGCTGCGGCCGAGGACCTTCGCTACCGCGACTACCTCATCGTCGCCCTCGCCATGCCCGAAGAGCTCATCGACTTCGACGACAACTGGATCTACATCCACGATCCCAAGGTGCGCACCATGCGCATCCAGAACTTCGGATCCTGGTCCCCGTACATGGTCAAGGAGGGTCGCAACACCCTCGGCCTCGAGTACACGGTCTGGGAGGGCGACGAGGAGTGGAATGCCACCGACGAGTGGCTGATCGAGCGGGCCAAGAAGGAGCTTGAGCAGCTCGGCCTGTGCAAGGCCGGCCAGATCGAGGCGGGCTGGGTCGTCCGCCAGGCCAAGGCCTATCCGATCTACGACGACCGCTACCGGGCCAACGTCGACATCCTCCGCGGCTGGCTCGCCGAGCATGCCAGCAACGTCCACCCGGTGGGCCGCAACGGCATGTTCCGGTACAACAACCAGGACCACTCGATGTTCACGGCCATGCTCACCGTGGAGAACATCGCCACCGGCACTACTCACGACGTGTGGGAGGTGAACGTGGAGGAGGAGTACCACGAAGAGGCCACCTCGTCGGTCAAGGAGAAGTTCATCGCCGACAAGGCCGCCGAGCGCGCACCCGGCAGCCACGGCACCGGTCGTGATGCACCCGTGATCAAGCGCGAAGTCATCGACGCCCACAAGCCCGCGACCACCGCCCTGGCCGATGACGCCATCTCGAGCGACCTGGCCGCCATGGATCACGATGCCGGCACCGAGGTCGACGGCGAGGTCGGAGCCTGATCCAGGCGTCCCTCGACGACGGCGCCGATCCCCTCGCGGACACCCTCCTGAGCGAAGCCGAAGGCCTCTTCATCCGCCCCAAGGGCTTCCCGCCGGGCACCAGCACCGGCTGAGCGCTCAGGCCACCGCCGGATCTCCTCTGGGCGCAGCCGGCTCGTCGGTGGCTTCGTGGATCGGCGAGGGCGCTCGGCCCCACTGGCCATCGGCCAGGCAGGCGGCGGCGATGATCAGGAGCGGGATGACGGGAACCTTGAAGCGCTGGTCGCCGAAGAAGAGCAGCGGAATCAGGGCGGTCATCACGGTCGAGCCGACGAGGACGATCGCCTGCGGCTCACGACGGCGGGCGAGCTGCACCAGGCCGGCGAGGCCGGCGGCCACGACGGGCCAGTAGACCCAGTCGGCCAGCGCGATGAGCCGGGCCTCGGTCTGCAGGCCCATCCAGCGGTCCTGACGGTACGACTGGACGGCGAAGAGGCCATCGTGATCGCCGTCGCGCACCCACATGTAGTAGGTCCGGCGCCACATCAGCCACGGCTCGCGGTCGATGTTGTCGACCATGCCCCGGAAGGCGATCCGCTGCTTGGCCTTGTCGCTGCCCAGCTCTGCGGAGAGGCCGTCGAGGAAGCGGTACTTCGTCGCGCAGGCGTCCAGAGGGGTGAAGGCGCCCGTAGCCCCGTCGGCATGGCCGATGCAGAGGTTGTCGCCGGTGTTGGTCGAGATGGGGACGAACGCGTGCAGGCGGACCTCGTTGCGCACGGTCCAGGGCACGATGCACACCACCACACCGAGGAGCAGGGCCAAGCTCCAGCGCAGCGTGACCCGGTAATCCTTGCGCGCTGCGAGCCAGCACACGACGACCACCGGGATCACCGCAAGCGAGATGGGCCGCACCATCACCGCGAGGCCCAGCAGCACCCCGCAGTTGAAGGTCCGCCACGGGTTGAACGTCGCGTCCCATGGGCGGGAGAGCAGGAGGGCGAGGAAGGCGAGGAAGACGAAGTTGTAGAGGGTCTCGCCCAGCAGGGCGCCGGTGTGGAAGACCAGATTCGGATAGAGGGCGTACACGACCGCGCCGACCAAGGCGGCCACGGGTCCGGCCAGCCGCTTGGCCACGGTCGCGACCAACGCGACCGTCGTGGCTCCCAGCACGGCCTGGACCAGGCCGGCGGCGAGCCACGGCTCGTCGGTGAAGGGCTGGCTGAGCCACGTGACGATGCCGAGGAACCAGGGGTAGCCGGGCGGGTAGTACGCCGTGGGGTCGCCGGTCAGGGTCTCGGTCATGCCGTGGCCATCGGCGATCTGCCGGGCGTACCCGAGGTACCGGGACGGGTCGAGGAAGATGCCCTGCGGCTCCCGGCTCACCCAGAGGACCCATGCGATCCGCAGCCCGAGGGCCACGACGACCACGACCGCCAGCAGGCGACGGTACCGGCGATCGGTCACGATGCGGTGGCGCTGCGACCCATCCGGCTGCAGATCCCCCACGCCGTCACCCGGGCCATGGACTCGGCCATGATCTTCACGGACATCTTCGAGGTCCCGTACTCGCGGTCCACGAACGTGATCGGAATCTCCTCCAGACGCAGGCGTGCCTGGGCCATCCGGAGGGCAACCTCGCTCTGGAAGGCGTAGCCGTTGGCCTCGGTCGAGTCGATGTCGATGGTCTCCAGCGTGGACGCCCGGTAGGCGCGGAAGCCGCCGGTGGCGTCCTTGATGCCCAGTCGCAGCACGCCGGCGGTGTAGCGGTTGCCGTACTTGCTCAGGGCCCGTCGGTGCAGTGGCCACCCCGGTGTGGACCCGCCCGGGACGTAGCGGCTGCCGATGGCGCAGTCGACCCCGTCCTCGACGGCAGACAGCAGCGCGGGGATCATCGCCGGGTCGTGCGAGAAGTCGCAGTCCATCTGGATGATGACGTCGTACCCATGGTCGAGGCCCCAGCGGAACCCCTCCCGGTAGGCCGCGCCGAGCCCTTCCTTGCCCGGGCGGTGCAGGACGTCGATGCGCCCCAGTTCAGCGGCCGTCTGCTCAGCCAGTTCTCCCGTGCCGTCGGGGCTGTTGTCATCGCACACGAGGATGTCTGACGACGGAGCGGCGTTGCGAACGGCCCGCAGCAACCGGCCCACGTTGGCTGCCTCCTGGTACGTGGGTATGCAGACCAGTATTCGCACGAGGGGCGAGGCTACCTGTCAGCCGGACGCGGGCTGGCACCCGCCGTCGGCCGTCTTGCGCCGGTACACCTCGAAGAATGGGCGATCCTCCGACCCGTACTCGTCGACGAGGCAGAAGTCCCGGGCGACCACTTCGTTCGGCTCGTTCGACCCGTTGAGCCGGGAGTCGTTGGGCTCATCCCAGGCGTCCCACACGTGGCTGAGGATCAGCCAGTCCGATGCCGAGACCTCGTCGGCCAGGCCCGAATCAGCGGCGTTGGCCATCCCGGGATCCATCTCGATGTAGCGGGTGCCCGGCGTGGCGTCAGGCAGCAAGTAGTACAGGTACGCGTCGGAGTAGGGCGTCTTGCGCAGGTCGGCGGTGCCGACGAACACCTTCTGCCCCGGTTCGATCTGGGGGCCGATCTCATCGAGCATCTCCTGGGCGACCGGCGCGATGTCCTCGGCGCCCAGGTAGAAGGTGCGGCCGTCGTACGTGACCGGGTAGCCGAAGACGTTGCCGTTGACGCTCTGCTTGGCCAGGTCGAGGTAGGTCCGAGCCGTGAAGTGCGGGATCACCACCAGCGGGAGCAGGGCGACGATGGCGACCGTGACGGTGGCGGCCCAACGTTGGATCGCCGGAACCCGGACGTGTTCGAGGGTCTCGCAGATGGCCGCCGGCAAGAACGCCAGCGTCACGCAGCTGACCCAGGCAAGGTGGGTGGTGTCGGCCCGCTGCATGGCCTGGGGCATCAGCCCGAGACCGAGGAGGCCAACCGTCAGCAGCACACGGGGGCGCCAGGCGCCGGGCTCGGCGCGGACGCGCCACCATCCGACGCCGACCACGACCGCAGTTGCGGCGGGCAGCAGGAAGAACCACACGAACGCCTGCGCCGGCGAGTGCAGCGACGGCAGCGGCCAGGGCTGCGGCCGGAGCAGAGCGACCTTCTGCAGCGCGCCGTCGAACGTGTTCCACGACGGTGGTCGAGGCAGCGAGCGTCCCCCGCGCAGGTCGAACACCGGCTCGATGACCATTCCCCGGATCGCCGCCGAGGGGCCCGAGAGCGCCAGGTGGACGACGTAGAGCGAAACGACGGGCACCGCCCCGTGCAGCCACCGCTTCCAACGCCCCCAGCCCAGACCGGCCATGAGACCGAAGGTCGCCAGCGCCGTGGCGACGATGGCGTCGGGCCGAAACAGCAGGGCAAGACCGGCGAGCACGCCGCTCCACACCAGGAGGCGGTCCGCTCGTCCGGTGGCGGCCGGCGTCGGCGGGTCGTTGGTGTCGGTGAGCCACCTGCGGGCCCGCAGCCCGACCCAGACGGACGCCACGATGAGCGCGACGGCGCCGTCCCAGGCGAGGGCGGTCAGGCCGATGGCGGTGGTCGAGAGCAGGACCCCGAGGACACCCGCGGCGCTGGCCACTCGACGACCCCAGGGCCAGGCGAGGGCCATCACGCCGAACACGATCCCAGCGAGCTGGGCCAACCCGAAGACCCGCTCGGCCGTGATGGAGACGCCGACGAGCTTGTACCAACCCGCGAGGGCCCAAAGCGATCCCGGGCCGTACAGGTGCAAGAAGTCCTTGTGGGGGAGGTCCCCCGCCAGGATCCGCTCCGGGAAGACGAGCATGAAGCCCTCTTCCATCGGCGGGCCCTGGTAGCGCATCAGCGCCCGCATCGGGATGGCGAACGCGACGGCCACGATCGACACCGACAGGATCGACTTCCACGTGAAGCGGCGGACCGTCCACGCCGGGAGGGTCCCGTCCCGCTCGACGGCGGCGACCGACTCGTCGCCCTCGGTGGACCCGACGACCTGATCGGAGGGTGCGGGGATGTCGGTCATGGGAGCTCGGCGGGAGCGGCGTCGGGGGCGGGTTCCTGGGTGGCTTCGTCGGCAGCCGGGGTGCGGCGGGCGGGAAGGAGGGCGTCGACCGTGACGGCCGCGCCCACGAGGATGACGAGGTCGCCGACCGTCCGGAAGCGGATGTGACCGTAGACGGCGAGCGCGGTCACGGTGACGATGGCCAGCATCGACACGAGGGGCCACACCATCACCCGCCGGCGGCGCAGGATCACGAGACCGGCGAGGCCGGGGACGAGCAGCAGGCGCCACAGCCAGAGGCCCCGGATCGACCAGTCGTACGGGCGTCCCTCGAACTGGAGCACCTTGGCGTTGGTCTCGCCGTAGCGGAGGTCCCACACCCGGGCGACCCGCGCCGCCGCGACGGCCGGCCACCGGTCCGAGTGGTCCTTGGCGTACTCGCGCCCGAGCTCGCCCCAACCCTTTGCCCGCTGGGACTCATCGCCCGGCGGATCCGCCGGGAGCCCGGCCGCGACCCGCTCCTGGCGCGCCTGCTCCTGGCAGTTGAACGACCAGTACCCCACGAGCGCACCGGAGTACGTGTCCGGGCAGTTGGCGTAGAAGAGCACCTCTTCACTGTTGGTGGACACCGGGACGGGCTCCTCGAAGCGGATCAGGTTGCGGATCGTCCACGGCGCGAGCAGCCCGAGGGCCACCACCCCCATGATCCCGGCATGGAGCCACCACGGCGCGGTGAGCTTGCGGCCGGAGATCGCGAGCGGGAGGCACAGCAGGGGCAGCAGCAACAGGGCTTCGCCGCGCGTGAGGATGGCTCCGCCCACCGCTGCGCCCACCAGCCCCGCCCGCAGGAAGGATGGTCGGTCCTTCCACCGATAGGCCAGCACCAGGGCCGCACCGACCAGGGCGGTGTAGAGCCCTTCGGGCCAGAGGCTGCCGTCGATGATGAACAGGTTCGGGTAGATGGCCACGAGCACCGCAGCGGCGACCCCGGCCCGGTCTCCGGCGAGCCGGCGCGCCAGCAGCGCGGCGACGACGATCACCGCCACGCCGGCGAGGGCCGCCAACGTCTTGTGCGAGAGGTACCCCCGGGCGCCTAGGAGCGAGGCCGGTGTGAGCCACAGCGTGAACAGCGGGGGGTGGATCGCGGAGGGCACGAACCGGCCTTCGGTGAGCCACTGGATGGGCTCGCCGAAGCCCACCCCGTCGGCCAGCATGTTGGCCTGGGCGTGGTAGTAGAACGGGTCGCCGTTGCCCGGGTTGCGCTCCATGATCGAGCCGAACGACCAGATCCGCGTGGCGAAGCTCACCAGCGAGACGGCCCACACGCCGCCCAGGAACAGGCCCAGCGGCCGGTCCTTTAAGCGAAGCGCCCGGCGCTCGACCAGGTGCCAGCTGAGGGTCGAGAGGATCACCGTCACGGCCACGGTCCAGGCGAGGGTGGTCCAGAACGGCACGTTGAACTGCATGCCGGGATGGCGCGCAGCATCGGCCCCACCGGGCGTGAACGGGCTGCTCACCCACCGGCCGATCACCAGGATCTGCCACAGGTAGATGCCGTAGGAGATGCGGCCGAGGAACTGCATCGGGGCCGTGGCGAGCAACCAGCGGAACCCTCCCCCGGCCGCACGGCCGAACACGCACGGCAGGACGAGTGCGAGGGCGATGGCCAAGTAGGCGCCGTGGCGCAGGAACTCCCCCACCTGCCCGTAGCTCAGATCGGTCCGCGACAGCCCGAGCTGGTAGCCGGCGAGCCACAGCACGAAGAGGCCGGCGAGGACGGAGGCTCCGGCCGCCCCCGGCCTCGAGTAGATGGCATCGAAGCGGCGACCGATCAGGCGGCCCGGGCCCCGGTCATCCCGCTCGACGACGATGACGGCGATGGCCATGCCCGCGGCGAACAGGTCCAGGTGGTTCGGCAGCCAGGCGCCCATCTGGGTGTAGGTCGTCCCCGCATCGACGCCCTGGTCGAACGGATGGGTGAGCAGGACCATGGCGAGGCGGTAGAGCTGAGCGACCGCAACCATGCCGCCGAGGGCGAGCCACTGCCGACGCAGGCGCTGGGGCCGGTCCCCACGGTTGCGGCGGGCGATGGCCCACACCAGGGCCGGAAGGAACAGGTAGAACGCCATCTCGGTGGCGAGCGTCCAGGCCTGCGGGAAGGGTCCGGCGAGGCTGTCGTGCCAGTACACCTGGGTGAACGTGACGAAGCGAGCCATCGTCCACAGCGGCACGCTGGTCGCGCCGACCGCCGACGGGTTGAAGCCCGTGGTCGGCATCACCAGCCCGACGGCGGGTGCGAACAGGAACGACGCCACCACCACGACCCAGTAGAGGGGGACGATCCGCAGCAGGCGGTGGCGGAAGTAGCGCCGCACGCTGGGGAGCGGCTCGTCGCGCAGGAGCGCACGCACGAACGGTCGGTAGAGCAGGTAGCCCGACAGGACGAAGAAGACGGCGACACCGACGTCGAGGCGCGCCAGCAAACCGCCGAAGGGGCCCTCGTTGCCCATGGCGTTGAGGGAGACGTGGGTGACCAGCACGGCGAGCGCGGCAACCGCCCGGAGGCCTTCGAGTTGCGGGTTCCGGCCGCTCAGCGAGCCCGGTTCGACCGGCGCGTCTGCTGCGGCGGTGGTCGTCGCAGCCATGGCCGGTCATCCTAGATGGGCGCCTCTGGCTACCCTGACTCCCCGTGCCCGCCGACGATCCCGCTGTCGATCGCCGAAGGGACCTGCGGTGGCTCCTGATCGCGGCCGTCTGCGCCCTCCCGATCGTGGTGCTGATCATCGCCCTCGCCCAGCGCACCTGGTATCCAACCGGCGATCAGGCTCAGGCCGAACTGCGGATGCTCTCGCTGCCGAGCCACCCGCCCCTCGTGGGTGCCGCCGGCCGCATCGCCGACGAGCAGTTCCGCCAGGGCAACCACCCCGGGCCGCTGATGTTCTGGGTGACGTGGCCGATCTACGCCCTGCTCGGCGGCTCGTCGTGGGCGTTCGAGGCCGCGACCGCCCTGATCAACGTGGCCTGGCTGACGCTGTCGGTGTGGCTGGTCAAGCGCCGCGCCGGCATCGGCGCGTGCGCCTGGTACGGCGCCATCGCCGTCGTGCTCATCGGCGGCTTCGGCCTGGACGCGCTGTCGCAACCGTGGAACCCCTGGGTGTCCCTCCTCCCGTTCGCCGTGCTCCTGCTGGCCACCTGGTCGGCGATCGAGGGAGGGCAGTGGGCGCCCGTGGTCGCCGTCGCCGCCGCCAGCTACGCCCTCCAGGGCCACGTCGGCTACCTGCCGCTCGCCCTCCCCTTGTGCGGCGTGGCCCTCATCGCCCCGCTGATCCGCTGGTGGCGCGTGCCCACGACGGCCGCTGCGGACGACGACGAGGCACATCCCCAGAACCGAGCGAGACCCTCGGGGACCGCCTGGGGGATCCCGCTCGGCGTTGCCGTCGTCGTCGCGCTCGTCGCCTGGTCCGGCCCGCTCTACGACCTCGTCCACAACGACCCGAGCAACGTCTCCAAGCTCATCGCCAACTTCTCCAACCCCTCCGATCCGCCGATCGGCCTGAAGGCGGGCATCGAGGCCGTCTTCCAGTCGACCGGGCCCCTCGGCTCGTGGGTCTGGGGCGGGGCCGCCGTCGAGGGATCCACGTGGCCGGGGAAGGTCTTCCTCCTGGCCTGGGCGGTCGTCGCCGGGTTCGTCATGGTCCGAGGCGATCGGCCGGCGCTGAGCCGCTTCAACGCCCTGCTCGCCGGCACGCTGCTGGTGGGGATGTTCGCCGTGTCACGGATCTTCGGCTCGCTGTACCTGTACACGTTCCGCTGGATCGTGGTCATCGTCGCCATGCAGGTGTTCACCCTGGGCTGGGGCCTCGCCGTGCTGCTTCCCCGGCCGTCACCCGTGGCGCAACGACGCCTCGCCGGGCTTGCCGTGATCGGCCTCGTGCTTCTGAGCGGCGTCACCGCCGTGCGGATCTCGCGCCAGGAGATTCCCTACGACCAGTCCTGGCGCTCCGAGCAGGTCCTGGCTCCTGCGGTCGCCTCCAAGCTCGATCCCGGCACCCGCTACCTCGTCACGTGGGACGACCCCGCCTACCTGGGCGGCCTCGGATTCGGCCTCATCCTCGACCTCGAGCGGCGTGGCTTCACCGTCGGCGGCCAGCCCCAGTACGACGCCGCCATCGAGCCTCAGCGCGTCATGTGCTCAGGCGACTTCGACCAGGCCATCATCGTGGTCACCGGTGAGAACAACATCGCCCGGTACCGCGCGCGAGATGGCCTGACCGAGCTGGCCTCGACCGATCCTCGGACGGATCCGAAGGCCTGGAACGAGACCGCCGACCACTTGGTCGACGTGCTCAACGCCGGCAAAGGTCCCGGCGAGGATCCGGTGACCCGCGAGTCGCTCGAACGGAGCCTCAACCTGCTGCTGCTCGCACCCGGTCAGACGCAACAGGTTGTCGACCTCGCATCCGACCTAGTGCTCGGAGGGGTCCCGTCCGTCGTCTTCCTCGACGAGCGCGACCCCGCCAGCGTCGGCCCCCCCGAGGCCGTCGACCTCAGCAACACCCACACCAGCCACCCCTGCGGCGCGCCCTGAGGTCGACCGAGCGTGCGCTGATCTCGGCGTGATGTTGAGCGGAGCGCGCCCTGTCTCCAAAGCGTGGGAATTGCCATGCCGCTAGCGTCAGACCATGGCTACGTTCGACACGGTCCGGATCGCAGCTGTGCAGGCCACCCCTGTGGTGTTGGACGCCGATGCAACCATCGACAAGACGATCAGGCTGGCGGGTGAGGCCGCCGCTCGCGGAGCGAAGCTAGTGGTCTTCCCCGAGTGCTTCGTATCGCTGTACCCGAGCGGCTCATGGGCCGCCACGGCGACATCGTGGTCGAGTGCGTACGACGAACTGTGGGAGCGGATGTGGGCCTCGAGCGTCGATGTCGACGGGCCGCTCGTCGATCGCCTCGTCGAGGCCTGCACACAACAGGGTGTTCACATCGCGATCGGTGTCAACGAGCGGGAAGACCACCGTCCCGGCTCGTTGTACAACACCCTGCTGGTCATCGGACCCCAAGGGCTGTTGTCGCGGCATCGCAAGCTCATGCCGACGATGCACGAGCGGCTCTTCCACGGGGTCGGTGCGGGCGACGATCTCGAGGTCGTCGACCTGCCCGGCATCGGCCGGGTGGGTGGGCTCATCTGTTGGGAGAACCGGATGCCCTTGGCGCGCTGGCAGGTGTACAAGGGTGGCCCGCAGATCTGGCTGGCGCCGACCGCCGATGACAGCGACGGATGGGTCGCGTCGATGCGCCACATCGCCATCGAGGCCGGAGCGTTCGTTGTCAGCGTCCCCCAGTTCATTTCCGCAAGCGAATTTCCGTCAGACTTCCCGATCCCGATCCCCGATGGCGTCGAAGTCATGGGTCGTGGCGGTGCCTGCATCGTCTCGCCGGGCGGAGACCTCATCGCCGGGCCTCTCTACCACGAGGAAGGCATCATCACGGCTGACTGCGATCTCCGCGACGCCCTCCACGCGAAGCGGTACTTCGACGTCGCCGGCCACTACGGCCGCGCAGACGTGTTGGAGCCGAGAGCGCGACGAGCGCCCGACCCCGGCGTCCCTCCGGCGACGGGCACGACCGACACGGACCGAACGGGTCGTTGAGGACAGCGGGTTGCGCCGTCAGGACCCTGCCCGGGCGCGGCGGTCGGATGCGGAGGGAATCGCTTCGACGAGGTCGAAGGCTCCCAACGCGGCGAGCACGACGACCGCAGGTTCAGCGGCAGCGCGGAAGCGGGGGTTGCCGTAGGTGAAGGCCACGACCGCGACCACGGCAAGCGGCGGGACGACGACGAGCCACCGCTCCCAGCGGCGCGTCCGCCGGACCGACGAGACGACCAGCCCGACGATGCCGATGACGGCCATCAGCTGGAAGCCACGGGTGCCTCGGCCGTCCCAGAGTGGGTTGCGACCCTCGGCTCCAGCGAAGTTCCGCTGCTGGGTGAACTGGTAGAGCCCGAAGGTCCGACCCAGGCGTGCCGCCATCACACCGGGCACCTGACCCTTGTGATCTGCCAAGTAGGCCAGGCCATCCGTCCGGAGGTCGGCCGCGGCCCGCGCTTCGGTGGCGTGGACCCCATCGATGAACAGGGGGAAGCCGGAGAAGCAGCCGGCACGAGCGTCGTCGGCGTCGTTGCCATCGAGGGCGACGTTGGTGACCCAGAGCCCCTTGAACTGGCCGCCGTATGCGGCGTCGCAGTTGGCGCCGCGAGCGACCGATCCCGAGTTGTTCGACAGCGGCACGAACTGACCCTCGAAGACGACCAGGTTCCGGACCGTCCACGGCACCAGGACCAGCACGAGCACCCCCACGCCCAGAGCGAACCGACCGAGGCGCGGTCGCCAGGCATCGCTGGTCATCCAGGCAACGCCAGCCATCAGCACCGGTCCCATCAGCAGGAACTCCGACCGCACGAAGCAGCCCAGGCCGGCCACGACGCCGAAGACGGCCCAGCGCCATCGATCCGGACGGTTCACCACGGCCAGCGCCGTCAGGAGCAGCGCCGCCCCCATGAACGATGCCACCGGCTCGGCCATCAGCGAGACGTCGGCGTTCCAGAGGCCTGGGTGCACGGCGGCGACCAGGGCGGCAAGGTACCCCACCCCGTCGCCGCCGAGCCGACGGCCGATCAACCCCACGAGCCCCACGGTCAGGGCCCCCACGGCGCACAGCAGCACCCGCTGGGACGTCTCCGAGGACGCCCCCGCCTTGGTGGCGAGGGCGAGCAGGACCGGTAGCCCGGGCGGGTACTCGGCGGTCTTGATCTCAGCTCCACCGTCGGCGAACTCGTAGGGCCGGATGTAGCCGCGCCCGTCGGCGAGGTTCTGCGCGAGCAGGTGGTAGGCGCGGGCATCGCCGAGGACGGGCACCTCCGGCGCGCTGTTGCGCAGGGCGTCGATGCGGATGACGAAGCCCACCAGCACCAACAGGCCCAGCAGGACGGCGGTGCGAGCGGGAGGCAGGATCCGGCGGGTCGCCGGCTGGACCTCGGGGTTCACTTCCCCCGGAGACGGATGCGCAGGAGGATCCACAACGCGGCCACGCCGTCGGTCCACTGGATCTTCTTGCCCTCTTCGCGCCCTCGGGCTCGGTACGAGATCGGCACCTCGAAGATCCGCTCCTTCATGGCGAGGAGCTTGCCGGTGAGCTCGGCCTCGATGCCGAAGCCGTTGGACTTCAGGTCGACCTTGCGCCAATACGACGTGGGCGCCACCTTGAGGCACGTCTCGATGTCGGTCAGCCAGGCGTCGAACAGCAGCGACGCCCACATCGCCAGCATCTTGTTGCCCATCACGAACCAGAACGAATAGGCCGCGTGACCGCCATAGGAGCGAGCGCCGTAGACGACGTTGGCGTCACCGCCGAGGATCGGCTGGAGCAGTGCCGGGAAGTCCGCCGGGTCGTACTCCAGGTCTGCGTCGAGGATGCTGAGCAGCTCACCCTTCGCCTCGGCGATGCCACGCCGCAGCGCGGCACCCTTGCCCTGGTTGGGGTTCTGCACGTAGAGGGTGACGTCGCCGGACTCGACGAGGTCGGCGATGGTGTCCGTGCACCGGTCAGAGGACCCGTCGTCGACCACGACGATCTCGGTCTCGATGGGCATCTCCACCGCGAGGAGGCGGTCCAGCGCGGTACGGAGCGTGGCCATCTCGTTGTAGACGGGCATGACGATGGTCAGCGAGGTCATGGTGGAATCTGCCTTCGTCAGTGGGGCCAGGTGGCC
This sequence comes from Acidimicrobiales bacterium, assembly GCA_046594195.1. GTDB lineage: Bacteria > Actinomycetota > Acidimicrobiia > Acidimicrobiales > Iamiaceae > Aquihabitans. The sequence goes on along the minus strand of JBKJPY010000073.1, from coordinate 48,474 downwards.
GGGTCGTGGCCGAACAGCGGCTGGGTCAAGAAGCCGAGCTTGGCGAGGATCAGCGCCTTGATCACCAGGTTGCGGGCGAAGTACGGCAGCGACGCGGCCTGGCGGGCCACGTTGCGGGCGCGCTCCTTGGCGGTCAGCGACTCACGCCGGTAGTGGGTCATGGACTCGGAGCGGCCCACGTAGCGCCAGTCGCTGCTGGTCCACAGCGAGACGGCGATGGCACCCGTGACGCCGACCGAGGAGAACGAGTCGTGGATGAGCAGGTCGCCGCCCGGGCGGACCTTCGCACTCCAGCGCTTGATGTCGTCGAGAGCAGGCTTGAAGCGGTGCGCACCGTCGATGTACAGCAGGTCGATCTCGCCCGCGACGTCGGCGAGCGCCTCGTGGGAGAACTTCCGCACGTGGCGCACCTTGTCCCGGACGCCGGCGGCCTCGAGGTTGGCGATGAAGACGTCGTGGTCCTCGGAGGCCTGCTCCTCGAACCCCTCGAACTCGTGGGGGCCGCGGTCGTTGCCCGCGTGCGGGTCGATGGCCACCAGCTCCACACCGGCCTCGGCCGCCGAAGCGAGCACCACCATCGACCGGCCCCGGAAGGACCCGATCTCGACGATCGTCCGGCCGGGGCGGACCGTGCGGGCGCACGTCCAGAGACGGCGAGCCTGTCCCGGGGTCATCCACCCTTCGACATCGGCGACGGCCACCTGGACCTCGTCGAAGGTGGTGGCGGGCGACGTGGACATGGGGAAGCCTCCGGCGGGGATTTGCAGCCTGGTTGAAGGTTGCAGGGCGTGGGTCGGCACTAGGGTGCCTCCGTGCCCATGGAGGGCATCGACCGGCGAGCAGCGTACTGCACTCCCTTTCCTCGCCTCGTCACCCGAGAAACCGTGACCGACACTCCCGACCCCCGCCAGAAGCTCGGAGACCTCGCCGCCGCGGCGGGCATCCGACGCATCCACATGCTGGCCTGGCGTGACCTCGACGACGTCGAGGCGGGGGGGTCCGAGGTCCATGCAGCCGAGGTGGCCCGGCTGTGGTCCGAGGCAGGCATCGAGGTTGTGATGCGCACCTCGTACGCCCAGGGCCACCCGCCGACCGCCAGGCGCGACGGGTACCAGGTCATCCGCAAGGCTGGCCGCTACCTCGTGTTCCCCCGCGCCGCCGCCAGCGAGGCCGCCCATCGCTACGGCAAGCGCGACGCACTTGTGGAGATCTGGAACGGCATGCCGTTCTTCTCGCCGCTGTGGGCATCGGGGCCCCGGGTCGTCTTCCTCCACCACATCCACGCCGACATGTGGAAGATGGTGCTGCCGCCCAACCTGGCCCGCCTGGGCGACACCCTGGAGCGGCAGGTGGCGCCCCGGATCTACCACGGGTCGCGCATGATCACCCTCTCGCCGTCGTCTAAGCGCGAGATGCTCGAAGTCGGTTTCAACGACGACCTCGTCGAGGTCGTCCCGCCCGGCGTCGACGCCCACTTCCGCCCGGGCGGAACCCGCAGCGCCACGCCGCTGATCGTGGGCGTGGGTCGCCTCGTGCCCGTGAAGCGCTTCGACCGCCTGATCCGTGCCGTGGTCGAGGCTCGCCGGTCCGCTCCGGACCTCCAGCTGACCCTGGTCGGCACCGGGCCGGACCGATCCGAGCTGGAGTCGCTGATCGATGAGCTCGATGCCGGCTCGTTCGTCCACCTCGCCGGACGCGTCACCGACCAGGAACTGGTCGAGATCTACCAGTCCGCCTGGGCCGTGGCGTCCGCCTCGGTCCGCGAAGGCTGGGGGATGACCTTGACCGAAGCGGCCGCGTGCGGCACGCCCGCCGTGGCCACGCGGATTCCCGGCCACGTCGACGCCCTGTCGGAAGGCCACAGCGGGCTGCTGGCCGACGACCAGGCCGACCTGGTCCGCCAGATCGCCCGCATCGCCACCGACGGCCCGCTGCGCGAGCGGCTGACGACCGGAGCGCTCGAGCACGCCGGTCACTTCACCTGGGATGCCACCGCCACGCGGATCATGGAGATCCTCGTGGACGAGGCGCTGGGCCGCCCGGGGCTGCGGCGTCCCGGCACGCCAGGTTGAGCCCCGCACTGCGGCAACGCCTGCGCGAGGCGGTGCCCACGGCCATCCTGGCCGTCACGATCTACCTCCCGCTCCTGCTCACCAAGCCGGGGCGTGTCGGAGCCGACACCAAGACGTACCTCTACCTCGATCCGGGTCGCATGCTCGGCCGGGCGACCAGCATGTGGGACCCGAACATCGGGATGGGGACGGTCACCCACCAGAACATCGGGTACCTCTGGCCCATCGGGCCCTGGTACTGGCTTGCCGACGTCGCCGGCATGCCGGACTGGGTCGCCCAGCGGCTCTGGCTTGCGACGATCCTGTTCGCGGCCGGCGTCGGCGTCCGCTTCATGCTCAAGGCGCTGGGCCAGGAGGGCCCGCACGTCACCGCGGCGACCTTCGTGTACGCGCTGACGCCGTACGTCCTCAGCCTTGCCGCTCGCCTCTCCGTCATCTTGTTGCCCTATGCCGGGCTGCCCTGGATGATCGGCCTTGTCGCGCTGTCGCTGCGCAAGGGGGGTTGGCGCTATCCCGCCTTGTTCGGCCTGGTCGTGGCCACCATCGGCAGCGTCAACGCGACGGCGCTGATCCTCGCCGGCGTCGGGCCCGTCCTGTGGATCGCCCACGAGGTCATCGTCAGCCGCGAGGCCCGACTCCGCGACGCACTGAAGGCGATCGGGCGCATCGGGGTCATGACCGTGGGCTGCTCGCTGTGGTGGCTGGCCGGCCTCTGGGCCCAGGGCGGCTACGGCATCGACATCCTGCGGTACACCGAGACGGCGGAGACCGTGGCCACCGCTTCGCTCTCGCTGGAGGTGCTCCGGGGCCTCGGCTACTGGTTCTTCTACGGCGAGGACCGCTTCGGCCCGTGGATCGCGCCGTCGCGGTCGTACACCCAGCGCGTCGACATCCTCCTGCTGACCTACGTCCTGCCCGTGCTGGGTCTGGTGGGCGCCTCGATCACCCGGTTCCGCGAGCGCACCTTCTTCCTCCTGCTCCTGGTGGTCGGCCTGTTCCTCGCCGTCGGCGCCCACCCGTGGGACGACCCGTCGCCCGCCGGCTCCGTGGTCAAGAGGTTCCTGGAGTCCGATGCCGGCCTCGCCATGCGGAGCCTTCCACGTGCGGCGCCGCTGGTGGTCCTGTCGCTGTCGGTGTTCGTGGGCGCACTGGTCTCGGCGGCGACCCGCAACCACCGACGCTGGGCCCGCCCCGCCGCCGCGGGCGTCATGGTCCTCGCCGTGCTGAGCCTCCCGCCGTTGTGGCGGGGCCAGATGGTGGACGACAACCTGGACCGCGCCGAGGACATCCCGAACTACTGGGTGCAGGCCGCCGCCGCCCTCGATGCGGGAGACCAAGCCACCCGCGTGCTCGAGGTTCCCGGCGAGGACTTCGCCTCCTACCGCTGGGGCACGACCGTCGACCCCGTCACGCCCGGCCTGACCGACCGCCCCTACGTCGCCCGCGAGCTCATCCCCTACGGGTCGCCCCCGTCCGCGAACGTCCTGAACGCGGTGGACCGGCGCTTCCAGGAACAGGTCTCCGAACCGGATTCCATCGCCCCCATGGCACGGTTCATGGGAGTCGGGGACATCTCCGTGCGCTCGGACCTGACCTACGAGCGGTACAACACCCCCCGCCCGCGCCGCCTCTGGGCCGCGCTGATGGCCGCGCCCGGGCTGGGCGAGCCCGTCGGGTTCGGCGGCAACGAGCGCAACACCGCACCGCCCGAGCTGCCACTGCTGGATGAGCAGGAGCTGCTGACGCCTCCCGATGCCGAGGATCCGCCGAAGGTGGCGATCGTGCCCGTCCACGACCCCGAACAGATCGTCCGCACCGCAGCCACCGACCAACCGATCATCATGGCGGGTGACGGCGAGGGCATCGTCGACCTCGCAGCGTCGGGCCTGGTCACCGGCCACGAGCTGCTCGTCTACTCGGGCACCTACGCCGATGACCCCGAGGCATTGCGCGACCAGCTCGCCCACCGCGCCGTGCTCGTCCTCACCGACACCAACCGTCGGGAAGCTCGTCGGTGGGGCACGGTCCGCGACAACACCGGGGTCACGGAACGGCCCGGCGAGAAGCCGATCGAGACGGACCCGAAGGACCAGCGCCTGGAGCTGTTCCCCGACGCGAACGACGACGCGTTCACGGTGAACGACGTCCAGGGCGGCGTCTGGGCCGAAGCGACCAGCTACGGAAACTCGGTCTCGCTGACCCCCGAGGACGATCCGGTCAACGCGGTCGACGGGGACCGGGGCACGTCCTGGCGGATCGGCGGCTTCAGCTCCGCCACCGGCGAGACGCTCCGGCTCACCTACCGGGACCCCGTGACCACCGACCACCTCTCGCTCCTCCAGGCCATCGGCGGCCCCCGCAACCGCTTCATCACCGAGGTCGAGATCAGCTTCGACGGGGGCGACCCCGTCACGGTCGCGCTCGGCGACGCGTCGCGCACCACGGACCCGGCGAGCGAAGGGCAGCAGGTCGACTTCGACGAGGAGACCTTCTCGACGATGGACATCAAGGTCACCAAGACCGATCCCGACAAGCTCCGCCGCTACGACGGCATCAGCTCCGTCGGCTTCGCCGAGGTGGGCGTGGTCGACAAGTCGGGTGACCGTCCGGTCGCCGACGACGTGATCCGCCTGCCCAAGGACCTGCTCGGCATCGCTGGCAAGAAGTCGATCGCCAACCAGCTCGCAATCGTGCTCACCCGCCAGCGGGTCGCCGGCACGGTGGCTGTGCGGTCCGACCCGGAGCGGGCGATGGCTCGCACGTTTTCGCTCCCCGACGCTCGGTCGTTCCAGCTCGTCGGACAGGTCCGCCTCTCGAACTCCGCGACCGACCCCGTCGTCGATGAAGCGCTCGGCCTGCCCGATGCCGAGCACGGCGGGGTCACCGCCACCTCCAAGCGGCGGATGCCCGGCGGGCTCGAGAACCGGTCCATGAACGCCATCGACGGAGATCCGGACACCTGGTACTCACCGGGCTTCCTGGGTCAGCAGAGCGAGTACCTCTCGTACGAGGTCCCGGATCCGATCACCTTCTCGTCGATGGACCTCACGGTCCTCAACGACGGCCGCCACTCGGTCCCCCAGAAGCTCCGGCTCGAGGTCGACGGCAAGGTCGTCCAGCAGATCGACCTCCCAGCGATCGGGGACCAGACGAAGCAGAACGCTCGTCACACGTTCCCGGTGAAGCTCGATCACCCCGTCACCGGCAAGACGGTCACGCTCGCCATCGAGGACTCCGCGGACGCGGTGCGCGACGTCAAGACCCTCGATTGGTTCACCGACAAGCCGCTGATTATGCCGGTCGGAATCGTGGAACTCGGGATCGATGGCCTCGAGGCGCCACCCACCCCCGAGCGGGTCGACGACACCTGCCGCGCCGACCTGGTGACCGTGGACGGCGAGCGGGTTCCGGTGTCGCTCCGTGGCACCAATGCCGACCTGCTCGCCAGCCGGCCGATCGATCTCGTGGCTTGCGACGACGAACCCCTCGACCTGGCGGCCGGGCACACCCTGCTGCGCACGACGGAAGGGCGCGACACCGGCCTCGACCTCGACCGGCTGGTGCTGCGCTCGGCGGCCGGTGGAGCGGCCGACCCGAGCGACGGTCCCCTCGTCGACGCCGACGCGCAGGAGCCGCGACCCGACATGGAGGTGACCTCACAAGGTCGCACCAGGGTCGACATCAACGTGCCCAAGGCTGATCAGGACTTCTGGCTGGTGCTCGGCCAGAGCTACAACCTGGGCTGGCATGCGACCGCCGACGGCAAGGACCTCGGCCCCCCGACCCTCGTCAACGGCTACGCCAACGGGTGGAAGATCCCGGCGGGCACCGACATCGAGATCCACGCCGAGTGGACCCCCCAGAAGGTCGTGTGGTCCATGATCTTCACCTCCCTTGCCTTCGTCGTGTTGGCCATCGCCCTCGTCGCGTGGCCGCGTCGACGCCGAGCGGTCTCAGGTGACGGCGCCGAGCTTGACGACGGCAGCGCATGGATCCCGCTCGACCAGCGGCCCAGCATGCCCCTGGCGCTGTCGTGGGACCGGGTGCGGCGCTACACGGGTCCGACCCCTTCGCTGTTCGCCTGGATCGCCACCACGGTGGCCGCCCTCGCCTTCGGGTTCGCCTTCACCGGCCCCATCGGCGGTGTCGTGCTCGGCCTAGCGGCGGCGGCCACCCTGCGACTGCCGCGCGCCCGACCCCTCCTCACGTTCGGCGCGCCGCTCCTGCTCATGGGCACGATCGGTTGGCTGGTCAGCTCACAGCTGTTCCAGGACCTCCCACCAGGGTTCGACTGGCCGACCTACTTCGAAGGTGCGCAGGACCCGGCCTGGATCGCGGTGCTGCTGCTCCTGCTCGATGCGGTCGTCGACCGCTGCTGGCTGCGCCGCTGGTGGCCCAGCACCGCCTCCGACGCCTGATCAGCCTGGTCCTCTGACGGGAACGTTTCAGGTGACGGAGGCCTCAACCTCGCCCCGGCGCGGCCGATAGGAGCGCACGAGTAGGGACCGGCAGGTCTTGTTTCCCGGGGGTACGGACCATCAACCGACGATCCAGCACCAAGTCAGGACCTGTGGGTGCTCCCGAACGGCGCGCCGCCACCGAGCTCGCCCTGCTCGTGTGCGCCTGCGTTGCCATCGCCGGGATCGCCATGGTCACCCGGGGCTTCGACCGGGTCATCGGCTGGACGAGCTCGTCGACGGACCTGAACCTCAACGGCGTGTTCGCCCTGCTGGTCGTGATCCCGCTGGCCACCACCGGGTTCGCCCGCCGGCGGTACAAGGAGGCCATCAGCGTGCGCAAGGAGCTGGTGCGCCTGTCGCTGCACGACGCGCTGACCGGCCTCCCCAACCGGATGCTCCTGGCCGACTGGCTAGCCGCCGACATCCAGACCTCGCAGCGGCGCAACAGCCAGGCCGCAGTCCTCTTCGTCGACCTCGACAAGTTCAAGCACGTCAACGACTCCCACGGCCACGAGGTGGGAGACCGCCTGATGCGAGCCGTCGCCGACCGCCTGCGGACGATGCTGCGTCCCGAGGACCGGGTCATCCGCTACGGCGGCGACGAGTTCGTCGTGTTGTGCCCGGAGTTGAACAGCGCGGCCGCAGCCGAGAAGGTCGCCAACCGGGTCATCGAGATCATCGAGCAGCCCTTCACCATCGGTGACGAGCACCTGCGCATCTCGGCCAGCGTCGGCGTCGCCCTCGCCGAGCACCGCGGCGTCAAGCCCGAGGACGTGCTGCGGGACGCGGACGTGGCGATGTACCAGGCCAAGGCCCAGGGCTCGGGCCACGTGACGGTGTTCGACCGCTCCATGACCGGAACCCTCACCCCGGCCACGGCCGAGGAGCAGATCCGCGATGCCCTCGAAGCGGGTGAGTTCCACCTCCACTACCAGCCCGTGGTCGAGCTGGCGACCGGCCGCATCGTGGGAGCGGAGGCCTTGCTCCGCTGGATCTCGCCCGATCGCGGCACCATGTCGCCGGCCGAGTTCATTCCGATCCTCGAGGAGACGGGCCTCATCGTCCCGGTCGGCACCTGGGTGCTCGAGGAGGCCTGCCGGGAGGCCGCCCGGGTCGCCGCGATCTATGACGGCCAGAAGCCGCCCACCATCACGATCAACGTCTCAGCCCGACAGCTCGCCCGGCTGGATTTCGGCGACCGGGTCGCGACCGCCCTGCACAGCGCCGGCGTGGCCGCCGGCCAGATCCACCTCGAGATCACCGAGGGCGCCCTCATGCACGACGTGACGTCGGCCTGGGCGGTCCTGCGCCAGGCCAAGGCCCTCGGTGTGAAGCTGGCGCTCGACGACTTCGGCACCGGCTACTCCTCGCTCTCCTACGTCCGGCGCTTCAGCCTCGACATGTTGAAGATCGACAAGAGCTTCATCGATGGCATCGATTCCAGCCCTGAGGACCGTGCCATCGTCGAGCACGTTGTCGGCATGGCCCAGGCCCTCGGCATGGTCACCGTCGCCGAGGGCGTCGAGCGCCCCGAGCAGCTCAAGTGGCTCCGCCGCCTCGGCTGCAAGCTGGCCCAGGGCTACGTGATGTCGCGACCGGTCCCCGCCGAGGACTTCGAAGCGATCCTCCGGCGCCACGAGATCGACCCGTTCGACATCATCACCAGCGACCAGCCGGTGATCGTCGCCCCTGCCACCACGACCGACGACAACCGCCCGGACTTCCTGAGCCCTCGCACACCGGAGCCCGTGACCGTGTTCGACGGTGCCACCCCGGGTCCCCCGACGGTGGGCCCGCTGGAGTTCGTCGCGCCGACCGACCGCCCGGCGGACCGGCTGGGAGCACCCACCCTCCCCCGCTTGCGCGAGTACCGCCCGGCCGAGACCTCGGCGGACTGACGCAGGTCCCGACCCATCACCCGCCGCATCCCCCGACGGGGGGGTGCCCACCGTGGCAGGGTGACGACCATGGCATCTGCGGCCGACATCCTCGGCGACCCACGGGCGCGGCGGGCGTCCGTTGCCGTGCTGGTCGCGCTCGGCATCGCCCTGCTGGTGGCTGGGCTGTCGGGCTCGGGCAGCAACACGGCCACCGGCCGCCTCGGCGGGGACCACGTCGAGTTCTACGGGACCGGCAAGATGGTCCTCGACGGCCAACTCGACCAGCTCTACGAGCCCGAGGCCCAGAGGGCCGCCCAGGAGCCCTACAGCGGCGAGGACGGCGGCTACTTGTTCTTCGGGTACCCGCCCCACGTCGCGCTGCTCTCCGCTCCCCTCGCTGCCCTCCCGTTTCGTGCGAGTTGGGCGATCACCACGGCCCTGATGGTCGCGGCGACGATCGGGGGCCTCGCGCTGCTGCGTCCCGCCCTCCCCATCTTGCGGGTGGCCTGGTGGCCGTGCGTGGCGCTGTCGCTCACCTTCGTGCCACTATTCGTGGGCGTCGGCCTGGGCCAGAACACTGCGCTCTCCCTGCTGCTCATCGCCGCGGCGTGGCGCTTCTTCCACGACGATCGCGATGCTGCGGCCGGGTTGGCGCTCGGGCTGCTGCTGTTCAAGCCCCAGCTCGCCATCCCGCTGCTCGTTTTCGTGGCCATCGGTGGCAGGTGGCGGGCCATCGCCACCGCCGCAGCGGTGGGCATCGCAACCTGGGTCGTCAACGCCGCAATCCTCGGCGTCGGCTGGGTCGGCACCTGGCTCGACGGCCTCTCCGCCTTCGGCGTCATCGACCGGGCCAGCAACGCGGCCAACACCGTCTCGCTCCTCGGCATCGCCGACACCCTCACGGACGGAGCCACCGCAGCCAAGGGGGTCGCCGTGCTGCTCGACCTCGCGCTGGTCATCGCCGTCGGCGTGGTGTGGCATCGGCGCGGCCGCAACGACCTCTCCGGAGCGATGGCCCTGGCTGTGCCCGCAGCCGTGCTGCTCGCCCCCCACGCGCTCTACTACGACGCTGGCCTCATCGTCCTCACCGGGGTGGTCGTCCTCGGCCGGGTGCCGAGGTCGCTGCCGTGGGTGCTCACTGCCTGGGTGCTCGGCCTGGGGCAGGTCGGTGCCGCCACGATCGGGCTGACGCCGGTGGCCGTGGCGGTGGTGGCGGCGCTGATCGGCGGCTGGGCCGTCATCGGCCGGAACGAGGCTGCGATGGCCGGCGAGCCCGACGAGGTCCCGGTCAGCTCTCGATCGTGAAGAACCGGTCGAGGCCGGTGGTGGCCAGCGCGCTGGCCGGGATGCCGCGGAACTGACGCAGGATCAGGTCTCCGCCATCTGAGCGGAGCCGCTTCGTGGCAGCCACCATGGCGCCGAGTCCGGTGGAATTCACGAACGTCACCCCGCCGAAGTCCAGTACGACGGTGGTGGCACCGCCCTCGATGGCCTCGTCGATCCGATCGACCATGAGGTGCGCCGACGACAGGTCGATCTCCCCCACCAGACGCAGGTGCGCGGCGCCGTCGACGACCTCGGAGGTGATGGAAAGGGGGAACGGTTGCATCGGGGAGATCCTCGGGCCGCCATGCAGAGGGAACTCTGGCGAGTGCATCTTGCCACAACATGGGAGGTCTGCCCAGGTCAGCGCAGCCAAGCCGCTCGGGGCAAGCTCAAGCTGTGGCACGCACGAGGGCGTGCTGCACGAGTTCGAGCAGGGTGTCGCGGGTGGACACCCGTTCCCGCGCATCGATCAGCAGGACCGGCGTGTCGGGCGATACCGCTAGGGCTTCGCGCACGTCGTCGGGCGAGTGCGTCGACAGTCCATCGAAGCAGTTCATGCCGACCACGAACGGGATCTGGTTCTCCTCGAAGTAGTCGACCGCTGGGAAGCACTCCTCGAGCCGCCGGGTGTCGATGAGCACGACCGCACCGATGGCGCCCCGGACCAGCTCATCCCACATGAACCAGAAGCGGTCCTGGCCGGGGGTGCCGAAGAGGTAGAGGATCAGGTCGTCGCCGAGTGTGATGCGCCCGAAGTCCATGGCCACCGTGGTGGTCGTCTTGGTCGACACCTTCGACGTGTCGTCGACGCCCTCGCTCACCCTGGTGAGCGCGGCTTCGGTGGTGAGCGGCTCGATCTCGGAGATGGAGCCGATGAAGGTCGTCTTGCCGACGGCGAACCCGCCGGCCACCACGATCTTGACCGGCATCGGGCCGGGGCCACCGGTGGCGTTGTCGGTGGTCACGACCATGTCAGAGGGCTTGGAGGCCATCGAGGACCCTTTCGAGGAGTCGGAGATCGGGGCGGCCGGAGGCCGACCGGGTGTTCAGGGCGACGAAGCCCTCGTCGACCAGGTCGCCGACGACGACCCGGGCCACACCGAGGGGCAGGCGGAGGCGGGCCGAGATCTCGGCCGCAGACTGGGGTGAGGCGAGCAGGTCGAGGATCTGCCGGCGCTCCATGGAGAGGGAGGAGACGGCCTTCTCGCCGGTGGGCGTGCGGTACACGATCGCCTCGATGGGCACCTCCGTGGTCGCGCGCGTGCGACCACCGGTGATGGCGTACGGGCGGACCCGCAGGCCGTCGCCAGCGTCGCCGAGGCTCATCGCGGCAGGGCTCCTTGCAGCTCCTGGCGCAGCTCGGGCGTGAGGACGGCGCCCGCCCGCTCGACGAGGACGGCCATCTCGTAGCCGACGAGGCCGACATCGCAGTTCGACGCGGCGACGACGGCCAGGCACGACCCGTCGCTGATGCCGGTGACGAACAAGAAGGCGTTCTCCATCTCGATCATGATCTGGGTCACGGCCCCGCCGCCGAAGCGGCCGGCCGCCCCGTAGGCCAGTCCGATGAGGCCCGACGCTACTGCGGCGAAGCGGTCGGCGGCGTCACGGTCGAGGCCCTTGGACACGGCCATCGGCAGCCCATCGGCGGAGACGACCACGGCCTCGGTGACGCCGGGGATGTGGTCGACGAAGTGCTCGACCAGCCAGTTGACGTTCCGGGCGGCTGCGCTCAGATCACTCATGGGTTTCCTTCTCATCGGGTGTGCCGGCGGGCACCGGTTCTTGGACTTGGGCACGCTGACGGCCAGCGGAGTGCTGCTTCAACATGCTGCGGATCTCTTCGGGTGAGCGCCGCGTGGCGGCCACACCCCGCTCGGTCTCCGAGCCGGGAATCGCCCGGGTGCCACCGGCGGACCGGGGCACCCGCTTGGCCAGGCCGGCCGAGGTAGTGACCGTCTCGACCGGTGCCTCGGCCGGTGCCTCGACCCGTGCCTCGGCCGTCGATCCGGGCAGGGACTCGGGGGCGGCGGGAGCACCGGCATCGGACGGCGCAACCAGCCGGCGGGTCGCCAACGGCGCCGGGGGGGCACCGTTCGCCGCCGTGCTGCGGCCGGGCAGCTTGCCGGGCGAATCCGGCGGGATCGGCGGAGACGACGGCAACGGACCGCCGAAGAGGCGGGCTGGCGCCGGATCACTCGGCGCGGGCGGCACCGGCGCATCCGTGGGCGCACCGTCGTGCCCAAACGCCCTGGGGGGCTCGGCGTCCGCGAGGAAGAACGGACGGTTGGTCTGGGGCGCTCGGGGAGGCGGTCCGTCGAGGCGAGGGGCGCCGGCGGCTTCGACCGACGGCGGGATCGGGGCGGAGGGAGACGAAGGCGCCGCGGGAGGTGCATCGAAGGAGAGGGCGGCAGGCATCGCCGGGCTCACGGCCTCGTCCACCTGGGCTGCGATCGCGGCTGTCTCCGCATCGTGCGGTGCGGTCGAGGGCTCGTCATCGCCCGCGCTGGGCTTGGGCGGGGTGTCGAAGATGGACCGGGTCGGCAGCGAGAACTCATCCTCGTCGACGGGGGCCGGAGCGGGCGCGGGAGCGGGAGCGGACGGTGGCGCGAACACGACGGGCGGTGGCGTGTCGTCGCCGACGGGTTTCCCCGCAGCCGGCTCCGGCTCGGCGGACGGCGTCAGCCCGGCGGGGTTGAAGGTCAGCGGGGCCAGACCCGAGGTGGGACTGTCGAGCACCGGCTTGAGCCGAGCGGGCGCCTCGATCGCGGGTTGGGGCTCCGCCATGCCACCGGGCGTGTCGACCACGAGGGACGGCGGAATCGACACCACGGCGGTCACGCCCCCGGCGGCGGAGGGCATCATCCGCACGGCGATGCCGTGACGGGAGGCAAGCCGGCCGACCACGATGAAGCCGAGCGAGCGCGACATGGCCAGACCGACGAGCGGTGGCCGTGCGAGGGAGTCGTTGGCCTCGGTGACCTGGTTGGCGGACATGCCGATGCCGTGGTCGGTGACGGAGATGACGTAGCCGTCGGCCTTCGTCTTGTGGCCGACGACCTCGACTCGGGTCTCGGGGGGCGAGAAGTTGGTGGCGTTCTCCATCAGCTCGGAGAGCAGGTGGGCCAGGTCGGCGGCCGCGTTGGAGGCGACCAACACCTCGTCGAACGACAGCAGCTCGATGCGCCCGAAGTCCTCGACCTCGGCCAAGGCGGCGCGCACCACGTTGGCGAGTGGAGCCGGGCGGCCACGGCGCCGGGGAGGCTCGGCGCCGGCGAGCACCAAGAGGGACTCGGCGTTGCGACGCATGCGGGTGGCGAGGTGGTCGAGGCGGTACAGGTTCTCGAGTTGGTCGGGGTCTTCCTCGCCGCGCTCCAGCTCGTCGATGAACTCGATCTGGCGGTCGAGAAGCGCCTGGTTGCGCCGGGCCAGGTTGACGAACATCTCGTTGATGCCCTTGCGCAGCAGCTGGGCCTGCTCGGCGGCGACCTCGCCGGCCACCCGCTGCACCTCGTTGAACGACCGAGCCAGCTGGCCGATCTCGTCGTCGCCCTCGACCTGGATCTGCGTCATGGCCCCGATCTGGAAGTCGAGCTCTTCTTCCGTGGGGTTCTTCAGCGATTCGATCAGGCGCGGCATCTGCTCCTGGGAGAGGCGATCCGCCGCCTCGGTCAGGCGCCCCAGCGGGCGGGTGATCCTCCGCCCGAGGAACATGGCCGCGGCGATGGCGCCGAGGATGGCGACCAGGGCCGCAATGAGGAAGAGGGTCGACGCCTTCTCGGCGCTGTCTCGAGTCGCCTGGCTGTCGGCGATGAGCCGATCGAGCAGGTCCGACTCGACCGTGTGCAGGTCCTTGATGACGGCTCCGGTCGAGGTCACCACGGCCTTGCCGTCGAAACCGAGCTTCTCGTCGGGGCCGGACGCCGCCGCCTTCTCGCGAACGCCGTCGAAGACCTGGCTCTGGTCGGTGGCCAGCGCGTTGCGCACTGCGCCCTTGCGCGAGAGGCCCGACACCGAGTTCAGCAGCTCGAGCTGGGTCGTCTCGGTCGTCTGGGCCTTCTCGAAGAGGCTGAAGGTCTTCTCCGAGCCAAACGAACCCAGCTCGGCCGCACCGGCGAGGAGGGCGCCCTGGCGGCCGAGCGAGGACTTGTAGCCCCCGAGGGCAGCGGCGGATCGCAGGTCGGCTGCAGCCTGGGGATCGGTGGTCGTGTCGGCGATGTTGGTGTTCACCGCGAGGAACGTGTCCTGCAGGTCGCCGTAGCTCACGACCATCTCGTTGACCTGGTCGGGCCGGAAGCCCTGGTCCACCGACTTGCGGTAGAATCCGAGCTTGTCCGCCGCACCCACCGACAGGCTGGCGGCGGTCTGGATGGCATCGGCAGTCCCGCGGAGACCTCCGTCGAGCACCGGAAGCGCCTGGCCGAGCACCGTGTCGGAGTTGGCGCGAGCGGCTTTGAGTTCCTTCTCCCACGCCGTGCGATCCGAGCCGACGTAGGCCGCGCTGTAGAGCGCTTCTTGCTGGAGGGCGTCGGCGACGTCGCTGTTGATCCGGGCGACGGTCACGAGCTTGGCGACGTTGCGGCTCTCGGCTGCGGAGGACCGGCGGTCCCGGGCGCCTAGGGCCGAGAGGAGCAGGATGATCACGATCGGACCCGCCATGAGCAGGATCAGCTTGTTGCGGATCTTCAGGTCGTCGAACACGGGATCCTCGTGAGGGTGGGAGCGGCCGGCGGGGTGCACCGGTCGAGAGGTCAGATCGGCGCTTTTGGCCCCTTCTTGAGCGCACGGGTGGGCCATATGCCCTAGATGGGTCGAACGACCCACCTCACCGACGTGCCATGCAGCAATCGGCGTTCGCACCGGGCAGACTGGGTGAGCATGGGCGACGTCATCCCGAAGGGAACCACGAACCCGAGGGGCAGGGGCCAGGCGATCGCGGGCGTCGACCGCATGCCACCGCTGCCCGATCCGGATCCGGGCGCCAACCGGGCCCGCCTCGTCGGCCAGAGCGCGCTCGGCCTGGTCGGAGTGGGAACGCTGCTGATCGCCGGTCGGGCAGTGTCGATCCATGCCCCGGGCTGCCCGCTGCGCTCGCTCACCGGCATCCCGTGCCCGGGCTGCGGGATGACCCGCCTGGCCGACGCCGTCGTCCACGCTCGCTTCGTCGAAGCGGCCAGGGCCGACCCCGCCGGCGTCGCCGTCCTCGGCGTGCTCGCAGTCGTGGCCGTGACGTACCTCGTCCGCGTGGTCATCCGCAAGGACGAACCACCCGCCTGGATGCGCAGCCCGCTGCTCGTGATCGCGCTCGCCGCACTCGTCGCGATCCACTGGCTCACCACCATCATCACGGGCGGCCTGCCCTCCTCCTGACCCCTGGGTCGAAGGTTCGCGGCCCGCGCTCGTGTTCAGAGCTACCCTTCCGCCGAAACCTTGCACCCCCTCGTTGCGGGAGAAACGGACAACTCATGAGCGACACCTCTCAAGGACCTGGCTGGTGGCAGGCCTCAGACGGCAAGTGGTACCCGCCGGAGCAGGCGCCCGGCGCCGGCCCCGCCGGCCCTCCGCCTGGCGGACCGCCTGGCGGACCGCCCCCTGGCTACGGCGCACCCCCGGCCTACGGCGCCCCTGCCGGCGGTCCTCCTGGCGGAGTCGGTGTTGGTGACATCGTCGGCTACGGCTGGAAGAAGTTCCAGGAGCACCTCGGCGCGATCATCGTCGCCGTCCTCGTGTACGTGGTGGTCGTGGGCCTGTTCTCGTTCCTCGGGAACATCATCTCGTCCCAGATCAACAGCATCTTTGGCTCGTTGATCTTCTCGTTCCTGCAGGTCTTGGTGTCGAGCGTCGTCAGCATCGTGCTGATCCGGGCCGTGCTCATGATCGTGGACGGCAAGCCGTTGGACAATGCGGCCCTGTTCTCGACCGACAACCTCGTGCCGTTCATCATCGGTTCGGTGGTGTACGCCCTCGGCGTGACCGTCGGCCTGATCCTGTGCGTCATCCCCGGCCTGATCTTCGCCTTCCTCGGCTACTACTGGAGCTTCTTCGTCGTGGACAAGGGCATGGAGCCCGTCGATGCGATCAAGGCCAGCATCAACATGGTCAAGGAGAACGTCGGTACGGTCCTGGTCTGGGCCATCGTGGCCGCGATCTTGTCGTTCGTCGGCCTCATCCTCTGCTGCGTGGGCTACCTGGTGGCTGCTCCGGTGGTCTTCATCGGCAACGCCTACCTGTACCGTCGCCTGAACAACGAGCCGGTCGCTCCCTGAGCCACCGCCCTGAGCACGACGACGGCCCCGGGCGATGCCCGGGGCCGTTTCGCGTCTAGGGTTCGACCCCGCCAGGTCAGCGGATGGGTGCGGTGGTGGGGTCGAGCGGCCGTGGCAGCAGCGTCGAGCCCATCAGGTGCTCGTCGACAGCCGCGGCGCAGGCCCGGCCCTCGGCGATGGCCCACACGATGAGGCTCTGACCGCGGCCCATGTCGCCGGCCACGAACACGCCGGGCACGTTGGTGGCCCAGTCGCGGTCGCGTGCGACGTTGGAGCGGGCATCGAGCTCCACGCCGAACTGTTCGGTGATCCAGGACGACTCGGGGCCGGTGAAGCCCATCGAGAGGAACACGAAGTCCGCCGGGATCTCGAAGTCGGTGCCTTCGACCTTCTCGAAGCGGCCGTTGACCATCTCGACCTCATGGGCACGCAGGGCCTTGACCCGGCCGTTGCCGTCGTCCAAGAAGCACTCGGTGTTGACGGAGAAGACGCGATCACCGCCTTCCTCGTGCGCCGAAGCCGTCCGGTAGACCAGCGGCCACGTTGGCCACGGCGTGTGATCGGGTCGGGAATCGGCCGGCCGGGGCATGATCTCGAACTGCGAGATCGTCGCCGCACCCTGGCGGTGGGCCGTGCCGAGGCAGTCGGCGCCGGTGTCGCCGCCGCCGATGATCACGACGTGCTTGCCCTTCACATCGATGGGCGACGCCGGGAGATCGCCCTGCTGCACGCGATTGGCGAGCGGCAGGTACTCCATGGCCTGGTGGATGCCGGCGAGGTCGCGACCCGGGATCGGGAGGTCGCGGGCGGAGGTGGCACCACCGGCGAGGACCACGGCGTCGAACTCGGCGCGGAGGTCATCGGCGGTGACGTCGACGCCCACGTTCATGCCCGTGCGGAACTCGGTGCCTTCGGCCTCCATCTGCTGGATGCGTCGGTCGAGGTGGCGCTTCTCCATCTTGAACTCGGGGATGCCGTAGCGCAGCAGCCCGCCGATGCGGTCGGCCCGCTCGAACACCACGACCGTGTGGCCTGCTCGGGTGAGCTGCTGGGCCGTGGCCAGACCCGCAGGCCCCGAACCCACGACCGCGACCTTCTTGGCCGTCTTGACGTCGGCGAGTACCGGAGTGACCCAACCCTCGTCCCATGCCCGGTCGATGATCGACACCTCAACCTGCTTGATGGTCACCGGGTCCTGGTTGATGCCCAGGACGCAGGCGGCCTCGCACGGCGCCGGGCAGAGCCGGCCCGTGAACTCGGGGAAGTTGTTGGTGGCGTGGAGGCGTTCGATGGCCTCCTGCCAGCGGTCCCGGTAGACGAGGTCGTTCCAGTCCGGGATGAGGTTGCCCAAGGGGCAGCCGTTGTTGCAGAACGGGATGCCGCAGTCCATGCACCGGCTGGCCTGGGTCTCGAGCTTGCCCTCGGGGAATGGCTCGTAGACCTCCTTCCAGTCCTTGATGCGGACGGGCACGGGCCGCCGCGCGGGCAGCTCCCGGCCATGCTTGAGGAAACCCTGCACATCACCCATCGTCAGCCCCTTGCCGCAGCCATGATGGCGTCGTCGATGTCCGAACCTGATTCCTCGGCCGCCTTGATGGCCGAGAGCACCCGCTTGTAGTCGCGGGGCATGACCTTCACGAACTGCGGCACGCTGTACTGCCAGTCCGAGAGGATGCGCCCGGCCACCTCTGAGCCCGTCTCGTTCTGGTGGCGGAAGACCGCCGTCACGAGCCACGAGGTGTCGAGGTCGTCGAGCGGGTCGAGGTCGACCATCTCGTCGTTGACCAGCTGCGGGAACGTGCCGTCGGGATCCCACACGTAGGCGATGCCGCCCGACATGCCGGCGCCGAAGTTCCGTCCGGTGGACCCCAAGATCACGACCCGACCACCCGTCATGTACTCGCAGCCGTGGTCCCCCACGCCCTCGACCACGGCGGTGGCGCCGGAGTTGCGCACGCCGAAGCGCTCGCCGGCCCGTCCTCGGAAGAACGCCTCGCCCGCTGTGGCGCCGTAGAGGAGCACGTTGCCGGCGATGATGTTGTCCTCGGCCACGAAGGTGGCTGGGGCGTCCTCGGAAGGACGCACGATGAGCCGACCGCCCGACAGTCCCTTGCCGGCGTAGTCGTTGGCATCGCCGAACAGGCGGAGCGTCACGCCCTTGGGCAGGAACGCTCCGACGCTCTGGCCGGCGGCGCCCCGCAGGGTGACGTCGATGGTGTCATCAGGAAGCCCCAGGCCGCCGTGGCGCTTGGTGACCTCGTGGCCGAGCATGGTGCCGACCGTGCGGTTCACGTTGCGGATCGGGAACTCGAGCTTGATCGGCTCGCCGGTTTCGATGGCCTGGCGAGCCGCCGAGATGAGCTGCTGGTCGAGCGCCCGCTCGAGGCCGTGGTCTTGGCCGCGGGTGTTGTGGAGCTCGTCGCCGAAGGGGCGCTCGGGCACGTGGAGGATCGGCGTCAGGTCCAAGCCCGACGCCTTCCAGTGGTCGATGGCGTGGCTCGTGTCGATGACCTCGGCGTGGCCGATGGCCTCCTCGAGGGTCCGGAAGCCCAGGCTGGCCAACAGCTCGCGCACCTCTTCGGCGATGAACTCGAAGAAGTGCTCGACGAACTCGGGCTTGCCGGCGAAGCGGGCCCGCAGCTCCGGGTTCTGGGTGGCGATGCCCACGGGGCAGGTGTCCAGGTGGCAGACGCGCATCATGATGCAGCCCGACACGACGAGCGGCGCCGTGGCGAACCCGTACTCCTCCGCCCCGAGCAGCGCGGCGATCACGACGTCGCGGCCGGTCTTGAGCTGGCCGTCGGCCTGGACGACGATGCGATCGCGCAAGCCGTTGAGCAGGAGGGTCTGCTGGGTCTCGGCCAGTCCGAGCTCCCAGGGGCCACCGGCGTGCTTGAGCGAGGTGAGGGGGCTGGCGCCGGTGCCGCCATCGTGGCCCGAGATGAGCACGACGTCCGCGTGCGCCTTCGACACGCCCGCAGCGACGGTCCCGACCCCGACCTCGGCCACGAGCTTCACGTGGATGCGGGCGGATGGGTTGGCGTTCTTCAGGTCGTGGATCAGCTGGGCCAGATCCTCGATGGAGTAGATGTCGTGGTGCGGCGGCGGGCTGATGAGGCCGACCCCCGGCGTGGAGTACCGGGTCTTGGCCACCCACGGATACACCTTGTGACCGGGGAGCTGACCGCCTTCGCCCGGCTTGGCGCCCTGGGCCATCTTGATCTGGATGTCATCCGCGTTGGTCAGGTACTCGCTGGTGACGCCGAAGCGACCCGATGCGACCTGCTTGATGGAGCTGCGGCGAGTCGGGTCGTAGAGGCGCTCGGGATCCTCGCCGCCTTCGCCCGTGTTCGACTTGGCGCCGAGGCGGTTCATGGCGATGGCCAGGTTCTCGTGCGCCTCGGCCGAGATGGACCCGTAGCTCATGGCGCCGGTGGAGAAGCGCTTGACGATCTCCGACACCGGTTCGACCTCGTCGATCGGCACCGCCGGCCGGTCCCCCTCCTTGAGGGCGAACAGGCCGCGGAGGGTCGCAAGGCGCGTCGACTGCTCGTCGACCTTGGCCGTGTACTCCTTGAAGACGTCGTAGCGACCGGTGCGGGTCGCGTGCTGGAGCTTGAACACCGTCTCCGGGTTGAAGAGGTGGTGCTCGCCCTCCCGGCGCCACTGGTACTCGCCGCCGACCTCGAGCTCGCGGTGGGCGCGCTCGGAGGGTCGGTCCGGGTACGCCTTGGCGTGACGGAGCGAAACCTCCTTGGCGACCTCCTCGAGGCCGATCCCGCCGAGCTTCGACGTGGTGCCGGTGAAGTACTCGTCGATGAGGGGCTGGCCCAGGCCGACTGCCTCGAACACCTGGGCGCCCGTGTAGCTGGCGACCGTGGAAATGCCCATCTTGGACATGACCTTGAGCACGCCCTTGCCGGCACCCTTGATGTAGTTCTTCACCGCCTGGTCGAGGCCGACATCGGGCAGCGCACCACGCGCCGCCATGTCCTCGATGGTCTCGAACGCCAGGTACGGGTTGATGGCGGCAGCGCCGTACCCGATGAGCAGGGCCATGTGGTGGACCTCACGGGCGTCGCCGGCCTCCAACACGAGGCCGACGGCCGTGCGGGTGCGCTCCCGGACGAGGTGGTGGTGCACCGCGGCGGTCAGCAGCAGCGACGGGATCGGCGCCAGGTCCCGCGTGGAGTCCCGGTCCGAGAGGATGACGACGTTGGCGCCGTCGGCGATGGCGTCGCTGACCTGCCGGCGCACGGACTCGATGGCCTCGCGCAGGGCCTCGCCACCTCCGGCCACGGGATAGAGCCCGGAGATCACGACGGCGCGGAAGTCGTCGACCGAGTCCTCGACGTGGATCAGCTTGGCCAGCTGGTCGTTGTCGAGGATCGGGAACGGGAGCTGGATCTGACGGCACGAGCGCGGCCCGGGTGCCAGCAGGTTCTGCTCGGGACCGATGGTCCCGCCGAGGCTGGTCACCATCTCCTCGCGGATGGCGTCGAGCGGCGGGTTCGTGACCTGCGCGAAGCGCTGGGCGAAGTAGTCAAACAGCAGCCGGGGCCGCTCCGACAACACGGCGATGGGCGTGTCGGTTCCCATCGAGCCGAGCGCCTCGCCACCGGTCCGGGCCATCGGCGCGATGAGGATCTTCTGGTCCTCGATCGTGTAGCCGAAGGTGAGCTGGCGCCGCACGACGTCGCCGTGCGGGTACCGGACGTGAGGCCGCTCGGGCAGCTTGTCGAGCTCGATGATCCCCTGGTCCAACCACGCCTGGTACGGCTGCTCCGCCGCGAGCGAGGCCTTGACCTCGTCGTCCTCGATGATCCGGCCCTGGGCCGTGTCCACGAGGAACATCTTCCCGGGCTGCAGGCGGCCCTTGCGCACGATCTCGTCAGCCGGGATGTCCAGGACGCCGGCTTCGGAGCCCAGCACCACCAGGCCGTCGACGGTGACCCAGAACCGGCCGGGGCGCAGACCGTTGCGATCCAGCACGGCGCCGATCACGGTTCCATCGGTGAAGCTCACGTTGGCCGGGCCGTCCCACGGCTCCATCAGCGAGGCGTGGAACCGGTAGAAGGCCTTGCGGGCCGGATCCATGTGGGTGTGGTTCTCCCACGCCTCGGGAATCATCATCAGCACGGCGTGAGGCAGCGGACGTCCGCCGAGGTGCAGCAGCTCGAGCACCTCGTCGAAGCTGGCGGTGTCGGATGCGCCGGGGGTGCAGATCGGGAACAGCCGCGAGATGTCGCCGGGGAACAGGTCGCTGGCGAGCAGGGCTTCGCGGGCTCGCATCCAGTTGCGGTTGCCCTCGACGGTGTTGATCTCGCCGTTGTGCGCCAGGTAGCGGTATGGGTGGGCCAAGGGCCACGAGGGGAACGTGTTGGTGGAGAACCGCGAGTGCACCAGGGCGATGGCGCTCTCGACCCGCTCGTCGGACAGGTCCGGGTAGAAGTCCCGGAGCTGCGGCGTGGTGAGCATGCCCTTGTAGACGATGGTGCGCGCCGACAGGCTCGGGAAGTAGATCCGCCGGTCCCCGGCGCCGATCTCGTGCTCGATGCGCTTGCGCACGACGTACGCACGGCGTTCGAGGTCGAGGCCTTCGAGTTCGCCGCCAGGCGCGCCGAGGAAGACCTGCCGGAACGACGGCATGGCATCGAGCGCACCGGAGCCGAGGCCCGATGCGTCGATCGGGACCTCGCGCCATGCCAGGACCTCGAGGCCCTCGCTGGCGACGATCTTGTCCACCGCATCACAAGCGGCCGCGACCTCGGCATCGTTGCCCGGGATGAACGCGATCCCGGTGGCGTAGGCGCCGGGAGCCGGCAGCTCGACGTCGATCTCGGCCCGGTAGAAGGCGTCGGGAACCTGGATCAAGATGCCGGCGCCATCGCCCGTGTTGGTCTCCGCACCCGACGCGCCACGGTGGTCCAGGTGGACCAGAGCGGTGATGCCTTGCTCGACGAGCTGGTGCGTCCGACGACCGTGCATGTCGACCACGAAGGCGACACCACAGTTCTCGTGTTCGAAGCGGGGGTCGTAGAGCCCTTGGGCGGGCGGCGGCGTGCGCATGTCGGCGTGGTTCCTTGCGTCAAGGACGAAGAGGGGCTGCTCCCCCACTGAGGGGCTTCCCGGGACGCCGTTGGCCCGTATCGCAGGTCAGACGACACTAGCCGAGGTCGGAAACGGCCCTCCATTCGATTCGGGCCCGGGACGGGTCCGATGCGGCCCTAGCCTCGTTCCCGATGAGCGACGCCCAGGACCTGTTGACCTACATCGGAGCGGCGCCCTCACCGTTCCACGCCGTGGCCGAGAGTCGCCGGCGCCTCGGCGACGCCGGCTTCGCCGCCCTGGGCCTCGAAGACCCGTGGCCGGATGCGCCCGGGCGGTACCTGACGGCGCGTGGCGGCGCGCTCGTCGCCTGGGAGGTTCCGGAGGACGCAGGAGCCGAACGGCGGTTCCGCATCGTCGGCGCCCACACCGACAGCCCGAACCTCCGGATCAAGCCGCAGCCGGACACGGGCAGCGCCGGGTGGCAGCAGTTGGCCGTCGAGGTCTATGGCGGCGCGCTGTGGAACTCCTGGCTCGATCGGGACCTCGGCCTCTCCGGCCGGGTCGTCGTACGGGTGGACGGCGTGCTCGAGGAGCGGCTGTTCCACTGCGAGTGCCCCCTGCTGCGCATCCCCCAGCTCGCCATCCACCTCGATCGCGACGTCAACGGACAGGGACTCAAGCTGAACCCCCAGCAGCACCTGACGCCCGTGTGGGGCGTCGGCGCCATCGAGCGCGGTGCGTTCGCCGCCCACCTCGCCGAGGAGGTCGCCGTGGGGCCGGCGGACGTGGTCGCCTGGGACGCCATGGTTCACGACCTCACGCCCGGCACACTGCTCGGCCGCCGCCACGAGCTGGTCTCCACGGCACGGCTGGACAACCTCCTGTCGTGTTGGGCCGGGGTCACCGCCCTGGCGGAGGCACCGGCGGGGGGACCGGACGCGCCGGTGTCGGTGGTGTGCCTGTTCGATCACGAGGAGGTCGGGTCCACGTCGTCGACGGGGGCCGACGGGGCCCTGCTCGCCCAGGTCCTCGAGCGGACGGTCTCCGCCCGGGGCGGAAGCCGCGACGACCTGCTGCGAGCGCTGGCCGGCTCCGTCTGCGCCTCCGCCGACGGGGCCCACGCAACCCATCCCAACTACCCCGAGCGCCACGACCCGGGGCACCACATCGCGATCGACGGCGGTCCGGTCATCAAGGTCAACGCCAACCAGCGCTATGCCACCGACGCAGCCGGCCATGCGGTCCTGATCGACGCCGCGGAGCGGGCGGGCGTCCCCCACCAGGTCTTCGTCAGCCGCAACGACCAGCCGTGCGGGTCCACGATCGGGCCCCTCACCGCCGCCCGGCTGGGCATCGCCACCGCGGATGTGGGCGTGGCGCAGCTGTCGATGCACTCCGCACGAGAGCTGTGCGGGGCCGAGGATGCCGGTCGCTTCGTCGAACTGCTCGGCGCCTTCTTGCGCACGTGACCCCCGCAGAGGCGGCTCGCATCCTGGGCATCGGACCCTCGGCGACGCCCGAGGAGGTGCGGATCGCCTACCGGTCCCAGATCCGCACCCACCATCCCGACCGCGCCGGCGCGGCGTCGGCTGGTCGCGCTGCGTCGATCGTGGAGGCCTACCGCGTCCTCACCGAGGCCGGCCTCACGACCCCCGACGCGCCACCGGCGACGAGCGCACGAACGGGCCCCACGACCCAGGGTCCCGTTCCCCCGCGAGCGGCGACGAACGACCTGATCTACGGCGCACCGCCCGTGGGCCGCATGGATGCCGACACGCTTGCGCTCGGTGCGCCTGCAGACGAGTCGTTCCGCTGGCTGCTCGACGCCGCCCACGACGTGGGCGAGATCACCTACGTCGATCGCTCCATGCCGATCATGGAGGTGCTGTGTCGCTTCGAGGGCGAACCGGCCACGTCCCTGCTCATCACGCTCCAGGGCCGGGGCGAGCGAACCGAGGTGTTCTGCACGGTCGAGTCCATCGAGGCTCGACCGGCGCCGCCGACGAGTGCAGTCGTAGACCTGCTCGAGCTGGCCCTGCACCGCCGGCGTTCTCCTCCCCCGCCGCCCGAACCCTCGCCGCCGGTCTGATCAGTCGGTGAGGTCGACCGGCGCGTCGAAGTCCACGACGCCTTCGGGGTCGATGGGAAGGCCCTTGATCCGAGTCTCGAAGTGCAGGTGCGGCCCGGTCGACAGCCCGGTCGAACCAACGAGTGCGATGACGTCGCCGCGCTTCACGAGCTGACCCGGCTTCACCAGCATGCGGCTGGTGTGGCCGTACATCGTGGCCAAGGAGTTGCCGTGGTCGATGACCACGGCGTTGCCGTAGCCACCTCGCACCTCGGCGAGGACCACGATGCCATCGGCGGTTGCGTGGATCTCGGTGCCGCTCGGGGCACCCAGGTCGCAGCCCGCATGGAGCCGGTCCACGCCCAGGATCGGGTGGTGTCGCATCCCGAACGGCGAGCTGGGCTTGACCCCGGGCACCGGGTTGGAGGTCTCCACCGACCCCGGGAACCAATCGGGCTGACCCTTCTGCAGCTCGGCGAGGATCTGAGCAACGCCATCGGACGCCTGGTTCATCGAGTTGATCCGGCCCTCGACGACCGCCTTTTGACCCTGCACCTGCCGCAGCGCGACGGCCTCGGTCAGGTACCGGAGGTTGAGGTCGGCCAGCAGCGTGCCCTGCTGGGTGCGGGCATCGACCAAGAAGCGCGTGGCGGCCTCGATCTCGTCACGGCTGTCCGCGGCGTCGTCCTTGGCCGCCTTCGCCGCCTTGGCCGCCTTGGTGCGGGCTGCCTGGGCGTCCTCCAGTTCCGCCAAGAGGGTGTCGGTGCTGGCGGAGATGGCCCGTCCGTAGGCCAGTGCCTGCCCGATCTGTTCGCCGCTCTGGGCGTTCAGGAACGCCGCCATCCTGCTGGGCTCGCCACCGGTCACGTAGGAGGCCACGATCTGCTTGCGGAGGCGATCGCGCGCCAGCCGCACCTGCCGGTCGGCCGCCTTGCGCTGGGCGACCCGCTTGGCGACGTCCGCCTCGGCGGTGCGAAGGCGCTCGGTGGCGGTCAGCAACTCGAGCTGCTTGGACTGCGTGTCCCGGGTGAGGCTCGCCAGCTTCGCCGAGGCGTCCTCGCGTGCCGCTTGGGCATCGCTCAGGTCGGTCAGGAGCTGCTTTTCCTGCGCCGTGAACTCCTCGTATTCGGCCTTGAGGTCGGCACTGCCACCATCTTGGGCCGTTGCCGTCGGCGCCCCGAGCGCGCCGAAGAAGAGCGCGAGGCACAGTGTGAGCACCGCCATGGACCGGCGGCCGAAGCAACGTGAAGGCACAGTCATCGCCTGGTTGGTATCCCCTTGAGGGCCACGGTAGTCGTCACCTGTCTCCGTCGGCACCTCACGGCCGCGTCTGGAGGGGATTCTCAAGCCGGCGGCCAGATCTCGGCTTCGGCGAGGAGTCGGTCGCGGAACTCCGGATGGGCGATGGCGGCGAGCGCCCGGGCCCGCTCCCGCACGGTCCGCCCCCGCAACTCGGCGACGCCGTACTCGGTGATCACCACGTCGAGCTGGTGGCGCGGGGTCGTGATGATGGTCCCGGCCGGGAACTGACCGGCGATCCGCGAGACCCGGGTCCCGTCGATGACCGTCGAGGACCGCAGGCAGATCAGCGACCGGTCCTCCAGCTCGAGCCCGGACGCAGCAACGAAGTCCTCGTGGCCTCCGATGCCCGAAAACTGGGCCCCGGCGAGGGTGTCGGCGACCGCCTGGCCGGCGAGATCCACGGCGAGGGCCCCGTTGATCGAGATCATGCGCCGGTTCTTCGAGATCAGTTCCGGGGAGTTGACCAGCTCGACCGGAAGGAACCGGACCTCGGCATTGCCGTCGAGCCAGTCGTAGAGCTCGCGTGTGCCTCCGGCAAACGTCGTGATCGACACGCCGTCGTAGACGCCCTTGTGGTTCGTCACCTTCCCGGCCAGGTGCAGCTTCATCAGCCCGGTGGTGAACATCTCCGAATGGATCCCGAAGTCGCCCTTGTCGCCGGCGGCCAGCAACGACGCGACCGTGGAGGGCACCCCGCCGATCCCGGTCTGGATGGTGGCTCCATCGACGACGTAGCCATCGACGAACGCGGCGATCGCCCGCTCCTGGTCGGAGGGCTCGGGATCGCCGATCACGAAGGGCTCGCGCTCGGACTCGATGAGGACGTCGATCTGGTCGATGTGGACGCGGTGGCGGTGCTCGCCCAAGCCCTGCGTGGTGGGGAACCGGGGGCTGACCTCGACGATCAGCAGCCGGCCGGGGTCGGCTCCCGCCCGCTCCAACTCCTTGATGGTGGCGCCGGCGTGCAACGACAGGCTGCACCAGCCATCGACGTCGGGCGGCGCCGCGGCGGTGGCCAGCACCCGCGGGTGGATCCGCTCGAGCGCAGGCCCGAAGCGGCGGAAGTCCGCCGGCACGAACTCGATGGCACCGCCCTGGTCTCGCATCAGCCGTTCGAGCGGACCGTAGAAGCCCGACAGGAACCGCACCCCGGGCTGGCCGAACACCTCGTAGAAGTCCGTCAGCAGAGCCCCGGTGATGACCAGGTCCTCCCAGTCGCGCCGCGTGCCCAGCGCGTGGAGGAAGCCGCCGGGGTGTCCGGGGCCGAGCGGGATGCCCAAGACGTCGGTGGGCTGGAGCAGCTCGGCTGCCTGCTCAGGGGTGAGGCGCTGGGTCATGGCGCGCGAACCTAGGGCAGGCCATCCACCCCCGCTACGGACCAAGGTCCCTGATCATGCGCAACGACGAACGGTACGAGGACGAGAAGGAACCGGGTGACGCCGTCATGACCGAAGGCGAGGGGGAAGACCCGGATGACGCTCTGGTCGTCGACCCGGCCCGCACCTGGTCGGGCAAGGAGGTGTGGGACACCGCCGATCGCATTGCCCACCTGGCCCGCTCGGCGACAGACAGCCGGTCGCGACGCGTGGCGGTGTACGCCGAGAACGCCGCCGAGTCGGTCATCGCCCACCTCGGCGGCCTTCGGTCTGGCGCCTCGGTCGTCGCGGTGAACAGCCACCTCGCAGCCCCCGAAGCGGCGTACCAGCTGACCACCGGCGACGTCGCCCTCCTGATCGCCGGACCGGCCACCGCCGAACGAGCACGGGAAGCGGCTCACCTGGCCGGCGGGTGCGAAGTCCATGCGTGGGATGACGCCGACTGGGGAACGTGGCTCGCATCTGCACCCGCCGGCCCCCCGTCTGACGACGTAGCCATCGTCCCAAACCTCCTGTTCACGTCGGGCACCACGGGCACGCCAAAGGCCACGCACCTGCCGCCCAACGTGTTCCCGCCTCGCGCTTCGTGGGCCGCGTTCGTCGAGGCGACGCAGACCAACCGCTTCGTCGGGCTTGGGCGCCACCTCGTGGTCGCGCCGCTGCACCACACCGGGCCCTTGAACGCCGTACGCGCCCTCGCCGCCGGAACCCCCATCGGCGTGCTCCCGCGGTTCGACCCCGAGCAGACGCTGCAGGCCATCGACCAGTGGCAGATCGCCTCCACGACCCTGGTGCCGACGCATCTGGCCCGCCTCGTCGCTCTGCCGGGTGAGGTCCGGGATCGCTGGGACGTCTCGCACCTCCGCCTGGTGTTCCTGACCGGCGCTGCCTGCCCCGGCGACGTCAAACGGGCGATCATCGACTGGTGGGGTCCTGTGGTCCTCGAGGCCTACGGCGCCACCGAGGTCGGGGTCACCGCATCGATCACCAGCCAGGAGTGGCTGGACCATCCCGGCTCGGTGGGCCGGGCCGCCGCGCCGTACACCGCTCTCGTCGTGGACCAGGGCGGCGCCGAGCTCCCGGCCGGCGAGGAGGGCCGCCTCTACTTCCGCGACGCCACCGGCCGAGGCATCGTCTACGAAGGCGACCCCGACCGGACCGCTGCTGCCCACCTCGAGCCCGGCGTGTTCACGCTCGGCGAGATCGGCAAGGTCGACGACGACGGCTTCGTCTTCATCACCGACCGGTTCTCCGACATGGTCGTGACCGGAGGGGTGAACGTGTACCCCGCCGAGATGGAGCAGGTCCTGATAACCCACCCCGGTGTCGCCGACGTGGCGGGCATCGGCCTTCCCCATCCGGATCTGGGCGAACAGCTCGTCGCGCTGGTGGTCCCGACCGACCCGACCGCTCCCCCGTCGATCGACGAGCTCCAGACCTGGTGCGAGGAACGGCTATCCCGCTTCAAGTGCCCACGAGAGATCCGGCTGGCGAGCGACCTGAACCGAAACCCGTTGGGCAAGCTCGACAAGCGCGGCCTGCGCACCTTGCACTCCTGAGCCAGGAACAGGCGATGGCCGCAATCGCCCGGACCACGACCGGACATCAGGCCGGACCTGACTGGCGCCAGCCGGATGTCAGGCGCCGGAAGAACCGCCGGCGACCTCGTAGTTCCAGAGCTCGGAGCCGGTGCTGACCGGTCCTCCGTGGGCGCCGGGCTTGGCCGCGCCCTGGTGGCCGTGGGCAAAGGCCTGCGAGGAGGTCCATGCCTCGAACGACTCCTCGTCGCGCCAGCGGGTCACGACGAGCCACTGGGTGCGATCGTCGGTGGGCTTGAGCAGTTCGAACCCCTCGAAGCCTTCGGCTCCGTCGACGGCGCCGGCCCGGGCGGCGAAGCGCTGGGCGAGCTCGTCGCCGGATTCGGCCGGGACGGTGATGGCGTTGATCTTGATGACGGTCACCCAGCCATCCTGCCGCATCTGCTTCACCCGCCCTCCATGGGCGCTCGTCACCGCCTAGCTCAGGCGTAGCTGACCTGGAAGTCCTTCAGGGCGTTGAGCCAGCCGGAGCGGAGGCGGGTGGGCTCGCTGAGCTGGGTGATGTCCGGCAGATGGTCGGCGATGGCGTTGAACATCAGGTTGATCTCGACCTTGGCCAGGTTGGCGCCAACGCAGAAGTGAGCGCCACCCCCTCCGAAGCCGACGTGCGGGTTGGGGTCGCGCAAGATGTTGAACGAGTGCGGGTCCTCGAACACGGTCTCGTCGAAGTTGGCCGAGGAGTAGACGAGCCCGACACGCTGGCCCTGCTTCACGGTGACCCCCCCAACCTCAGCTTCTTCCATCGCCGTCCGCTGGAACATGACCACGGGGGTGGCCCAGCGCACGATCTCGTCAGCTGTCGTCTCGGGACGGTCGCGCTTGTAGATCTCCCACTGCTCGGGGAACTGCAGGAAGGCGTGCATCCCGTGACTGATGGCGTTGCGGGTGGTCTCGTTGCCGGCGACCGCCAGCATCAAGATGAAGTACGCGAACTCCTCCGAACTGAGCGTGTCGGCGTCGGCCGTGGCCGCCACGAGCTTGGTGATGATGTCGTCGGCCGGGCAGGCCTTGCGCTCGTCGCCGATCGTGTAGGCGTAGCCGAGGATCTCGGCAGCAGCGATCGACGGATCGACGTCGTAGTCCGGGTCGTCGTAGGCCATCATCTGGTTCGACCAGTCGAAGATCTGCTTGCGGTCGTCCTGCGGGAAGCCCATCAGGTCGGCCAGCGCTTGCAGGGGCAGTTCGCACGCCACGTCTTCCACGAAGTTGCCGTGGCCCTTGGCCTTGGCCTCGATGCAGATCTGGTTGGCCCGGGCGCGCAGGGCATCCTCGATCTTGGCGACGCCCCGTGGCGTGAACACGCCGCGGGACACGATGCCGCGCACCTTGGCGTGATGCGGATCGTCCATGTTGATCAGCATCTGCTTTTGGATGTCGCGCTCGTCTTTGGTGACGGTCGCACCGTTGAACTTGACGATGGCCGTGTTCTCCTCGCTCGACCACCCGTCGCGGGCCGAGGAGATGGCCCGGACGTCCTCGTGGCGGGTGGCCATCCAGAAGCCACCGTCGTCGAAGCTCGAGTTCTCGACGGTCTGGGCGTTCCAGTACATCGGCTCGTTCTGGCGCAAGTAGGCGAACTCCGGAAGGGGCACGCCGCTCTGGATCAGGTCCGGGTCGGTGAAGTCGGTCCCGTGCGCGACGGGGCAGCGGTCGATGCTCATGGTGGGTCAGGCCTCCGCGGTCTGGTTCATCAAGTTGTTCATGCGTTCGGTGGCCTCGATGCACTCCTCGACCATCTCGAAGATGACGTCTCGGGACGGGCGCATCTTCTCGAAGCGGCCCACGATCTGGCCGACCGGGTTGAACTGCACGTCCTTGGCCTGCTCGGGATACTTGTGGTTCCGCTGGACGGCATTGGACGTCACCATGAACTGCATCGGCATGCCGAGGGGATCGGGCGTGTCCGGCGCCTCCCAGGCATCCGTCCAGTCGTTCCGGAGCATGCGGCACGGCTTGCCGGTCCACGAGCGACTGCGCAGCGTGTCCTTGCTCGTCGCATCGAAGTAGCTCTGCATCTGAGCCGGCGGCACGTCGGCTTCGGCGACCGTCAGCCACAGGGACCCGGTCCAGACCCCTTGCGCGCCCATGGCGAGCGCTGCCGCCATCTGGCGACCCGTGCCAACGCCGCCGGCTGCGAGCATCGGCGTGTCGCCGAGGATGTCGAGGACCTCGGGCCACAGGACCATCGAGCCGATCTCGCCGGTGTGCCCACCGCCTTCGGTGCCCTGGGCGATGACGATGTCAACACCAGCTGCCTTGTGGCGGGCCGCCTGAGCCGCTGAGCCGCACAGGGCGGCGATGAACTTGCCCTTGGAGTGGACGTTCTCGATCACGTCCGGCGGCGGGGTGCCCAGCGCGTTGGCGAGCAGGACGACCTTGTCGTGCGAGAGGGCGATCTCCGCCTGCGGGCCGGCGATGGCGGTGCCGAAGCCGATCAGCTCGCGCATCTTCTCCTCCTCGGGCAGGTCTGGCACGTTGTGCTCGGCGAGGAGCTTCTGCACGAAGTCGCGGTGCCCCTGCGGGATCATCGCCTTCAGGTCCGCCTCGAGCTTGTCCGCATCCGTGGCGCCCATGCCCTCGTACTTGCCGGGGATCACGATGTCGACGCCGTAGGGCTTGTCGCCGATGTGCTCGTCGATCCAGTTCAGCTCCACCTCGAGCTGCTCGGGCGTGAAGCCCACCGCCCCGAGCACCCCGAGGCCTCCGGCTTTGCTCACGGCGACGACGACGTCGCGGCAGTGGGTGAAGGCGAAGATCGGAAACTCGATGCCCAGCTTCTTGGCGATGTCGGTCTGCATGGTTCTGGTTCTGCTTTCGGTTCAGCCGTGGAGCTTGACGGGAAGGGACTTGATGCCGTTGACGAAGTCCGAGCGCATCCGCTGGTGCTCCCCGGCGGCTTCGACGTTCGGAAAGCGGCGCAGGAACGTCCGCAGCATGGTTTTGATCTGGGCCCGGGCCAGGTTGGCGCCGAGGCAGAAGTGGGTCCCGCCGCCGCCGAAGGTGACGTGGTCGTTCGGCGTGCGCCGGGGGTCGAACACCTCGGGGCGGTCGAAGTGCTCCGGATCGCGGTTGGCGGCCGGGTAGTAGATCACGACCTTGTCGCCGGCCTTGATGGACTGGCCGGCGATCTCGGTGTCGACCGTGGCCGTTCGCCGGAAGTTGTGGATCGATGCGCCCCATCGCAGGAACTCCTCGGTGGCGCTGGTCCACAACCCGTCGTCATCGATGCCATCGACGAGCTGCTCCTTGAGGCCGGGCTCGTTGAGGATGGCCACCATCGAGTGCGAGATCAGGTTCCGGGTGGTTTCGTTGCCCGCCACCACGAGGGTGACGAAGAACATGTTGAGCTCTTCCTTGTTCAGCCGGTTGCCATCGATCTCCGCGAGTGCAAGCGCCGTGATGATGTCGTCTTGCGGGTTCTGCCGGCGGTCCTCCGCCAGCGCATCGCAGTACAGGTAGATCTCGGCCATCGCAGCCTCACCATCCGCCTCAGACACGCGGAAGTCGGGGTCCTGGGCGCCCACCATCCGGTTGCTCCAATCGAACACCAGGTGGCGATCCTCGACGGGCACCCCGAGCAGCTCGCAGATCACCCGCAGCGGGAGCTCCGCTGCCACGCGCTCGACGAACTCGATCTCGTCCGCACCTTCGAGATCGGCCACGATTTCGTCAGCCAGCTCCTGGATGTGGTCGACCAGCGCGTTGATCATCCGCGGCGTGAACCCGGCGCTCACCAGCCGACGGAATCGCGAGTGCTTCGGCGGATCCATGTTCAGGATCGTCATCCGCACCAGCTCCATCTGCTCCTCTGCCATGTCCTGGAGGAACGTCGAGCCGAGTTCGGCGCTGAAGGTTGTGTGGTCGCGGCTCACGGCGCGCACGTCCTCGAAGCGGGTGACGGCCCAGAACCCGGTGTAGGTGGGGTGCTCGTGCCAGAACACCGGCGCCTCGGAGCGCAGCAGTTCGAACTGGTCGTAGGGCACCCCCTTCGCCCACGTGTCTTCGAGGAGGTCGATCTGATCGAGGGTGATGCTCATCGGGTGGCTCCGGTGGTGATGGGTGCGGGAAGGCCGAGGATCCGACGCAGGCCGGACACCACGACCGGCTGCGGGAACGCAGCGGGATCGAGGCGGAACTGGAAGGCGGCGCCGAGCAGCAGGGCGATCACCTGGGCGGCGAGCTCCTCCGACGGTGCCGCGAGATCGAAGCCGAACTCCCGCGACCAATCTTCGAGGCCACCGGCCAGGCCGGCACGCATGACCGAGAAGCGCTGGGCCCCGACGACCCCGAGTTCCGGGTTGCGCACGGCGTGCAACCACAGCTCGAACTCCAGGAGCAGCCAGGCGTCGCCGCTTTCGGAGTCGCGGCGCAGGACCCCGTCCCAGAGCGCGCCAAGCCGCCCGTCGAAGTCGGTCTCGCCCTCGAGAGACGCAGCGATGTCGATGACGGTCTGCTCGACCCACTGCTCCAGCAGCCCGACGAGCAGGCCCTCCTTGCCACCGAAGTGGTTGTAGAGGGCGCCGGTGGTGCGATCCGCAGCGGTGGCGACCGCCTCGGCCGAGGTGGCGTGGAACCCTCGCTGGGCGAACAACTCCGCCGCAGCCGTCAGCAGGAGCGCGTGCGTCTCGGCCCGTCGCTCCTCCTGCGTTCTCCCCATGGGGGGCAACTTACATCGGACAACCTACGTATGTCGATCATCCGATGTAAGGATTCGCTCACCGGGCGTGGTCGACCGGTCCAAATCGGGTCACGCGTGCACCGATGAGGTGCGACGACAGGACGGATCAGCGGGTCCGGCTCTTGGCCGGGGGGCGGGGCTTGCCGCTGCGGCGCTTCTTCGAACGCGGAACCTCTTCGCCGCTGGCGGCGAGGACTTCGCGCTTCGCCTTGCGACGCGAGGCGCCAGAGGGGCGGACCTTGCTCGCACCGGCGACATCGGACGGCAGCGTGCGCTCGCCTTCGGTCCGGGCGGTCTTGGCGCGGTGGTTGGCCCGGTCGGTGGTGCGTTGCTGGTTGCGGCGGGCTTCGTTCTTCTCGTTCTCCGCGGCGCGAGCGGCACGCTCTTCCTCGGTGAATTGGCGGTTGCGGCGGTCGGAGCGGTTCTCGCGCGAGGACTTGGTCGAGGCCTCTTCGTTGGCCCATCGGGCTTGGCGCTCGGAGCGCTCCGAGCGGTCCTCGGGACGCGACGAGCGCGGCGAGCCGTGATCGGCGTGGTCCTGGCGCTCGGTGCGGCCGGGACGAGCCGCGCCACGGCTCGCGCTGCGACTCAGGTCCGAGGGGCGCGCGCCGCTGCGGTCGTCGGTGCGCGACGAGCGGTCGTTGCTCCGGGCGGGGCGGGCGGAGCGGGGCTTGGGCTCGTCCCAGTCGCGCTGGCTGCGCTCCTTGCGCTCCTTGCGCTCCTGCGCGACGGCCTTGGACTTCGCCTTCGATCGCGACGGGCTGTTGGCCGGCACCGGGGGCGTCAGGTCCTTGACGCGGGCCTTGTTGCGACCGGACGGCGGACGGAACGCCTGCTGCGGGCCTTCGGGCAGCGACAGGACGTCGGGCTCGCCGATCTCGGCGTCGACGCCGGCCTTGTTCTTGATCTTCACCGCGTCCTTGCGCTGACCCTTGTCGATGAGGGTGACGACGGTGCCGGTCATGCCGGCGCGACCGGTGCGACCGGAGCGGTGGATGTAGTCCTTCTCGTCTGCGGGCAGGTCGAAGTGGACCACGCCCATCACGTTGTCGACGTGGATGCCGCGGGCGGCGACGTCGGTGGCGACGAGCGCCTGCACGTCACCGCGATGGAACGCCTCCAGAGCCCGCTCGCGCTGGGCCTGGCTGCGGTTGCCGTGGATGGCGGCGGCCTTGATGCCGGCGTTGCCGAGCTGCTTGGCGATGCGGTCCGAGCCGTGCTTGGTCCGGCTGAACACGATGGTCGGGCCAAGGCGGTCGCAGATCTGGGCCAGCAGGGCGACGCGCTCGGTGCGCTCGGAGATCCAGAAGTGGTGGACGACGTCGCCGGTCTCTTCGTCTTCGACCTCGTGCATGACGGGGTTCTTCTGGTAGCGCTTGATGAGCGAGTCGATTGCGCCGTCGAGCGTGGCCGAGAAGAGCACGGTCTGGCGGTCGTCGCGGGTCTCGTCGAGGATGCGCTTTACATCGGGCAGGAAGCCCATGTCGGCCATGCGGTCGGCCTCGTCGACGACGGCGAACGTCACCGAGCGGAGATCGCAGCAGTTGCGGTCGAGCAGGTCGATGAGGCGCCCGGGCGTGGCGACGACGATGTCGATCCCGGCACGGAGCTTCTTGATCTGCGGCTCGATGCCGGCGCCGCCGTAGACGGCGAGGATGCGAAGGCCGCTGTTGAGGTTCTCGAGCTCCTCGGCCACCTGGATGGCGAGCTCACGGGTGGGGGCAAGCACCAGGCCGTGCGGCTTCTTGGGCGCCGAGCGGGTGACACGAGCGACCATGGGCACGCCGAAGGCGATGGTCTTGCCCGAGCCGGTGGGCGCCTTGCCGCACAAGTCCCGGCCGGCGAGGGCCGGCGGAATCGTGGCGATCTGGATCGGGAACGGCTCGTCGATGCCGCGGTTGGCGAGCGCGGTGGCAATGGCCTCGGGCACGCCGAGGGAGGCGAAGGTGGTGGACATGGGGGCAGATCTCCTTGACGCCGCGATGGGCGGATCGGGTGTGGCAGGAACGGCGTTGGCGTGAGCCGACGTCGACAGCCATCTCCCGTTCCTGTCAGCCGGAGCCGACGGACCCGAACGTGGGTCTTGGGTTCGCCTCTCGGCGCCCCCTCTGAGATCGCTGTCCGATCGCGAAGGCCGGAGCCCGCACTGATCGACTCGCCCAACCTAGTTGACCTGGCTCCCCGGACCGCGGTTCGCCCGGCGGTCACGTGTCACCCGGGGTGCTCGGCGAACCCGTCGTCCACCGCCGACATGTCCGATTCCCGCTCGTCGTCGGTCGCAGCGGCCGCCAGGATGGGACCGTGATCATGGACGACGAAGGCTGCTACCGGGCGGTCAAGAGCAAGGACCAGCGGTTCGATGGCTGGTTCTTCGTCGGTGTGACGTCGACGGGGATCTTCTGCCGGCCGAGCTGCCCGGCCACCACACCGCGCCGCCGCAACGTGCGCTTCTACCCCACTGCGGCGGCGGCCCAGGGCGCCGGCTTCCGGGCGTGCCGACGTTGCCGTCCCGACACCGCACCCGGCTCGCCGGAGTGGAACGTTCGCGGCGATCTGGCCTCACGGGCGATGCGCCTCATCGACGATGGCATGGTCGACCGGGAGGGCGTGGGGGGCGTGGCCCGGCGCCTCGCCGTCAGCGAGCGCCACCTGCACCGCATCCTCGTCCAGGAACTGGGCGCCGCTCCCCTGCCGCTCGCCCGGTCCCGGCGGGCGCAGACCGCGCGGGTGCTCATCGAGACGACGGAGCTGCCCTTCACCGAGATCGCCTTCGCGTCCGGGTTCGCCAGCATCCGCCAGTTCAACGACACCGTGAAGGAGTTCTTCGGCGCAGGTCCCACGGTGCTGCGAGCCGATCGCACGACCTCGATTCGGAGAGGTCGGTCCGGGGCATCGATCGACCACGACGGCGTCGGGCCCACGCCCATCTCGCTTCGGCTGGCGACCCGAGCCCCCTTCGCGGGGCAGGAGGTCGTCGGGTTCCTGGCCATGCGGGCCATCCCCGGCGTGGAAGCGGTGGACCCCGACGGCACCTACCACCGCGTGCTGCGGCTCCCCACCGGGATGGCCATCGTCTCGCTGCGCGCCCAGGCCGATCACGTCACCGCCGACCTCCTCCTCGCGGACCTCCGCGACCTCGGCCCCGCGGTCGCCCGGTGCCGCCGCCTGCTCGACCTCGATGCCGACCCACAGGCTGTCGACGAGGCGCTGGGGTCCGATCCGGTCCTGCGCCCGCTGGTGACGGCGTCCCCGGGGCGCCGCTCCCCCGGCGCCGCAGACGGCACCGAGCTCTTGGTGCGGGCCGTGATCGGCCAGCAGGTGTCGGTGGCCGGTGCCCGCACCGTCGCCGGACGGGTGGCGACTGCTCAGGGCGAGGACCTGCCGTCCGCCCTGCTCACCGCGCCCGGGGTGCCCAAGGACCTGGAGCGGGCGTTCCCCGAGGCCGCCACGTTGGCGGCTGCGGATCCGACGACCTTCTCGATGCCCCGAGCTCGCGGCGTCGCCCTCACCGAGGCGTGCGCGCTGGTGGCCGACGGGACGGTGGTGCTGGACCCCGGCTCCGACCGGATCGAGGTCGAGCAGCGCCTCCTCCAGGTCAAGGGCATCGGTCCATGGACGACCGCGTACGTCTCGATGCGGGCGCTGAGCGACCCCGACGTGTTCCTCCCGACCGACCTCGGGGTGCTGCGCGGCCTCGGCAACCTGGAGGGCCCGACCGGCCCGAAGGCCGCCGCGGCGGCGGCCGAGCGCTGGCGGCCCTGGCGCTCCTACGCCCTGCACCACCTGTGGGCCGCCGCCGGCCCGGCGTGAGGCAGTGGCCGGGGCCGCCTTGGTGGTGGTGGTGGTGGTGGTAGTGGCGTCGCCGACGAGCTGCACCCTGTGGCCACGAACCCCACCAGCAGCGCGGCGAGGACGAGGCGACGCATCACGCGAACTTGTTGGCGGTGAGGTTGAAGCTCGGCACGTCGTCGAAGGAGACCATCTGCTCGTAGATGCGCTCGTAGCCCGTGTGGGAGATCCGCCACACGCCGTCGCCGCTGCGCTGGTAGCGGTCCTGGTAGGTCGACGCGCCGTCGAGCAGGATCCGGTAGTCCGTCATGATCACCCGGTCCATCAAGCTCCAGGTGCCCGTGGCCGTGTCCCCGTCGACGGTGAACTCCGGGTGGTGCACCTGGTGCACGGTGATCATGTTCGTGCCGAGGTTCTCTTGCATGTAGGCGACGATCTCATCCGGGCCGGTGAACTCCAGGCGCGTCCCGTAGGTGGCCGTCGCGTCAGGGGTGAAGCACGAGGCGAACAAGTCCCAGTCCTTGTGGTCGAGCGCCCGCGTGTAGCGGTATTTGAGCTCCTCGAGCTCGCGGTAGGTGACGAGGTCAGCGGCGTCCATGACCCGATCCTGACACACCGTCAGGTCACAGGCCTGGGGTCCGGTCGGTAGCCTCGCCGCCGTGACCGCACCCAGCACCACCACCGCCATCCCCGTGGAGTCCTCCAGCTACCGCAGGCTCCGGCTGCGCGTCGGGGGCGGCCTGGTCTTCATGGCGATCCTCCACGTCCTCGTGCCCAAGCAGTTCATCAAGATCATCCCGAAGCGCCTCGGCGCCCCCGGCTTCTGGAACCTCGCCGCCGGTGCGGCCGAGGGCGCAGCCGGCGCCCTCCTCCTGTCGAGCGACCCGCAGAAGCAGAAGGCCGGCGGGGCCCTCGCCACGGCAACCTTCGTCGCCGTGTACCCCGCCAACATCAACATGGCGATCCAGGCGGGCAAGCCCACGAACCCCGCCGCCGTCGGTGCATGGCTGCGCCTGCCGATGCAGTTCCCGATGATCGCCTCCGGCATCCGCCTGGCCAAGGGCGAGCGTTGATCCCATGACCGCGACCGTCTCCGAGATCTTCGACCCCACCGCCTGGAAGGTCGTCCCCGGCTTCGAGGACCTGCAGGACATCACGTACCACCGCGCCGTCGACCTCGGGTGCGTCCGCATCGCCTTCGACCGCCCGGAGATCCGCAACGCCTTCCGCCCGGCCACAGTCGACGAGCTCTACCGCGCCCTTGATCACGCCCGGCAGAGCTCCGACGTCGGCTGCGTGCTGCTGACCGGCAACGGGCCTTCACCGCGCGACGGTGGCTGGGCGTTCTGCTCCGGCGGCGATCAGCGCATCCGGGGCAAGGACGGGTACCGGTACGCGGAGGGCGAAACCGCCGAGGGCATGGATCCGGGCCGCTCCGGCCGCCTCCACATCCTCGAGGTCCAGCGCCTCATCCGGACGATGCCCAAGATCGTCATCTGCCTGGTCCCCGGCTGGGCGGCCGGCGGCGGCCACAGCCTCCACGTCGTGGCCGACCTCACCCTCGCCTCCAAGGAGCACGCCCGGTTCCGCCAGACCGACGCCGACGTGGCCAGCTTCGATGGCGGGTTCGGGTCGGCGTACCTGGCCCGCCAGGTCGGCCAGAAGTTCGCCCGGGAGATCTTCTTCCTGGGAGACACCTACACCGCCGAGGACGCCTACCGGATGGGCATGGTGAACAAGGTCGTCGACCACGCCGACCTCGAAGCCGTCGGGCTCGAGTGGGCGCGCAAGATCATGGGCAAGAGCCCCACCGCCCAGCGCATGCTCAAGTTCAGCTTCAACCTGATCGACGACGGCCTCGTGGGCCAGCAGGTGTTCGCCGGTGAGGCCACCCGCCTGGCCTACGGCACCGACGAAGCGGCCGAGGGCCGCGACTCGTTCCTGGAGAAGCGCGACCCGGACTGGGCGCCCTACCCCTGGCACTACTGACCGGTCAGCTGGCGGGCTTCGCCGGGATCGTCGAGAAGGTGGCGAACCCGTTCAGGAACGCCTCCACATCGGTGGTGAGCGCCTCCTCGGGTTCGGTGGAGGTGCAGTCCTGCGCGCCGAGGGAGGCCACCAGGTCACCGGTGAGCTCCGCATCGACCTCGACGGTGCCGCGGATCTCGCCTTCGCTGCAGCTGGGGATGTTCAGGTTCGTGACCTCGACCGGAACGTCACCCGTCATCAGCTCGTTGCGATGTGTCTCGACCCACTCGACGATCAGCGGCACGGCTGAGGCGTAGTCGAACTCCGGCGTCCCCTGGCTCGTGGCCAGTGCTGGGATGCCCCGGGCAACGCCGGCTCGTGCCGCACCGACGGTGCCGGAGATGTCGAGGGCGGGACCGAGGTTCTGCCCAGCGTTGATGCCGGTGATCAGGAGGTCGGGGTCGATGCCCAACTCGTCAACCGCCACGCGCACGGAGTCAGCGGGATAGCCGTCCACGGCCCGGGCAGTGAACCCGCTTCCGAGCTTCACGTCGGTGACGGCGAGCTCGCGCTCGGTCTCCTTGCCGCCCTGGCCGGTCTGGTCCGTTAGCGGCGCCACCACGAAGACCTTCACATCGTCCATCGCCGCCAGACCCTGCGCCAGGGCATCGATCCCCTCACCCTCCACACCGTCGTCGTTGCTCACCAGGATCATGAGCGGCACCGCCTCGACCGGCGCCGTGGTGGTCGTCTCGTCCGCCTTC
This sequence comes from Acidimicrobiales bacterium, assembly GCA_046594195.1. Taxonomy (GTDB): domain Bacteria; phylum Actinomycetota; class Acidimicrobiia; order Acidimicrobiales; family Iamiaceae; genus Aquihabitans. The sequence goes on along the minus strand of JBKJPY010000073.1, from coordinate 8,876 downwards.
GGGGCGGTCGTGTCCGAAGAGGCGTCGCTGCCGCCGCTCGACCCGCAGGCGGCGAGGGTGCCGAGGCAGAGGGCGGCGAGGACGAGGGCAGGGGTGCGTCGTTGCATCCCGGGAACGGTAGGCGCGTCGAGCGCGCCCGCGCCGGGACAGACGTCCGGTCGCGCTGCGGCCGTCGTTGACGCTCGGAACGTCGCAGGAACTACCCTCGTTGGTTCCCGTCAGAGAGGTCGTTCGGCGCGTGAAGCTCGTGGTCCAGGTGCCCTGCCTGAACGAAGAGGAGACCCTTCCCCTCGTGCTGAGCACGATCCCGAAGGAGATCCCCGGGATCGACGAGATCATCGTGTTGATCATCGACGACGGCTCCACCGACCGCACCGTCGAGGTTGCGCGCCAGCACGGGGTGACCGAGTTCGTGCACCACGCCCGCAACCGGGGCCTCGGCCGCTCGTTCCACGATGGCGTGCAGCGGGCCCTCGAGCTCGGTGCGGACATCGTCGTGAACACCGATGGCGACAACCAGTACCCACAGGAACGCATCAGCGACCTCGTGCAGCCCATCTTGCGCGGCGAGGCCGAGATCGTCATCGCCGACCGCCAGGTCCACCTCGTCGAGCACTTCTCGAAGGGCAAGATCGCCCTGCAGAAGGTCGGCAGCCGCATCGTGAACATGGCCGGCGGCACCGACATGCCCGACGCCGCCAGCGGGTTCCGCGCCTACTCGCGCGAGTCGCTGATGCTGCTCAACACGATCACCCGCTTCAGCTACTGCACCGAGACCATCATCCAGGCCGGCATCAAGAAGCTCAAGATCGTCAGCCTCCCCATCACCACCAACCCGAAGACCCGCGAGTCCCGGCTGTTCGGGTCGACCAAGGAGCACGTGCTCCGATCTGGGATGGCCATCGTGCGGGCGTACATCATGTATAAGCCGTACGCGATCTTCGGAACGGCCGCCGCCATCTTCATGGCGCTCGGGCTGTTCCCGTTCGTGCGCTATGCGTACCTCAAGGTGACCGACAGCAGCGGCAGCCACCTGCAGTCGCTGCTCCTCGGCGTGGCCGGCATCTTGATCGCCGTGCTGTCGGTCATGCTTGGCATCATCTCAGACCTCATCCGCACCAACCGCATGCTCATCGAGGACAGCCTCGAGCACACCAAGAAGATGCGCTTCGGCAGTGAGGCCCGTTCAGGGCCTACCGCCGATCCCGTGGCCGCGATCACCGCCCCCCTCGAAGCGGTCGAGTAGTCAGACCGGAGCGCTCCGGCCGCCTCGCAAGAGGCGCCCCGGGTGCTCGCCGGTCGCCTCGCCGTTGCGGTAGGTGACCGTCCCGGTCTTGATCGTGGCCACGTAGCCGTCGGCGCGCTGCACGATGCGGCGTCCTCCGGCGGGCAGGTCCGCCACCACCTCGGGTACGTGGAGCCGCAGGGCGTCCAGGTCGATCACGTTCAGGTCGGCGACGTAGCCCGGGGCCAGGACCCCTCGGTCGCCGAGCCCGTAGAGGCGGGCAGTGTCGCTGGTCTGGCGTTGGACGATCAGCTCCAGCGGCAGGCGCTCGCCCCGGGTGCGGTCGCGGACCCAATGGGTCAGCATCCACGTGGGCATCGACGCGTCGCAGATCGTGCCGACGTGGGCGCCACCGTCCGCCAGGCCGAGGACAGCTGCCGGATGCAGGATCATCTCGCGCGTCGAGTCCGAGTTGCCGTCGCTGTAGTTGAGGATCGGCAGGTAGAGCAGGCCGGTGCCGTCGTTGGCGAGCATGGCATCGAGCGCCACCTCGATGACCGACCGGCCGGACCGGGCCGCGACCGCGGCGAGGGTGGCCTCCGGCCCAGGCTCGTAGTCAGGCGGGTCGCCCAGGAGGTAGGTCCGCTCCGCGGCATGAACGAGCTGGGCGGCGGTGGCTGCGTCGGCTTCCCAGTCCACGACTGCGGCACGCCCCTCAGCGGTCCGCAGGTAGGCGACCTTCTCCGCCGCCGGACGCCCGGCGAGCGCCTGGTACGCCGGAACGCCATCGATGAACGAGAACGTGGTGTCGAAGCCCGACAGCAAGCCCGTGGGCCGGCCGGCCACCTGCGGGACAAGCGGTGCGCCTGATGCGGCGGCCGCCGCCGACTCGTCGAGCATCTCCCGCCACAGCTCCGGTGCCGTGTCGACCTGCAACATGGCGAACGTGACCGGCCGGTGGATGGCCTCGGCCAGCTTGCGCATCCAGGCCACCTCCGTCATCGGGGCCACGATGTCCTCGCCGGCGACCCCGGTCGGGGCCAGCTCGAACACACCGGCACCCAGCTCGCCGAGCACCCGACCGATGCCGAAGAGCTCGTCTTCGGCGGCGTAGGTGCCCGGAACGGGCTCGCCGTCGATGGCGCGGTGGGCGATGGTCCGGCTGGTGGAAAAGCCCAGTGCTCCGGCCTGGATCGCCTCCTTGACGAGGGCCGCCATCGCCGCGATGTCGTCGGCATCGGCTGGCTCGTTGCGGGCGCCGCGCTCGCCCATGACGTAGGCCCGCACCGCACCATGGGCGATCTGGGTTCCGAGGTCGGTGGTCCAGCTCTTGCGGTCGAGGGCGTCGAGGTACTCGGGGAAGCTCTCCCACTCCCAGGTGATCCCCTCGGCGAGGGCGGTTCCGGGGATGTCCTCCACCCCCTCCATGAGTCCGATGAGCCAGTCGTGGCGGTCGGGCCGGGCCGGAGCGAAGCCCACGCCGCAGTTGCCCATCACGAGCGTCGTGACCCCGTGCCACGAGCTGGGAGCCAGCTCCTGGTCCCAGGTCGCCTGCCCGTCGTAGTGGCTGTGCACGTCGACCCAGCCGGGCGCCACGACGGCTCCGTCGGCATCGAGCTCCTGTGCGCCGACGCCACCGACCTCGCCGACGGCGGTGATGACGCCGTCGTCGATCGCGATGTCAGCGGAGCGGGCCGCAGCACCGGTCCCGTCGACGACGTGCCCGTTGCGGATGACGAGATCGTGTGCCATGAAGGTTGTTCCCCTGTGCTCGCCGCCGCGAATGAGAACACGTTACAAAGTGAACGCGCGGCCCGCGGGGCCCCTCACCACGGGTCGATGCCGGGACGCTTGCGTCCGGTGCGCGGCAACGGCGCCGGCACCGACCGGAACGCGTGGAGCACGCGGTCCCGGGTCTCAGCCGGGTCGATGACGTCGTCGATCTCTAGGTGGGCGGCCATATTGAGCGCCTGACCGTGGCGGTAGGCGGCCTCCACCATCGAGTCGAAGGCTGCCTGGCGCTCGGTGGGGTCCTCGATGGCCTCGAGCTCGCGCCGGAAACCCAGGCGCACGGCGCCCTCGAGGCCCATGCCGCCGAACTCGCCCGTGGGCCAGCTCAAGGTGGCCAGGGGTGCCCGGAAGCTTCCCCCCGCCATCGCCTGCGCACCGAGCCCGTAGCCCTTGCGCAACACGACGGTGACCATCGGGACGGTCATCGACTGGGCCGAGATGAATAGGCGGGAGAACCTCCGGACCTGCGCGGTCTCCTCGGCTTCGGGCCCGACGAGGAACCCGGGCGTATCGCACAGCGACAGGACCGGCAGGTCGTGGCCGTCGCACAGCTGGAGGAACCGGGCGGCCTTGTCCGCCGCCCGCGCGTCGATGGCACCGCCGAGCACCGCAGGATCGTTGGCGATCACGCCGACGGGCAACCCGTCCAGCCGGACCAGCGCCGTGATGATGCCGGGGGCGTAGCCGGACCGCAGCTCGAGCACCGTGCCCACATCCGCTAGGCCATCGAGCACCCGCCGCACGTCGTAGACGGTCTTGCGGTGCTCGGGCACGATGGTGCGCAGGAGCGCCTGGTCGCTGGCCGAGCCGCCCTCGACCGGTCCGGCGAAGTACGAGAGGTACTGCTTGGCGACGGCGACGGCCTCGACCTCGTCGGCGACGGCGAGGTCCACGACGCCGTTCGCCACTTGGGTGGCGATCGGGCCGATGTCCTCCGGCGTGAAGGTGCCCAGGCCCCCGCCTTCGATCATCGCCGGGCCGCCCATGCCGATGTTGGAGTCGGCGGTGGCGATGACGGTGTCACAGCACCCGAGGAGGGCGGCGTTGCCGGCGAAGACCCTCCCCACGGCGATGCCCACGCTCGGAACCAGGCCCGAGAGCCGCGCGAAGTGTTCGAACGCCCGAGTGTCGAGCCCGGCGATCACCGGCATGTCCGTGTCCCCGGGTCGCCCGCCGCCACCCTCGGCGAAGAGGACGACGGGCAGCCGCAGCCGCTCGACCAGTTCGAAGATGCGGTCCTTCTTGGCGTGGTTGCGCTGACCCTGCGTCCCCGCCAGGACCGTGTAGTCGTAGGCCACCACTGCGCACGGGCGACCGTCGATGCGTCCGATGCCGGTGATGAGCCCGTCGGCCGGCGTCTTCGCCTGGAGCTCATCTCGGTCACGCCGGGCTTCTTGGGCCGCGAAGGCGAACCCGCCGTACTCCTCGTAGGCACCGTCGTCGAAGAGGTCGGCCACGTTCTCGCGCGCCGTGCGCTGACCTCGCCCGTGCCGCTTGGCCACGGCATCGGGACGCGCCGAGTCCTCGAGCAGCGACCGTCGCCGCGCCAGCTCAGCGAGGTCGGCCCGATCGCCGACCAAGGGGGCATCGACCGCGGGTGCGGGTGGGTGATCGGCGGCTGGCTCCGACCCCGTGATCCGCAGCAGCTCCTGCCCCTGGACGACCGCCTGTCCCTCGGCGACGGCGAGGTGCGAGATGGTTCCGTCGAGGAACACCTGGAGCGGATGCTCCATCTTCATGACCTCGAGGACCACCACGGTCTGCCCCGACCGCACGCGGTCCCCGTCGGCGACGGCGACGGTGGCGATCGTGGCCGCCATCGGCGCGATCAGGCGGTGCACCACGGGCTCGGTCTCAGGCATGGGGTAGGACTACCACCAACGACCTGGAGGAGCACCCATGCCCGAACTGGTGACCGCCTTCGAGCTGATCCCCCTGGGTTGAATCAGGCGAGCACCTTCGTCAGGGTCTCGCCGAGGAGCGACACGCGGCCCTCGATGTGGCCGTTGGCGATGGCGCTGACGGTGAACCCGTCGATGCCGTGGGTGAGGTAGCCCGAGAACAGCTCGCCGATCTCGTCGGGGTCCCCATACGGGATCATGCTCCGGAAGAAGCCGGCCTCCTCCTCGGGCATCGCGGCGACGTCGATCCCCCGCGTGAGCAAGGCGGCATCGAGCTCGGCCAGCGCCTGCTCGTGCGTCGGGGCGATGCACGCCCGGGTCTGGTAGCTCACCGTGATCTCCGAGCGGTCACGTCCGAGGCGCTCGCAGTGGCCGTCCAGCGCTTCCAGCTTGCGAGGCAGGTCGCCGATCTCGCAGATGATGTTGGACTCGTCGGCGTACTGGGCAACCAGGCGGAGCGTCTTCTTCTCGCCGCCGCCGCCGATCATGATCGGGATCCGACCCAGGGGCCTGGGCGAGTTGATCGCTTCGGACACCTGGTACCACCTCCCGTCGAGCGACGGCTTCTCGCCGGCGAACATGCCCTTGATGATCTGCAGGGCCTCTTCGAGCTTCTCGAAGCGGTCGGTGAACGTGCCGAACTCGAAGCCGAGCGACTGGTGCTCCGCTTCGAACCAACCCGCGCCGATCCCGAGCTGCGCCCGCCCGCCGGACACGACGTCGAGGGTGGTGAGCGTCTTCGCCAGCAGGGTCGGGTTCCGGTAGGTGTTGCCCGTCACCAGCGCGGACAGCCGGGCGGTCGACGTGTGCTGGGCCAGCGCGGACAGCAACGTGTAGCACTCGAGCATCTCGTGCTCGACGGGGCCGAGCATCGGCAGCTGGTAGAAGTGGTCCATCACCATCACGGTGTCGAAGCCGCTCGTGTCGGCCTCCACCGCTTGGCGCTTGATGACCCCGAAGAGGTCGCCGGGCGCCACGTCCGGGTAGGTGAAGTTGGGCATCTGGTATCCGAGTCGCGTCACCCGGACGACGATACGGATCTGGCGAACGCTTCGCTCAGGCTTGCCCGTGGCCGGCCTGGCGGCGCACCGTCTCCAAGAAGCGGTGGACGGCCCCGGCGCTCGACATGGTGCGGGGAGAATCGAACACCTCGAAGGCGTGCTGGGCGCCGGGAAGCTCGGCGTAGGCCACGGGCCGCTTGGACTCGGAGCGAAGCATGGCCACGAACGAACGCGCCTGCTCCACGGGGACGAGCGAGTCGTTGGCCCCGTGGATGACGAAGAACGGCGGGGCGTCGGGTCCGACCCAGCTCATGGTCGATGCGTCCCTCCACAGCTCGGGAGACTGGTCCTTCGTGGTCTTCAGGATCAGCCGTGCGAGCAGGTCGTCCATGTCGCTGCGGCCGCTCCCGTCGCGGTTCGTCCAGTCGTACACCCCGTAGAACGGCACGGCGGCGACCACCGAGGTGTCGGCTTCTTCGAACCCGGGTTGGAACATCGGCTCGTTCGGCGTGAGCGCCGCCAGCGAGGAGAGGTGGCCGCCAGCGGAGCCGCCGGTGATGGCGACGAAGTCCGGATCTCCACCGTGCTCGGCGATGTTGGCCTTGATCCACGCCAGCGCCCGCTTGACGTCGACGATGTGGTCCGGCCAGGTGGCTCGAGGGCTGAGGCGGTAGTTGATGGACACGCACACCCATCCGTTCTCGGCCATGTGGGCGAGCAGGGGCAGCGCCTGCTGCTCCTTGTTGCCGACGATCCACGCCCCGCCGTGGACCTGGAGCAGCACGGGTGCCTTGCCGTCGAGCGGCAGGTCGGCCCGGCGCCAGATGTCCAGGTTGTTGCGACGCCCGGCGTCGCCGTAGGAGAGGTTGCGGGACTGCACGTACCGGGTCTTCCACCGAGCCACCGGGCCGGCGATGATCCGCCGGCGGTCGATGGTGAGATCTGCCGGGTCCGTGTGCGGGACCGAGCCCTTCACGAGATCGTCGCCCAGCGTCTCCTCCAGCGCATCCTGGAGTACTCGGCTGGCGCTGGTGCTTTCCTTCCAGATCTCCAAGAGCGTCGCCCAGGCGCCGGCGTTGATGGCCAGCGCCGCCCACCCCCTCCAGCTGCGCAACGCGCCGCGCCGGACGAACGCAACCGTCGCCAGGGACTGCCACGCCATGGCGTGCAGCGGCAGCTCGGAGGTGAGCCATCCGGGGAAGAAGCACAGGACGCTGGCGCGGCCCGTACGGGACAGCGGCTTGCGGGCGTTGGCGGTGTTGACCGCTCCGAGGACCGACGACACCAGCAGGGCCTGGGCGGCCCGATCTGCGGACTCGGGGGTGGAGCGACGAGGCATCGCCCCAGTCTCGCGGGTGTGCGCTACTCGACCAACCGGAGGCCGCTCGGGCCGATCGACGCCTCGGGGTGCGCCAGATCCACGGTGAACTCGGTGCGGTGGGCGGGGAACACGTACTCCCCGATGAGCACGGGCTTGCCCGCGACGTCGGCGGTGACCCGCTCGCACACCAGCACCGGCGACCCGACCGGGATCTGGAGCAGCTCGGCGTCCTCCGTGCTCGCGGCGTCGGCCCCAATGGTCTGCGTCGCGCCGCCGAAGGTCACCGGCAGCAGCTCGTAGAACGACTGGCCCTGCACCTGCGCCCGGCTGAGCGCCGCCCCCAGTTCCTCCGGGCACCACACGGTGACGCGAGCGAACGGCTCCCCGTCGGCCAGGTTCACGCGGGTCACCTTGAGCGCCTTGTCGACCCCGAGCGCGGCTCGGACGCGCGACGGCGGACGGACGAAGGCGAAGTCCAAGATCTTGCGGTGCGAGGCACGGCCCTCCGCCTCGAGCTGGGCCTCGATCGTGCCGAGGTGGGCGAGCGGCTGGCGGACGGTGCTCCCGGCGACGAACCACCCGAATCCCTGACGGGAGTCGACCAAGCCCTCGGTGCGGAGGTCCTCGAGCGCCTTGCGGATCGTCACCCGGGAGGCGCTGTAGGTTGCCGACAGCTCCGACTCCGACGGCAGGAGCCGCCCGGCGCTGAACTCGCCGCCCTCCACCCGTTCCCGGAGATCGGCGGCGATGTCTCGGTACCGGATGGTGCGCACTTGTCTCATAGTTGTATGCTTTGAACGGCGACGCAAGCGGTGTCGCCGACGACAGACCCGAGGTGACCCCCATGGCCGTGAGCGCTACCACCCCCATCGAGCTCGTCGAAGCGGTATACGCCAAGCTCGGCGACCGCGTCGCCACCGGACGCCAGCGGTTGGGCAAGCCGCTCACGCTTACCGAGAAGATCCTGGTCAACCACCTGCGCGACCCCGAGGTCGGCGGACTCGAGCGCGCCATCAGCTACACCGACTTCGACCCCGACCGCATCGCCATGCAGGACGCCACCGCCCAGATGGCGCTGCTGCAGTTCATGACGGCGGGCCTGCCCGAGGTGGCAGCACCGACCACCGTGCACTGCGACCACCTGATCCAAGCCAAGGTCGGCGCCTCCATCGACCTCGGCGTCGCCATCGACACCAACAAAGAGGTCTACGACTTCCTCGAGAGCGTGTCGGCCAAGTACGACATCGGCTTCTGGGGTCCGGGTTCGGGCATCATCCACCAGGTCGTCCTCGAGCAGTACGCCTTCCCCGGCGGGATGATGATCGGGACCGACAGCCACACGCCGAACGCAGGCGGCCTGGGGATGGTCGCCATCGGCGTAGGCGGCGCCGACGCAGTGGACGTGATGACCGGCTTTCCCTTCAACGTGCGTTGGCCGAGGCTCATTGGCGTGCAGCTGACCGGCACGCTGTCGGGCTGGTCCAGCCCGAAGGACATCATCTTGAAGGTGGCCGAGATCCTCACGGTGAAGGGCGGCACCGGCGCCATCATCGAGTACTTCGGTCCCGGAGCCGACTCGGTCACCGCGACCGGCAAGGCCACCGTGTGCAACATGGGTGCTGAGATCGGCGCCACCA
>JBKJPY010000054.1:0-24262 GCA_046594195.1 Acidimicrobiales bacterium | reverse complement strand
CGAAACCGGTCCTACGTGATCATGAACTCGGTGCTGTACCACCTGCACCCGGTGAAGGTGAAGCGCCACGCGGTCAAGGTGAGCTACACGCTCTGCCTCGGCGGCCTCTCCTTCTTCCTGTTCATCCTGCTCACGGTGACGGGCATCTTCTTGATGTTCTTCTACCGGCCCACCGCCGCCCAGGCGTGGAACGACATCTACGCCCTGCAGACCTCGGTGACCTTCGGCTTGCTGGTGCGCAACATGCATCGCTGGTCTGCCCACCTGATGGTGCTGTCGGTGTTCTTGCACATGGCCCGGGTCTTCTACCACGGTGCTTACAAGCCGCCCCGCGAGTTCAACTGGGTCATCGGTGTGGTGCTGCTGCTCCTCACCCTGCTCCTTTCGTTCACCGGCTACCTGCTGCCGTGGGACCAGCTGGCGCTGTGGGCGGTGACCGTGGGCACGAACATGATGGGGTACACGCCCGTCTTCGGGAACCAGGTGAGGTTCGTCCTCCTCGGTGGCTCGGAGATCGGCACCGACACGTTGCTGCGCTGGTACGTGCTGCACGTGTTGATGCTCCCGTTCGTCATCGTGATCTTCATGGCCATCCACTTCTGGCGTGTCCGCAAGGACGGCGGCATCAGTGGTCCGCTCTAGGTCGAGGAGGACGTCATGACCGAGATCCCCGAGCACCTCCGGAAGCGAGCCGAAGAAGCTCGCCAGAAGGCTGCTGCCGCCAAGGCCGAAGAGGCCGCGCCCGCCACCGAGGCCGCCGCGCCCTCGGAGGCCGAGAGCAAGATCCCCGCGCACCTCCTCGAGCGGGCCAAGGCCGCTCGCTCCAAGGCCGCGGGCAGCGATGCCGGTGGCGCCGAGGTCACGCCGGCTGCGGGCGGAGGCGGCACCGCCGTCGCCACGGCCGCTCCGCCCGTGGCGGCCGGACCGGGTGGGCACACCCAGCGCCTCCTCACGGTGGTCAAGTCCGGCTCCATCCAGGACGTGAAGGCCGCCCCGCAGGACAAGGTCCACGTGTGGCCGCACCTCCTGTCGGTGGAGTTCGTGGCCGCCCTCGCCTGCACCGCCTTCGTGTTCATCTTCTCGGTGTTCGTGAACGCCCCGCTGCTGGAGCTGGCGGACATCAACAAGACCCCGAACCCCTCCAAGGCGCCTTGGTACTTCCTGGGCCTCCAGGAGTTGCTCGCCCTCTTCCACCCGATGGTGGCCGGCGTGCTGCTCCCGGGCATCGGACTCGGCGGGCTGATGATGGCCCCCTACATCGACAAGAACCCCTCGGCGAAGCCCGAGGACCGCAAGTTCGCCGTCGCGCTTTTCACGATCTTTCTCATGTCGTGTGCAGTGTTGACCATGATCGGCTCGTTCTTCCGTGGCCCGGGGCAGCTCTTCGTCTTCCCCTGGACCGCAGGACTCTTCTTCGAGCTGTGAGGAAGGAACGCTGAGATGAACCCCCTCGTCATCGCCATTCCGGTGCTCGTCATCCTCGCTGGCTTCGCGATCTTCGCGTCGCTCCGGCGCAAGGAAGACGCAGCCGCCACGGAAGGCCACCTGTCCCGGGAGACCCGCAAGCGCGACCGCGGGTCTCGCAAGGCCACGCCCCTGCTCGAAGGCAGCACCGGCAAGGAAGTGGAGCGCGCGGCACAGCTCGCACGCAAGGGCGGCGAGCTCGTCCCTGTCTCCGAGCCCGCCCCGCTGGCACCGTTCGTGGCACCGGACGCCGAGGAGATCGGCGTCTACCGGCGCCAGTTCCTCAACCGCTCGATCATCGGCGGCTTCATCCTCGGCATCAGCGGTTTCGGTGCCGCCGCCTTGGCCTTCCTGTGGCCCGAGACGCGTGGTGGCTTCGGCTCGAAGATCGCCGTGGGGAAGCTGGCCGACATCCAGAAGGCCGTCACCAACGGCAATGGCTTCGCCTACTACCCCGAGGGACGCATGTGGATCACGGCCTACCCGTCGAGCGCGCTCGATAAGGCCAAGGCCACCTACAGCCCAGCTGAGCTCGCCGGCATGCAGGAGGGCGTGGTCGCCCTCTACCAGAAGTGCGTGCACCTCGGTTGCCGAGTGCCGGCCTGCCTCACCTCGCAGTGGTTCGAGTGCGGCTGCCACGGATCCCAGTACAACCAGGCCGGCGAGAAGAAGGCCGGCCCGGCTCCCCGTGGCCTCGACCGCTTCGCCATGTCCGTCAACGGAGGCTCGCTCACCGTGGATACCGGTGTGATCATCCAAGGGCCGCCCATCGGCGTCAACACCACCGGGCAAGAGGCTGAAGGGCCTCACTGCGTGTCGGGTGCGGGAGGTCACAAGTGATGTTCGCTGAAGTCGCCACCCAGACCTCCATCGGTCTGATCCTGCTCCTCGTTGCGGTGTTGATCGGCGTGGTCTACGCCTTCATCACCATCCGCCAGTCGAAGCCCGAGGTCGGCTCGGAGATCGAGCTCGCCCCCAACCGCAAGCCCTACTACGACGACGAGGTGCTCGAGGGCCGCAAGCTCGACCGCACCCTCTCGTTCGGCCTGCTCGGCTTGTTCGTCATCGGCATCGGCCTGCCGCTCTACTGGCTCCAGGAACCGGGTCGCCAAGACGGGGCCAAGGACCGCATCAACGATGAGTTCGTGTCGCGCGGCGCGGCGATGTTCGACACCACCGAGAACGGTGGTTACAACTGCGCCTTCTGCCACGGCGTCGAGGGCGTCGGCGGCGCCACCCCCTACACGCTCACCGACTCCCAAGGCCGGTTCATCAAGACCGTCACCTGGAAGGGCCCGGCCCTCAACACGGTGCTGCTTCGCTACAGCCGCGACGAGGTCCGCTACGTCCTCGAGTACGGGCGGCCCTTCTCCCCGATGCCCCCCTGGGGCACCAAGGGCGGCGGCCCGCTCACCGAGCAGAAGCTCCAGGAGCTCATCGACTACATCACGACCTTCCAACTGACGCCCAAGGAGGCGCAGAAGGAGGTCACGGACCAGTTGGCCGTGATGATGGAGAAGCGGCAGGCCACCTGCGTGGCCGCCCGCACCGACGAGGCCAAGTCCAAGCTGAGCGGGGACGATCTCGCTTCCTTCGACGCGACGAAGGTCGACGTCAGCTCCTGCCCGCCCATGTACAAGTCCGAGGGTGAAGCCCTGTTCAACATGGGCTACGACGACGGCTTCGCCGGCGGCGCCTACTCCTGCGGCCGCTGCCACACGAAGGGGTGGTCCTATGGCGAGAAGGCCGCCGACGGCAGCGGAGCCTTCGGCCCGCCGCTGTCGAACGTCCTGCGCCAGTTCCCAGGTACCACCCTCGGTCCGAAGGACCAGACGGACTTCATCTGCACCGGATCCGACCAGGGCGTCCGCTACGGCCAGAACGGTCAGGGCTCCGGCCGCATGCCCGGGTTCTGCATCACGCCTGGCTACAAGATCTCCGCGGAGAACGGCGAGGTCGGCATCGAGCCGAAGGACAGCGGAATCGCAGAAGACGGAGCGATGCTCACCCAGGACCAGGTCCGGGCCATCGTGGAGTACGAACGGAGCCTCGCCCGTGACTAACTTGCTCGCCGCTTTGGCCTGGGACCCCGGTTTCCGCGGGATCCTCACGGTCGTCGTCGCGGTTGCGATCCTGTGCGGTGGAGTCTTCTTGCTCCTCGCCACCAACAACGGTGCCCGTCTCGGCTTCCTGCTCGCCCTCACGGGCTTCTGCGGCTGGATGTTCGTGATGGGCATCATCTGGTCGATGTACGGCATCGGTTGGAAGGGTTCCGCGCCCACCTGGAAGGTCGTCGACGTCGTCCGCAGCGAGCCCGGCAGCGGGGAAGTGGTGTCCTCCCTCGCGGAGGCCGAAACGCTCCCACTGCCCGACGAGCTTCCCGATCCCGTCACGTTGCGCGACTCGGACCCGGTGCTGGCGAAGGCCTACCCGGCGACCCAGCGCGACCCGAACATCGGCGACCTCGCCACGGTGGACCCGAAGCTCAAGGAGCGGCTCAACGAGCAGATCGCCCCGTGGCGCGTGCTCGAGACCTCCAACAAGTACACGGGTGAGACCCAAGCTGTCGTGGCCGAAGCGCTCGGACCCGACGGCCAGAACATCTTCGCCGCCGCCACCGATTACGCCGTGATCGATTCGTTCCTCGCCGGGGGCAAGTCCGCGCGCACCGACGACAGCACCATTGGCCGGGTCAAGTGGAAGATCGGGTCGGTGTTCAACCAGAGTCCGCCGGAGTTCTACGCCGCCGTGCAGCTCCAAGAGGTCATCCCGCAGGAGACCAAGCCGGGCCAGGCTCCGCCCACCCCGGTCCGCAACGAGAAGGCACCCATCACGACGGTCATCCTCAAGCGGATCCAGGGCCACCACCTCCGTCGCAACGCCATCGGGATGACCATCCTCATGGGTGCGGTGACCGGTGTCTTGTGCTCCATGCTGCACCGGCGCGACAAGCTCGCCCAAGCGCAGCGCGCCGCCACGGCGGGAGCCAGCTGAAGATGGGCCAGTACCTGCCCATCCTCGTGATGTTCGTCCTGGGCGTGCTCTTCGCCGGGGTGAGCCTCGTGATGTCGAAGCTCGTCAGCCCGAAGCGCCCATCAGCGGCCAAGTCGGCACCCTACGAGTGCGGCATCGTGCCGCGGCAGGCACCTCCGGAGCGCTTCCCCGTGCGCTTCTACTTGGTGGCGATGATCTTCGTGGTCGTCGACATCGAGATCATCTTCTTGTACCCCTACGTGGTCATCCACCAAGAACTCGGCCTGTTCGGACTCCTCGAGATGCTGGTGTTCGCCCTGGCGGTGTTCGCCTCGTTCGTGTACCTCATCGCCAATGGGGCGCTCGACTGGGGGCCCATCGCCCAGCTCCGTCGCTCGGATCCGGCTGTCAGCGCCGATCGCACGTCCACCACCACCGTTCGCCGCGTGGGGCAGGAGGGTCGCGAGCCGCAGGCTCCGGCCGAGGTGGCGGCCTGATGGGGCTCGATTTCAGCAACGGTCTCGAGACGCTCGACCACAACTTCGTCACGGCCAAGGTCGAAGACGTCGTCAAGTGGGCGCGGACCCGCAGCATGTGGCCGGCCACCTTCGGTTTGGCCTGTTGCGCCATCGAGATGATGGGCACGGGTGGCGCGCACTACGACCTCGCTCGCTTCGGCATGGAGGTCTTCCGAGCCTCTCCCCGCCAGGCCGACCTCATGATCGTCGCCGGGCGCGTGTCGCAGAAGATGGCACCGGTCCTGCGCCAGATCTACGACCAGATGATGGAACCCAAATGGGTCATCTCCATGGGTGTCTGCGCCAGCTCCGGCGGCATGTTCAACAACTACGCGATCGTGCAGGGCGTTGATCAGATCGTGCCCGTCGACGTGTACGCCCCCGGCTGCCCGCCTGGGCCCGAGACCCTCCTCCACGCCATCGGCACGCTCCACGCCAAGATCGAAGACGGGGACATCTTCCGGCGCCGGGCCGAGAACGGCGGCGGCGCCGCCATCGAGGTCACGCAGCTCGACGGCCAGCGTGGCCCTCAGCCCCTGATCCTGGGTCGGTCCTAGCCATGGCCGACACCACCACCGCCACCGACGAGCCGGTGGCGCCTGAACCCACGCCCGAACCGGAACTGCTCCACGGTGCCCCCGTGGTTCGGCTGCGTGGTCAGCAGGTCGTCCACGTCGGGCGCGACGAGCTGGTCTCGCTGGTCCGCTCGCTGCGCGACGAGGGCTGGATCCAGTGCCTCGACGTCACCGGCGTCGACTACCTCGCCCACCCGCACGCCGACCTGCCCGACGGCATCCAGGCCGAGCGGTTCGAGGTCGTCGTCATCCTCATGTCGCACCACGCCCGGGAGCGACTGCGCATCCGGGTCCAGGTCCCCGAGGCCGATCCGATCGTGCCCACCCTCTTCGAGGTCCACCCCGGCACCGAGGGCATGGAGCGCGAGGTGTTCGACATGTTCGGCATCTCGTTCGAGGGCCACCCGGACCTGACCCGCATCCTCATGCCCGAGGACTGGGAAGGCCACCCGCTCCGCAAGGACTACGGCATCGGCCGCATCCCGGTGCAGTTCAAGGACGCACCGGACGCATGACCACCACCGAATCTCCCCACCTCACCGATGAAGGCGCCCAGGAGATGGCGCCGCGCATCCTCGCGGGTGGCACCGAGGTGCTCCGCGAGGTCGGCTCGGTCCTGCGCATCTCCGAGGCCGAGGCGGCCGAGGACGCCCCCGACGACGCCGAGACGACCATCATCAACATGGGTCCCCAGCACCCGAGCACGCACGGCGTGCTCCGGCTGATGCTGGAGCTCGACGGCGAGACCGTCCTGCGCACCAAGCCGGTCATCGGGTACCTGCACACCGGCATGGAGAAGACGGCGGAGACGCTGACCTACCTCCAGGGCGGCACGAACGTGACGCGCATGGACTACGCCTCGCCGATCTTCAACGAGCTGGCGTTCTGCCTGTCCGCCGAGCACCTGCTCGGCGTGGAGCTGCCCCCGCGGGCCACGTGGATCCGGATGCTGATGAGCGAGCTGAACCGGCTCACCTCGCACTTCCTCTTCCTCGCCACCAACGGCATGGACCTCGGGTCCACGTCGATGATGATCTACGGCTGGCGCGAGCGCGAAGAGGGCCTGCGGATCCTCGAGATGATCACGGGCCTGCGGATGAACCACAACTTCATCCGCGTGGGCGGCACCGCGGCCGACCTGCCCGACGGCTGGCAGCAGCGCCTCACCGACTACCTCGACTCCATCCCCGAGCGGCTGGAGGAGTACGAGGTCCTCATGACCAACCAGCCCATCTGGCGTGAGCGCCTCCAGGGCGTCGGGTCCATCACCACCGAAGAGGCCATCGCCCTCGGTGCGACCGGCCCGATCCTGCGGTCCACCGGCTACCCCTGGGACCTCCGCCGGGACATGCCGTACCTGGCCTACGACCAGGTCGACTTCGACGTCATCGTCGGCACCTACGGCGACTGCTTCGACCGCTACGCCATCCGCCTCAACGAGGTCCGCGAGTCGGTGAAGATCCTCCGCCAGTGCATCGAGATGATGCCGGCGGGGGACTACCGCATCCAGGACAAGAAGGTCACCCCACCGCCGCGCGCCCGGATCGACGAGTCGATGGAAGCGCTCATCCACCACTTCAAGCTGTTCACCGAGGGCTTCAAGGTGCCCGAGGGCGACGCCTACGCCGCCGTCGAGTCGCCCCGTGGCGAGCTGGGCGTGTACCTCGTGTCCGATGGCTCGGCCAAGCCCTACCGCATGCACGTCCGCGGCCCGAGCTTCGTGAACCTGCAGGTGCTCCCGCATCTCATGCACGGCGGCCTCATCGCCGACGCCGTCGCCATCATCTCCAGCGTCGACCCGATCATGGGCGAGGTGGATCGCTAGATGAGTCGATTCAGCCCCGAGAACCTCACGACCGCGCTCGAGATCGTGGGCCGGTACCCGGTCGCCAAGTCGGCCACCATCCCGCTGCTGCACTTGGCGCAGGAGCAGGACGGCTACGTCGCCGACGACGCCATGGAGCACATCGCCGAGCTGGTCGGCACCACCCCCGCCCAGGTGCTCGGCACGTGCTCCTTCTACGAGATGTTCAAGCGCGAGCCCGTCGGGACCTACCTCGTGAACATCTGCACGAACATCAGCTGCCAGATCATGGGTGGCGAAGAACTGCTCCACCACGCCGAGCACTCGCTGGGCATCAAGGCCGGGAGCACCACCCCCGACGGCTTGTTCACCATCGAGGACGTCGAGTGCATCGCGGCCTGCACCGAGGCTCCGTGCCTGCAGGTCAACTACCGGTACCGGCACAAGATCACGCTCGAGGAGTTCGACCAGTTGATCGAGGACCTCCGGGCCTCCAAGCTGACCGACGAGATCCCGCCCCACGGCACCCTCGCCCGGACCCGGCAGCACATCCCCGCAGACCGCCGCGCCGGCAACGCCCTCCCCTCGGGCGAGCCCGAGCCGGTCTGGCTGGCCCGCAACGACGAAGGCGCCGCAAGCTGATGGCCGTCACCGACGCCCCCAAGATCATCACCAGCCGCTTCGACCGCGCCGACGGCCACACGCTCGACGGGTACCTGGCGACCGGTGGCTACGAAGGGCTCAAGGCGGCGCTGGCCAAGAAGCCGGCGGCGGTCATCGAAGAGGTCAAGAGCGCGTCGCTGCTCGGGCGTGGGGGCGCCGGCTTCCCGGCCGGCGTCAAGTGGGGCTTCTGCCCGCCCGGCGTGTTCCCGCGCTACCTCGTGGTGAACGGCGACGAATCGGAGCCGGGCACCTACAAGGACCGCCTCCTCATGGAGAAGGACCCGCACCAGCTCATCGAGGGCGTCCTCATCGCCTGCTACGCCGTTGGCTGCAGCCAGGCGTTCCTTTACGTCCGTGGCGAGATGGCCTTCGCCCAGGAGCGCATCGCGCATGCGCTCAACGATGCCTACGCCGCCGGATACGTCGGCAAGGACATCTTGGGCTCGGACTTCTCCGTCGACATCGTCCTGCACTGGGGTGCCGGGGCCTACATCGTGGGCGAGGAGACGGCCCTCATCGAGAGCCTCGAGGGGAACCGGGGCATGCCCCGACTGAAGCCCCCGTTCTTCCCGGCCGCCAAGGGGCTGTACCTGCAGCCCACCATCGTCAACAACGTCGAGACGCTCGCCAACCTCCCGTGGATCCTGAGCAACGGTGGCGCGGCGTTCGCGGCCCTCGGCGCCGAGAACTCCAAGGGCACGCGCATGTTCGCCGTGTCCGGCCACGTCCGGAACCCTGGGGTGTACGAGGTCGAGTTCGGCGTCACCACCTTCCGCGACCTGCTGTACGCGCCGGTGTACGGCGGCGGCATCCGCAACGGCAACCAGCTCAAGGCGTTCATCCCGGGCGGCGCGTCTGCTCCGTGGCTCTACCCCGAGCACCTCGACACGCCGCTGGAGGCGGGCACCGTCGGCAAGATGGGGACCATGCTCGGGTCGGGCGCCATCGTCGTGTTCGACGAGACCACCGACATGGTGAAGGCCTGCCTGCGGCTGGTGCGCTTCTTCGCCCGCGAGTCCTGCGGGAAGTGCACGCCGTGTCGCGAGGGCACCAGCTGGCTGGAGAAGATCCTCGAGCGCATCCTCGACGGCCACGGCCGCCCCGAGGACCTGGACCTGCTGCTCGACATCTGCGACAACATCTCGGTCGGCATGAACTGGCCGCCGAAGCAGACCACCATCTGTCCGCTCGGCCAGAGCGCCACCACCCCGGTCGCGTCCGCGATCATGCGGTTCCAGGACGAGTTCGAGGCGTACCTCGGCGGCCCGGCCGAGATCACCGTCGAGGTCAAGGGTCCGGCGTTCGTCGGCCCGTACGTCGACGATGCTGCGAAGGAGGTGGCGTCCGTTGACTGATGTCACCGAGACCACCGTGTCCATCACCGTCGACGGCAAGCACGTCGATGCCAAGCCGGGCGAACTGGTCATCGACGCCGCCGAGCGCAACGGCGTCTACATCCCGCGGTTCTGCTACCACCACCGCATGGAGCCCGTCGGCATGTGCCGGATGTGCCTCGTCGAGGTCGACACCGGTCGCGGCCCGGCCCTCCAGCCCAGCTGCATGCTGACCGTGGCGCCGGAGATGGTCGTCGAGACCGAGTCCCCCGTCGCGAAGAAGGCCCAGGACGGGATCCTCGAGTTCCTGCTCATCAACCACCCGCTCGACTGCCCGGTGTGCGACAAGGGCGGCGAGTGCCCCCTCCAAGACCACACCCTCGCGTTCGGCCCGGGCGAAAGTCGGTTCGTCGAGGAGAAGCGGCACTACGAGAAGCCGATCGCAATCAGCGACAACGTCTACCTGGACCGCGAGCGCTGCATCCTCTGCGACCGCTGCACCCGGTTCGCCAAGGAAGTCGCCGGCGACACCCTGATCCACTTCCAGGACCGTGGCAACGGCACCCAGGTCAACACCTTCCCGGACCACCCGTTCGCTTCGTACTTCTCCGGCAACACGGTGCAGATCTGCCCCGTCGGAGCCCTCACCGCCAAGCCCTACCGGTTCAAGGCCCGCCCGTGGGACCTCGACGTCGTCGAGTCCACCTGCACGAGCTGCTCGGTCGGCTGCCGCATCGTGGTCGACGCATCCCGCAACGAGGTCCTCCGCTACGTCGGCGTCGACTCGGACCCCGTCAACTGGAGCTGGCTCTGCGACAAGGGCCGCTTCGGGTTCGAAGCCGTGGGTGCCGAGGCCCGCCTGAGCGCACCGCTCGCCAAGGACACCACCGGCACCCTCACCGAGACCCGGTGGTCCGACGCCCTCACGACGGCCGCCCGGGCCATCAAGACCGGGCTCGACCGGAGCGGCCCCACCGGCACCGCCGTCATCGGCGGCGCTCGGCTCACCAACGAGTCCGCCTACGCCTGGGTCAAGCTGGCCAAGGGCGTGATCGGCACGGACTCCGTCGATGCCCAGCTCGGCGATGGTCTGCCCGCCGCCGCCGTCGCCGGCCTGCCCCAGGCCACGATCGACGAGGCCTGCGCGGCCGGTGGCACCCTCCTGGTCATCGGGTCGGACCCGAAGGACGACCTCCCGGTGCTGTTCTTGCGCATCCGAGACGCCGTCACCCGCCACAAGGCCACCGTCATCGAGCTGGCGCCCGTCCCGACGTCGCTGACCGAGCTGGCCACCCACTCGGTGCGCACCGTCCCGGGCGCGGTCAACGAGACCGTCGCCCAGATCATCGCTGGCGAGGGTGATCTCGCCGCCGTGCGCGACCAGCTCGCCGCCGGCCCGTTCACCGTGCTGCTCGGCCGGGGCTCCGTGGCCGAAGGCCCCGACGCCGTCATCGCTGCGGCCGGCGCCCTGCTCGACGCCTTCCCCGAGGTCCGCTTCCTCTCCGGCCTGCGCCGCAGCAACGTCCACGGCGCCATCGACTTCGGCCTCGCCCCCGGCCTGCTGCCGGGTCGCGTCGCCCTCGACGCGGGCACGGACTGGTTCGCCCGCTTCTGGAGCACCGTGCCCGCCCAGTCCGGCCTCGACACCGCGGGCATCCTCGCCGCCGCCGCCGACGGCAAGATCGACACGCTGATCCTGCTCGGTGCCGATCCGCTCGGGGACTTCCCCGATCGCGAACTCGCTGCTCGAGGCGTCGCCGGCGCCCGAACCGTGATCGCGGTGGACACCCTGCCCAACGCATCGGTGCTTGCCGCCGACATCGTCCTGCCCGCCGCCGGCTTCGCCGAGGTTGACGGCACCACCACCAACATCGAGGGTCGCCTCTCGGTCGTGAACCAGAGGGTCACGGCGCCGGGCACGGCCCGCCCGGACTGGATGATCGCCGCCGAGCTGGCCTTCCGCCTCGGTGCCGACCTCCAGCTCACCTCGGTCGACGACATCTGGGACGAGATCTCCGAGATCTCCGTCCGCCACCAGGGCATCACCGTCGGCCAGCTGGCGGCCGAGACCGATGGCATCGTGCTCCGCCCGACGGGTGCGATCGTCGAGCCCATCGCCGGGGAGCCCCTCGGCGAAGAACTCGTGCTCGACGAGGCCGAGCCCAACGGGGCCGACGCCGAGACCGTGGCCTCGCCTGAGGCCCAGGACCACGCCGTGGCCGCCGACGCCTCGGACGATGTCGACGCCACCGAGACCCACGAGGCCGCCGCCGCGGAGGCACAGTCCGACGCCGAAGAGGCCGATGCCGAGGCCGCCGGCTCGTCGGACGGACAGGTCGATGGCGGGCAGTCGGGCCCGTCGGGCGTGTCGTTCACCCCCATCACCTACGAAGCCCCGGCGCTCGACGCCTACTCGCTGCGGCTGGTCACCTACCGCAAGCTGTACGACCTCGGCACCCTCGTGCAGGCGGCCCCCTCGCTCGCCGGGCTCACCGCCGGATCGGGCATCGCCGCCAACCCCGCCGACCTCGATCGCCTCGGCATCGGTCCGGCCGACCAGGTGAAGATCTCCTCGGCCCGAGGGTCGCTCACCGCCTCCATCACCCCGGACGGCTCGGTACCGGTCGGCACCGTGGCGATGGCCGTCGGCCAGGGCGATCCGTCGCCCACCGTGCTGATCGACGCCACCAGCGCCGTCACCGAGATCCGGGTGGAGACGATCTCGTGATGATCCTCGCCGATGACCCGCTGCTCGCCGGCCACCTGGACTGGGGTGTGGTCGCCATCGTGGTCGTCAAGGCCGCCATCACGCTGGGCATCGCCCTGCTCGCCACGATGCTGATGATCTGGTTCGAGCGCAAGGTCATTTCGGACCTCCAGAACCGCATCGGTCCGAACCGGGCCGGCCCGTTCGGCATCCTCCAGACCCTCGCCGACGGCCTCAAGGTCCTCCTCAAGGAGGACCTCATCCCGGACCAGGCCGACAAGTGGGTGTTCCGTCTGGCCCCCATCCTCACGATGGTCCCGGCGTTCATCGTGTTCGGACTCATCCCCCTCGGTGGCGATTTCCGCGACGGCAATGCCGGCATGGTCCACATCTTCGGGCACGACACCACGCTGCAACTCGCCGATCCGGGCGCCGGCGTCCTGGTGATCTTGGCCATGTCGTCGATCGCGGTCTACGGCGTGATGCTCGCCGGTTGGTCGTCGGGCTCGAAGTACCCGCTGCTCGGCTCCGTCCGCGCCAGCGCCCAGATGGTCTCCTACGAGGCGGCGCTCGGCCTCGCCGTGCTCGCCGTGGTGCTCACCGCCGGCACGCTCTCGGTCAACGGCATCGTCGCCTCGCAGAGCAACTGGGGTTGGAACCTCTGGGTCACCGGCCTGATCCCGTTCGGGATCTTCTGCCTGGCCTCCACTGCGGAGCTCAACCGACCGCCGTTCGACCTCGTCGAGGCCGAACAAGAACTGGTCGGCTCCTTCCAGACAGAGTACTCGGGTTTCCGGTTCGCCATCTTCTACCTGGCCGAGTTCCTCAACGCCATCACGATGGCCGCCATCATCGTCACCCTCTTCCTCGGCGGCCCCAACGGTCCTGAGCTGCCCGTCCTTCCCGGCTGGGCGTGGGGTTTCGTCTTCTTCCTCGTGAAGATCATCGTGATCCTCTACGTCTTCGTCTGGGTCCGGGCCTCCGTGCCCCGGGTCCGCTACGACCAGCTCATGGACCTCGGTTGGAAGCTGCTCATCCCGCTCGGCCTTGGGTGGCTGCTGCTGCTCGTCGCCATGCGGGTCGCGTCGGACGAGGGCTGGGGCTTCGCCGGCATGCTCGCTACGGCTGCGGCCGGTGTCGGCATCATGGCCGTCTGCTACGGCATGTTGCTGCTGGCCATGCGCGTCGCCCGCCGCAACCGGCAGCTCGAAGGAGTGATCGACTGATGGGGTACCTCGGAGGCTTCCTCGTCACGTTCCGCCAGCGGGGCAAGAAGCAGCGCGTCACGCGCGAGTACGCGAAGGATGAAGGCGGCAAGCGCGACAAGGCCGTCCGCATGCACGGGCGCCACGTCCTCAACCGCTACGAGGACGGCATGGAGAAGTGCATCGGCTGCGAGCTCTGCGCCGGTGTCTGTCCCGCCAACTGCATCTACGTGCGCGGCGCCGACAACGATCCCGCTGACCCGGTCTCCCCCGGCGAGCGCTTCGGCTTCGTCTACGAGATCAACTACCTCAGGTGCATCCACTGCGACCTCTGCGTGGAGGCCTGCCCCACCGAGGCCATCACCGAGAGCAAGTTGTTCGAGTTCTCCTTCACCAACCGCGCCGACGCCATCTACACGAAGGCCGAGCTGGTGGTCGACGACGACGGCTTGCCCCAGCAGCTGCCGTGGGAGGACTGGACGGACTTGGCCACGGTCGC
This sequence comes from Acidimicrobiales bacterium, assembly GCA_046594195.1. Classification (GTDB taxonomy): domain Bacteria; phylum Actinomycetota; class Acidimicrobiia; order Acidimicrobiales; family Iamiaceae; genus Aquihabitans. The sequence continues at coordinate 10,520 of JBKJPY010000054.1, read as the reverse complement.
CCGGAACTCGAGCGCCTGGGTCCGAGCCACCGCGCCCGGCGGCAGCGCCGACTACATCGGCAAGGTGGGCTGGAGCGGTGAGCTCGGCTTCGGCGTCAAGGATCCGGAACGGGGTCAGACCGCACCCGCCCCGGTCGCCCCGGCCGACGACCACCATGACGCTCATGAGGCTGGTCACTGATGGAACAGGCCGTCTTCGTCCTCGGTGCCCTGATCTGCCTGCTCGGCGCAGTCGGGGTCATCGGCTTCCGCAACCCGGTCCACTCGGCGCTCAGCCTGGTGACCACCCTGTTCGGCATCGCCGTGCTCTTCATCGCCCTGGAGGCGGAGTTCCTGGCTGCGGTGCAGATCATCGTCTACGCCGGCGCCATCGTCGTCATGTTCCTCTTCGTCATCATGCTCCTGGGCGTCGACCAGACCGATGACATCGGGTTCGAGCCGCTCAAGGGTCAGCGGGCCGGGGCCATCGTCGCCGGCGTGCTGCTGGTGTCGGGGCTGATCTCGATCGTCGTGTTCGGCGCCATCACCGGCGCGGGCTCGGCGAACGCAGAGATCGTGGCCGAGGTGCCCAACGTCGAGCAGCTCGCCCGGTCGCTGTTCACCGACTACCTCTTCGCCTTCGAGATCACCTCCGTACTGCTGGTCATCGGTGTCGTCGGCGCCGTCACCTTGGCCCGGCACCGTCGCGAGGCCTTCGTCGACGAACTGCCCCACGATGAGATTCCTGACCCCGAGCCGGCCCCCGTGGACGAGGTGACGTCATGATGCTCGCCGCCGCCGCCATGGGCTCGGAGCCCTACCTCATCCTCGGGGCGATCCTGTTCACCTTGGGCGCCGTGGGCCTGCTGGTCCGCCGCAACGCCCTGGTCATGTTCATGTGCGTCGAGCTGATGCTCAACGCCGTGAACCTCACGTTCGTGGCCATCGCCCGCGAGCTCGACGACCTCGGCGGTCAGATCGCCGTGTTCTTCGTGCTGGTGGTCGCCGCCGCCGAGGTCGTGGTCGGCCTCGGAATCATCGTGTCCATCTTTCGTCGTCGCCAAGGCGCCACGGCCGACGATCTTTCGATGTTGAAGGGCTGAGGTAGCGAGCGTGCACGACCTCATCTGGCTCATCCCCGCGTTCCCGTTCGCGGGCTTCGTGTTCCTCGTGGTGTTCGGCCGTCGCCTCGGCGAGCCGCTCGCCGGCTGGCTGGCCACGGCTGCGGTGGGCGCGTCGTTCCTGGCATCGGTCGCCACGTTCTTCGCCCTCCAAGGCGAGGTCGTCGCTGAGCGGGCTTACACCGTCACCCTCTGGGAGTGGCTGCCGGTAGGCGGCCTCCAGGTCGACTTCGGGTTCCTGGCCGATCCGCTGTCGATCACCATGTGCCTGTTCGTCACCGGCATCGCCACGCTGATCCACCTGTATTCCATCGGGTACATGCACGGAGACCCGAAGTTCTCCAAGTTCTTCTTGTACCTGAACCTGTTCGTCTTCTCGATGCTGATGTTGGTGCTGGGCGACAACATGCTCATCACCTTCCTCGGCTGGGAGGGCGTTGGCGCCTGCTCGTACTTCCTGATCTCCTTCTGGCACGAGAGCGACGCCAACGCCTCGGCCGGCAAGAAGGCCTTCGTCACCAACCGCATCGGCGACTTCGGCTTCATGGTGGCGATCTTCTTCACCTTCGGTGCGCTCGGGACGATCAACTACACCGGCATCGTCGCGGCCTCGCCCAGCCTCACCACGACCACGGCGACGGTCATCGCCGCCATGTTGTTCCTCGGCGCCTGCGGCAAGTCCGCCCAGCTGCCGCTCTACGTCTGGCTCCCCGACGCCATGGCCGGTCCGACCCCCGTCTCGGCCCTCATCCACGCCGCCACCATGGTCACCGGTGGCGTCTACCTCCTCGCCCGCATGAACCCGGTCCTTGCGGAGTCCGCCAGCTGGGTGCCATGGATGATCGCCATCGTCGGCGCGCTCACCGCCCTGTTCGCCGCCACCATCGCCGTCGCCCAGAACGACATCAAGAAGGTGCTTGCGTACTCCACGGTCAGCCAGCTCGGCTTCATGTTCCTGGCCATCGGCTCGGGTGCCTACGTCGCCGCCTTGTTCCACATGATCACCCACGCCTTCTTCAAGGGCCTGCTGTTCCTCGGCTCCGGCTCGGTGATCCACGGGATGGAGGGCGAGCAGGACATGCGGCGCATGGGTGGGCTGCGCAAGAAGATGCCCATCACCGCCCTCACGTTCATGATCGGCTGGCTCGCCATCGCCGGCTTCCCGTTCTTCGCCGGCTTCTTCTCGAAGGACGAGATCCTGCTTTTCGCCTACGACAAGAGCCCGGTCCTGTGGGCGATCGGCATGGCCGCTGCCCTGCTGACCGGCTTCTACATGACCCGCCAGGTGATCATGGTCTTCTTCGGCGCTCCCCGTTGGGACCGCCCGCTCGAGGAGGCGGTGCCCGAGCTCCACGCCGAGCGCGAGGCTGCCGGCATCCACCCCGGGCACGGCGCCGGGCCCACCGGCGAAATCCACCCTCACGAGTCGCCGTGGACGATGACGCTGCCGCTCCTCATCCTGGCCCCGCTCGCGCTGTTCGGTGGCTGGCTGAACTCCGCGTTCTGGGAGCGGGGCAAGCTCCTGGAGCACTGGCTGGAGCCGGTCGTCGAGTTCGGCGAGCACCAGCTTTCCAGCGGCACCGACACCCTGCTCAAGATCGAGCTCGGCGTGGGCGCAACCCTGATGGGCCTCATCGGCATGGGCCTCGGCTGGTTCGTCTACTCCCGCAACAAGGGTGAGGCGTCCGAGCGCATCGAGCTGCGGGTCCTGGCCAAGGGCTGGTACTACGACTCCTCGATCGCAGCGTTCATGGGTGGTCCGGGTCGCAAGGGCTTCGACGCCATCGCCTGGTTCGACAAGCACGTGATCGACGGCGCCGTCAACGGCGTGGCTTCGGTCGTGCGGATCGGCTCGGACAAGGGCCGCACCGTCCAGACCGGCTACGTGCGCAACTACGCGCTCGGCCTCGTCGCTGGCGCCATCGTGGTCGCCGGTCTCATCCTCTCGAAGGCGGTGACCGGATGAGCGCCCTGCTGCTCGGCTCCGAGGGCGCCAGCTCCGTGGCCTCCCCCTCGTTCCCCCTGCTGTCGGTCCTGATCCTGACGCCCGTCGTCGGTGCGCTGGTGGTGGTGCTGATCTCCAAGCGCCGGCCGGAGCTCACCAAGCAGGCCGCGGTCCTGTTCTCGCTGGTGACCGGCGCCTTGGCCATCGGTGTCGTGGTGCTGTTCCAGCGGCGCGACCCTGGGTTCCAGCTGGTCGACGATGTGCAGTGGATCACCAACCCCGACATCGCGTGGAAGCTCGGCGTCGACGGCATCTCGCTGTGGATGGTGGCGCTGACCGGCATCCTCTTCCCGATCGCCATGCTCGGTGCGCCTGCCCACGACGAGGAGAAGTCGTTCTACGCCTGGCTCCTCGTCCTAGAGGCCGGCTGCCTCGGGGCGTTCCTCGCCCTCGACACCTTCTTGTTCTTCGTGTTCTTCGAAATCGTCTTGGTGCCGATGTACTTCCTCATCAGCGGCTGGGGCTACGGCGAGCGGAAGTACGCCGCCACGAAGTTCTTCCTGTACACGATGTTCGGCAGCGCCTTCATGCTGGTCGGCGTCGTCGCCCTCTCGTACCTCCACGCCAAGGGCGGCCCGGTCACCTTCGACCTGCAGATCCTGGCGGAGCAGCAGGGCGTCCTCGCCGAGACCACGGCACGATGGATCTTCATCTCCTTCGCCATCGCCTTCGCCATCAAGGTGCCGCTCTTCCCGGTCCACACGTGGCTCCCGGATGCCCACACCCAGGCGCCCACCGCCGGCTCGGTGATCCTCGCCGGCGTGATGCTGAAGCTGGGCACCTACGGCTTCTTGCGCTACGGCCTGTACCTCTTCCCGGAAGCGTCCGCTTGGGCCGCGCCCGTCATGGTGACGCTCGGGGTCATCGGCATCATCTACGGCGCCATCTGCGCCACGATGCAGAAGGACCTCAAGCGGCTCGTCGCCTACTCCTCTGTTGCGCACATGGGCTTCATCGTGCTCGGCATCTTCGCCATCACCCGCCAGAGCCTCAACGGTTCGGTGCTGCAGATGGTCAACCATGGCGTCTCCACCGGCGCCCTGTTCCTGCTGGTCGGCTTCATCTACGAGCGCCGCCACACCCGGGAGATCTCGGAGCTCAAGGGCCTCCAGAAGCCGGCGCCGATCATGGCCGGGATCTTTACCCTGGTCATGCTGTCGTCCATCGGGCTGCCCGGCCTCAACGGCTTCGTCGGCGAGTTCCTGATCCTCATCGGTTCGTTCCTCACGGTCCGCTGGTGGGCCGTCGTCGCGGTCGTCGGCGTGATCCTCGCCGCGCTCTACCTGCTCTGGGCCTACCAGCGGGTGTTCCACGGCGAGCCCGACGAAGCCAACCGCTCGTTCAAGGACATCAAGTTCACCGAGGGCCTGGTGATGGCCCCGCTGCTGTTCCTCATCGTGTTCATGGGCTTGTTCCCGAAGCCGTTCCTCGACCGCATCGAGCCGGCCGTCACCAAGCTGGTCCACCACGTCGAGGTCAACTCGGACCACCGCGAACCTGCGGTGTCCCGCAAGGGAGACCAGGTCGTGCCCGAGTCCGAGCGCCGGGCTGAAGGCGAGGCCGCCGTCGAAGGTGGCTCCGGCCGCGAGGAAGGCTCATGATGCTGGCCGAAGTCGAGCGCCTGGCCACCCCACAGGTGGAGTGGTCGGTCCTGCTGCCCTTCTTGATCCTGCTGGGCGGCGCCGTCGTGTTGATGGTGGCCGGTGCCCTGACGCCGCGCCGACCCAAGGTGCCGTGGCACGCCGGGCTCACCGTCGTGCTGGCCCTCGCCGGCATCGTCTCGTCGGTGTTCCTGTGGTGGCGGGTCCGCGACGACGGTCCCATCTCCGCCGTGGCCGGGGCGGTCGTGGTCGACGGCCTCAGCCTCTACCTCGGTGTCGCCATCTTGTGCGCGGTGGCCCTTGCTGCCCTGCTGACCCACGGGTACCTCCGGCGCGAGCGGCTCGAGAGCGCCGACCCCTACGTCCTGATGCTCCTGTCGGCGGCTGGCGGCCTGGTGATGGTGGGCGCCAACGACCTGCTGGTCCTGTTCCTCGGCTTGGAGATCCTGTCGATCGCGGTCTACGTGCTCGCCGGCATCCACGTCCGCCGGGCCCGGTCGGGCGAGGCCGCCCTCAAGTACTTCGTGCTGGGCGCCTTCTCCTCCGCTTTCTTCCTGTATGGCATCGCCATGGTCTACGGCGCCACCGGGAGCACCAACTTCACCAAGATCCAGACGTTCCTCGCTACCAACGTGCTCACCAACAACGTGATGCTGCTGGCGGGCTTCGCCCTGCTCCTGGTCGGCCTCGGGTTCAAGGTGGCGGCCGTGCCGTTCCACGCGTGGACCCCCGACGTCTACGAGGGCTCGCCCAGCCCGGTTGTGGCCTACATGGCGTCGGGCGTGAAGGTGGCCGGCTTCGCCGGGATGATCCGGGTCTTCACCTCCACGTTCTCCACCTACCGCGCCGACTGGCAGCCGATGATCTACGTGCTGGCCGTCGCCACGCTGCTCATCGGATCGCTCTTCGCCGTGAGCCAGACCAACGTGAAGCGCATGCTGGCGTACTCGTCGATCAGCCACGCCGGCTTCATCCTCGTGGCCATCGAGGCGGCCAGCACCCAGGGGACCCGCGCTGCGCTGTTCTACTTGGCCACGTACACCTTCATGGTCGCCGGCAGCTTCGGCGTCGTGACGGTGGTCGGTCGCTCGGGCGACAACGCCCACGACCTCTCCGACTACAACGGCCTCGCCAAGCGTTCGCCGCTGCTGGCCTTCGCCTTCCTCGTGTTCCTGCTGGCCCAAGCCGGCGTCCCGTTCACCTCCGGCTTCCTCGCCAAGTTCGGGGTCATCGGGGCGGCCGTCGACGCCCGGTCGTTCTGGCTGGCGCTGGTCGCCATGCTCAGCTCGGTCATCTCGGCGTTCGTCTACCTGCGGATCGTGCTCGCCATGTACGACCGCGACACCGAGGTGGCCGGCCCGAAGCTGACGGTCCCGCTGGGCGCCCGCATCGCCATCCTCGTCGCCGTGCTCGTCACCCTCGGCGTGGGCCTGGTGCCCGAACCGCTGGCCCACGTCACCCGCACCGCAGTGGCCCTCACCCAACCCCGGCCTGCACCTGCGGCGGCCCCGATCGAGCGGTCCGCCGGGGGCTGAGACCGGGGGGAACGTCCGGTCTGCACGGCACATCGGCTCCCTTTGGCCCCTCGTGAGGCAGATCACTAAGGTTCGAAGCCGTGTCGGAGTTCTATCGCAACTACCTCACCGTCGCGATCTTCATGGGGATCGCATTCGGTCTGCTGGCACTCGTCCTCAGCATCGGAAAGCTCATCCGGCCGGTGCGTCCGCAGGCCGACAAGTACCTGAGCTACGAGTCCGGCGTGGATCCCGTCGGAGACGGCTGGGCCCAGACGCCCATCCGCTACTACGTGTTCGCCCTGCTCTTCGTCATGTTCGACGTCGAAGCCGTGTTCATCTTCCCCTGGGCCACCCGGCTCGAGGCCTACGGCTGGTTCGGTGCCATCGAGATGATCGTGTTCATCATCGTGTTGGCGCTTGGCCTCCTCTACGCATGGCGAAAGAAGGTCCTCCAGTGGATCTGACCACCACCACCGCACTCCAGGGGGCCTGATGGGCCTCGTCGAGAGCGGCAAGCTCCCCAAGCCGCTCACCTCCCTCCTCAATACCTCGCGCAAGTACTCCCTCTGGATCTTCCAGTGGGGCCTGGCCTGCTGTGCCATCGAGATGGGCGCCGCCCTGGGTGCGCCCCGCTACGACGTGATGCGGCTCGGCGTGATCCCGCTGCCGGCCAGCCCGCGCCAGGCGGACCTCGTGTGCATCTCCGGCACGGTCACCGACAAGATGGTCCCGGCCATCCGCCGGCTCTACGACCAGATGCCCGACCCGAAGTACGTGATCTCAATGGGCTCGTGCGCCAACTGCGGCGGCCCGTACTGGGACAGCTACTCGGTGACCAAGGGCATCGACCAGATCATCCCCGTCGACGTCTACGTGCCCGGCTGCCCGCCGCGGCCCGAGGCCCTGCTTGAGGGCATCATCTTGCTCCAGGAGCGCATCGGCAAGGAAGACATGGCGGCGCGCTGGAAGGGTGATCCCATTGTCGTCAGCTGACACGGTGGAGGAGACCGAGGCGCCTGAGGTCGACGAGGCCCGTCAGGCCGTCATCGACAAGCTCACCGAGGAGCTCGGCGACGCGGTCGTCGGCAGCTTCGTGCGCCCGGGTGACGACCTCTGGGTACGCGTGACCCGCGAGTCCTGGCGCGCTGCCGGCCTGGTCGCCCGCGATCTGCTCGGCTTCCGCTACTTCGAGTACCTCTCCGCCATCGACTGGCTGCCCAGCCCGTTCGGCAAGAACGAGGACTCGCCCACCGACGCTCCGCCCGAGCCCAAGACCGAGATCGTCACCGGGTACGCCGGCGGCGACACCCGGTTCCAGGTCATCGCCCGCGTGCACTCGTTGAGCCAGTCCATCGGGCTGCACCTCAAGGTTGACCTGCCCGACGACGACCTTTCGATCCCCACCTGGCTGCCCGTCTTCGCCGGGGTGAACTGGCACGAGCGCGAGATCCACGAGATGTTCGGCATCGACGTCGTGGGCCACCCGTATCTGCTGAACCTGTACCTGCCCGGCGACTTCGAGGGCCACCCGCTCCGCAAGGACTTTCCCTTGCTGGCGCGCCACGTGAAGCCCTGGCCGGGCATCGTCGACGTCGAGCCCATGCCGGCCTCCGACGAGGAGCCCGAGCCCGAGGCCACCGAGACCGAGGAGGCAAGCTCATGACGGCACTCACCGAGCGCCAGCAGCTCGCCTACGCCAACGCCCAAGCGTCCGATGGCCGCGTCAACCTCGAGTTCGAGACCGACGAGGGCATGACCCTCAACATGGGGCCGCAGCACCCGGCTACCCACGGCACCCTGCGCATCGTCGTCAAGCTCGACGGCGAGCAGGTCATCTCCTGCGAGCCGATCATGGGCTACATGCACCGGGGCTACGAGAAGCTCACCGAGGTGCGCACGTACCCGCAGGTCACGACGCTCGTGAACCGCATCGACTGGCTCGGCAGCTTCGCCAACGAGGTCCCCTTCATCCTCGCCAGCGAGAAGCTCATGGGCATCGAGGCCCCGCCTCGTGCGCAGTGGATCCGCACGATGCTCTTCGAGCTGTCCCGCATCGCGAACATCTCGCTGTTCGTCGGCGACATGGCCCTCCACATCGGCGCCATCAGCGCCGCCTTCTACGCCTTCCGCGACCGCGAGTTCGTGCTCAACCAGATCGAGGCGGCCACCGGTGGCCGCTTCCACCCGAACTTCGACCGCATCGGTGGCCTGAAGGACGACCTGCCCAAGGGCTGGATCGCCGACACCAAGGCCACCATGGACAGGATCCGGGACTTCTGCGACGAGATGGAGACCCTTGTCGAAGGCAACGAGATCTTCCAGGCCCGGACCCGCGGGATCGGCGTCATCCCCGCCGATGTCGCCATGGCCTACGGCATGTCGGGTGCCAACCTGCGCGCCAGCGGCGTCGACTGGGACCTCCGGCGCGACGAGCCCGTCGGCCTGGCCTGGAACGAGGTCGACTGGAACGTCGTCACCCACCCCGACGGCGACTCGTTCGCCCGGTTCTGGGTGCGCCTCCAGGAGATCCGCGAGAGCACGAAGATCATCGATCAGCTCCTCGACGGCCTGCCGTCCGGGGCGATCATGGCCAAGGTCCCGCGCATCATCAAGGTGCCCGAAGGCGAAGCGTGGGTGGCCACGGAGAACCCGCTCGGCGAGATGGGCTACTACGTCGTCTCGAAGGGTGACCTCGGACCGTTCCGCGTGAAGATCCGCACCGCTTCGTTCAACAACGTCGCCGTCATCCCCTGGGTGACCCGCGGCGTGTACGTGCCCGACGTCGTGACGATCCTCGCCTCGCTGTACTTCATCCTCGGAGACATCGACCGGTGAGCGCGTCCATCCTCGGCATCGAGCTGGCGTACTGGCAGGTGACGGCCCTTCGGTCGCTCGGCATCCTCGCGGCCGTCCTGCTGCCCGCTGGCACCTTCGTGTACCTCTTCTTGTTCAAGATGGTCTCGTTCATGCAAAGTCGCCTCGGGCCCATGGAAGCCGGACCGTTCGGCTCCATGCAGCTGCTGGCCGAGGTCGGCAAGTTCCTCCAGAAGGAAGACATCGTTCCCGAGCGGGCCGATCGCAAGCTCTTCAAGCTGGCGCCGTACCTCGTCGTGAGCACCGTGCTGCTGGTCTACCTGGCCGTGCCCTTCGGTCCGCAGATGACCTTCGTCACCAACTTCGACGGGGGCATCTTCTACGTCTTGGCCGTGTCTTCCATCTCGACACTCGGCGTGCTGTTGGCCGGCTGGTCGTCGGCAAACAAGTACTCGCTGATCGGTGGCCTCCGCGCCGCCGGGCAGCTCATCGCCTACGAGCTGCCCATGGTGCTCGCCGTCATCGGCGTCGTCATCCAGGCCGGGACGCTCAACATGTCGGGCATCGTGTCGGCCCAGGCAGGTGGCGCCATCTTCGGCTTCGACGGCCTTGGCAACCCGTTCTTCTTCACCCAGATCATCGGCTTCTGCATCTTCATGATCGCCGTGCAGGCCGAGCTGGGGCAGACGCCCTTCGACATGCCCATCGCCGAATCCGAGCTGGTCACCGGCTACATCACCGAGTACTCGGGCCTGCGCTTCTTGTTGTTCTTCATCGGCGAGTTCGCCTCTGCGGGTGCGTTCGCTGCGGTGGCCGCCACCCTCTTCCTCGGTGGCTGGGCCGTTCCGTCGGCCTGGGCCGACCTGGACAGCGCATGGTTCAACCTGCTCGGACCGCTGATCTTGCTCACGAAGATGATGATCCTTGGCGGGCTCATCTTCTTCGTCCGGTTCACCTTCCCTCGCTTCCGCGAGGACCAGCTCCAGCGGCTGGCGTGGACCGTCCTGATCCCGATCTCGCTGGCGAACATCCTCGCCACCACCATCTTGAAGGTCGCGTTCTGATGCCTCCCAAGCCAAAGCTTCCGGGCCTCCTCAAGGGCATGGGCATCACCTTCGGTGAGATGACCCAGACGATCTGGCCGGGCGAAGGGGCCAAGCGGTTCCTCCAGCCGCCATCGCCCTCCAAGGGCGCCGCCACGGTGCAGTACCCCCACGAGAAGGAGACCCCTCCGGCTCGTGCCCGTGGCGTCATCGCGCTCAAGGAAGACAACTGCACCGTCTGCATGCTCTGCGCCCGCAGCTGCCCGGACTGGTGCATCTACATCGAAGGCCACAAGGAGAAGCGCCCGCCGCGCCGTGAGGGCGGCAAGCCCCGCACGGTCAACGCCCTCGACCGCTTCGACATCGACTACGACCTCTTCATGTACTGCGGAATCTGTGTCGAGGTGTGCCCTTTCGACGCCCTCTTCTGGACGCCCGAG
>JBKJPY010000028.1:0-82865 GCA_046594195.1 Acidimicrobiales bacterium | reverse complement strand
GACGAGGGCCGGGGCACCGCCGGGGCGTATGCGCCTCCCGGTCCGTGTCGCCCCGGAGATCGACGCACCTCTACGCTCCACCCCGATGGACTTCGAATTCACCGATGAGCAGGAGATGTTCCGCAAGGTGGTGCGGGACTTCGCCGAGGCCGAGATCGCCCCGCACGCAGAGGCGTGGGATCGAGACCACGTGTTCCCGACCGACGCTGTGCTCGCCATGGGCGAACTCGGCCTGTTCGGCCTCCCGTTCCCCGAGGAGTACGGCGGCACCGGCAGCGACTTCACGACCCTCTGCATCGCGATCGAGGAGTTGGGTCGGGTCGACCAGTCGGTGTCGATCACGCTCGAGGCCGGTGTCGGCCTGGGGGCCAACCCGATCTACACGTTTGGCACCGAGGAGCAGAAGCAGCGCTGGCTCCCGGACCTCTGCGCCGGTCGGACCATCGGCGGCTTCGGGCTCACCGAGCCCGAAGCGGGCAGTGATGCCGGCGGCACGCGCACCCGAGCGGTGCTCGACGAGGCCACCAACGAGTGGGTGATCAACGGCGAGAAGGCGTTCATCACCAACTCGGGTACCGACATCACGTCGATCATCACCATCACCGCCCGCACCGACGCGCCGGGCAGCGGGGGCAAGCCCGAGATCAGCACGATCATCGTCCCGGCTGGGACCCCCGGCCTCGAGGTCCAGCCGCCCTACCGCAAGATGGGCTGGCACGCCTCGGACACCCACGGGCTCACCTTCACGGACTGCCGGGTCCCGGCCGACAACCTGCTGGGCGAACGCGGCCGCGGTTTTGCCAACTTCCTGGCCATCCTCGACGACGGCCGCGTGGCCATCGCCGCCCTCGCCGTCGGCGTCATCCAGGCCTGCCTGGAGCAGAGCGTCCAGTACGCCAAGGACCGCCACACCTTCGGCAAGCCCATCGGCAGCTACCAGGCCGTGGCCTTCAAGTGCGCCGACCTGGCCGTGATGGCCGAGCAGGCCCGCAACATCACCTACCACGCCGCCTGGCTCAAGGATCAGGGCAAGCCCTTCAAGCACGAGGCCGCCATGGCCAAGCTGTACGCCACCGAGGCGGCCGTCACCGCCACCCGCGAGGCCACCCAGATCTTCGGCGGCTACGGGTTCATGGACGAGACCCCCGTCGCCCGCCACTACCGCGACTCGAAGATCCTCGAGATCGGCGAAGGCACCTCCGAGGTGCAGCGCATGATCATCGCCCGAGGCTTGGGACTGCCCTTGTAGCGGTGCAGCGGGAGGTCGACCTGCACCAGAGTTTCACACCTGGTGACTCCTGGGTCCCCCGGGGGCCGGAGTAGGTTACGAACCCATGTCGAGACGCACGAGAGCCCGCCGTCCGCACCGGACGTGGCCCCAGCGCCTGCTGATCTCCTTCAACGTGTGCTGCATCATCGTGGCGCTCGTGGGTGCTGGATCCCTGGCCTACGCCAAGCGCAAGGTCGGCGAGATCGACCGCTACGAGCTATCCAAGCTCGCCGACCCGAGCTCGCCCGGGTTCGACTCGGACCAGCCCCGCAACTTCCTCGTCGTGGGTGCCGACTCCGATGATGGCCTAGCGGCCAACGACCCGGCTCGCGCCGGTCGTGGCAACGTCGGCGGCACCCGGTCGGACACGATCATGGTGGTCCGCGTCGATCCCAAGTCCCACGAGGCCAAGGTCGTGTCGTTCCCCCGTGACCTCTGGGTCGACATCCCCGGCACCGGCAAGGGCCGCATCAACTCGTCGCTGGAGTTCGGCGGTCCCGACAAGCTGATCGAGACCATCAAGAAGAACTTCGACATCGACATCAACCACTACGTCCAGGTCAACTTCGCCGGCTTCAAGAGCCTCGTCGACCAGATCGGCGGCGTGCCGGTGTACTTCGCCACCCCGGTCAAGGACCAAGGTGGCCTCAACGTGACCTCCGCCGGCTGCAACACCCTCGACGGCACCGGCGCCTTGGCCTACGTCCGCGCTCGGCACATGAAGTACCTGAACGAGAACGGCTACTACGCCTCGCTCGACGGCACCTCGGATCTCGGTCGCATCAGCCGCCAGCAGGACTTCATCAAGCGAGTCCTGCGTGGCGCCATCAAGAAGGGTGCCCGCAACCCCCGAACCCTGGCGAACCTCATCAACACCGGGGTCGACAACATCCGGCTGGACCAGGGGACCACCGCAGGAGACCTGATCGCACTGGGCCAAGCGTTCCGAAGCTTCGATCCCAACGCACTGCAGACCTACAACCTCCCGGTCAGCGACGCGGTGCGGGGCGGTGCCGCCGTCCTCGACCTCCAGACCGGTGGCGCCGAGCCGATCCTGGCCAAGTTCCGCGGCACCGGCGCCACCGGCAGCGGCGGGGAGCTCACCCCGGCCACCGTCGCCGTGCTGGTCCTCAACGGCAGCGGCACGCAGGACCAAGCGGGCGAGGCCTCGTCGATCCTCGCCACCGCCGGTTTCAAGATGACCGAGCCCGGCTCGTCGGCCGGCGTGACGCAGACCGAGGTGCGCTACGCCCCTGGGATGGAGCAGCAGGCGGCGCTGGTCGCCCGCCACCTCTTCGCCAGCGCCAAGCTGATCCCGGACCAGGACGTGAGCGAGATCACCGTGGTCACCGGGCCTGACTTCCGCTCGGCCCTGGTGGAGGCGCGCTCGGCGAAGGACGTCCCCATCCCCACCACGACCACCACGACGACGCCCACCACCACGGCCGACCCTGGTTCGAGCTCGAGTTCGACCGGCACCGCGGCGGCTCCGACCACCACGAGCACGACGGCGGTGGGCTACGTGCCGGGTGCGGCCCCGCCCGGCGAGAAGGCCTGCGGCTGAGCGGCGTCCGCCTTCTGGTTGTCGTCGTCTGAGGGGCACGCGAACTACGGTTGAACGGCTCGCCGGCGCTCTGTGCGCATGGACACCGAACTCGGGGAATGCATCTGTGGGAAGCAAGATCGCCATCATCGGCACGGGCTACGTCGGTCTGACGACCGGCGCCTGCCTGTCGCACCTGGGCCACACCGTCGTGTGTGCGGACGTCGTGCCCGAGAAGGTCGAGTCCCTCAGCAAGGGCGAGGTCCCGATCCTCGAGGCCGGCCTCGACGACCTGGTGCACGAAGGCATCCGAGAGGGACGGCTGTCCTTCGTGCTCGGCGCAGAGAATGCGGTCGGGGACGCCGAGTTCATCTTCCTGTGCCTGCCCACGCCCCAGGGTGCCGATGGTGCCGCAGACCTCTCCTACATCAAGAAGGCCGCTGAGCAGATCGGCCCGCACCTCCAGGCCGACAGCGTGGTCATCAACAAGTCGACAGTGCCCGTCGGCTCGGCCGGGGAGGTGCAGAAGAAGCTGCGCCGACAAGACGTCCACGTCGTGTCGAACCCGGAGTTCCTCCGCGAGGGCACTGCAGTGGACGACTTCTTGAACCCCGACCGCGTCGTCATCGGCTCCGACGACCGTGGCGCGGCCGAGCGCGTTGCCTCCTTGTACGAAAAGCTCCCCGGCGCAACGCTGATCACCGACCCGGCGTCGGCCGAGACCATCAAGTACGCCTCGAACGCCTTCCTCGCCACGAAGATCAGCTTCGTGAACGCCATGGCCGCAGTGTGCGAAGAGGTCGGCGCCGACGTGTCCGACGTCGTGCAGGGGATGGGCCTCGACCAGCGCATCGGCAACCGGTTCTTGGTCCCCGGCCCGGGTTGGGGCGGAAGCTGCTTCCCGAAGGACTCGCACGCGCTGGTCCGCATCGCCGAGAACTCGGGCTACCAGTTCGGCCTGCTCCGCCAGGTCATCGCCGTGAACGAGGAGCAGTTCGGCCGGGTGGCCAACAAGATCACCCGGTTCGCTGGCGGCACGCTCGAAGGCAAGACGATCGCGGTGTGGGGCCTCACGTTCAAGGCGGCCACCGACGATCTTCGCGACTCGCCGTCGCTCAACATCATCCACCGTCTCGTCGAGGTGGGCGCCACCGTGCGGGCCTACGACCCTTCGGTCGCGGATGGCAGCGATCCGCGCCTCGCCGGTATCGAGATCTGCTCCGACCCGTACGAAGCGGCGTCCGGAGCCGATGTGCTTGCCGTGCTGACCGAGTGGCCGGAATTCCAGGAGCTGAGCTTCCAGAAGGTCGCCGAGGTGATCGGCCAGCGCAATGTGGTCGACGCCCGCAACCTGCTCGACCGAGATGCCATCAAGGAGCTGGGCTTCTCCTACGACGGCATCGGCCGGAGCTGATGGCCCGAGTCGTCGTCACCGGCGGAGCAGGGTTCCTCGGCTCGCACCTCTGCCACCGCCTGCTCGAGCGCGGCGATGAGGTCGTCTGCCTCGACAACCTCATCACGGGCTCGGTCACCAACATCGAGGACCTCTTCGGCCAGCCCGGCTTCTCGTTCGTAGAGCTCGACGTGTCCACGTTCATCCACGTCCCTGGCGCCGTCGATGCCGTGCTGCACTTCGCCAGCCCTGCCTCGCCCATCGACTTCGAGCGGATCCCGATCCAGATCCTCAAGGTCGGCAGCCTCGGCACGCACAACGCCTTGGGCTTGGCCAAGGCCAAAGACGCCAAGTTCTTCTTGGCGTCCACCAGCGAGGTCTACGGCGATCCGCTGGTGCACCCCCAACCCGAGACCTACTGGGGCAACGTCAACCCCATTGGTCCGCGGGGTGTCTACGACGAGGCCAAGCGCTTCGCCGAGGCCATGACGATGGCGTACCACCGCCACCACGGCCTCGACGTCCGCATCGTGCGCATCTTCAACACCTACGGGCCCCAGATGAGGCCCGACGACGGCCGGGCGGTGAGCAACTTCATCGTCCAGGCGTTGCAGGGCCACCACATCACCGTGTTCGGCGACGGCAGCCAGACCCGCAGCTTCACCTACGTCGACGACGAGGTCCGTGGCTTCCTCGCGCTGCTGGACTCGGACGTGGTGGGCCCGGTCAACATCGGAAACCCCAACGAGTTCACCATCCTCCAGCTTGCCGAGCTGGTCATCGAGATCACCGGGTCGTCGTCGAAGATCATCCACGAGCCCCTGCCCGTCGACGATCCGATGCAGCGTAAGCCCGACATCACGCAGGCCACCGAGAAGCTCGGTTGGGCCCCCGAGGTCGAGCTCCGCGAAGGCATCGCGAAGGCGACGGAGTACTTCCGCAAGATCCTCGCCGAAGGCTGATCCCTCGGTCAGCCGGCCCCGGGACAGGTGTCCATCGGGGCTTCCGTCCCGGCGAACAGGCCCTTCATCCAGTCCATGGCTCGGGCGTAGGCGGGAACGGCGGCACTGGTGTGGTTGCCCTCGGTGAGGTCGACGCGCTCGACCACCTGGCCGTTGGCGCACATGCGCTTCTCGACCTGGTCGATGAAGAACGTCGGCACGGTGGCGTCCTGGTTGGAGTGGATCAGCAGAACCGGCGCGTTGTTGGTCTTCTTCGTGCCGGCGTCCTGAGCGGCGCCGAGCTTCGCCCAGTCCGGTGACTGCCCGCCGCCGGGGACGAACAGCTCGTCTTTCGATCCGGTCGCGGCCCTGAAGATGTCGCCCACGCAGCCGTCGTCGACCGTCTTGAGGACCTCTTGGCCGGCGGGCGTCAGGATCTCGGACACGTCGACATCGGGGTACGCCGCCTTGATGCCGGCGATGACCATCATCCCGAAGCCCTTGACCTGCGGTGCCGCCGAGATGATCACGCCGATCTCGCTGGCGGGCGCTCCGGTGAACGTGCCGACCACGTCGAGGTCCGGCGCCCAGTCGGCGGCGACTTGGTTAGCCCACAGTGCGCCGTGGCCGCCCTGGGAGTAGCCGGCGATGCCCAGCTTCGTGCCGGGTTCGGCGTCGGGAAGCTGGCCGGCGGCGCCGATGGCGTCGATGGTGCTGCGGCCCTCGCTCTCACCGACGAGGTACGGGTGACGGCCGGGCGTGCCGAGGCCCTCGTAGTCCGTGGCGGCGATGAGGAAGTCCTTGGAGAGCTTGCTCTCGACCAGGCCCATCTCGGCGTTCCCGCCGGTGACGGAGGGGGAGCACTGGTCCGCGATGCCGGTGGTGCCGTGGGCGATGGTGATCATCGGCCGTCCGTCCGGCGGAGCCTCCGCTGTGGGCACCGAAGCGATGCCGGTGACGGCAATGGGCGCACCGGCCACCGACTCCGACAGGTACATGATCCGGTAGGTGGTGGCGCCGGTGAACTCGTAGTCCTCCATCACCTGCGAGCGGATCAGCGTCCCGTGCGGCCCCTCGGGCAGCGGGTCAGGCACGTCGTAGAAGCCCTTGGCCCCCGGTTCGAGGACCTCGACATCTGACGCGACGGCCGCCGTGGTGGTCGTCGCCTTCGGCGCATCAGCCCTGGTCGTGGATGCAGACGAGCTCGAACCCGATTCCGAGGAGCCGCTGCACCCGGCCGCAGCGAGGAGGAGCAGCGAGACGGCGCTGGCGGCAAGGCGAGGAGAACGCACGAAGTTGCACGCTACCTGCAACAACCCGCCGCCTCGGGTCGGCTCAGCGACCGTCAGTCGACGTAGGTCCCCATGAGGAGGTTGTCGAGGTAGAGCTCCGCCGGGTGGACCTGGTTGTAGCCGATGCCACCGACCTTGGCGGCGAGGAGCTGGGCGGTTTGGGGCCGGTCCCGGAGGTCCGCTTCGGCGCTGCGAGGAACGATCACCTCGTTCGCGCCCGCCGCGTGCAGACGGGCCACCACGGCCGACCCGAGGAAGCCGCTGCCGCCCGTGACCAGCAGGCGGCGGCCGGTCCAGAAGTCCGTCATGGGGGAGCGTACCGACCTCCACCGTCGGCAACGGCCAGAATCGCAGGTGTGGAACGCAGGCGACGGGTGGCCGTCACCGTCGAGCAGTGCTGGCATCGGGTCCCCGGAGGGACGGCGACGTCGACGCTCGGGACGCTGCGAGCCCTGGCGCGCCGTGACGACCTCGACCTGGTCGGAGTGGCCGCCCGCCACCCCGAACCGCCACCGGAGGCGTTCGCCCTCCCCGTCGTAGTGGAGCACCTGCCGCTGCCGCGCCTCGCCCTCTACGAGGCGTGGCACGCGCTGCGCTGGCCGGCGATCGAGCGAGCGACGGGTTCCGTCGACGTGGTCCACGGGACGGCGATCGCCGTGCCGCCCACCAAGGCGCCCCTCGTGATGACGATCCACGACCTGGCGTTCCTCGCCGATCGGAGCCAGCCGACGCGTCACGGCCTGCGGTTCTTCGAGCGCGGCACCGAACTGGCGCGGCGCCACGCCCAGCTGATTCTGGTGCCGTCGGAAGCGACGGCGGCCGAGTGCCGGGAGCACGGGTTCGACCCCGATCGGATCCGGCTCGTGCCGTGGGGCGTCGAGGCCGTTCCGGTCGCACCCGAGCAGATCGACGAGGCCCGGCGCACCCGCGGCTTGGCGAGGCCCTACGTACTGTTCGTGGGCACGATGGAACCTCGCAAGAACCTGCGTGGTCTGATCCAGGCCATGGCGCTGCTGGCCGGACGTGAGATCGACCTTGTGCTGGTCGGGCCCGAAGGGTGGAACGAGGACGTGGCGACCCTGCTCGCCGCCCTCGATGGCACCGGCATCGGCGTGCACGCGCTGGGCTTCCTCGCCCCCGACGAGCTCCCGCCGCTTTTCGCCGGGTGTGCAGCGTTCTGCTTCCCGAGCCTGCGGGAGGGATTCGGGATGCCGGTACTGGAGGCCATGGCCCACGGTGCCCCGGTGGTTACGTCGTCGGGCACGGCGACGGCCGAGGTGGCCGGTGACGACGCACTGCTCGTGGACCCTGAGGACCACGAGGCCATCGCCCAGGCCATCGCCCGCATCCTGGACGATCCTGCGCTGGGCGACGAACTCCGCGCCCGTGGCCGGGCCCGAGCGGCCGCCTTCACCTGGGAGCGGACCGCCGCCCTCACCGCCGCCGCGTACGCCGAGGTGGCGCCGTGAACGCCTCCGAGGACACGCGCACGCCTCCGCTGCGCGTCGGGGTGAACCTGCTGTGGCTGGTGCCGGGCGTGGTCGGAGGCAGCGAGGAGTACACGACCCGCCTGCTGCGGGGCCTCGCGGCGGACCTCCCCGGCGACCTCCACCTGACGCTGTTCGCGCTGCGCTCGTTCGCCGAGGCCCACCCTGACCTCGTCGCCGCCTACCCGACGGTCACGGCCAGCCTCGACGGCCATCGCAAGGCCCAGCGCGTCGCCACCGAGGCCACCTGGCTCGCACGGGAGGCCGGTCGCCGCAACATCGAACTCCTGCACCATGCCGGCGGGGTCATCCCGCCCGGCCCAGCGGTCGCCCGGACCCCGGCCGCGCTCACCATCCACGACCTGCAACCGCTGGTCATGCCAGAGAACTTCTCGTCGGTGAAGCGACGGTGGCTGGCGACGATGCTGCCGCGCTCGGCGCGCCGGGCGGCGATGGTCTTCACGCCGAGCGACCCTGCCTCGGCGTCCGTCGTCGAGCGCCTGAACGTGCCCGAAGACCGGGTCCGGACCGTCCCGCACGGCATCGAGCCCCCGCGGCCGGTGCCAGCCGACGAGCTGGCGGCGGTCCGCCAGCGCTACCGCCTGGGTGCGCAGGTCGTGTTGTACCCGGCCATCACCTACCCCCACAAGGACCACATCACGCTGGTCCAGGCGTTCGGCCGGCTCGCCCGCTCGCGTCCCGATCTCACGCTGGTCCTGCCGGGTGCCGCCGGCCCGAGCGAAGCCGACGTCACCGCTGCCATCCGGGCGACAGGCGCGGGGGACCAGGTCCGCCGCACCGGACGCATCCCTTGGTCCGACCTGGCCGCGCTGTACGGCTGCGCCACGGCGGTGGCCGTCCCGAGCCGCTTCGAGGGCTTCGGCGCGCCGGCGCTCGAGGCGATGGCGGCCGGGGTCCCGGTCGTGGTGGCCGACGCCACGGCGCTGCCCTGGGTCGTCGGCGATGCCGGTCTCAAGTTCCGTCCCGGTGACGTGGGTCAGCTGGCGCATGAGTTGGCCCGCGTCCTCGATCAGCCGGCTGCCCACGACACGCTGGCCGCAGCTGGTCGCGTGCGGGCCGCTCGCTTCACGTGGGACCGTTCGGCTCGTGACCTGGCCGCCGGCTACCGGGCGGCCGCGTCGATGGGGGAGACTCGGCGGACATGAACCTCCTCGTCCTGTGCCCGCACTTCGCCCCGGATGTCGCGCCGACGGGTGAGGTCATGACTCAGATCGCCGCTGGTCTGACGGATCGGGGCAACCGGCTGCACATCGTCACCTCCCTGCCCTGGTACCAGCACCACGCCCTGGAACCAGGTTGGGAGGGCCAGCTCGTCCGCCACGAAGACACGGACTGGGGCCGCATCACGCGCGTCCACCCGTTTCCCACCGACAAGCGCAACATCCCGGCCCGTGCCCTCGCCTTTGCGGGCTTCACCGCGCTCACCGGCCTGGCCGGTCTGGTCAGCCGGTCGAAGCCCGATGCCGTGCTGGCCATGTCCCCGCCGCTCACCCTCGGGGCGGCGGGCTGGGCCGTCGCGAAGGCCCATCGGATCCCGTTCGTCTTCAACATCCAGGACGTGTTCCCCGATGTGGCGGTCGAGCTGGGCGCGATCACCGACCCTCGGGTGATCAAGGTGGCGAGCTGGCTCGAGCGTGAGACCTACCTGCGCGCCGACGCCGTCACGGTCCTGTCGGAGGACCTGAAGGCCAACGTCGCGGCCAAGATCGCCGGCCGCCGCGGCAGCGCCGGGAGCCCGGACAAGGTGCGGGTCATCCCCAATTTCATCGACACCGACTTCATCCGGCCCGCGGAGCGCGAGAACGCCTATCGGCGGGAGTTCGGCCTCGTCGGCAAGACGGTCGTGATGTACGCCGGCAACGTCGGGTGGTCGCAGTCGCTCGACCTCGTCCTGGCGGCGGCGACGCACCTGGCCCACGATCCCGATGTCGTGTTCGTGATCAACGGCGGGGGCGTGGCGCGCGACGGGCTCGTCGAGCAGGCGGCCGGGCTGCCCAACGTGCGCTTCGTCGACATGCAGCCCAAGGCCCGACTGCCCGAGGTGGTGGCGGCGGCGGACATCCACGTGGTCCCGCTCCGCAGCGGGCTGGCCCGCTCCAGCGTGCCATCGAAGCTGTACACGATTCTGGCGGCCGGGAGGCCCGTTGTGGCATCGGTCGACGCCGGCACCGAGGTCGCCCGCACGGTCATCGAGGCAGGCGCCGGGCTCGCGGTACCGCCCGACGACGCCGAGTCCTTCACCAAGGCCCTGGTCCGGCTGGTGGAGGCGCCTCGGGAAGCGGACGCAATGGGCGTCGCCGGGCGCCGGTTCGTCGAGCGCTGGGCCTCACCCGCAGGTGTGGCAGCCGCCTACGAAGAGCTGTTCGCCGAGCTCATCACCCGCTGAGCCGAATCCTGCTGAGGGGGTCTGGCCCACTAGCGTGCTCGCTCATGGCATCGTCTTCATCGGCCAAGAAAGTCGCGCGCGTCGCCGCCAAGAGCGGCTCGGGCAAGACCTCAGGCGCCTCGACCGGAACTGGGCGGAACTGGATGTTCGGGCTCGGCATCGTGCTCATCATCGCCCTCGGCATCGGCGTGGTCGCCATGGCGCGCTCCGAGAACGGCGGCCTGGGCGACAACAGCACGCCACCCAAGGCCAACCTGCAGAACGGCCAGGCGTTCGACCACTGGCACGCGGCCTTTGCGGTGGAGGTGTGCGGCAAGGAACTGGGCCCGCTCCAGGACGGTCCTCAGGACATGCAGGGCATCCACACCCACGGTGATGGCCTCGTCCACATCCACCCCTTCACCCGCACGGCAGCGGGCAAGCGCGCCACGCTGGAGCGCTTCTTCAAGCAGATCAGCTTCACCGTCACGGACTCCGGTTTCGAGCTGCCCAAGGGCATGACGATGGAGGGCGGCGGCACCACGGTGAAGGAAGGCGTCACGAAGTGCGCTGGCAAGGACGGCGAGCTCGTCTTGGCCCACTGGAAGGACGCGGCATCGGCGGCGGGCACCAAGCCCGACAAGATCTACCGCGGGAACTTCCCTGACGTCCGTTTCTCCGAAGACCTCGGCGCCTACACGCTGGCGTTCGTGCCCAAGGGCTCGACCGACATCGACCCGCCCTCGTCGGCGGCGGACATCGAGTCGCTCGGCGCGGCCGATGCCGGTGGCAGCAGCAGTAGCGGCAGCGGCAGCAGCGGCGGGGGTTCGGCGACGGTGCCGGTGACCTCGGACCCGGGCACCGGCGGATGAGGGCGGTCGTCCTCGTCGGGGGCTTCGGCACCCGGCTCCGACCGCTCACCTTGAACACACCCAAGCAGATGCTGCCGATCATCCACCGGCCGATGATCGAACACGTGCTGGAGCACCTCGCCGCCCACGGCATCAGCGAGGCGGTCCTGTCGATGGGCTTCCGGCCCGACGCCTTCGCCGACGCCTACCCGAAGGGCCGCTGCGCCGGGGTGGAACTGCACTACGCCATCGAGCCCGAGCCGCTCGACACCGCCGGGGCCATCCGCTTCGCCGCACTCGACGCCGGCATCGCCGAGCGCTTCGTGGTCGTCAACGGTGACGTGCTGACGGACCTCGACCTCGGCAAGCTCGTCGCCTTCCACGAGGACCACGGCGGAGAGGGCACGATCGCCCTGCACGAGGTCGAGGACCCCTCCGCGTTCGGCGTGGTCCCCACCGACGAGACCGGTCGGGTGCTCGCGTTCGTGGAGAAGCCCCCGCGCGACGAAGCACCCACCAACCTGATCAACGCCGGCACGTACGTGCTGGAGGCATCGGTCCTGGACCGCATCCCGTCGGGCCGCAAGGTGTCCATCGAGCGGGAGACGTTCCCGGCGATGGTCGAAGACGGCGCGCTCTACGCGATGTCGGGCGACACGTACTGGATCGACACCGGAACCCCGGTGAAGTACCTGCAGGCGCAGACCGACCTGCTGCGCGGCGAGCGCGGCGAGCGGGTGGACGGCATCCACGCCGGTGCCCGTGTGGCCGGCGATGCCGTCGTGGCCCGCTCGGTGCTCGGGGATGGCGTGGTGATCGATGCCGGCGCCACCGTGCGCGGATCGGTGCTGCTTCCCGGAGCGCACGTCGAGGCCGGGGCCATCGTCGAGCGGGCCATCCTCGGACCGGGCTCGACCGTGGGCCGCGGTGCTCGGGTCGACGATGTCGCCGTGCTGGGCGAGGGAGCCGTCGTCGGCGCCGGTGTCCGCATGTCGGGCGGCAGCCTCGGCATCGGGGAACGCCTCGAGACCGGATCGTGAACCAAGGGGAGCACTTATGCACGCACTCGTGACCGGCGGCGCCGGCTTCATCGGCTCGACCCTGGTCGACCGCTTGCTGGCCGAGGGCCACGAGGTCGACGTCGTCGACGACCTCTCCAGCGGTTCCATGGCCAACCTGGCGGACGCCCGGACGACCGGCGACCACCGGTTCCAGTTCCACCGCATGGACATCCGTGACGCCTCGCTCATCGAGCTGATCGAGCGCCGCAAGCCCGAGGTGATCTTCCACCTCGCTGCCCAGATCGACGTGCGCGTCTCCGTCACCGATCCGGTGCACGACGCCATGATCAACGTGATCGGTTCGCTCCACGTGCTCGAGGGTGCCCGTCGGGGCGGGACCCGCAAGGTCGTCTTCGCCTCGAGCGGCGGGACCATCTACGGCGTCGTCGCCGACGAGGACCTGCCGGCCAACGAGTCGCTCCCGCAACGCCCGGTGTCGCCCTACGGCATCACGAAGAAGGTCGTTGGTGACTACCTCTACGCCTACCGGGAACTGCACCAGCTCGAGTTCACCGCGCTGGCACTGGCCAACGTCTACGGGCCCCGCCAGGACCCCCACGGCGAGGCGGGCGTGGTGGCCATCTTCGCCGGGCGCCTGCTGGCCGACGAGCCCTGCACCGTCTTCGGCGATGGCTCGCAGACCCGCGACTACGTGTTCGTGGACGACGTGGTCGACGCCTTCGTCCGAGCGGCGGACAAGGGCAACGGTCTGATCATCAACATCGGCACGGCCACGGAGACCTCGGTCAACGACCTCTACGCCACGATGGCCCGGGTCGCCGGGGTGGACCGCGCCGCCACGATGGCCGAAGCCCGACCGGGTGAGCTGGCTCGTTCGTCGCTCGACCCGTCGCGCGCCGAGATGCAGCTCGGGTGGAAGCCGTGGACCGACCTGGCGGCTGGCAGCGCCGCGGTCCTCGACTTCTTCCGCACCCGCAACGCCTCCGCCTGAGCCGGCCGTCCTCGGCAGCGTCACCGTCAGCGGAAGAGGTCCTCGGCGGGGTCGCGGACGATCTCGTCGTGGACGTTGCCGTCGCGCAGCCAGGCGCGGTCGACCCCGCGGATGACGGCGACGGGGAGTCCGCTCGCCTTGCCGAGCACCAGGTCCGCGGCGCTAGCGAGCTCGTCCACCACCGCCACCTCGGTGACTTGGAGCTCGCGGCCCTGGGTGTCGGTGGTGCCGCGGTGGTCGAGGAGGGCGCCGATGC
Organism: Acidimicrobiales bacterium; assembly: GCA_046594195.1. Classification (GTDB taxonomy): domain Bacteria; phylum Actinomycetota; class Acidimicrobiia; order Acidimicrobiales; family Iamiaceae; genus Aquihabitans. The sequence goes on along the minus strand of JBKJPY010000028.1, from coordinate 69,433 downwards.
CCGCACACCCGATGGCGACGTCGGTGAGGCCCTTGCGCCAGGTCCGGCCGAACGTGTCGCTGACGATCACGGCGACCTCGACGCCCGCCCGGGCGCGGATCCCGTCGCGGATGCGCCGGGCGGAGCGGTCGCTGTCCTCGGGCAGCAGGGCGGCGAATCCGAGCTCGACGTTGGACAGGTCGATCCCTGCGTTGGCGCAGACGAAGCCGTGCTTCGTCTCGGAGATGACCAAGTCGCCCCGGCGGCGCAGGACCCGCACGGTCTCCTGCTCGACGAGCTCCTTGTGGCTGAGCGGGTCATCGGGATCTACGGCGACGAGCTGGCCTTCGGCCTTCGAGACGATCTTCTGGGTCACCACGACGACGTCGCCGTCCTCGAGTCCGCCGTGGTGGTTCGCGGCCGCGGCGGCGATGATCCCGGCGAGGTCGTCTCGGGGGTGGATCTCGCCGATGCCGGTGAGGCCGAAGATCCGCAGTTCGCTCATCCGGCGAGGACCGTGCGGGCCAGGTCGGCTGCGATCTCCGGGGTTCGCATGATGCTCTCGGCGAGGATCGGCCGGATGCCTTCCGCCGCGACGGCGGCGGCCAGCGCGGCGTCGGCGTGGTCGATCACGAGCGACTCGGCCAACGGTGCGTACAGCCGGGCGACGCCGACGACGGTGGCCTCGTGGCCGAGCTCGGCGAGCAGCCGGTCGGCGGGGCCCTTCAGCGCCGAGCCGGCAACGATGGGGGACACGGCGACGGTGTCGGCGCGCCGGGCGATCAGCGCTTCGCGCACCCCGGGCACGGCGAGGACGGGATCGATCGACACGATCGGGTTCGAGGGAGCCAGCACGACCCGGTCGGCGTCGGCGATCGCGGCGAGGACGTCGGGGCCCGGGTGGCTCGAGTCGGCCCCGTCGAAGCGGACCGCCGCCACGGGCACACCGTGGCGACGGTGCACGAAGTACTCCTGGAACCCCACCTCCAAGCCGGCCTCGTCGCCCTCGGCGAGGGTGACCATGGTGCGCAGCCGATCATCCGTGACGGGCAGGAGGTGCAGCTCCAGGCCCCAGGCATCGGTGATCTCGGCGGTGATCTCGGTCAGCGTCGCCCCTTCGGTGAACCGCTGGGTCCGGTAGAGGTGAGTTCCGAGGTCCCGGTCGCCCAGGCCGAACCACGAGATGCCGCCGTAGCGCTTCACGCTGTCCATGGCCTGCCAGCTCTCGCCCGTCAGGCCCCACCCCGTCTCCGGGTTGATCTCCCCGGCGAGCGTGTAGGTGATGGTGTCGAGGTCGGGGCTGATCCGGAGACCGTGGAGCTCCAGGTCGTCGCCCACGTTCACGATGGCGGTGACCTGCGCCGGATCCACCACCTGGACGATCCCCGACAGCATCCGTGCGGCGCCGACCCCACCTGCGAGCACCGTGACCAACGCATCCGACATGGCCGTGGACCCTACCGGCGCGGCTGGCGCCTCCCCGCAGGGATCAGTGCGAGAGGTGGCGGAGGTCGCCGTTGAGCAGGGCGAGGTCGGCGTCGACCATCATGTTCACCAGCTCGGGGAACGGCGTCTTGGGCTCCCAGCCCAGCTTCTCGGTGGCCTTGGCGTGGGTGCCCACGAGCAGGTCGACCTCGGCAGGGCGGAAGAACTTCTCGTCGATCTTCACGTACTGCTCCCAGTCCAGGTCGACGCGGCCGAAGGCCAGCTCGCAGAACTCGCGCACGGCATGGGTCTCGCCGGTGGAGACGACGTAGTCGTCGGGGCTGTCCTGCTGGAGCATCAGCCACATGGCCTCGACGTAGTCGCCGGCGAAGCCCCAGTCGCGCTGGGCGTCGAGGTTGCCGAGGCGCAGCTCGTCGGCCATGCCCAGCTTGATCTTGGCGACGGTGTTGGAGATCTTGCGGGTCACGAACTCCAGGCCCCGACGGGGCGACTCGTGGTTGAAGAGGATGCCGGAGCTGCCGTGGAGGTCGTAGGACTCGCGGTAGTTGATGGTCATCCAGTGGCCGTAGACCTTGGCCACGCCGTACGGAGACCGGGGGTAGAGCGGGGTGTCCTCGGCCTGCGGGACCGCCTGGACCTTGCCGAACATCTCGCTGGACGAGGCCTGGTAGAAGCGGATCTCCGGATCCACCAAGCGGATGGCGTCGAGGATGCGGGTGACGCCGAGGCCCGTGATCTCCCCGGTGAGCACCGGCTGGGTGAAGCTGGTCTGCACGAAGCTCTGGGCGGCGAGGTTGTACACCTCCGCCGGGCGGTGCTCCTGGAGGATGTGGATCATCGAGACCTCGTCGAGGAGGTCGCCCGGGACGAACGTGATCTTGTCCTGGATGTGGGCGATGCGCTCGAAGTTCACCGTCGAGGACCGTCGGACCATGCCGATGACCTCGTAGCCCTTCGAGAGCAACAGCTCTGCGAGGTAGGAGCCGTCCTGGCCGGTGATGCCGGTGATGAGCGCGCGCTTGGTCATACGTAGGATTGTTGCCGGTCACCCCGTCGGCGTCTGTCAACTGGGTTGGCAGGATCTTCTCGTCTGCGAATCGTCTGCGAAGGACCGTCCTCCCATGGACAGCTGGGAACCCACGTGGCCGGGCCGCCCGCCCGGGGCCGGCTCGCTCGGCCAGCGCATCGCCACGCTGCGGGTGGACCGCGGTTGGACCCAACAGCAGCTGGCCGATCGGCTGGGCATCTCCCGGGTGGCTGTGTCCCACCTCGAGACGGACCTCAACACGCCCTCCGAGCGCACGGTCGCGCTGCTCGCCGGCCTGTTCCGGCTGGAGCCGCACGACCTGGTCGCGGGCACGTCCTACCCCACGGCCAAGAGCGACCGCCTCCCCCTCGTGGTCACCCGCTGGACCGAGGTCGAGCACCAGCTCGCGCTGCTGGCACGCGACCTCTGGTGGCTCGACGGTGCTGACCGCTCGGTCCCGCCGGCACCGGCTGCGGTGGTGGACCAGGTGCTGGGGGAGTGGGACACCGTGCTGGCGAAGCTGGCCGACGCCGTCGGAGACCCCGCCGAGGCCGTCTCGGTCGCCACTGCCCGAGCGGCCATCAGCCACCGCCGCCGAGCCTGAGCCTGTTTCGGGTCACTTGAGCACCGCTCGGGTGCTCGCGTGACCCGAAACCGCCGGGGTTCGGCGATCCGAGTTGATCGAACAGGTGTTCGGCGCGAAGGTGCGGGGGTGGCGTTCAACAACCCCTCCATGCCGTGGTCGGAGCTCGAACGGCGGCTGACCGGGTCCGACGGCCGCGCATCGGCACCGGAGTGGGCCGATGGGGGAGACAGCCCGGCGTGGTCCCGGAAGCGGACGGCCTACGAGCCTCCGGCCCACCTCACCGGGAGCGCTGGCCGGGGTGCCGTGCCCTATGCCGAGCTGCACTGCCACACGAACTTCAGCTTCCTCGACGGTGCCTCGCACCCCGAGGAGCTGGCCGAGGAGGCCGCCCGCCTCGGGCTCGAGGCGCTGGCGGTCACGGATCACGATGGCTTCTACGGCGTGGTGCGCTTCGCCGAGGCCGCCCGGGCGGTGGGGCTGCCCACGGTGTTCGGCACGGAGCTGACGCTCGACGGTCCGACGGTGCCGCCGCTCGGTGCCGCCGATCCGCCCGGCGAACACCTGGTGGTCCTGGCCCGGTCGCCGCAGGGCTACGCCCACCTGGCTCGAGCGGCCAGTACCGCCCAGCTGGCCGGGCAGAAGGGGGCGCCTCGCATCGGGATCGAGGCCCTGGCCGAGCTGTCGGGCGGGGAGTGGGCCGTGCTCAGCGGGTGTCGCAAGGGCCCGCTGGCCACCGCCCTGCACCAGGACGGGCCGGCGTCGGCCGGTCGGGCGCTCGACCGGCTGGTCGGGCTGTTCGGCCGCGACCACGTCCACGTCGAGCTGTGGGACCACGGCGATCCGCTCGACACCGCTCGCAACGATGCCCTGGCCCAACTGGCCGTGCGGCGGGACGTGCCGCTGGTCGCCACCAACAACGTGCACTACGCCGTCCCGGCCAAGCGCCGGCTGGCCACCGCGCTGGCGGCGGTGCGGGCCCGGCGCAGCCTGGTGGAGATCGACGGCTGGCTGCCCGGGGGAGCCGGGGCGCACCTGCGCTCGGGCGCGGAGCAGGCCCGTCGTTTCGCCCGCTACCCCGGCGTGGTGGAGACGGCAGCCGAGCTGGGTCGGGACTGCGCCTTCGACCTCCGCCTCGTCGCCCCGGACCTCCCGCCGTATCCCTGCCTCGATGGCCTCACCGAGATGGCCTTCCTTCGCCGTCTCGTGGAGGAGGGCGCCTCCCGCAAGGACCGCTACGGCCCCCGCCCCCCGCCGGTCCCGTCACCCACGACGCTGGGGGAGCGGGCGTGGCGGCAGATCGACCACGAACTCGACGTGATCGAGGCGCTGGGGTTCCCGGGGTACTTCCTGATCGTGTGGGACATCGTCGAGTTCTGCCGGCGGTCGGACATCTACTGCCAGGGGCGGGGGTCGGCGGCCAACAGCGCGGCGTGCTGGGCGCTGGGCATCACCAAGGCCGATGCCGTGCGCCTCGGCCTCCTGTTCGAGCGCTTCTTGTCGCCGGAGCGAGATGGCCCGCCCGACATCGACCTCGACATCGAGAGCGGTCGGCGGGAGGAGGTCATCCAGTACGTGTACGGGCGCTACGGCCGCCACTACGCCGCCCAGGTGGCCAACGTCATCACCTACCGCACGCGCTCGGCGGTCCGGGACATGGCGAAGGCGCTGGGGGCCGATCCCGGCCAGCAGGACGCGTGGTCCAAGCAGCTCGACCCGTGGAAGGGGGTGCGCGGCAACCTGGAAGCGCCAGGTGCCGGTCCCACGATGCCGTCGCCGCCCGGCATCCACGAACCGGTGGGCCACGAGCGTGGCGCCGTGGCGCCCGCTCCGCTTGTCGCCCTCGACCACGACATCCCGGTCGAGGTGCTGGAGCTGGCGGCCGAGGTGGAGCACTTCCCCCGGCACCTCGGCATCCACTCCGGGGGCATGGTGCTCTGCGACCGTCCCGTCATCGAGGTGTGCCCGGTCGAGTGGGCCCGGATGGAGGACCGCAGCGTGCTCCAGTGGGACAAGGACGACTGTGCCGCGGTGGGGCTGGTGAAGTTCGACCTCCTCGGGCTGGGCATGCTCACGGCCCTCCACCACATGGTCGACTTCACGCGGGAGCACGCGGACCCCACCATCGACCTGGCCACCATCCCCCAGGACGATGCCGTCTACGACATGCTCGGCAAGGCCGACTCGATCGGCGTGTTCCAGGTCGAGTCCCGTGCCCAGATGGCCACGCTGCCCCGGCTGAAGCCCCGCACCTTCTACGACCTGGTCGTGGAGGTGGCGCTGATCCGACCCGGACCGATCCAGGGTGGATCGGTCCACCCCTACATCCGGCGCCGCAACGGCAAGGAGCCCATCACCTACCTCCACCCGCTGCTGGAGCCGGCGTTGAAGAAGACCCTGGGCATCCCGCTGTTCCAGGAGCAGCTCATGCAGATGGCCATCGACGTCGCCGGGTTCTCACCGGGCGAAGCGGACCAGCTGCGGCAGGCGATGGGGTCGAAGCGGTCCCGCGAGCGCATGGAGCGGCTCAGCCACCGGCTCTACGAGGGCATGGCCGAACGGGGGATCACCGGGACCGTGGCCGACGAGATCTACGCCAAGCTGGCCGCGTTCGCGAACTTCGGCTTCCCCGAGAGCCACTCGGTGAGCTTCGCCTATCTCGTGTACGCCTCGGCCTGGTTCAAGCTCCACCATCCCGCGGCGTTCTGCGCCGGTCTGCTCAACGCCCAGCCGATGGGCTTCTACTCGCCGCACACGCTCGTGCAGGACGCCCGCCGCCACGGCGTCTTGGTCCGCACCCCGTGCATCGAGGCCTCGTCGGCCGAGGCCACCCTCGAGCCGTGCCCACCGTCGGTGAGCGTCGGCGCGTTGGCGATCCGCCTCGGGATCTCGTCTGTGCGGGGCATCGGCGATGAACTGGCCGCCCAGATCGCCGCCGGCCGCCCCTACGCCGACATGGAGGACGTCGCCCGACGCAACGAGCTCTCGCTCGCCCAGCTCGAGGCCCTGGCCACCGCCGGCGCGTTCGCCGCCTTCGACGCCGACCCGGAGCACGCGCGCGGACCGGGTTCCGGCCGTCGCACAGCCATTTGGGAGGCGGGTGCGGTGTCACAGGGGTCGGCAGACCAGCTGGCGGGCATCGTCACCGGCACCACGGTCCCGACGCTCCCGGGGATGGACGACCGGGAGACGGCGTTGGCCGATCTCTGGTCCACCGGCGTGTCACCGGACGGTCACCCCACCCGGTTCCTGCGCAAGGAGCTCGATCGCCTCGGCGTGGTCCCGGCATCGGACCTGGCCGCCTCCGGCGACGGCAGCCGGGTCCTGGTCGGTGGGGTGGTGACCCATCGCCAGCGACCGGCTACGGCCGGGGGCACCACGTTCCTCAACCTCGAAGACGAGACCGGGTTGATCAACGTCATCGTGTCCCGGGGTTGCTGGGTCCACCACCGCCGCGTGGCCCAGACGGCTCCTGCGCTGCTGATCCGGGGTCGCCTGGAGACCGTGGAGGGCGTCACCAACGTCATCGCCGAGCACCTCTCGCTGCTCCCGCTCAGCGCCACCCTTCCGTCGCGCGACTTCCGCTGACCGGTGGTGAGCCGGGACGCGACTCGGCCCGCCCCCGGAGGGACGGGCCGAGTGCAGGGGGCGGGGTGGGATCAGTTCTGGTGGGCGCGCTGCTCGGCCTCGTGGGCCTCGGCCTCAGCGCGGGCCTTCTCGGCCTCGGCCTCCTTGGCGGCCACGTCACGCTGGGCGTCGGCCTTCTCCTGCTGCGCCGCGCCCTCCTTCTGGAGGTCGTCGTTGCCGGTGAGGGCGCCAGCGGCTTCCTTCACCTTGCCCTTGACGCCTTCGACGACGCCCTTGACGCCAGCTTCAGGTCCGGTCTCGTTGTCAGCCATGTTCGCAAAACCTCGTGGTTCGGTGGTGGGATGGCTGCTGGTACCCGGCCCGGGGCATCTGAAACCGCCGTGTGAGCGACGTCACGTCGCGGTCGCCACGTTCGGTGTCAGACCCGGGTGGGAGGATGCGACCCATGCCCGCCGCCACCGATGTCGCCACCGAAGCCCAGGCCGTCCTCCAGGACCTGGCGGGGCCCGCTGCGGTGCTGCGGGAGGACCAGCTCGCCGCCATCGATGCACTGGTCTCCCAGCACCGGAGGGTGCTGCTGGTCCAGGCCACCGGATGGGGAAAATCCGCGGTCTACTGGATCGCCACGCAGCTCCTCCGCCGGGATGGGGGTGGTCCCACCCTGGTGGTGTCGCCGCTGCTCGCCCTGATGCGCAACCAGGTTGCTGCGGCCGAGAAGGCCGGCATCCGTGCGGCCACCATCAACTCGGCCAACATCGACGACTGGCGCGAGATCGAGGGCCGCATCGCCCGAGATGAGATCGATGTGCTGCTGATCTCGCCCGAGCGGCTCAACAACCCACGGTTCCGTTCGGAGGTCCTTCCGTCGCTGGCCGCATCCGTCGGGCTGCTCGTGATCGACGAGGCCCACTGCATCTCGGACTGGGGGCACGATTTCCGCCCGGACTACCGGCGCATCGCCGACGTGCTCGCCGGACTGGGGGCGGACGTTCCCGTACTGGCGGCCACGGCCACGGCCAACTCACGGGTCGAGGCCGATGTCGCCGCCCAAATCGGCACCGAGACGGTGACCTACCGCGGGTCGCTCGACCGGCCGAGCCTGCACCTGTCGGTCGTGTCGCTGCCCACGTCGGCCGAGCAACTGGCGTGGATCTGCTCGTGGGCCGCGGACCGTCGGGGGCCGGGGCTCGTGTACTGCCTCACCGTGTCGGAGGCGGAGCGGGTCGCCACCTACCTTGCCGATCACGACGTCCGAGCCGTCGCCTACACCGGCTCCACGCCCGCCCCGGAGCGCGAACGGATCGAAGCGTCGCTCGACGACGGCTCGGTGTCGTGCGTCGTCGCCACCTCGGCGCTGGGTATGGGGTACGACAACCCGAACCTGGCCTACGTCATCCACCTCGGCTCGCCCTCGTCGCCCATCGCCTACTACCAGCAGGTCGGCCGGGCAGGGCGTGGGCGTGTCGATGCCGAAGTCGTTCTCCTGCCCACCACGGCCGAAGAGCGGATCTGGGCGTACTTCGACAGCACGTCGATGCCGCCTCGCTCGACGGTTGAGGAGGTGCTTCGGGTGCTCGAACGGGCCGGGCCGTGCACGATCGCCGCCCTGGAGTCCCAGGTGAACCTCCGCCGGGGGCGCCTCGAGGCGCTCCTCAAGGTCCTCGATGTCGACGGGGTGGTCGACCGGACGGGCAGCGAGTGGTTCCGCACCGCAGTGCCGTGGGTGTACGACGAGGTGCGCTTTGCGGCGCTGGCGGCCTCGCGCCGCAACGAGCAGGAGACGATGCGGGGGTACCAGCGGACGGAGGGCTGTCGGCTCCAGTACCTGCGCGAGCAGCTCGATGACGCCGGGGCTGCGCCGTGCGGCCGCTGCGACCGCTGCACCGGCATCGCCCCGGTCTTGATGGTCGACGATGCTGCGGTCGACGACGCCACTCGGTTCTTCCGCAGCGCCCAGGTCCCGATCGAGCCGCGCAAGCAGTGGCCTCGCCTGTTCGAGGGACGCAAGGGCAACATCCCCGCCGATCTGCGGGCGGAAGAGGGGCGGGCCCTCGCCTTCGGCACCGACCCCGGTTGGTCCGAGGTCCTGGCCCCGCTCTTCGCCGGACCCGACGTCGTGCCGTCGGAGGACCTGGTGCGCGGGGTGGCCGTCGCCCTGAAGGCATGGCCGTGGGGTCGTCGGCCCACCTGGGTGACCTGGGTCCCGTCGCGCACGCGGCCACAGCTCGTGGCGGGCCTGGCGGCACGCATCGCCGAGATCGGATCGATGGAGCTGGTGGAGGCCATCGTGCGGACGCGGACGGATGCGCCGCCGCAGGCCGACATGGACAACTCGGCGACCCAGGCCGCCAACGTGCTCGACGCGTTTGCCTTCGGACCCCCTGGTGGCGGTGCCCTCCCGGTCGGACCGGGCCTCGTGTTCGATGATGCGCTTCGCTCGGGCTGGACGATGGCGGTCGTCGCCGAGGGGCTGCGATCCGCCGGCTCGGGCCTCGTGCTCCCGTTCGTGCTGTGGCGTCGCCCCTGACGAGTTCGTTCCCGTTCGGTGCGCCGCAGCGGTTCCCCTACGGTGGCCTCGATGCCGGTGCGCTGCGTGGCCTTCGATGCCGACGACACGCTGTGGGACTTCACCACGGCGATGGGCCAGGCCCTGGAGCTGGCGGTCGAGGCCGCCCGCACCTCCGGTCCGGCCGCGGCGAGTGGCCTGCGGATCGATGACCTCGTCGCTCGCTTCGACGTCCTCTACGCCGAGCACGTCGCGACGCCGCGCCCGGGCGCGCCCATCGCGAGCTTGCGTGCCCGATCGTTTGCCGGTGCGTTGCGCGACCTCGGTGTCGACGACCCGTCGCTCGTCGAGCACATGGCCGAGGTCTACTTCGAGCACCGCCACGGGAGCCTTCCGCTCTTCGACGAGATCGTCGATGTCCTCGACGAACTGGGGGAGCGCCACGTCCTCGGCTTGATCACGAACGGCAACACCGACGCCGAGCGCAGCGGCCTCCCCGGCCGCTTCGACTTCCGCCTCGCCGCCGATGACATCGGCCGGCGCAAGCCCGACCCGCGCCTGTTCTCGATGGCGGCCGCGGCCGCCGGCTGCCGGCCCCGGGAGCTGGTGTACGTCGGCGACCACCCGGACCACGATGTCGCCGCCCCCCAAGCCGCCGGTTGCCGGGGCGTGTGGCTGAACCGCACGGGCGCGCCGGTGCCCGCGGGTCTCGAACCCGATGCGGTGATCGCCGACCTCACCGAACTGCCCGGCGTCATCGAAGCCTTCGACGAGGCGGAGCGACTCGGTGCCGGCGCGGTTGGGGTCGGTCCTCATCCGGAACCTTGGCCGGTGGACTCCTGGTTCGACGAGGATCTGCTGCGCGCTGGCGACCGGCGCAACGTCGTCGACCGGTTCCGGTACTGGCGCGAGGACGCCATCGTCGCGGAGTTGGACCAGACCCGGCTCCCGGTGCACGTCGCCGTCGAGAACTGGCAGCACGACCTCAACATCGGGACGGTCGTGCGCAACGCCAACGCCTTCAACGTCGGCGGGGTGCACATCGTGGGAAGGCGACGGTGGAACCGGCGCGGGGCCATGGCGACCGATCGGTACCTGTCGGTCACCCACCACCCCACGGTCGAGGCGTTCGCGCGGTGGGCCGATTCGGCCGGATTGGAGGTGGTGGGGATCGACAACGTGCCCGGTGCCGTCCCGCTCGAGGCGGCACCGCTCCCGTCGCCCTGCGTCCTGGTGTTCGGCCAGGAGGGTCCGGGCCTGTCGGGCTCGATGCAAGCGGCCTGCTCCCAGCTGCGGGAGATCACCCAGCACGGATCGACCCGGTCCCTGAACGCCGGCGTGGCATCGGGGATCGCCCTGCACTGGTGGGCGCAAGCCCGTCGTTGACCGGCGGACGGCCGCCCCACAGCCGGCCACCGCTTGGCCCTGGGGTCGTCCGGTTCCGTAGGTTCTCTCCGTGGCCAACAATCGCGACTCCAGCAAGCAGAAGCGCGCCCGCCAGAACCGGGCCCAGCGCGAAGCCCGAGAGGCGCGTGCCAAAGCCGCTGCTCTCCCTGCTGAGGAGCGCAAGGCCAAGTACGCCTCCGGCACCCCTGCGGACGCGGTCCCCGCCAAGAAGGGCCGGGGAGCCGACCGGCCACGCGCGGAGCGTCCTCTTCGACTCGGCGACACCCCGGTCGATCTCGAGACGCTGGAGGGCAGCTGGTACAAGAAGCGGCTGTCGGTCCCCGGCGGTCGGCAGGTGCTCACCGGAGCCGTGCTGACGCTGGTCATCACGTTCCTGACCGTCATCACCAAGTACCCGGATCCCGACGCCACCGGTGCAGCGAAGAAGAAGGCCACGGAGTCGTTCTTCGACATCTACGGGGCGGCGGGCATCCCGCTGCTCCTGATCCCGATCCTCGCGATGGGCGTGGCCACCTCCTTCATCCTCTCGTCAAACCGGCGCCGGATCTGGATCGGGTGCTCGTTCGTCGCCGCCATCGTCGCCGTCGTCCTCGGGATCCCGTACATCTTCCCCGTGGGCTTCCTCGTGTACGCCGTGATGCGGGCCAACAAGATCGAGGGCCCGAGCCCCACGTCCCGCGCCGGTCGGGAGCTCGCCGCGCAGCAGGGATCCATCGTCGACGAGGACGAGTAACGCGCGTCATCCCTGGTCGCCGCTGGGAACAATCGTTCCTCTTGACGCCTCCCGGTCCGAGGAGGAAGGTGACGGTGCATCCGGGCTCTCGGGCCTGGAAATCGAGAAACCGTTCTCGTCCTGTGAGGAGGTGTGGAGACACCGTGAGGCTCACCGACCACCTGGAGCGTTCGCCTCCGGGCTGACGCCGTCAGGCACCCCGGCCGATCGTTGCGGCACCGCCACCCGTTCCCATCACGGACCGCGGATGCGCTTCGGAGTCGACGTTCGTTCGTCCTCCCGCTCGCCACCGGGCCCGTCCACACATGCGGCGGGAGCGGTCCCGCATCGATCGACACACAGGGCATCCCGTCAGATCTCCGCACCACCCGCGGCGGCCTGGCGGGATGTTCGCGTCGGGGGCAAGCAGCGAGCCGATACCGTGGCGCGCCGTGACCGCCGAACTGCGCCTCCTCAGCGTCCATGCCCACCCCGACGACGAGGCATCGAAGGGCGCCTCCACGGTCGGCCGCTACGTCGACGAGGGCGTCGAGGCCACGTTGGTCTGCTGCACCGGTGGCGAGGCCGGATCGATCCTGAACCCCGCGATGGACCGGCCGGAGGTCCACGCGGACCTCGCCGCCGTGCGACGGGCGGAGCTGGACCGCGCGGCGGCTGCCATCGGCTTCTGCGAGGTGGTCATGTTGGGCTACCGGGACTCCGGCATGCCCGACTCACCGGAGAACGCCGACCCCCGCTGCTTCGCCCGGGCCCCCGAGGATGAGGCCGTCGGCCGCCTCGTCGCTGTGATCCGCCGGACCCGCCCCCACGTGATCTTGACCTACGGCGACGAGCAGACGGGCTACCCGCACCCCGATCACCTACGGGTGCACGACATCTCGATCATCGCCTGGGACGCCGCCGGGGACCCCGAGCGCTTCCCGGAGGCGGGTGATCCGTGGACGCCGTCGAAGCTGTACTACGCCACCTGGGCCCGAGCCCGCTTCACGGCCCTGCACGAGGCCTTCCTGGCGAACGAGCTCGAGTCCCCGTTCGACCAGAAGTGGTTCGACCGTCCGTCGCAGGACCACAAGATCACGACTCAGATCGACATCACCGGCTACTACGCCGTCCGCAGTGCCGCGCTGCGCGCGCACGCCACGCAGATCGACCCCGAGGAGCGGTTCTGGTTCGGCCTCACCGATGACCTTGCCGAGTCTGCCTATCCGTACGAGGACTTCGAGCTCGCCGACAGCCGGGTCGCGACGAAGATCCCCGAGGATGACCTCTTCGCCGGCCTGCGCGACGGAGCGACCTCGTGACCGCCTACTTGAGCGACGCCTGGCTCGACGAGCTGCGCGATCCGGCGGCCGAGGCACTGGCTGCCGAGGGCGGCACCGCCACCATCGGACGGATCGTCACCGGAGCTCCCGATGGCGAGCTGCGCTACACGGCCCGCCTCGCCGATGGCACCGTGGCGTACGAGCGCGGCGTTGCCGACGAGGTCGACCTGAGCCTCACCGACACCTACGCCAACGCCGTCGCCCTGCTCACCGGGGATGCGGACGCGAACGCGCTGTTCATGCGGGGGCGAACCAAGGTCGCCGGAAACACCGGCGTGCTGCTGGACCTGCTGGCTGCCACCTCGACCGATCGCTTCCGCGAGGCGCGGGCCGAGCTGGCCGCCTCCGTCGACCTCTGAGCGCAGGGAACTAGGCAGAAGCCTGCTGCACGGCCCGTAGGGCCCGGTAGCCGATGCGCTCGACGCCGGCGCGGGCGAGCACGTCGGGCAGATGGGTATCGAAGCACACGAGGTGGTGGTCATCGACTCGGTGGGACCATGCCGGGTCGAATGCCCGCTGTTCGGGGGTGTCGAGTGCCGGGTGCACGTGCAGCTCGGTCACGCCGGGTTGGAGGTCGTCGATGGCCTGCTCGATCGCCTGGCGGCTGCCGATCGAGGCCAACGGCACGAAGTGGTCGGGGAACACGACGCCCTCCGACGCGGCGAGGTTGCGGAAGGGAAAGCCGATGGCCCGCTCGGTTGACGCGTCGGAGAGCCGGATGGGGAGCGCGAACTCGACGGCCAGGTCGAGGTAGATGTCGAAGAACTCGGGCCGCAGCTGGAGGGCGCCGAGGTGCGAGTCGAGGTGGGTGACGTCGAAGCCCCACAAGATGGCTCGCTCGACTTGGGCCCGCAGTTCCCGGCGGGACTCGTCGAGGTCGGCGTGGTCCCAGAGGTCGTCGACCGTGCGGGGGAATCCGCCGTCGCCGTCAAGCAGGGAGGGGGCGTGGGTGATCGGCCCCCAGCGGTACCGGTCGTACTCGGCGTTGAGCGTCAGGTGCACCCCGATGTCCTCGCCTCGGTACTGAGAGGCCGCTTCGCGCGCCCACGGTGCGGGGACCATGATCGACGCGCTGGTGGCCAGCCCGTCGCGGAGTGCCTCGAAGGTGCCGGCGTTGGCCGCGTGGCTCAGGCCCAGGCCATCGGCATTGATGATCACGAGCCTGGCGTCGGCGCCGTGTCCCAGGCGTTCGGAGAGCTCGGTCATCGGCCGCCACGCTATCGCCGGTCACCCATCGGGCGGGCAGGTTGCCCAGAGCCCCATCCCGGCCGCTCGCGCCGCGCTGGCTCGAGCCGAGAGGTCGCCTTGGTGGCTCGTGTTCGGCGCGATCGACAGCGTTCGGGCGAAGCCGTCGCTCACCAGGGATCCGTTCACGAAGAGGTGATCGCGGCGACGCCACAGGTAGACGAGGAGGCGGCCGTAGCGGTCGCGCGCTTCGCGGTCCCGCTGAACGACCACGGCCGTGCCCGGCGGCAACAGGGCCTTGGTCCGGGCTGAAGCTTCGGGTCCGAAGCAGTCCACCGGGGCGTTGGGCTTGACCGTCTCGGGCGTGTCGATGCCGAGGAGACGAGCGCGCTCGGGCTCCCCGGCGAGGCGAAGGTCGACGGTGTCGCCATCGACCACGTGCGTCACGGTGGCGGGTAGCCCGGTACCACCGCCGGGAACTGCGACGGTCTGGGGCCGGCCTGGTGCGGCACAAGACACGAGGGCAACGGCAAGGGTGACGGCGAGGGCTGGGCGCGAGGGCATGGCGGTCCGATCAGGTCGGGGGATGATCGGCGGCCGTGTGCCGCGAATGCTGCGGGCTGGGTTCCCAGCTAGATGTCCTACAGACGTTCGATGATGGTGCCGGTGCCGAGGCCGCCGCCGCAGCACATGCTCACCAGGCCGTAGCGGCCATCGGTGCGCTCGAGCTCGTGAAGGGCCTTGGTGAGCAAGACGGCGCCGGTTCCGCCGAGCGGGTGGCCGAGGGCGATGGCGCCGCCGTTGGGGTTGACCTTGTCCATCGGCACGTCGAGTTCCTTGGCCCAGGCCAGGACCACCGACGCAAACGCTTCATTGATCTCGAACGTGTCGATGTCGCCGATCGACAACCCGGTGCGGTCCATCAGTCGCCGGGTGGCGTCGATGGGACCGGTGAGCATGAGGACCGGGTCCACGCCGACGAGGCAGGTGTCGACGACGCGGGCGCGAGCTTTGAGCCCGAGCTCGTCGGCGCGCTCGCGCGTCATGAGGATCAACGCGGCGGCGCCGTCGGAGATCTGCGACGACGAGCCGGCGGTGTGGACCCCGTCCTCGCGGGCGACGGCCTTGAGGGTCTGGAGCTTCTCGAGCGTGGTCTCCCGCAGGCCCTCGTCGCGGCTGACGGTGTGAAAGGTGCCGGTGGGCGCCCCCTCTTCGTCGACGTCGGGGGCGTCGATCGGGACGATCTGGGTCTCGAAGCGGCCCTCGGCCCAGGCCTGGGCCGCCAGTTCCTGGGACCGCAGGCCGAACGCATCGGCATCGTCACGGGTGATGCCCCACTTGTCGGCGATGCGCTCGGCTCCCTCGAACTGGGAGGTGAACTCGTACTGACCGAAGTAGGACTTGGGGATCGGTCGGCCGTAGTCGCCCTTGGCGTTGGAGCCGATGGGCACGCGGCTCATGGCCTCCACGCCGCACGCCATGGCGGCGTCGACGACCCCGCCGGCGACGAGGGCGGTGGCGAGCCCCGTGGCCTGCTGCGAGGATCCGCATTGGGTGTCGACCGTGGTCGCGGCCACGCTCATCGGGAGACCGGCGGTGAGCCATGCGGTGCGTCCGATGTCGAACGCCTGCTCGCCAACCTGGCTGACGCAGCCGGCGACGACCTGCTCGATCACCGTCGGGTCGATGCCCGAACGTTCGACCGCGGCGCGCTGGACGGCGGCGAGGGTGTCGGCGGGGTGCAGGGTGGACAAGCCGCCCTTGCGCTTCCCGACCGGGGTGCGGACTGCTTCGACGATGACGACCTCAGGCATGGGTGCAGCGTAGACCTGAACTTGACCGCTCGGTCAAGATTCGGGTCGGAGCATCAAGCGGCGGACTTGCGGCCGTGGTCGGAGGGGCGGTGGGCGGCGAGCGCAGCCCGGGCCGAGGCGATGCCGCGTCGACCGGTCTCCTTCGTCTTGGGGTCCAGGCGCCAGTCCTTGCTGGCGGAGATGAGGGTGAGCTGTCGTGCCATGGTGACATTCTCCGCGAGGGGTCTGACAGTGAACCGATCTGGCTCCTGACCTGCGGATGATGACCTCCATCATCGTCAACGTCGAACGCAAGTTCGATGTTCCCGAACGGTGGCCTTAGATGGGCGCTCCGGGAGCGACGAGGGGCCAGGGGCAGGTCCGCTCGACGACCGCAGCCAGCTCGAGGAGGAGCTGGTCCTCGTGGTGGCGCCCCATGATCTGCATACCGACCGGAAGCCCGTCGAGGGGCTCGATCGGCACGGAGATCGACGGGTTGCCGGTGATGTTGGCCGGGATGGTGAGCGCGCCGTTGTTCCCCGCCTCGACCTTCTGGTCGCCCACGCGGGTGTTGACGAGCACCTCCGCGGGGAAGGCCGTGTCCGGGTTGGTCGCGCTGATGACGAAGTCGACCTGGTCGAACAGCGCCGCCATGGCCTCGTTGGCCTCCGTGCGGCTGACGTCGCCCTTGGCCACGGAATCGAGGTTCACCACGTGCTCGGCGAACTCGAGCCCGAACGCGATCGACGGCGTCAACTCGTCCTTGCACCCGGGCCAGCGCCCCCGGAGGTCCTCGAAGAGCCCGGCGAGGTTCCCCAGCGCCCACGCGACATCGATGGTCGGCAGGGCGACATCGAGGTCCACGATCACGAGGCCTGCATCGCGGGCCAGGGCTTCGGCTGCCGTCACGACCCGTTGCTGCACCTCGTCGCGCACGACCGCCGCACCGAGGGTTGGGGAGATGGCGACGCGCTTGCCCCGAAGGTCGAACGAGCCCAGGTCGCGCTCCCACCCGTCGATGCGCGGCAGGGAGTACGGGTCCCGGCTGTCGTACCCGGTTGCGACGTCGTACCAGCGGGCCACGTCGCGGACCGAGCGGGCCTGGCAGCCGACCACCACCGTCATCGGGTTGATCTGGGTCCGCGGCCCGCGAGGGATCCGGCCCGCCGTGCCCTTCATGCCGACGAGCCCGTTGAACGCAGCCGGGATCCGGATCGAGCCGCCGCCGTCGCCCCCGCTGGCGATCGTGACGAGGCCACCGGCGACCGCAGCCGACGAACCGCCGCTCGATCCGCCGGCAGTGCGCCCCCGCTCCCAGGGGTTGTGACAGGTCCCGTGGAGCTTGTTGGTAGAGACGTTGAGGCCGCCGAACTCCGACGCCAGCGTCTGGCCGACCGGAACCATGCCGCCGCCGCCGAGCATCCGAGTCATGTGGGTGCTGGTGTGGTCGGCGATGCGGTCGGCGAACACCACCGACTCCTCCGTGTAGGGCCAGCCCTCGACCGAGTCGAGTGACTTGATGCCGAGGGGCACGCCCCCGAAGGGCAGCGAGGTGTCCGCACCCGCCGCCACCGATCGGGCGCGCTCCTCGTCCACGTGCACGAAGGCGTTCAGGTCGCTCGCCTCGATCGCCCCGAGGGTGGCCTCGAGCTCCTCGATCGGCGAGCGCTCCTTCGTGCGGAAGGCCTCCACCAGCGAGCAGGCGTCTCCGAGCCAGGGTGCATCCGTCATGCCGGGACCCTAGGGGGCCGGTCCGGTATCCGCGGCCGTCAGGTGCGGAACTGCACCGCGACGCGCTCGGCGGTGATGGGCGCCACCAGCGCCGCGATCCGGGCCTGGTGCTCGGGGTGGTCGCGGTAGGTGACGTAGTCGGCGGTGCTGGCGAAGTCCGCGCAGACGGCGAAGTCCCACGATGCTTCGTTGATGCCGAGGTCGGGCCCGAGCCGGTACTCGACGATCTCGGGAATGATGCCGGGAAGCTCCTCGAGGCCCTGGGCCAGGGCGATCACCTGCTCGGCGGTGGTGCCGGGGTTGAAGCGGAAGCAGACCACGTGGCGCATCGTCATGGTGCCGACCCTACCGAGGCGGCGCTACTGGAGCGCCCCGAACGCGCCGCCGTCGACCGGAACAGCGGTGCCGTTGATGAAACGAGCGTGGTCCGATGCCAAGAAGGCGACCACGGCGCCGAAGTCCTCGGCGCGGCCCACCGTCCCGGTCGGCACCGAGCGGGCGGCTGCCTCCGTGTCGCCGCCGTGGAGCTGGCGCAGGCGGTCGGTGGCGTGGACCCCCGGCTGGACGCTGTTGACGGTGACCCCGTGACGGGCGATCTCGGTGGCGAGGGTCTTGAGGAAACCGGTAACGCCGGCGCGGGCGGTATTCGAGAGGATGAGGTTGGCGACCGGCTGGCGAACGCTGTGCGAGGTGATGGCGATGATCCGACCCCAGCCCTGGTCGACCAGCGACGGCACCGCGGCCTGGCACATGGCGACCGTCGAGAGCAGGTTGAGCTGCAGGGCGGGGAGGTAGGCGTCGAGCGGGGTTGAGGCGAAGTTGCCCGGCGGCGGTCCTCCCGCGTTCGGCACGAGGACGTCGATGCCTCCGAGAGCGGCGATGGCCCGCTCGACGAACGACGTCGCACCATCGGTCGACCCGACGTCGGCCACCAGGCCGACGTGGTCGCCGCCGCCGACGGCGGGCAGCGTCGTGAGCGCCTCGTCGACCCGATCCTGGGAGCGACCGCAGATCGCGACCTGCACCCCCTCGACTGCCAGCGCCTGCGCCGATGCCAGCCCGAGTCCTGCCGATGATGCGGCGACGACCGCCCGCTTCCCACTGATCCCGAGGTCCATCCCACCGACCCTACCGACGGGCGCGGCGGGTCGGGACGGAGCTCGAGGTGGCTGGGTTAGGTTCGCTGGCTGTGGACGCGCGCGACTTCCTGGGACTCGAACCCACGCACAACCCGCACCGGTGGAACTTCCCGGTCACGCCGGGCATCTCCACCGGTGGCGGGTTTCTCTTCGGCGGCTGCGGACTCGGCGCGGCCATCGCCGCCCTCGAGGGCACCACCGACCGCCCGCTCGTCTGGGCCACCGCGCAGTACCTGTCGTACGCCAAGCCGGGCTCGATCGTCGACGTCGACGTGACGATCGCGGTGTCGGGGCGCAACAGCACCCAGGCCCGGGCCGTCGGCCACGTGGCCGACACCGAGATCTTCACCGTGAACGCCGCCCTCGGGTCGCGCCGCCTCGAGATCGACGAGGCCTACATCACCCCGATCGACGTGCCGCCGCCGGACGAGTGCGACCTGCGGCCGCTGCGCATTCCGGGTGAGGAGTCGATCATGAGCCGGATCGACCTCCGCCTGGCCAGTGCCCGGGCGTGGGAGGACCTGCTGGGCGAGCCGGCACCGGGCGGCCGCTCGGCCTTGTGGGCCCGGTTCCCCGACATGCTCGAACCGTCGGCGTCGGCGCTCGCCATCTTGGGCGACTACGTGCCGTTCGGCATCGGCCAGGCCCTCGGCCAGTTCGCCGGCGGCAACTCGCTCGACAACACCCTGCGCGTCCTGAAGATCGTGCCGACCGAGTGGGTGCTGCTCGACATCCAGGTCGACGGGATCGCCAACGGGTTCGGCCACGGAACCGTGCGCCTGTACGCCCAGGACGGCACGCTGATGGCGACAGCCAGCCAATCGACGATCGTCCGGTTCTGGGCACCGGAGCGGCCGGGCACCCGCCCGCAGGACGACCACACCGCAGACGACGCACCGACCACCGACGGTGCAGAGGAGTCGACATGACCTACCAGGGCTACGGCATGACCATCCCGTTCATGGGGGTACCGCTGCACGAGCAGGGGGACTGGATCCGAGAGCTGGCCGACCTCGGCTACACCGACGTGTGGTCGAGCGAGGCCGACGGCGCCGATGGCTTCACCCCGCTGGCCCTGGCATCGGTGTGGGCACCCACGCTGCGCCTCGGATCGGCCATCGTGCCCGCGTTCACCCGGGGTCCCGCGACGATGGCCCAATGCGTTGCCGCCCTCGCCGATGCCGCCCCTGGCCGCGTCGCCTTCGGCATCGGCACATCGTCCAACGTCATCGTGGAGCGCTGGAACGACATCCCGTTCGAGGAGCCGTACAAGAAGACTCGTGACATGGTGCGGTTCCTGCGCACGGCGCTGACCGGCGAAAAGGTCAAGGCCGACTACGACACGTTCTCGGTCAACGGGTTCAAGCTCAGCGCCGTGCCCCAGCAGCAGCCCAAGATCCTGATCGCCGCCCTCCGGCAGGGGATGCTGCGACTCGCCGGGGCGGAGGGCGACGGCGCCATCGTGAACTGGCTCGGGGCCGACGACGTTGCGACCGTCGCGCCGTACGTGCACGAGGGTGGCGACGACAAGGAGGTGGTGGCCCGGATCTTCGTGGCGCCCACCACCGATGCCGCCCTGGTGCGGGATTGGGGCCGGCGCCTCATCGCCGCCTACCTGACCGTGCCGGTGTACGCCGAGTTCCACCGCTGGATGGGCCGGGGTGAGCTGCTCCAGCCGATGTGGGATGCCTGGGCCGCAGGGGACCGGGCCGGTGCCCTTGAGCACATCCCCGACGACCTCGTCGACACCCTGATCGTCCACGGCTCCCCGGAGGCGTGCCGGGAGCACATCGGCCGCTACCAGGCGAACGGCATCACGACCCCGGCGCTGGCCATCCTCCCGTTCGGAGTCGACCAGCGCCAGGCCATCCGTGACCTCGCACCGGGCTGACCGAGGTACTGGGCTGCGGCGAGCTCAGCCGGGAGGTGGACCACCGTCGCCTGCGAGCGCCGGGGAGCGGCGGTGGATCACCCATGCGGCGGCCACGCCGCCGATGGCGCCGAAGGCGTGGCCCTGCCAGGAGATGCCGGGCCGCGGGAGCAGGCCCCACAGCAGGCTGCCGTAGAAGGCGAGCACGAGCAGCCCGACGGCGATCTGCCCGACGTGGTGCTCGAAGAACCCGCGAGCCATCAGGTAGGTGAGGTAGCCGAAGACCAGCCCGCTCGCCCCGATGTGCACGGTGTGGGCGGGCCCGACGAGCCACGTGCCGACACCGGCGAAGACCGCGACGATGACCGTGACCTGCACGAACCGCTGGGTCCCCGAGGCGGCGATGACGCAGCCGAGGACCAGGAACGGGATGGTGTTGCCGATCAGGTGACCGAACCCGTCGTGCAGGAACGGCGACACCACGATGCCCGTGAGGCCGCGCAGCGAGCGGGGTCGGATGCCCCACTGGTCGAACGGGGTGTGGGGGAGCAGGTCGATGATCTCGACCAGCCACATGACCCCGGCCATCGCGAACACCACGAGGAAAGGCCGGATTTCGTGCGCCAGGGACGGTCGGGCCGGCTCCGCCACCGCATCGGTCATGCCCCGATCCTCCCACGCCCCCGGACGCTCCGCAGCCGGCCGTTCAGCCGTGCACGGCCGGTCCGGGTCCGGGATCGAGGTCGGCAAAGCGGGGTGGACGCTTGGCCATCCACGCGGCCACCCCTTCGGCGTAGTCCGCGCCCGCGATCGTCTCGTCGAGGAGCCGTTCCGAGGTCGCCACGGCGCATCCCACGTCGCCGTGCAGATCGGCGTAGAGCTGGGCCTTCGCCAGCGCTGCTGATGCGGGGGACACCTCGTCGGCAACTGCTCGCGCCCAGGCGAGGGCTTCGGGCACCACGTCTCCGGTGGGCAGTGACCGGTTAGCCAGCCCGATCCGCTCGGCCTCCGTCCCGCGGATGACCCGGCTCGAGATGAGCAGGTCGGCGGCATGACCGATGCCGATGAGCCGGGGCAGCACCCATGAGAGGCCGTATTCGGCCGGTAGCCCGAGCCGGGGCGCCGAGGTCGTGAGCTTGGCGTCGTCGGCGACGAAGCGGAGGTCGCAGTAGCAGGCGAGCACCAGCCCGACCCCAGCTGCGGCACCGTTGACAGCGGCCACCACGGGGAACCGCAGTCCGTAGTGCCAGGCGAAGGCGTGGTCGTACTCGGCCCGGACGCCGTGGCCGGGCGTCGCTGGCTCGGGCGGGAGGCCGCGGTCGTAGCCCCCGGCGGCCACGTGCCCCTCGAGTGCCGCCGTGTCGGCGCCCGCGCAGAAAGCTCGGCCGGCACCGGTCACGACGACGGCACGGACGGTCGGATCGGCCTCGAGGTGGGCGAACACCTCTCGGTACTCGGTGTGCATGCGGCCCGTCCACGCGTTCATCCGGTCCGGCCGGTCCAGCGTCACGATGGCGACGCCGCCGTCTCGCTCGAGCCGGATGGTGCGCAGGTCGCTCAGATCGGTCGGGTCCATGGGCGCATCGTGCCACTCGGTGGGAGACTCGGGGCCATGCAGCCGCTGGGGATCCATCACGTGTCGATCAACGTGACCGACGTCGACGCCGCCCTCGCCTTCTATACCGGTCCGTTGGGCCTCACCGTTCGCGCCGACCGCCCTGACTTCGGCTTCGGCGGCGCCTGGCTCGACGCCGGCGGCCAACAGATCCACCTCATCGGCGCCCCCACCCCCGACAACCTGGGCCAGCACCTCGCCATCGAGGTTGGCGACCTCGATGCCGCGGTCGCCGAGCTCCGCAGCCAGGGCATCGAGGTCACCGACCCCTCGCCGGTCGGCCCCGGCCGCCAGTCGTTCCTGGTCGACCCGACCGGCAACGCCGTCGAGCTCTACCAACGCGTGGCCTCGTAGAGGCCGGGCGCGCTGAAGCGCCCCGCACCTGCGGGTCGGGAGTTGTGGTTCAGGTGATCTCGGTGCCGTCGGGTCGGAAGACGTGCCATCGGCCGCGTTGGTCTCGCACGACGGTGAAGCCGCGTTCTTTCAGCCGGTTGTGTCGTCCGCATTCGGGTGCCCCGTTGCCGGGGTCGGTTCTGCCCTTGGCCGGTCCGTTGAAGGCGTCGAGGTGGTCGCACTGGCACTGGCTGGGTGGGACGTCGCACCCGGTCCAGACGCAGGAGTGGTTGGAGAGCTGCACGGCGAGTTGGCGGGCGCCGGTGAAGCAGCGGGCCTTGCGGCCCATGTCCAACACGACCCCGTCTGCGCCGACCACGACCCGTCGGATGTGTCCGATGAGCGTGGCGACGACGACCTCGGTCGGGTCCAGCGGCCGCCCGTCGATCGTGCTGCACCGGAACCCGACCAGGCCACCGGTTCCGGGCTCGGCTGGTTCGGTCGGTTCGCTTGCCGGGTCCACGTCGGCTTCATCGCACGCAGAACCTGGGTTCGTCGCCGCGTCCGCATCAGCCACGGCGTCGGGGTCGGGATCGGAGGCGGACACGCCGCAATCGGACACGACGGGCTCGGCTGGGGCGGGGTCGGTGGGGTCGAGGAGGTCGTCCCAGAACGTGGCGACGCGAGGGTCGGGGCCGGGGTCGGTGCCGAAGAGGCGGGCGAGGTGGCGTTCGAACGTCACCTCGTCGATGACGAGATCAGTGCAGGTGCGGGCATCGGCGCCGTGCTCAGCAAGGTCGCCGCGCACCCAGCAGGTCTTCATGGCGTCCTAGCGGCGCTGCGCATCGGTCCGGGCCAGATCTGCCGGTGTGGCGGCGTCGCCGAGGCGGGCCCGGGCGGCAGCCCAGTCGGCGTCCCACTCCCGCCGGACCTGCCGCTGCCAGATGTCGTCGATCACCGCCCCGTCGACCGAACCGCCACCGCCGTCGAAGCGATGGGACCCGTCGAAGTTCCGTGGCATGCGGAAGTCCCGGCTCGCATGGGTCCGCTCGGCACGGTCCCCGGCCCCGTCCTCATCGACGAGCCGCTCCCAATCGGTCAACGCCGCATCGAACTCCCGGTACGGCCACACCGCCGCAAGGCGAGCGATCTGCTCATCGACAGCGACCAGCTGCTCGCGCACCCGCCGATTGGCGAACGTCCGAGCAATGCGCTCCACCTGCGGCGTCCCCACCCGCCCCGCCCGATGCGCAGCCGCGAGCACCGGCATCGCCCGCAGCACCTTCACCGCCTGATCACGCCGCAACGCCTCCACATTCGACAGGTTCGCCCCGTGACGCACCATCACCTTCGCCGACGCATGACCATCCGCCTTGAACACCCCCAACCGGTCCACCCGATCGAGCACCTCCACCTGCAGCGCATGGAACCTGCGGCTCAGCGACTCCACCGCCCGGACCCGCACCATCGCCTCCTCGCACCCCGACGGCACCCAATCCTCCGAGAGGAGCCCGTCGAGCTCCGCGCCGATCCGACCGAACGCCCCCGCTCCTTCCGGACCACCAGCCACCGAACCCATGCCCGCATCATCCCCAAGGGGTCTGACAGCGAAGCCACCGAAACAACACGAAATCGGACATCGGGCCCGCGTCAAGGCCGATGAGGACAGGAGGGCTGAGGACGACCACACCGATGGCGAGGATGGGCCGGCGCGGAACCTAGGAGGGGCTGCCCGATGGGTTCGGCGGACCGGCGGCGCCGATGGCGTGGACGCCGCCGTCGACGTGGACGATCTCGCCGGTGGTGGCGGTGAACCAGTCGCTGAGCAGCGCCACGACCGCACGAGCCGCTGGCTCGGGGTCGTCGACGTCCCAGCCGAGTGGTGCGCGCTCCTGCCACACCGAGTCGATCTGGCTGAAGCCCGGGATGCTCCGGGCAGCGACCGTGCGCAGCGGTCCGGCGGCGACGAGGTTGACGCGGATCCCTTCCGGCCCGAGGTCTCGTGCCAGGTACCTGCTGGCGGACTCGAGGGCCGCCTTGGCCACGCCCATCCAGTCGTAGGCCGGCCAGGCGACCGAGGCATCGAAGTCGAGCCCGACGATGGACCCACCGCGCGCCAGGACCGGTCGCACGGCCTTCGCCAGCGCGGGAAGGGACCACGCCGATACCTGGAGTGCCGTGGCGACCTCCTCCCAACTGGCGGCGAAGAGGCCGTCGTCCTGCCCGAGGCACGCAGCGGGTGCGAACCCGACCGCGTGGACGACGCCGTGAAGCTCCCCCCAGCGGTCGGCGATCTGCGGAGCGAGCGCATCGAGGTGCGCCTGGTCCGTGACGTCGAGCTCCAGCACCTCGGGCTTGACGGGCAGCTTGCGCGCCGCCCGGCGGGTGGTGGAGGTGGCCCGCCCGAACGACGTGAGGATCACCGTCGCCCCCTGCTCCTGGGCGACGCGGGCGCAGGTATGAGCGATCGAGGAGGGCGTGAGCACGCCCGTGACCAGGACCGTTCGATCTCGTAGCAGCACATCGCCTCCGGGGTCGCGCCCCCCGATCATGCCGGACCTGCGGGCGACGATCAGGAACCGGCGGTCCAGCGCAGGGGGAGGACGCGTCGTCGCAGCGACCTGGAGTCGGCGGCGGGTGCCGGCGTCAGCGGTCCGGCGTGGTGCTCGGCATCGGCATCGGCTTCGGTGGTCGGGGTCTGGCGGTGGTCGCCACGAAGAGGTCGGCTTCAGCACGCCGGCGGCATCGAGCCCGGCGAGGGCGGCCGCCAAGCGATCGGGGGTCCACCCCAGGTGGTTCCGCAGCTCGTTGGCGCCGGCGGCTCCGGCCAGGCTGACGATGACGGCCCAGGCATCTGCGTCGAGCGTCACCGAGGCCGTCGATGCCTCGTGGCGCACCACGGCCTCCTGCTCGAGCACGTTGACGCCTTCCTCGGCTGCGTAGGCGCACCCACCCTGGAGGTAGAGGGTCACGGGACGGTCGGTGTGGAACTCGATGCTGCCCTCCGCTTGGTGGGCGTTCGCCTGCCGCAGCACCCACTCCGGGGAGTAACGGTCCAGTGGACCGCGGCGCATCATCGGGATGGAATTCGTCCTCGGAGCGATGGGGGAGCAGTCGCAGAACGCGCGAAGCGTCACCGCTCCGTTCCTTGGTGCTTCGGCTGATCGGGGTCCGAACTGAACAGGAAATGTGCCAGCTTGGCGGCCGGCGTTAGCGGATCGGGATGAGGCGCAACGAGTCGGTCGCCTGGCCCGGGTACTCCCGGGAGCCCGACAGCACCGCCACCAGGTCACCTCGACGGATCAATCCGTTCTCGCGAGCCTGTTCGACGGCTCGGGTGATGACGTTGTCAGCTTGGTAGTCCACATCGAGGTGCTGGGGCGTGGCGCCCCAGCTCAGCGTCAGCTGCCGCAGCGTCTGCGGATCGGTGGAGAAGCCGAGGATCTTCGCCTCCGGGCGGAAGCGGGCGATCGAGCGCACGGTGAAGCCGGTGTGGGTGATGCAGATGATCGCGCTGGCGTTGGTCTCGAGGGCGGCGCGCCAGGCCGCGTTGGTCATGCCGAGGGTGACGGTGTCGTCGATGTGGGGTTGCATCGTCGAGGCGATCTCGTGGACCCGTGCGCCCCACGCGTCGTAGTCGAACTCGTCGTCGGCGCGAGCCGCGATGCGGGCCATGGTGGCCACGGCATTGATCGGGTCGTGGCCGATGGCGGATTCACCCGAGAGCATGACGGCGCTGGAGCCGTCGAACACCGCGTTGGCGATGTCGGACGCCTCGGCCCGGGTGGGGGTGGGTGCGGTGACCATCGACTCGAGCATCTGGGTTGCGGTGATGGCCGGACGTCCGAGGGTGATGCAACGCTGGATGATCCGCTTCTGGAGGTGCGGGAGCTCCTCGATGGGCATCTCGGCGCCGAGGTCGCCACGGGCGATCATGACGGCCCCGGAGGCCTCGATGATGCTGTCGAGGTTGTCCACGGCCGCACGGGTCTCGATCTTGGCCACGACCAGCGGTCCCCGTGGGTGCGGCTCGACCCCGACCCGGCGCACGTCATGCGCCGAGCGCACGAACGAGATGGCCACCATGTCGATGCCCTCCTCGATGAACGCGTCGAGCATGTGGAGGTCCTCAGGCGTCGGCGAGGCGATGCGGAGTCGATCGGACGGGATGTGGACGCCGGGCCGGCCCTGGAGCAGGCCGCCGTGGGTGATGCGGGCCTCCAGGCAGTCGGGCCTGCGGTCCAGGACCTCGGCCATGACCACGCCATCTCCGAACGCCACCCGATCGCCGACGTGGAGGTCGGTGAGCAGGCCCTCGTGGTCGACGTGGATCATCTTCGCCGTCGACTCCTCGTTGCCGGGAGTGAGGTGGATGACGTCGCCCTGGGCCACCGGCAGGCCCTCCTCGGGCATGTGGCCGGCGCGGACCTTGGGCCCGGGGAGGTCGATCATCACGCCGATGGGCCGTCCGAGCGAGGCTTCGACGCGGCGGACTCGGCGGAACTTCTCGATCGCCTCATCGAGGGATCCGTGGGCCAGGCCGATGCGGGCCACGTCCATCCCCGCCTCGGCAAGGTCCTTGATCATCGCCTCGGAATCAGATGCGGGTCCGATGGTGGCGATGATCTTCGTGCGGCGAGCCATGGTCCCCAGTGTCGCAGCCCCGTCGGCCGATTCCGCGCCTGGTTCGGCGAAGGTCAGGCTGCGGGGACCTCGGACGCGGACCGGAGGTGGCCCACCAGTTGCTCGAGGCTCGTGCCCGCGTTGAGGCCGCTGGTGGACGGAAGGACGTAGACGGGGCTGGGGCCGAGGGTCCGGTCCTGCCACCCGACGGTGGCCTTGCGGTCCACCGCCGCCCGCCATCCGGCCAGTCCGACCACCGCCACCACCTGCGGGCGCAGCCAGTCGCACAGGGCCTCGAGGCGTTCGACGCCCTCCCGGTACTCCGCGGCGGGCAGCTCGTCGGCGCGTGCCGTGGCCCGCTTCACGAGGTCGGTCATGCCGATGTGGTCGTGGCGCAGGAGGTGGAAGGGATCGCGGTCGCCGGTCGAGAGGCCGGCGGCGACCATCGCCTTCCAGAAGCGGTTGGATCCGGTGACGTAGCCGACGCCGGCGTCCGCGGCGTGCAGCGACGGGTTCAGGCCGCAGCACAGGAGACGCATGTCGGGACCGACGTGGTTGGGCAGGGCCCGCAGCGCCGTGACGGTGAGCGCGATGCGCTCCCCGGTGTGGTCGAAGCGGTCGATGGCGAACCCGCCGGCCTCCACGACCGCCCGGACGCGTTCGACCGGCGGGGACGTCCCGGAGGCGAGGACCAGTTCGACAACGTCCCCGACGGCGACGTCACGATGCACCTCCGCCAGGGCGAGCGGCACGTCGGTCAGGTCGAGGCGGGTGAGGTCCACGTTCAGAACAGGCCCAGTTGGAAGCCACCGCCGGTGTCGGTGAGCGGGAGCCACTGCTCGCCGCCGCGCGGGCCGATGACGCGCACCTCGATGCGCTCGACGGGGATGGCTCGGGCCCGGCCGCGGTCGTCGCGCAGGCCGACCGAGCCGTCCCGCTCGCGCCGCAGCACCACGCCCTCGCGGTAGCGCTTGTCCGACTTGCCGGCGTAGCGGACGATCTGGCCGAACTCGAGCCCCATCGCGGCGAGGCCGTCGTCGACCACCGGCTTCACGGGGCGCTTGGCCATCAGGTCTCCGGGGCCTCGTCGAGGGTGCCGAGGATGCGGGCCTGGAGCCGCGACATGCCGGCGAGCCAGCGGTCGGGGTCCGTGGCGCGGCGGCGGTAGTACTCGGCGACCTCGGGGTGGGGGAGGATCAGGAACTCCTCGGCCCGCACCGATGCCACGACCGCCGCCGCCACGTCCGACGGCTCGAGCAGCCCCTGCGACACGACCGTCTCCACCGAGGACAGGCCCATGGCGTTGGCGAGGAGGTCCGTGCGGACGCCCTGCGGGCACAGGCAGGACACCATGATCCCCTGGGAGCCGTACGTGATGGCCAGCCACTCGGCGACGGCCACCGCCGCGTGCTTGGTGGCCGAGTACGGGAGGTCGCCGATCTGGCTGAGGAGGCCGGCGGCGGATGCGGTCGAGAGCAGGTACCCCTCGCCACGAGCCAGCATCGAGGGCAGGACGGCCTCGGCGGCGTATACGTGGGCCAGCACGTTGACCTTCCAGATTCGGTCCCACACCTCGTCCGTGGCCTCCACCCCGGCACCGGTTCCGATACCGGCGTTGCTCACGAAGAGGTCGATGGGCCCGTGGGCCGTTTCGACCCAGGTGACGAGCTCGGCCACGGCCGAGCGCTCCGACACGTCGACGGCGACGGCGCTGGCCCGATTGCCGAGGGACGCCGCTGCTGCGTCGACCGCGGCCTGGTCCAGGTCGGCCACGACCACGTGCCGGGCACCCTCGTCGAGGAAGGCCCGGGCGAGCGCGAACCCGATGCCCTTCGCCCCGCCGGTGACCACCGCGACCCGATCCCGAAGCTCCATGGCCGCACCCTACCGAGCGGGTGCGACACCGTTCCCCGGTCCGGCTTCAGGCGGAGGCGGCGGCTTCCATCGTGTCGGTGATGACCTGCCGGCGATCGCCGCCCCAGGGCAGCGGCATCAAGACGGGTACGTCGACGCCGGCGTCGATGTAGGCGCGGACGGCGTCGCGCACCGTGTCAGCGTCGCCGAGCACGTCGATGGCGTCGCACATCCGATCCGACACGGCGGCGAGGGCGCCCTCCCGGTCGCCCGCAGCGTGGCGCTCGCGGATGGCGTCGACCTCGTCGCCGAAGCCGGCGCGGCGGAAGTTCGCGGCGTAGGCGTCGACCACCGCGTACGAGAACAGGTCGCGCCGTGCCTTGTCGAGACCCTGCTCCCGGTCGCCCACCCCGGCGTGGACGTACCCGTAGATCTCGGCGTCGCCGCCGGCTCGCACCTGCTCCACCGACCAGGCGACGTGCGAGGCGGGCAGGTAGTTGAGCAGCACCCCGTCGGCCACCTCGCCGGCCAACTGCAGCATCTTCGGGTTCAGCGCTCCGACCACCACCTTGGGCTTCCGCTCGCCGAGCTTCAGACCGAGCCGGAACCCCTTCACCTCGTAGAAGTCCCCGGCGAAGTCGACCTTCTCACCCGACAAGCAGGCCTTCACGAGCGTCACGTACTCGCGCACCTGAGCCAGTGGCCGGTCGCCGTAGGCCACGCCGTGCCACCGGCTGGTGACCACCGGCGACGAGATGCCGATACCGAGGATGATGTCGGCGTCGGGGTGCAGGGCCTGCAGGGTGGCCGCGCCCATCGCGGCGACCATCGGGGTGCGCAGCTGCAGCGCCAGCACCCCGGTCCCGAGGTCCAGCCCCGGTGCGGCCGCTCCGGCTGCAGCGAGGAGGGAGAAGGCTTCGGGGCCGGTGGTCTCCGCCGTCCAGAACGAGCGGAAGCCGAGCGAGGATGCCTGCTGCGCCGTCTCCAGGGCCAGGCCCGGTCCGAGGGGCATCAGGCTGGCGAAGGTGAATCCGAGCTTGGGGTGGGCCATGGCGCCGAACCCTAGGGGGACGGGTCAGAAGCTGCCGCTGGCCTCGAGTCGGTAGTCCTCTGGGCTGCGGTCCGAACCCACCGACTCGACCCGGGCCCGGAGGGTGGTGGCGTCGTTGAAGAGGCAGTCGGGGTCGCCGATGGTGACGGTGGCGGGCTCACCGTCGCTGCTGGCCCGGGTCCCGAGCACTGTGTCGCCGTCGGTCACCGTCACGCGCTGGCTGACGCCGGCGGGTGCGGTGAGCGTGACGTGCAGTTCGCCGTCGCACAGGAGCTGGTAGCCGTCGCCCACGTCGATCAGGTAGGTGTCGACGTCGTCCGTCGGCACGAGGTTGGCGCGCACGGTCCCATCGAGGAGGGTGTCGTCCGCCACCTGGTCCGGAGCCGCGTCGCACCCGTTGGCAGCTTCGCCGTCGTAGTCCGCGAAGCCCTCGAGGCACGTGCGGCCGTCGGTGTTCGGCGCCGGTTCCTCGCCGCACGGCTGGAAGGGCAGGGGCGCACACGTCGTCGTGGTCGTGGTGGGCCGAGCCGTGGTCGAGACCGTCGTGCCGGCGGACAGCCGTCCCTGGTTGCCGTCGCCCCCGGTCAGCACCGCCATGGCGCCCCCACCCAAGAGCAGGATCAGCAGCGCGCCGCCGAGGGTCGCCCACCGGTTGCGCCCGACGATGGCGCGCTGGACGATCGTGCGCGGGTGCGTCCCCTCGGTCCCGCCGCGGGCGGCGGCCGCGGACGGTCGCGCCGCCGGGTCCTTGTCGAGCATCGCCTCGATCCGGCGGCGCAGGTCCGGCGGCAGCGTCTTGGGCGGCTTCTCTGTACGCCCAGCGGCGGCACGCAGGAGCAGGACGCGCGGATCACCAGCACCGAAGGGCCCGGCGCCGGTGGCGGCGTACAGGAGGGTGGCGCCCAGGCAGAACACGTCGGACGCAGCCGTGGCGTCCTCGCCGCGGGCCTGCTCGGGCGACATGAAGCCGGGGGTGCCGACCACCATCTCGGTCGCCGTGAGGCCCGGCGTGGCGTCGCGGTGCACGGCCACGCCGAAGTCGGCCAGGTGCGGATCGCCCTCGGCGTCGAACAGGACGTTCGCCGGCTTGATGTCGCGGTGGACGATGCCCTGGCGGTGGGCGGCGGCCAAGGCGTCGAGCAGGTGGTCGGCGAGCCGCCCCACCTCCTCGGGCGCGAGCGGCCCCTCCGCGTTCACCCGTTGGGCGAGGTTGCCTCCTGGCAGGAAGTCCATGACGAGGACGATGTCGTCGTCCTCGTCGACCACCTCGCGCAGGGCCACCACGCCGGGGTGGTGCAGTTGCTGGAGCACCTCGGCCTCCCGCCGGATGCGCTGCCGGGCCTTGTCCAGCTCCTCGGGGGTTCCGTGCAGGGAGAGGCGCTTGAGCGCCACCTCCTCGCCGTCGGGGCCGTGGGCGAGATCGACGACGCCCATGCCGCCTCGTCCGATGCGGCGGACGATCTCGTAGGTCACGGCGCCAGGGTAGGAGGTCGACGCTCAGGGGCCGCAGCAGCGGACGCGCGTGTCGGGTCCCGGGCGCGCGGCTGACCTCTGCGGCAACGTGCGCGTCGTTCGGGTGGTGGCCCCGGTAGGGTGGTGCTGTGACCGAGACTGCAGTGCCAGAGATCGTGATCCAGGAAGCATTGGCCGTGATCGACCAAGCCCTCGGGACCATGCAGCAACGAGCGCTCGTCTCCACCGATGAGGTGGCGGACCTGCTCTTGGACCTGCGGCTCCTGTTGGCGAGTGCTCCCGCCGCCGCTGTTCCGGTCGCTACCGGGGTCTGACCCTCAAGCGTCCTCGGATGCGTTCGACGCGTTCGGCGGCAGGGTGAGGAGGTCGGTGAACGCGGCCTCGATGTCGGCGCGCAGCTGCGCCGGATCGGCCACGGCCGCCCGGTCGACGTGCAGGCCGAGGTTGAGCACGCCGCGGTAGCTCATGGTCGTCAGGTTCCACGCCGTGCCGGCGATGGGGCCCAACGGATAGTTGCCGGTCATCAGTGCGCCGGCGATGAAGAGGTCGAACGGTGCGGCGCGCACGTTCGAGGTGGCGAAGTCGACGGTCATCACCTGCTGGCGGGCGAGGCGCACCAGCATCGGCTGGGGGAGCAGGTTCACCAACCCAGCGAACGAGGACGTGAGCCCCATCGCCCGCTCGGTCTTGGTCACTGCGAGGCGCTCATGGACCTCCCGGAACCGCTCGACGGGGTCCGCGGACACCGGAACGAGGACCCGGGTCGGGGTGAACGCGTTTCCGCCGGGGGAACGGTCGGATCGCGTGCTGACCGGCATCGACATGCGCAGCTCGGCCACCCCGACGCCGAGTCGGCGGTGGTAGGTCCCCGCACCGCCGGCTGCGGCCGCGACGAACAGGTCGTTGACCGATCCACCGAGGCGGGTGGCGGCGGCCTTCACGTCGGCGAGCGGCACGTCGAAGGTCTCGAGCTGGCGATCGAGTGAGCGCTCCGACCACAGCGGCGAGCGGTGGCTGTCGACCACACCGAGCTGACGTACCACCGAACGGGTCGTCGACGCCGTCTCGGCCGGGAGCGCAGCCAGCAGTGAGGCGACCTGGAGCGGGTCGCGGGCCAGGTCCGCAGCGGTGTCGACCACCCGGCGGGCGGCGTCGGCGCTGCGGCGGGGGAGGCCGCTGATCGCGTCGACGGCGCTGGCCCAGGGCGGTCGGGACGGTGCTGGCGGAGGGCCGTCGTCGAGCGGTTCGGGCTCGGGCGCGTCCCGCTGAAGGTCGATGAACTCGAGCGACATCCGAATGCCGCCCTCGCCGTCGGTGATGGTGTGGTGCATCTTCTGTACCATGGCGGCCCGCCCGTCGGGCAGGCCCTCGATGACCGTGAACTCCCAGAGGGGCCGATCCCGGTCGAAGGGGGTGGCGGCCAACTCCACCGCGAGGGCCCGGGCATCGTCATCGGTGGCGCCGCGTGGCAGGCGGACCCAGCGGAGGTGGGCATCGAGGTCGAAGTCCGGGTCGTCCTCCCAGGTGGGCGCGGCGGGACCGAACCCGTCGACCACGCGCCGCCGGAGGCGGGGGACGACCCGGCTGGCCCGCCAGAGCCGCCGACGCAGCGCATCGGGGTCGGGCGTGCGGTCGAAGAACGTCAGGTTGGCGAACGTCGAGGACAGCACCGGATCGGCCTCGAGGCTCCACATGAGAGCCTCGACGTCGCTCATCCGCTCGGTCGCCGATCCTGCCTCTGCGCCGCTCATCGGGGTCGGACGGGCCAGATCCGCTTGGCCACCTGTGCGTAGGTGATGCCGATGATCGCCCCGGCGAGGACATCGGATGCGTGGTGGACCTTCACGTGCACCCGGCTGGTGGCGACCACCGCGGCCAGGCCGTAGTACAGCGCTGCCGCCTTGGGGTGACGGTGGCTGAGCATGCCGGCCGCCGCAAGCGCCGAGCTGGCGTGACCGCTCGGGAAGCTCGAGGTGCGCGGCATCCGCACGTGGTGTGGCCGGGGCTCGGCCGCGATGGGTCGGGGCCGGCGAACCAAGCGCTTGATGCCCTGGTTCACCAGCAGCGACTCGCCGAGGAGCAGGACCCCCAAGCGGATGGAAGCGTCGGCGTCCTCCTCGGAGCGCACGCCTTCGACCGCGGCGAGCAGCAGCCAGATCACGCTGAAGTCACCGAGTTCCGAGGCCAGGTAGAAGATCCGGTCGGCCAAGGGATGGCCTCGGAACACGCGGCCCCAGGCGGCATCGGCCGCCTCGTCGAGACGATCGATGCGAGACGTGGGGGATGGGGGAGCCGCCGGGGCCAGTTCGGGCACCCCGGCACCCTAGGGCGGCGGTCCGAAGTTCCGGTGCGGACGGCCCGGTCAGGAGATGGTGACGACCGCTTCCGCGGCCACCGGGGGACGGGCTGCCGCGACCAGGGCGAGGTCCCCGCCCTGGGCGGGGCAGTAGGCCCGAAAGGAGCACCAGTTGCACAGCGGGCCGGGCCGAGGGCGGAAATCCTCGCGCTCGCAGGCCGTCGCAATCGCGGACCACAGCGCTCGGAGCTTGTTCTTCAGCGCCCGGATCGACTGCTCGGATGGCTCGGTCGTGATGGTGAGGCCGTCGCCCAGGTAGATCAGCTTCACCTGGGCGGGAAGGACGCCGAAAAGTTCCTCGCACAGCAGGGCATAGAAGGCGACGCCGCCGAGGCGGCCCTGCTGGTGGGTGGCGCTGGGCGAGCGGCCGGTCTTGTAGTCGGTGACGACGAGGCCACCATCCGCGTTGAGCTCCAGCCGGTCGATGATGCCCCGGACGCGGATGTCGTCGATCTGCGCCTCCAACATCAGCTCGAGGCCGACCGGATGGATGGCGCTCGGATCTTCGATCTCGAAGTAGCGCCGGACCAGGCGGTCGGCCTCGCCGAAGAACGTTGCTGCAGCCTCCTCGTCGAGGCCCAGGCCGGTGAAGTCCGGATCCTCCCGCATGGTGGCGCTCGCTCGGGCCAGATCCTCGATCGCGTGGTCGAGCGTGCGGTCCGGCGCCTCCCGGCCGAAGAGGTGCTCGAGCGCCAGGTGGACGAGCGTGCCCTTGGTGGCCGCGGCGGAGGGCGCCTCTGGCAGGCGATCGATGGCCGAGAACCGGAACGCCAGCGCGCAGTCCTTGAAGGACGACACCTTCGAGGGCGAGAGCGTGGCGGGGGGCAGGAAGGCCATGGACGAACCGTACCCGGGGGGTCTGACAGCGCGTTCGACCTGGATACGCTCGGCCGATGACCGACCTCGACGAGGAACTGGTGGCGGCCAACTCGGCCTTCTACAACGCCTTCGAACGGCGCGACCTCGATGCGATGTCGGAGGTGTGGCTCCACGAGGACCACGTGGTGTGCACCCATCCGGGCTGGGCCTCGCTGCACGGATGGCCGGCGGTTGCGGCCTCGTGGTTCGCGCTCTTCCAAGGTGACCACCCGATGCAGTTCATCCTCACCAAGATCTCTGCCACCATCCGCGGTGACACCGGCTGGGTGACGGTCGACGAGAACCTGATCGCCGGGCCGCAGGCCCAGACGGTGGCGGCCGTCAACTTGTTCGAGCGCCACGACGGCCGGTGGAAGCTCGTGCTCCATGCCGGATCGGGCATTGCCGATAGCTGATCCGGCGGGTCCGACCCGGGCCTGGCCCCTACGCTGTGGGTCCGCCCCGAGGTGACCGCTGATGCCAACCGACACCCACGTCGAGGAACCGATCGACGGCCGCACCGCCCGCGCCGTCCGGACCAAGGACGCCATCGTCGACGCCACCCTGGCGCTCATCGACGAGGGCGACCTCCGGCCGACAGGACCCCGCATCGCCGAGCGGGCCGGGGTCTCGGTCCGCTCGATCTTCCAGCACTTCGACGACCTCGATGCGCTCTTTTCTGCCGTCGGCCTGCGCGTGGTCGATCGCATCGCCGGCCTCATCCGGCCGATCGACACGAGCGACCCCCTCGACCAGCGCACCTCGGCATTCCTCGAGCAGCGCACCTCCGTCCTGGAGTCGCTCACCCCCGTGCTGCGGGCTGCGCTCGTGCACGCCGCGTCGTCCACGGTCATCCGGGGTCAGTTCGAGGACGGGCACGAGTTCTTCGTCGCCCAGGTCGAGCAGGTCTTCGCCCCGGAGATCGCCGGCGCCGGAGCCAGGGGGACGACGCTGCGAGATGGTCTCGTGGTCGCCCTCTCCTGGCCCTCGTGGGACCTGCTCCGCGGTCCGCAGGGCCGCTCGGTGGACGAGGCGCGAACGGTGACCGAAGCGATGGTTCGCGCCCTGCTGGCGAGCGCGCAGCCGGCGTGACGCTGCGCTCGGACGCCCTGGCCCGGACCCACGAGTGGTTCGATGCGAATAGCGGCTGGGCGCCCCCGGATCCCGAGACGCTCGCCGACTGGGCCGACGAAGGTGCATGTCGGGCCCCCGATGAGTGCTGGGTGAACACCCGCGGCACGTGCCCCCACGGACTCGTGTCGTGGCAGGTGGTCCTCGACGAGCTCGCCGCGCTCGACGCTTCCACCCGCCCGGGCGGCTGACGTCACACGACCCGGACGGCACCGCCTCGGCGGGGGTCGCCGGCGCCGGTGCGGCCGGGCGCTACGGCGTGGACGCCGCCGAAGTACATGCTGCGGTCCGGCCACAGGTTGACCGGCTGATCGCGCTTGAGCGCAGCGAGGACCTCCGGGGCCAGGCCGGGCTCGGCCTCGAGGTGGTTGGTGTCCCAGTGGATGCGCGGTGCGAGGACCGCGGCCTCGAGGTCCGTTCCGTGGTCGGTCGTG
This sequence comes from Acidimicrobiales bacterium, assembly GCA_046594195.1. GTDB lineage: Bacteria > Actinomycetota > Acidimicrobiia > Acidimicrobiales > Iamiaceae > Aquihabitans. The sequence continues at coordinate 33,396 of JBKJPY010000028.1, read as the reverse complement.
GCGGCGAGGACCTGGAGCAGCGCGCTGCGGATGCGCTTCGAACCGCCGCTACCGAGCGCCAGTTCCACCTCGCCGTCGGGCGACAGCACGAACGTGGGCGACATCATCGAGGCCACCCGGACCCCGGGCGGAGCGGCATGGAACCCATCCGGATGGAGGTCGTCCTCACCCAGCATGTTGTTGCAGCAGATGCCGGTGCCGTCGATGACGTCGCCCGAGCACTCGCCGTTCGAGGTGGTCATGGCGGCGACGTTGCCCTCGTCATCGGCGACGGTGACGTGGGTCGTGCCCCGGGTGACGACCGGCCGTTGCGTCGGGTCGTCGCCGAGGTCGCCGCGCAGCGCCGCCAGGACCTCGGGATGACCGGCCACCCGATCCCGGTCGACGTCGGCCATCGTGCGTGCCAGCTGTCGGGCTCGCTCGGGGCTGCCTGCGGGAAGGGCCGGACCCTCCCCCTCCAGGCGCTTGAGCGCCAGCGCCAGGAGTGCACCGCCGAAGGTCGGGGGTGGGTTCGTGAGCAGGGTGCGGTCCCGGTATCGGGCGCGCAGCGGAGCCCGCTCGATGACCTCGAACGCCGCCAGGTCCTCGATGGTGAGCAGCCCGCCGCGTGCGCCGAGCTGGTCGACGAGGCGCTGCGCCCGCTCGCCGGCGTAGAAGGTGGCCTGCGGATCGGAGCCGAGGCCCTCGAGGAACCGGGCCTGGTCCGGGTTGCGGAGCGTGTCGCCCGCTCGGAGCAGTCGACCGTCCGGGAAGAAGATGGCGCGGCTCCCTGCCGTGCGCTCGAGGATCGGCGCGAGGAGGGCGAAGTCGTTGGACTGCGTGGTCGTGACCTCGACGCCCCCGCTCGCCAGGGCCACGGCAGGCGCGACGATCGTTGCGAGCGGCAGACGGCCCAGGCGTCGGTGAACGTGGAGGTACCCGGCGAGCACCCCGGGCACTGCGACCGAGCCGGGGCCGCAGTGGAACGTCTGGGTGGCGGCGCCGAAGTCGACGGCGACCTCGTCGAAGACCGGCACGACGGACCCGGCGTCCAGCCCGCGCCCGGGGGTGTCGACGAAGAAGTCGAACAGCACGTCACCCAGCGCCGCCGAACGGGCAAGGAGGAACCCGCCGCCGGCCAGGCTGGTGAACCCGGGCTCGCACACCGCGGAGGCGAACCCGGCTGCGAGGATGGCGTCGAAGGCGTTGCCGCCCTGGGCCAGGATGGACGCCGCTGCGTCGGCCGCCCGCACGTGTCCGGCGGCGACGATCCCGTGCGTCGTGGTGCCGGCCATGGTCGGCGATCGTACGGCTGGGTCGTCAGCCGACCCAACCGGCGGGTGCTCGGGTCAGGAGGTCACGACGGCGTTGATCGAGGCCGCCACCACGTTGCCCGTGTTCGCCATGCCCTTCGCGTTGGGATGGACGGGTGCGGCGTCGGTGGTGGGGACGATCGCCTCGACCCACTTGTCCGAGGAGCACATGTCGTGGCCGATGCTGGACGTCGCGACGTCCACGTAGCGCACGCCGTTCGCCAGGGCCCGGGCCTTCAACATGGCGTTGAGGTTCTTGGCCACGCCCCGCAGGTAGATGACGTCTGAGCCGACGATCGGGACCGTGGGCCAGCAACCGCTGCCGGTCTCGGGGAGGATCGTCGGGTAGCCGACCACGAAGATCTTGGCGTTGGGGGCCCGCTTCTTGGCTGCCACGAGCACCTGGTCGATCTTCGGTGCGGTGTCGTTGATCTTCTCGGCCAGCAGGTCGCGGCCGCCGGAGACGTAGTCGCCCTTGCAGCCCGACGAGAACGGATCGAGGGTGGCGCAGTTCTTCACGATGCCGCTGAAGCCGATGTCGTTCCCGCCGATGCCGATGGTCAGGATCTTCGTGTTGGCGTTGAGGGCGTTGAACTGCGGCGCGTTCGGGCCGGGCGTCACGCCCTGCTGGTTGAAGAAGTGCGTGGTGGTGGCGCCCGAGCAGCTGACGTCGACGAACTTGGCCGCCTTGATCTTGGGTCGGGCGACCCGGGGGTAGTTGCGGTCGGATCGCAGGCAGCCGAGGGGCGCGAGCGACTGGTTCAGGATCAGGGGGCCGGCCGTGTAGCTGTCGCCGAGGGCGACGTAGGTGTCCGCCACCGGCGGCTCGCAGGCCGTGAGGCCCGCGGCCACGAGCACCGCCAGCAACCCCATCGACACCGCCACGACGCGAGGTGATCGGTTCTTCCCCATGCGTTCCCCCCAGAAAACGAGCGACCGTGCTGGACGAACGTCCAGCACGGTCACGTTACCGCCGAAGCGGTTCGGAGGTCGGGAGGCCGACGGCGGTCAGCCGCCGAGCGCCTTCAGCGTGCCGGTGAGCTCCTCGGTGAGGTTGGCCGGGACGGCGTAGCCGTCCTGGTTGCGGATCTCGTCGAAGTGATCGCGGATGTCCTCGACCGTGAGGCTCTCGGTGTCGGTCCAGCCTTGGGTGACGCCGGTGAAGATGCGGGCCACGTGGCCGCCACCGCAGGAGTAGACCTCACCGGTGACCGGCACGTCCTCGTGGGCCAGCCAGGCCACCACGGGGGTGATGAACTCGGGGCCGAGCTTGTCGACGAGCGGGCCGAGCAGGTCCTCGGTCATGCGGGACTTGGCGACGGGGGCGATGGCGTTGGCCTTGATGTTGTTCTTGGCCCCTTCGACGGCGAGCACGCGGGTGAGGCCGACGAGGCCGGCCTTGGCTGCGCCGTAGTTGGTCTGGCCGAAGTTGCCGAAGATGCCCGCGGCCGACGACGTGTTGACGATGCGCCCGTAGTTCTGGTCGCGCATGTGCTGCCAGGCCGCATGGGTGACGTAGAACGCTCCCTTGAGGTGGACGTCGATGACCGGCTCGAGCAACTCGGGGGTCATGTTCTTGAAGGCGGCATCTCGGAGGATCCCGGCATTGTTGATGACGATGTCGACCCGCTCGAAGGCGTCGAGCGCGGTCTGGATGATGGCCTGGCCGCCCTCGGGGGTGGCCACGGTGTCGTAGTTGGCGACGGCCTCGCCGCCGGCGGCCTTGATCTCGTCGACCACCTGCTGAGCGGCGGTGTGCGATCCCCCCTGGCCGTCGACCGACCCGCCGAGGTCGTTGACGACGATCAGCGCGCCGCGCTTGGCCAGCTCGAGGGCGTGGGAACGGCCGAGGCCGCCTCCTGCGCCGGTGATGACCGCGACCTTGCCGTCGTATCCGAGATCAGCCATGGGTGTGCAAGCTCCTGAAGAGATCGTGTTGGGGCGCGCTCACGGTAGTGGGCACATCGGCGGCCGACGAAGCTGGAGCGGGCCGCGTGCGGGCGCTGCGAGTCGGGCCGGTCACCCGCTGAGGGGGACGCCCAGCTGGTCCGCGGCGTATTGCTTGAGCCGCTTGTAGTCGACCTTGCCGTTGGGCGCCCGACCGATCGTGTCGATGGTGATGGCGCGCTTGGGCGCCTTGTAGTGCGCCAGCTTGCCCTTGACGTGGGCGATGAGGGATGCCTCGTCGAGGTCGGTGCCGGGTGCCAGCTCGATGACCGCGGTGATGGCTTCGCCGAACTTCTCGTCCGGCAGTCCCACGGCGACGGCGTCGCGCACGTCCTCGTGCGTCTTGAGCGCCTCCTCCACCTCCTCGGGGAAGACCTTCTCGCCGCCGGTGTTGATGCACACCGAGCCGCGGCCGAGCAGCGTGATGGAACCGTCCTCCTCCACCGTGGCGAAGTCGCCGGGGATCGAGTACCGCTTCCCGTCGACCTCGAAGAAGGTGGACGCAGTCTTCTCGGGGTCCTTGTAGTAGCCGATCGGCTGGTGGCCACCCACGGCGACGCGGCCGATCTCGCCCGACCCGGGCACGACCTCGCGCAGGTCCTCGTCGAACACCTTCGTGTTCGGGCCCTGCGTGAACTTCGCCGTGTCCGGGTCGACACCGGCGGCGGACACCGACTGGCCCATGCCGACGGCCTCCGACGAGCTGAACGCATCGACGATCATGGCGTGGGGGAGGTGCTTGATCAGCGCCTGCTTCGACGGCTCGGAGAACATCACGCCCGAGGACGTGAAGACGTACAGGCTGGTGAGGTCCCACCGGTCGGGGTTGGCGTCGAGCGCCCGGAGCATCGGCTTGGCGAAGGCGTCGCCCACGATGGCGGTGGTGTTGGCCCGGTGCCGCTCGATCGTGTCGAAGAGCTCCTCGATGTCGAGGTGGCGGCTTTCGAGGGTGACCACGCAGCCGCCGCCGGAAAGGGCGATCAACTGCGTCATGCACCCCGTGCCGTGCATCAGCGGGCACGCGGGGACGCTGACGAGACCCGGGCCGTTGACGAGCTCGGCCGGCACGCCGTAGTCCACCGGGTCCTCGCCGTAGCGGGGGTTCGTGCCGAGGGCGATGATGTTGCGGATGTGGTCGTCTTGGCGCCACATCACGCCCTTGGGCATGCCGGTGGTGCCGCCGGTGTAGAGCATGTAGAGGTGGTCGCCGTTGCGACCCCAGGGGGCCTCGACCTTGGCGGCGTGCGAGGTGGCTGCATCCTCGTACGGCGTCGCCCACGCCGGGCACGAGCCGGTTCCGTCATCGACCCACAGCCAGGTCCGGACCTTGGGCACGCGATCGAGGACGCGCTCGATGGTCTCGGTGAACGAGCCGTGGAACACGACCGCCACCGCATCGGCGTTGTCCCAGAGGTACACGAGTTCCTCGTCGGCGTAGCGGTAGTTGGTGTTCACCGGCACGAGGCCGGCCTTCCACGCCCCGTACATCGACTCGAGGTACTCCGGGCAGTTGTAGAGGTACTGCGCCACCTTGTCCTGCTCGACCGCTCCCGCTTCCAGGAGGTGATGGGCGACGCCGTTGGCCCGCTCGTCGAATGCTCGCCACGTCAGCGTGCGGTCCCCTTGGATCTGCGCCGGTGCATCCGGGATCTGGGCGGCGATGACCTCCCAGATCTCTGCGTAGTTCCATCCAGACATGTTGTCCCCTGTGCTGCGTCGGTAGGACGCCGAGCATAGGACGGCCGGCGCACGGGTCGATCAGGTGGCGGCGCTGCGGGATACGGTCACCTCGTGGACTTCGAGCTACCCGCTGAGGACGACCCGCGACGCTTGGCGGTGCGCACCTGGTTGGCCGAGCACCCCCGGCCGAGCGGCGCGGACCTGGCCGGTGCCGGCTTCGTGTCCCCCCACTGGCCCGAGCCCTGGGGCCTCGGTGCCGATCCGATCCACCAGCTGATCATCGATGACGAGCTGCGTGCGGCCGGGGTACGCCGTCCGAACAACCCGATCGGCATCGGCTGGGCCGGCCCGACGCTGATCCACGCGGGGACCCCTGGGCAGCAGGCCAGCTACCTGCCCAAGCTGCTGTCGGGCGAGGAGATCTGGTGCCAGCTCTTCAGCGAGCCGGAGGCTGGCAGCGATCTGGCGTCCCTCGGCACGCGAGCGGTGCGCGACGGCGACGAGTGGATCATCAACGGCTCGAAGATCTGGACCTCGCTCGCCCAGTTCGCGACCTACGGCATCCTGATCGCCCGGACCGACCCCGACGTGTCGAAGCACCAGGGCATCTCGTACTTCGTGTGCCCGATGGACCTGCCGGGGATCGAGATCCGACCCATCATCGAGATGACCGGCGGGCACACCTTCAACGAGGTGTTCCTCACCGACGTCCGGCTGCCCGCGGACTCCCTGGTCGGCGACGTCAACCAGGGGTGGTCGCTGGCCAAGGTGACGCTCGGCAACGAGCGGGTCTCGCTCTCGTCGGGCGGCGCGCTCTGGGGCATGGGCCCCAACGGCGGCGACCTGCTCGACCTCGTCCGGGCTGCGGGGGGCACCGAGGACCCGCTGCTCCGCCAGCGACTGGCCCGGCTCCACACCACCGAGGAGATCCTCCGCCTCATCCGCCTCCGAACGGTGTCGGCGCTGGTCCGGGGGTCATCGCCGGGGCCGGAGGCGTCGATCCGCAAGGTGATGGCCGACGAGCACGGCCAGGCGATCATGGAGCTGGCCAAGGACCTGACTGGTGCGGGCGGGATGCTCAGCGACACCGGGCCGCTCGGCACCGAGCCCGACATCTGGAACTACGGCTTCTTGTTCGCCCCGGCACTCACCGTCGGTGGCGGCACCGGCGACGTGCAGCGCAACATCCTCGCCGAGCGCGTCCTGGGCCTGCCCCACGACCTCGACGTCGACGCCGGCAAGACCTGGTCCGCGACCCGGCGGGGCTGACTCGAGGGTCAGTCGATGAGCGCGATCTCGCCGGTGACGGGGTCGCGGTCCTCGATGGCCGGTGGTGCGCCGGCGGTATCGTGCGGCTCGCGGTGGAGGCGGGGGTCGGCGAGGTCGAGGGCCCGCATGCCGAAGCCCGCCGCGGCGAAGCAGGCGAGGGCACCGAGGCCGATGCCGGCGCGGGGGCCGACGACGTCGGACACCCAGCCGACGATGGGACCGCCGATCGGGGTCGACCCGAGGAACACCAAGCCCTGGATGGCGAGGACCCGGCCGCGGTACTCGGGACCGGCGAGCAGCTGCACGATGGCGGTCGAGGTGGTCATGAAGGCGATCGAGGCCAGCCCCAGCAGCACGGAGACGGGGAAAGCGACGCCCAGGCTCGGGGAAATCGCCAGCAGCACCATCGCCAGACCGAATGCGCCAGCGGCGTTGATGAGCTGCTGCGGCGAGACCCGGGAGCGTCGGGCGGTGGCCAGAGCTCCGATCAGGGACCCAAGGCTGAGCACGGAGAACAACAGGGTGAAGGTGCCGGTCCCGCCTGCGAGGGGACCCTTGACCAGCAGCGGGACGGTGACCTGGAAGTTGAAGGCGAACGTCCCGATCAGGGCCATCATGATCAGCGGGACGAGCAGGTTCGGCTCGGAGCGGATGTAGCGCAGTCCTTCGCGGACCTGGCCCTTGCGGTGGGGCGTCGGGGCCGAGCGGAAGAGCTCACCGGGACGCATCATCAACAGCCCGATGATGACCGCGGTGTAGCTGAGCCCGTCGATGATGAACGGCCAGCCGTACCCGACGGTCAGGACCAGGGCACCGGCGAGGGCCGGGCCGAGGACGCGGGAACCGGTCATGATCGCCGAGTTGAGGCTGACGGCGTTGGGCAGGTCGTCGGCCGGGACCATCTCGACCACGAATGACCGTCGCACGGGGTTGTCGAAGGCGGTGATGAAGCCCTGGACTGCGGCGAGGGCGTAGATCACCGGCACGCTGGCTGCTCCGGAGAGGACGACCACACCCAGCACGATCGACTGGGCCATCGCCAGCGATTGCAGGGTGATGAGCATCGTGCGCTTGTCGGAGCGGTCGGCGACCGCGCCGGCCCAGGCGCCGAGCAGGAGCATCGGGGCGAACTGGAACGCCATGAGCAGGCCCAGTGCAATGCCGGAATCGGCGAGCTTGAGGACCAGGAGCGTCTGGGTGACCATCGACAGCCACGTGCCGGTCTGCGAGACGAGCTGGCCGGCGAAGAACAGGCGGAAGTTGCGGTGGGTGAGCGAGCGGAAGGTGTCGGATGCGGCGGTGTGGAGCTTCTCGGTCATGCGGGGTCTTCTTCGGGTGGGGTCTCCATCTCGGCGGGCCTGATGGGGGAGGTGAGGTGATCGAGCACGGCGACGACGCCGGCGAGCGCATCGCGCTCGTCGGGGTCGAGGGCGGCGATCCGGGTGGTAAGCCAGGCGGTCTTGCGGGCGCGGATGTCGGCGAGGAGGGCCTGGCCGGCCGGCGTGGTGGCCACGAGCGTGACCCGGCGGTCCTCGGCGCTCGGCGTGCGGGTGAGGTAGCCGGCTGCGTGCAGCTTCTCGACGATCTTGGTGGCCGTCGGGGCGCCGATCTGCTCCTCGTCAGCGAGGGTGCCGATGGGCAGGGGACCGCAGCGGTCGACGGTGGCCAACGCTGCCATCTGGGTCGGGGTGAGCCCGGCGTCGGACTGCTGGCGCAGCAGGCGGGCGAGGCGCGTGACGCTGAATCGCAGCGAGGCGGCGAGGTCCTCGGTGGACGGGTCCTGCGGGGCAGCGGTGGCGGCGGTCTCGATCACGGTGGGCATCGTACGTTCAAACCCCTTTCCCAAGGAAACTATTTCCAACGCCAAGGGTTTCTCCCCGGGGACGGGGCTGGAGTGGCGGCGGTCAGGGGCGAGCGGGCACCATGATGGGCGTATGGCGAAGACCGCGACTCCGAACCTCCGCAAGGGCGACAAGGTCGTCACCACCGCCGACCTCCGCAACGTGCCCGAGGGCACGGCGGGCAAGGTCATCGTGGTCAACGGGCTCACCTGGATCCGCTACTGGGTCCGGTTCGACAACGGCGAGGTCCTCGGGTCGATCTCCCGGGACAAGCTGGCCACCAAGCAGGACTTGGCCGACCGGGCCAACGGAGTCGGCTTGGACACCACGGACGACGACGCAGGCGACGGTGGGGGCGAGGCCGCGGCGGCCGACGACTCGGGCGGCGTGACCACCCCCAACGGGACCTTCGTCTCGCAGAAGCACATCGACCGGGCCAAGGCAGCCCGGGCCCGCCTCACCGGCGGCTGATCCGGACGGCGGCCCCTGGCCGCATCGCTAGGGTTGACCGGTCGGTCAAGGGACCGGCGCCACCGGCACACCGATGCCCGGCACAGCAAGGGGACCTTCGTGCAGATCAGCATGCAGCTCAGCTACAGCGGCGGCTTCAAGGAGGCGGCGGACACCGTCGCCGAGCTCGAGCAAGCCGGCCTGGACCTGGTGTGGGTCGCCGAGGCCTACGGCTTCGACGGGGCCAGCCTCATGGGCTACCTCGCCGCCAAGACCGAGACCGTCCAGATCGCCTCGGGCATCTTGCCGATCTACACCCGCACGCCCACCCTGATCGCCATGACCGCCGCCGGCGTCGACGCCCTCTCCGACGGGCGCTGCGTGCTCGGCCTTGGCGCCTCGGGCCCACAGGTCATCGAGGGATGGCACGGCGTGAAGTACGACGCACCCATCGGTCGGACCCGCGAGATCATCGAGGTCTGCCGCGAGGTGTGGCGCCGGGAGGACAAGCTCACCCACCAGGGCCGCTACTACACCATGCCGCTCCCTGAGGGCGAGGGCACCGGGCTCGGCAAGCCGCTCAAGATCATCGCCCACCCGGTCCGTTCCGAGATCCCGATCTGGGTCGCCTCGCTGGGGCCGAAGAACGTGCAGATGACCGCCGAGGTCGCCGACGGCTGGATGCCGATCCTGTTCGACCCCGCCAAGGCGAACGACGTCTGGGGCGAAGACCTCGCCATCGGTGCCGCCAAGCGCTCGGCCGACCTCGGTCCGCTCCAGATCACGGCCGGCGGGCTCGTCGCCATCGGTGATGACGTGAAGGGCTTCCTCGACTTCGTCCGCCCGATGGTGGCGCTCTACGTGGGCGGCATGGGCGCCCGGGGGAAGAACTTCTACAACACGCTGTTCAGCCGGTACGGCTACGAGGCCGAGGCCAAGGAGATCCAGGACCTCTACCTCGACGGCAAGAAGAAGGAAGCGGCGGCGATCATCCCGCAGGACTTCCTCGAGGCGATCTCGCTCTGCGGGCCCGAGGGCTACGTCAAGGAGCGCATCGCCGACTTCGCGGCGGCCGGTGTCACCCACCTCAACGTCATCCCGGTCCCCACGGGCGACCAGACCCCGTCGAGCATCGTGAGCTCGCTGAAGGAATGGTCGAGCTAGGACCTCGGCTCGGCGCTACGGGGCGGCGACCGCGGCGCCGGTCATCGCCCGAGGATCATCGGCCCCGGCCCAGCTGCCGTCAGCCTCCCGCTCGATGATGTGGGCGTGGCCGAAGCCCGCGGGGTCGAACTCGACGACGTCGACCTCGTGGCCTCGTGCCGCCAGGCCTTCGGCCCAGGTTGCCGGCGCATGGGACTCGATGCGGACCACCTGGTCGGTGGTGCGCCAGGTGTCGAAGCCGGTGCCCCCCTTCGCCCGCAGGACGAAGCGTGGCGCCTCGATGGCGTCGCCGGGGGTCGCCCCACCAGCAAGCAGCCGAGCCAGGAGCTGCAGGACGACCTGGGGCTGCGAATCGCCGCCCATGGTGCCGAGCACCGCTCGAAGGGTGCCGTCCGCACGGGTGACCAGCGCGGGCGCCAGGGTGTGCGGCGGCTGGCGGCCAGGCGCGTACTCGGCCGGGTGACCGGGCTCGAGGCTGAAGCCGTTCCCGCGGTTGTGCAACAGCACACCGGTGCCGGGGACGGCCACACGGGCTCCGAACTCGTGGGCGTTCGACTGGATCAGGCTCACGGCCATCCCGTCGCGATCTGCGGCGCACAGGTACATGGTCCCGCCGTCGCGAGCCGGCGCCGGTGGTGCCGAGCGGCGCTCCGGGTCGAAGCCGGCCGCCGCGGCCCGGAGGCGCCCGTCGGCGAGGAGGGCGACCGGGTCGGCGCCCTCGTGGAGCACTTCGAGCCGGTCGGCTGCGGCCAGCCGTGCGGCCTCGACGAGGAGGTGCGCCCATGCGGGACCGTCGCTCGGCGGGAGATCGGCACCGGCGAGGAGCTCGACGATGCGGGTGGCGGCGGGTACCAGGTAGCCCTGCGACGGCGGCGGCACGGTCCAGACGTCATGGCCCCACACCCGCGTCCCGGCGGCGCCGGCCCACCGAGCCTGCGGGGTCGCCAGATCGGCGGGGGCGTACTCGCCGGCGCCCACCTCGAGGAGGGCTTCGCCAAACTCGCCGCCGTAGAAGCCGTCGCGCCCCTGGGAGGCGATGGCCGCCAGCTGCCGGGCGACGCCGGGCCGCACCAGGCGCTCGCCGACGTCGGGCCGCGGGAGGGCCAGCTCGTCGCAGCCCTCCAGCCCGTCGAGGGTGTGCAGCATGAACGAGAGCATCGGCGACACGGGGAACCCGTCTGCGGCCAGCCGGCGAGCAGGCTCCAGGACGTCGCCCAGCGGGAGGCGTCCGTGGCGATCGTGCAGCAGGACCCAGCCGTCGACGCACCCGGGCACGGTGGCCGTGCGCACGTCACCGGTGAACGGCATCTCCCGGTGGCCCTCGGACCGAAGGCGTTCGGCGTCGGCTCCTGAACCGGCCCGACCCGCAGCGTCGACCACGTCGGGCGGCGAGCCGTCGGTGTGGTGGACGAGGGCGAAGAGGTCGCCGCCGAGCCCGCACATGTGCGGCGTCGTCACCGCCAGCACGGCGTTGGCGGCGATGGCGGCATCCGCTGCCGACCCACCGGCGGCCAGGGCCTGGGCTCCCGCCGACGACGCCAGGTGATCGACCGAACACACGAGCCCACCCGTCGAGTACGTCGTAGGCCACCGCTGCGTGCTGGGAACGGACCGCATCACCCGACCGTACCGGCGCTCCCCCGGAACGGAGCGCGGGACCGGCTCGCTAGTTGCGCAGGTTGCGGGCCATCTCGAGGATCTCCTTGCAGGTGGGGCACACCTGGTAGCGGTTCGGATCCCGGGTGGGGACCCAGGTCTTGCCGCAGAGCGCCGTCACCGGGGTGCCGGTGATGTAGGCCTCGGTCACCGCTGAGGCCGGCACCACGACGTGGGCGAACTTCTCGTGATCGCCATCCTCGGTCTGTTCGTCGGTGGTCTGCTCCAGGGAGCGGTCGACGGTGGTGTCCAGCTGGCTCATGGCGGTCAGCCTCGCGCGTAGGCGCCGTCGCGTCGAAGGACGCGTCGGTGCCAGCGGGTCGGGGTGACGGCGATGGCGCGGGGCTCGTCCTCGAACAGCCAGCGGGCGAAGTTGCGGCGGGTCCACGGCGTGGCGTCGGCGACGCGGATCGCCGCACGGGCTCCCCTGCGGTGCCTGAGCGCCCGGATGAGCAGGAGGGACATCTTGTGATCCGGGAGGAGGTGGGTGGCGACGCTGCGCTCGTACGCCGCTCGCACCGCCGCCGGGTCGCCCCCGCCCGCGACGATGGCCTGAGCGGCCAGCTGACCGGTGAGGAGGGCCTGGCCGATTCCCTCGCCGGTCATGGGGTCGGTGACCGCCGCTGCGTCGCCGACCCACAGCACCCGGCCGGCGGTGAGCGCGAGGTCGCCGGTGCGGGCCGGGATGGGCCAGGCCTGGTGGCGGTCCTCGGCGACGGCGTCGGGCCCGAGCACCTCGGCGATGTGGGGGCGGGCCAGGAGCTCGGGCCACAGGGCCTTCATCTCCTTGGTGGCGATCTTGGCGCCTCGCTGGATGCCGAAGCCGACGTTGGCGCCCCCGTCGGGCAGCGGGAACGACCACGCGTAGCCCGGGAGCAGATCGGGCTCGAACCACACCCACAGGTCGCGAGCCTGCGGTCCGGTGTTGCGGAAGTACTGGCGGAAGGCGTGCCATTCGCCGAGGTACCCCGGCACGGCGGTGCCCAGGAACTTGCGCATCGGCGACCACATGCCGTCGGCGGCGATGACCTGGGCAGCCACCACGGTGGACCCGTCCGAGAGCTCGAGCACGACGTCGTGGGGGCCGTCGGCGGCGCCGGTGACCTCGATGCCCTCACGCACGATGGCACCCGCCGACCGCGCCTGGTCGACGATGGCGTGGTCGAGGTCGGTCCGGCGCATCACCGCCGCGAACTGGCCGCGACCACGAGGCAACGGGAACGTGGCGAGGTGCTTCGAGGGCGACACCACGTGGATGTCGGACACCTCGGTCCACGACGCCACCGCTTCGGGACGCACGCCCAGCTCCTCGAGGATGCGAAGTGCGCCGGTGGTGATGCCGTCGCCGCAGATCTTGTCCCGGGGGAAAGCCGCCTTGTCGAGCAGCACGACCGACCGTCCGGCCCGCGCCAGGGTGATGGCGGCCGCAGCGCCCGCGGGGCCTGCGCCCACGATCGCCACGTCGGCCCTCGTCGGTTCGGTCATCGCTCGGAGGGTACGGCCCCGCGGCCGGATCGCTCCAAACCGCTCGGTCAGGTGCCGGCGGCGGCCAGGACCTCGTCCCAGCCGGCGCGGTACGCGGCGAGGAAGCGGTCGGGTTCGGTGACTGCGGCGGGATCGACGTTGATGCCGATGTGGACCTGGTCGAGGTAGGACAGCAGTGTCACGTTGACCGCGGCGCCGGCCATGGGGCCCAGGGCGAACATCGACTGGATCCGGGTGCCGGCGGTAAACAGCTCGATGGGGGCGCCGGGCACGTTGCTCGCCACGACGTCCACGCCCCGGAGGGCGGCGCCGAAGAGGGTGGTGGTCATCGAGGTAGGGAGGCGGTTCAGCACGACCGCCAGCGGATCGACCAGCGCGAGCGCTGGCTCGGCCCGCTCGGCCGCGACGAGCGTCCGGATCGCGGCCATCGCCTCCTTGGGGTCCTCGATGGACAGGGGGAGCGGGAACCGTGCCGGCGCGAAGTGGTTCCCGGTGGCTTCCGGGTCGTCGGCATCACGGATGTTGATGGGCATCGAGATGCGCACGGCGTCGACGGGGCTGCCCAGTTCCTCGTGGTAGCGGCGCAGGCCGGCCGCGGTGGCGGCGAGGAAGGCGTCGTTCAGCCGACCGCCGGCTGCCTTGGCTGCAGCCTTGGCCTCGGTCAACGACAGCGAGATGGTGTCGAAGTGGACCGACAGGGACCGGCTCGTCATGATCGGCGAGAGCGGGTCGACGGCAGGGGCGGCGAGCTTGGCGACCGACGACGCCGTCTCCGAGAGGCGCTTCGCCGACCCGACCGGATCGGTGATCGCCGCGCTGGCAAGCGACGCAGCGGCCGAAGGCAGGCGCTTGGCGATGCCGAGGCCGCGCCGCTGCTCGTGGCGGGCAGCATCCACGAACCGCTCGACCTGCCCCATGACGGCCACGGTGGGGGCGTCGGGCATCTCCGCCAGGGCGGTGTCCCGTTCGAGCTCGAACAGCACCAGGGCGATCTGCACGGCGCCCACGCCGTCGGTGATGGCGTGGTGGATCTTCATGATGAGGGCTGCGCCCCCGTCGGCGAGGTCGGTCACGACCATCGCCTCCCAGAGCGGCCGTGCCCGGTCGAAGCCCTGCATCGCCATGGGCTCGGCCATGTCGAGGACGGAACGAGCGTCGCGGTCCCCGCTCGCCCCGACCCAGCGGAGGTGGTAGTCGAGGTCGAAGTGCGGGTCGACCTCCCAGCGCGGCGGGGCGATGGAGTACGGGTTGCCCCGGACGCGCTGGCGCATGCGCGGGACGAGCCGGGTGCCGCGCTCCAGCAGGTGCCGCAGCCGCTTCTCGTCCGGGGCTGCGTCGAGGAAGAGGACGGCGGTGATGGTCGAACGCAGGAGCGGGTCCTTCTCGATCGTCCACATCAACGAGTCCGAATCGGTCATCCGATCCGTGAACCGCAGCTCCTCGTCACCCATCTCGACCTCCACAGCCCATGACCAGCCGTCACAGTCTGCCAGCCCCCGGGAGACCCGGCCCACGAGCGCGAGGCATGGGTTCCGAGCGCAGCGAGTCCGGGGGAGTCCGAGGGGGCAGAGCTCGCGGAGCCCCTTCGGCCGAAGGGGTGCGACGCAGTCGTGCCCCTGAGCGAGGTCAGCCGGGCGTCAGCCCGTCGATCGAAAGCTCGAGGGAACGCAGTGAGGCGAAGCCGAACGAGTGACCGAGACCTAACAAGTGGTCTGGCCGGGGACGCGGTAGCGGGCGTTGAAGGTGTCGGTGCCGGTGCGGCCGTCCTGGTAGCGGATCGTGCGGGTGGTCTGGACGGTGGTGCACGTGCCGCTCTTGCCGGTGGTCTGGCCGGTCTGCTCGCCGTAGGCGTACTGCGTGGACCACAGGGTGACGGTCACGCTGGTGTCGGTGTGGCTGGTCTGGATGAGGATCCCGTAGGGGGTGTTGTTCGTCCAGGCCAGGTCCGGGTTGGGGAAGCCCATCGTGGCTTCGCGCCCGAAGGGGTAGCGGTCGAAGTGCTCGGAGTGGGCCTGGTAGGTGTTGATGGGCAGGCCGGCGAAGAAGGCGGCGTTGAACATCGTGGTGGCGAACTGGGACACGCCACCGCCGACCTCGTCGACGTGCTTGCCCTCGGCGATGGCCCCGGCTTCGACGAAGCCCTTCTCGACGGTGCGCTGGCCGACGGTGTCGTTCACCGAGAACCTCTTGCCGGGGAGGACGAGCGTGCCGTTGATGAGGTCGGCGATGCGCTGGATGTTGGTGACGCGTGCGGCGCAGCACGGGTGGTAGGTGGTGAAGCTCTTCACCTGGGCGACGCCCTTCCACTCGACGGTGGTGCCCACGGGCTCCTTGATGCCGAGCTTCTCTGCGGCCTCGGTGGTGAAGTTCGGCTTCTGCACCTCGAGCCCCACCTCGACGGCGCCCGAACCTGCGTTGATGGCGGCCAGCAGGCGGGCGGGGGTGTCGGCAGCGCAGCACTTGGTGCCGTCGACGCTTGGGATGATCTTGGGAGCGCCGTTCTCGAGCACGACCGTCGCGTCCTTGGCCGTGGTGGCCTTCGGGAGGGCGGCGGCGAGGTCCGTCGTGGCCTTCTCTGCGTCGAGGGTGGCGACGAGCTGATCGCCGTCGACCTGCGAGGCGAGCCACGATCGGGCCGTGGTCGCCGGGATCGTGACGTTGGTGGCGCCGCTGGTGACGGCGAGCCCGTTCGCTGTGCCCTTGGTGAGCTGAGCCGCGAGGGCCTTGGCGGACTCGTCGCTGACCTTCGGTGCTTCGGCGACGGCCTTCGCGTCGACCACCAGGGGGAGCTCGCCCCGTTCGGCCCGCGAGCGCAGCTGCGTGCCGACGCCGGCTGGGTCGATGGTGGTCCCGTCGGAGCCGCTGACCACGCCGAACCCGTCTGCCGTGGCGACGATGGACGGTTCCGTGGGCTTGGCGTTGCCTCCCAGCTTTGCCAGACCTACCGTCAGCTGGTCCGAGTCGACCACGAACGTAAGCGGCACGGTGCGCTCGTCGAGGAACGAGGACCCCCAGGCGACGGGCCCGGTGTCGAGGTCCAAGGCGGCCTGCACGGTGGCGTCCTCGTCGAGCATGAGACCCAGCTCCGAGGCGGGCACCTTGTAGGTCTTCTCGTCGGTCCGGACCTGGACCGTCGCGGTGGCGTACTCGTCCGCGACGTCCGCCACCGTGGCGGCTAGGTCGTCTTCGCCGAAGGTCGAGACGTCGCGCTCGGCCAAGGTGGTGTTGCGGGGCACCTTGCCGTTGGCGCTGGAGGTGTCGATGGCCCAGGCGGCCAGCAGCAGCACCACGACGAGGAGGGGCAGGGTGATCCCCAGCACGAGGCGGAGTCGGGGTCGACGCATCCGACCACCTTGGCACGTGACGAGGTGCGTTCCGTGGCAGTCGGCGCCTCCAGCCGGTCGTCAGCGGGCTGTGCTGCAGGTTTGTCATGATGGGCCTTCGACGAGTTCCGCGATGGCGCGGGAGCAAGGGGATGGTCGTGGGGATCTGCGACGGACGTGTGTGCATCGTGACCGGAGCCGGCCGGGGCATCGGGCGGGAGCACTCGCTGATGCTGGCCGAGCAAGGGGCCAAGGTCGTGGTCAACGACATCGGCGGTGAGATGGACGGAAGCGGCCGGTCGAGCGGTCCGGCCCAGGACGTCGTCGACGAGATCGTCGCCGCCGGCGGGGAGGCCGTTGTCAACGGTGACGACATCTCCACCTGGGACGGCGCCGAGCGCCTGGTCCAGCAGGCCATCGACCACTTCGGCCGGCTCGACGTGCTCATCAACAACGCCGGGATCCTGCGCGACCGGATGCTGGCCAACATGACCGAGGCCGAGTGGGATGCGGTCATCGCCGTGCACCTCAAGGGCACGTTCGGTCCGGCTCGCCATGCCGCGGCCTACTGGCGCGAGCAGACCAAGACGGGCGAAGCGGTCGACGGACGCATCATCAACACCTCCTCGCCGTCGGGCATCTACGGCAACGTCGGCCAGACGAACTACGGCGCAGCGAAGGCAGGCATCGCCGCGTTCACCGTCATCGCCGCCAAGGAGCTGGCTCGCTACGGGGTCACCGTGAACGCCATCGCCCCGGCGGCGCTCACCCGCATGACCGAGAACCTCGGGATGGGCCAGGCCGATGACATGACCAAGGCCATGCTGTCACCGCGCTGGATCGCACCGATCGTCACGTGGCTGGCCTCGTCGGAGTCCGCCGAGGTGACCGGGCGGGTGTTCGACGTGACCGGTCAGGCCCTGTCCGTGGCCGAGGGCTGGCACCGGGGTCCCACCCAGGAGCATCCCACCGATGATCCCGCGGCCCTGGGCGAGGTCGTGAAGCGCCTCGTGGCCGAGGCTCGGCCCAACGCCAACATGCTCGGTTTCGACGAGGAGTAGGTCCCATGCCGATCAACCCCGAGGCCGTCGGCGCGACCGGCGATCCGGTTCGCCACTCGTGGGACGCCCGCGACGTGCTGCTCTATGCACTCGGCGTCGGCGCCGGCGCCGCCGACCCGCTGCAGGAGCTTGAGTTCACCACCGAGAACTCACAGGACACCGAGCTCGTGGTGCTGCCGACGATGGCGGTGGTGCTGGGCGTGGGTGGGAGCGGTGCCTTCAGGTCGATCGGGTCGTTCAACCCGGCGATGCTGGTCCACGGCGAGCAGGCCGTCACCTTGCACGGGCCCATCCCGACGGCCGGTGAGGTCGAGACCGTGGGCACCATCACGGGCATCTACGACAAGGGCAAGGGCGCCGTCATCGAGGTGACCTCCACGTCGACCGACACCCGAACGGGGAACCCGCTCTTCACGACGGTGATGTCGGCGTTCATCCGCGGCGAGGGCGGCTTCGGCGGAGACCGCGGGCCATCCGGACCCAAGAACGTGGCTCCCGAGCGGGCGCCCGACCACGCGGTCACCTACGCCACGCGTCCCGACCAGGCCCTGCTCTACCGCTTGTCGGGCGATCGCAACCCCCTCCACTCGGACCCGGCGTTCGCCGCGTTCGGGGGCTTCGACCGACCGATCCTCCATGGCCTCTGCACCTACGGGTTCACGGGGCGCGGCCTGCTGCACCTCCTGTGCGGCTCGGACACCGGGCGGTTCACGTCGATGGAAGGTCGGTTCTCCTCACCCGTCCTGCCCGGCGAGGCGCTGACGGTGCACGCCTGGGAGACCGGCGCGGGCGAGGCCGTGTTCCAGACCCAGGGTGGCGATGGGCGCGTCGTGCTCGATGCCGGCCGCGTGACCTTCCGGGAGGCGTGAGCATGGACCGGCCGACGGCGCCGGAGCTCACCGGGCCGCTCGTGGACGAGGCGTTCTACGCCGGCGACCCGTTCCCGCTGTACGCCCGGCTGCGAGCCGAGGCGCCGGTCGTCTGGCACCAGCCCGACGAGGGCGCCGGCTGGTGGGTCGTCAGCACGCAGCCCGAGGTGCTCGAGGTGTCGCGCGACCCCGCCCGCTTCGAGTCCGGCAAGGGGATCCTGACCCTCGAGATCGGCATCGAGTACCCGTCGCCCCCGACGATGATGCACACCGATCCGCCGGTGCACACCCGCTACCGCAAGCTGGTCCAACCGGGGTTCTCACCCGGGCGCATCCGCGCCCTCGAGGAGCCGTTGCGGGCCCTCGTGCGAGGGTTGCTCGACGAGCTCCCGACCGACGAGCCGGTGGACATCGTCCCGACCCTCGCCGAGCCGTACCCGGTGCACGTCATCGCCGACCTCCTGGGCATCCCCGACGCGGATCGCGACCGCTTCGTCCTCTGGTCCGACGCCACGATCCCGGGCGCCTCCAACCTCAGCTTCGAGGAGTGCATGGCGCTCATGGCCGAGATGCAGGAGTACCTGATGGCGGCCGGCCGGGCCCGCCGGGGTGGGGACGGGACGGACCTGATCTCGGTGCTCGCCAACGTCGATATCGACGGCGAGACCCTGACCGACGACGAGCTGCTCATGTTCTTCAACCAGCTGCTGGTCGCCGGGAACGAGACGACGCGCAACATGATCTCCGGGGGGCTGTGGGCGCTGGCGAACGAGCCCGAGCAGCTGGCCCGCCTGGTCGCCGATCGCGGCCTCATCGCCTCGTGCGTCGAGGAGTGGCTGCGCTGGACCACGCCGGTGGTGGCGTTCATGCGAACGGCCACCGAGGACACGGAGCTCCGTGGCGTGGCCATCTCGGCCGGTGATCCCGTCCTGCTGCTCTACGCCGCAGCGAACCGGGACGAGGCGGTCTTCGGAGCGGATGCCGGCGAGTTCCGGGTGGACCGCGAACACAACAACCAGGTGGCGCTCGGGTTCGGTCCCCACTTCTGCATCGGCGCAGCGCTGGCCCGCCTCGAGGGCCGGGTGCTGCTCGAGGAGCTGCTCGAGCGTTGGCACGGCATCGAGCCCGCCGGCGAGGTCGTGCGCACCGGATCGGCGATCATCGCCGGCCTCAAGCAAGCGCCGGTCACGTTGCGTCGCTGACCACCTGGTCCCGCGATGTGGGCCTCGGGTCGAGTCCGCCCGTCAGGTCCAGTCGAACAGCCAGTGTCGGCCCAACAGGGTCGCCGCGAGCGCGCCGATGGCCGGCACCAGGTTGTCCATGAGCTCGGGGCAGTACGCGTAGTGCTGCACGGCCAGCTCGAACGCCGACCGTGCGTCGTCGGGTGGCCGGTTCACCAGGCACTCCATGCGCTCGAGGCCCAGGGCCACGAGCTCGGCGCCGTACACGTCGTGCCAGAAGTGGAGGACCGAGAGGTGCTCCGGTCCGCCGATCTCGTGACGCTCGGCCCCGGACCAGGCCAGCAGGGCGGGCACCTCCCAACCGCCGAACGCAGGGATCAGGGCGATGGTCACCGGGCCCCCCGCAAGCGCGCGCACGGCTTCCTCGTCGGGCCGGGCGGTGAGGCGCTCGCGGATGGCCGGGGCGTCCTGCTCGAGCTTGGCGAGGTGGCGGGGGACGTCGTTGAGGTACTCGTCCTGCGTGGGATCGCCCATCCAGGCGGCGAGCAGCTCCGGTGCGCTCGGGGCGTCCTCCACGTCAGGGATGCCGGGGGAAGACCGTGCCAGCATCTCCAGCCGCCACGTCAGTTGGTCGATGACCTGGGGGTCGCTGCCGAGCAGGACCGGCCACAGTCCGGTGCGGGGGTGGCGCTCGCGCAGGGCTCGCCACGTGCCCAACGCACCGGGTCCACCGGGAACCTCGTGGCGCCACGCCTGTTCGCCGCGCAAGGTTCGGCACCAGGGCTCGTAGCCCTGGGGCGGTTGGGTACCACCGGGGAGCAGTCCGGACCCGGTCACGTCAGAAGAGCCGGAGCTCGTTGGACTCCAGCCCCCGGAGCTCGTCATAGTCGACCTCGACCCAGTCGATGCCGCGATCTCGTGCCAGTACCTTCGCCTGTGGCTTGATCTGCTGCGCCACGAACATGCCGCGCACCGGCCGCAGCATCGGGTCCCGGTTGAGGAACTCCAGGTAGCGGGTGAGCTGCTCGACCCCGTCGATCTCACCGCGGCGCTTGATCTCCACGGCGATGGCGAAGCCGTCGGCGTCGCGGCACAGCAGGTCGACGGGGCCGATGTCGGTGGGGTACTCGCGACGCACCAGGCGGAGCCCCTCGGCGAGCTTCGTGCAGTTGGCCGCGAGCAGCTCCTGGAGGTGAGCTTCGACGCCATCCTTCTGGAGGCCCGGATCGACCCCGAGGTCCCAGGCCGAGTCGCTGAGGACCTCGTGGAGGGTGATGCGGAGCGTCTCGCCCTTGGGGTTGGTGACGGTCCATGCTCCCTCCACCTCCTCGAGGCGGTTCGGGGCGTTCATCCAGTTCAGCGGCTTGTAGGCACCGCCATCGGCGTGGATGGCGACGCAGCCGTCGGCCTTCACCATGAGGAGGCGCGTGGCCATCGGCAGGTGCGCGCTGAGGCGACCTTGGTAGTCGACGGAGCAGGTGGCGATCACGACGCGCATCGGGCCGGACCCTACTGCGCACCCTCAGGGGCGGGTCCCACGGCCGCGCCGACGGCGACCCGGTCGAAGCTCGAAGCGGTCGCGGACCTCCTTGCGTCGCTCCTGGAGCTCCCGGTGGGTCAGCCCGGTCCCGTCCGAGGGGTCGATGCCAACGGTGGCGCCGATGGCCGAAAGGTCGAGGTCCCAGCTCGACGGGCCGAGCGCGGCGTCCGCAGCGATCTGCGCGCCGTGGCGCGTGTTGAAGTACATGGCGATCGAGGCGATCTCGCCGAAGAGGTCGAGGTCCGGGGCCAAGGTGGCGATGGCGCCATCGAGGAAGACCAGGTTCTTCACGAACAACATGAGGGGCTTGGGGAGCCGGGCACCCGAGCCGAGGAGCGCCTTGACCACGCGCTGGATCTCTGCGGTCAGCTGCTCGGGGGAGAGCGAGGTGGGATCGATCGGCGGCTGATCCAGGCCCAGCTCGGTCGCCACCGCGTCGAGATCCGTCGCGCCGGGCAGGGCGCCGAGGTCCCGCAGGGCGATCAGCTGCGACCGCACGTCGTTCATCGACGCCGCCACCAACAGGCGGAGGAAGGCTTGGCGCTCCGGCTCGGCGAGGCGCCCGGTGATCCCGAAGTCGAGCAGCCCGGTGCGTCCGTCGGCCAAGACCAGCAGGTTGCCACCGTGGAGGTCGCCGTGGAAGATCCCGTTGATCATCGCTCCTTCGAGGAAGCCGATCATTCCCGTGCGCACGACCGCCACGGTGTCGATGCCGGCGCCTTGCATGCCGACGACGTCGTCGAACGCGAACCCCGAGAGGCGCTCCATGACGAGGACCCGTCGGGTGACCAGCGTCGGGTGCGGCCGCGGCACGACGTAGCCCCGCTGGTCGAGCGCCGCGAACGAGCGGCCTACCTCGATCATGTTCTCCGCCTCCAGGCGGAAGTCGAGCTCTTCGGTGATGGTCTCGGCGAAGAGCTCGACGAGCGCCGGGGGGTTGGCGAGCGCCGCAACGGGGATCCGCCCGACGAGCATCGGTGCGATCCACGACATCACCCGCAGGTCCGAGCGGACTCGCGCCGCGACGGTCGGACGTTGGACCTTCACCACGACCGCCTCACCGGTCACGAGGGTTGCGGCGTGGACCTGGGCGATCGAGGCAGCCGCGATGGGTCGGCGTTCGAACGTTGCGAACACCTCGCTGATCGGTCGACCGAGGTCCGCCTCCACGACGGCCCGTACGGCGGCGAAGGGTTCGGGCTGGACGCGGTCGCGGAGCGTGCGGAACTCCTCGACCAGCTCGTCGGGGAACAGGCCCTGGCCGGACGAGACGATCTGGCCCAGCTTGATGTAGCTCGGGCCGAGGTGCTCGGCGGCCACGCGCAGACGCCGGGCCAGGTCTTGCTTGGAGGCGCTGCCGCCGGTGCGGCGGGCACCGGCGGCCCAACGACCCACCGCCCCGCCCAGGTGGACGACGGTGGTGCCGAGGCGGCGACCGGGCGGGAGCGTCCGCCGGCGGGTCAGCTCGGGCACCGAGGCGGTGACATCGGCGCGGATGCGGTCCAGTCCGGCCTGCCAGGCTTGCGGGCCGTCGTCGAGCACCCAGGGCGCCGCGTCGGAGAACGCGCCCCACCCCAGGTCGTCGGCGGCGGTGGTCGTCACGGCCGCAGTCTGGCAGCCGGTTCGGCGGACTCCACCGAGATCGTGCGCAGCGGCGGCCTCGAGCTGTGGTCCTGGTCGTCCGACGAGGGCCGGCTGGTACGCAACCGCCAGCTCAGGAGGTGTCCACCCTCGGGCCCGAACGGCCAGCCTCGCATCCCGGTGCTGCCCGCCGCCTGTGGTCGCTGACCCGCAACCCCTGGTATCCGAACGGTCGGTAGCCTGAGAGTCGGATGACGACGGACCGCAGCCCCGGTGAATGGAACCTGGCAGTCCGACAACAGGCGGCGGTGGCTCGGATGGGCCAGGTCGGTCTGCGGTCGGATGACCTCGACGACGTGCTGCGCGAGGGCATCGTCGTCGCCGCCGACACGCTGGCGGCGACCGACATCGCGCTGTTCGAGGTGCAGCCCGATCGTCACCACGTCCGCGGGCGCGCCGGGATGCACGGCGGCCAGATCGTCAGCCGGCGCCGCATGGCTCGCCTCGAGCTGCCCGTTGGGTCCGGCTCGCTCCCGGGCTACGTGGTCGAGCACGGCGCGTCGGTGGTGGTGGTGCCCGACCTCCTCGGCGACGACCGGTTCGAGGCGCTCGCCCCAGTGCACGGCGTCGACGTTCGTGCTGCGCTCGCGGCGCCGATCAGCTGGGGAGACCATCCGTGGGGCGTCCTCGTGATCTACCACACCGACCTGCGCACGTGGACGGACGATGAGGTTCACTTCGTCCAGTCGATCGCCAACATGATGGGCCTCGCCATCCAGCGCGCAGCCGTCGAGCGCGAGCTGCGAGAAAGCTCGACGCGCCTCGACATCTCGCTGAGCGCCGGTGGTCTGGGTGCCTGGTCGTGGGACCTCGACGGCGACCGACTCTGGCTCAACGCGACGGCACGGGAGATGTGCGGGCTCGCCGCTGGGACCTTCTCGGGGACGGGCCTGGACTTCATGGCAGTGGTCCACCCAGAAGATCGCATTCGGTTCCCCCAGCCCCTCGATGGCACCCAGCCGCCAGCGATCGACCAGCACGACGTGTTCCGCATCATCCGGCCCGACACGGGCGAGGTGCGTTGGATCGAGGTCTGGGGCCGTCCGATCGAAGGCAGCGCTCCCGATCTCCACCTCGTCGGGGTGTGCTCCGACGTGACCGAGCGCCGCCTTGCCGAGCAGCAGCAGTTGGAGCTCCTCGCGCGCGAGCACGCGGCACGCGTCGCCGCGGAACAGGCTCGCGAGCGGCTGGCGTTCCTCGCCGAGGCCAGCGCGGTGTTGAGCACGAGCCTGGACCCGGATCTCACCCTGGTCAGCCTGGGCGAGCTGTGCGTCCCGGCCCTGGCCGACGTCTGCTTCATCGACCTGATCGGCGACGACGGCCTCCTGCAGGACCAGGTCTGCGTGGGCTCGTCGGAGGTCAAGGTGCACGACGCCAAGCTGCTGCGCAAGCGCCGGCACGAGCTGGGGGAGCGGGCGCCGACCGCCTCCGGCCACCTTGAAGCACTCGAGGGCAGGGGCCTGATGTACCAGTCCATCGGCGATGCCCATCTCGCGGCCGCGGCTGCTGACGCAGACCACCTTGCACTGTTGCGCCGCTTCGACGCCCGATCGACCATCCTGGCCCCCTTGCTCGCGCGGGGCAGCGTCGTCGGGGTGATCACGCTGGTCCGCACGGGAGACCGGCCCCTCTTCGACGAGGACGACCTCGCCCTGGTCGAGGAGCTCGCCGCGCGCGCCGCCCTCGCCACCGACAACGGGCGGCTCTTCCACTCGCGCAACCGGGTCGCCCGCTCCCTGCAGGAGGCCCTCCTGCCGCCGGCGATGCCGCTCATCGATGGCCTCGCGCTCGCCGCCCGCTACGACGTCGCCGAGGCCGACGTCCCCATCGGCGGGGACTTCTACGACGTCATGCCGGTCGGCCCCGGGGCCTGGGGCGTCGTCGTGGGCGACGTGTGCGGGCGCGGGCCCGAGGCTGCGGCCCTGACCGGCCTCGTTCGACACACCCTCCGCGCCGCGGTCGTGCGCGAGCAAGCGCCCAGTCGGGTCCTCCGCCAGACCAACGAGGCGATGCTCCAGCAGATCGACGACTCGCGGTTCTGCACGGCCGCGTACCTGCGAGTGGAGCTGACGGACCCCCGCGCCGGGCGGGTGCGTGTCTCGGCGTCGAGCGCCGGGCACCCCCGGCCCGTGCTGGTACGGGCCGACGGGCGGGCGGAGGTACTCGACTGCGCCGGCACGCTGCTCGGGGTCGTGCCGGACCCGGTCCTGATCGACGTCCACACCGAGCTCGGTCCCGGAGATGCCGTCGTGCTCTACACCGACGGCGTCACCGAGGCCCGGCGAGGCAGCGACCTGTTCGGCGAGGGACGGTTGCTCGCTGCTCTCGCAGCACTGGCCGGTCTCCCGGCGGAGGAGATGGCGTCGGGGCTGGAAGCATCGGTCGCCGAATTCCGCCGCAGCGCCAGCGACGACACCGCCATCCTCGTCGTGCAGGCCCTTGCCCCGGCATGATGCAGTGGTGACCGCCACCACACCTGATTCGATCGACGACCACCTCCTTGCTGCTGAGCTGGCAGAGGGCGCCGGTGCCGTCCTCCTCGAGGTCCGAGCCCGCCTTCAAGCCGAGGGGGCCAGCGCCGCCGAGCTCAAGGAAGCCGGTGACACGGCCGCCCACGAGTTCCTGATGGAACGACTGGCCGATGCCCGGCCCCACGACGCCATCCTCTCCGAGGAGGGGAGCGGGGCGACCGGGCGCACGGGCACCGAGCGACTCGACCACCCACGCGTGTGGATCGTCGACCCGCTCGACGGCACCCGGGAGTTCTCCGAGCCACCGCGCACCGATTGGGCGGTGCACGTGGCCCTGGTGTCGGACGGCCAGCCCGTCGCCGGATCGGTGGCGCTACCGGCCCAGGGTCTGGTGCTGAACCGCGTCCCTGCATCGGTGCTCCCGCCCCCGCCCCCGGCCCGACCGCGCGTCATCGTGAGCCGGTCCCGCCCGCCCGCAGTGGCGCTGCACCTGGCCAAGGCGATCGGTGGTGAGCTGGTGGAGCTGGGATCGGCCGGGGCCAAGGTGGCTGCCGTGGTCCTGGGCCAGGCCGACGTCTACCCACATTCGGGTGGCCAGTACGAGTGGGACTCGTGCGCGCCGGTCGCAGTGGCCACCGCCGCCGGCCTCGTCGCCACTCGGCTCGACGGCAGCCCGCTCGTCTACAACAACGCCGACCCCTACCTTCCGGACCTGCTGGTGTGCCATCCCCTCCTGGCGCTGGAGGTCCGGAAGGAGCTCGACCAATGGCTGGCAGCGCGTTGATTGTTGACTCAACTGGTCAGGATTGGGGGCCGCGCCGTACGCTTGGCGCTCGTCCCAGAACGCTTGTGTGGCGCTGCCACCGGCCGATCTGGTGTCCGCCCCGATCGTCGTCCCGAGTGAGCGCATGAGCACCACCTACGAGCTTTCCCACCTGCGCGTGCTCGAAGCCGAATCGATCCACGTCATCCGCGAGGTGGCCGCCGAGTTCGAGCGCCCGGTGCTGCTCTTCAGCGGCGGCAAGGACTCGATCGTCATGTTGCGCTTGGCTGAGAAGGCGTTCTGGCCGGCACGGATCCCGTTTCCGGTGATGCACGTCGACACCGGGCACAACTTCCCCGAGGTGATCGAGTTCCGGGATCGCCGGGTCGCCGAACTCGGGGTCAAGCTGGTGGTGGCCTCCGTCCAGCAGGCAATCGACGACGGCCGCGTGGTCGAGGAGAAGGGTCCCCGCGCTAGTCGCAACCGGCTGCAGACGACGGCCCTGCTCGACGGCCTCGAGGAGCACCGCTTCGACGCGGCGTTCGGCGGGGCCCGTCGCGATGAGGAGAAGGCCCGCGCCAAGGAGCGGGTCTACAGCTTCCGAGACGAGTTCGGCCAGTGGGATCCGAAGAACCAACGGCCCGAGCTGTGGAGCCTCTACAACGGCCGCCACCACCAGGGCGAGCACATTCGCATCTTCCCCCTGAGCAACTGGACCGAACTCGACATCTGGCAGTACATCGCCGAAGAGCACATCGACATCCCCAGCATCTACTACGCCCACGAACGCCAGGTCTTCCAGCGCGACGGCATGTGGCTGGCCGTTGGAGAACACCTGACACCGGGGGAGGGCGAAGCGGTCGTCACCAAGACCGTCCGCTACCGAACCGTCGGAGACGCAACCATCACCGGTGCCGTCGAGAGCGACGCCGCCACGGTCGAGCAGGTGGTCGCCGAAGTCGCTGCGACGAGGCTCACCGAACGCGGCGCGACACGCGCAGACGACCGAGTCACCGAAGCAGCCATGGAAGACCGGAAGAAGGAGGGCTACTTCTAGTGAGCGAGCTCTTGCGCTTTGCGACGGCGGGATCGGTGGACGATGGGAAGTCCACGCTCATCGGCCGGCTGCTGTACGACTCGAAGGCCATCTTCGAGGACCAGATGGAGGCGGTGGAGCGGTCGTCGGAGGCGATGGGGTCCGAGCACACCAACCTGGCGCTGCTGACCGACGGCCTGCGGGCCGAGCGGGAGCAAGGGATCACCATCGATGTGGCGTACCGCTACTTCGCCACCCCACGCCGGAAGTTCATCATCGCCGACACCCCGGGTCACATCCAGTACACGCGCAACATGGTCACCGGGGCATCGACCGCGGACCTGGCGCTGGTCCTCGTCGACGCCCGCAAGGGCCTGGTGGAGCAGTCGCGCCGACACGCATTCTTGGCCTCGCTGCTGCGCATCCCGCACCTCGTCCTGTGCGTCAACAAGATGGACCTCGTCGGGTGGGACGAGGATCGCTTCGAGGAGATCAAGGCCGAGTTCCGCAGCTTCGCAGCCAAGCTCGACATTGCCGATCTGAGCTTCATCCCGGTGTCGGCGCTCCACGGTGACAACGTCGTGACCCGGTCGACGAACTCGCCGTGGTACGAGGGATCGTCGCTCCTGCACCACCTCGAGGAGGTGCACATCGCGTCGGACCGCAACCTGATCGATGCCCGATTCCCGGTCCAGTACGTGATCCGCCCCCACAACGACGAGTTCCACGATTACCGCGGCTACGCGGGCACGGTGGCCGGTGGGGTGATGAAGCCCGGCGACCCTGTCGTGGTCCTGCCGTCGGGGTTCTCCTCCACGATCGCCAGCATCGAGACCCTCGATGGGCCGCTGGAGGAGGCGTACGCCCCGCAGTCGGTCACCGTGCGGCTCACCGATGAGATCGACATCAGCCGCGGCGACATGATCTGCCGCCCGCACAACCAGCCGACGTCGAGCCAGGACATCGACGCCATGGTGTGCTGGATGAACGAGGTCTCCTCGCTCAAATCCCGCGACAAGCTCGTCATCAAGCACACGACCCGCGTCGCCCGAGCACTCGTGAAGAACGTGCAGTACCGGTTGGACATCAACACCCTGCACCGCGAGGACGAGGCCGGCTCGCTGGCACTCAACGAGATCGGCCGGGTCCAGCTCCGGACCACGCAGCCCTTGTTCTTCGACGAGTACCGGCGCAACCGAACCACCGGCTCGTTCATCCTCATCGACGAGGCCACCAACACCACGGTGGGCGCCGGCATGATCCTCGGACCGTCCACGCCCCAGTCGTGAGCACCAACGTCACCTGGCACGACGGTGAGGTCGGCCGCGGTGATCGTCCGACGCTCGGCGCGACGGTGTGGCTGACCGGGCTCTCCGGCTCGGGCAAGTCCACGGTCGGCGTCGCCCTCGAGCGCCTCCTGGTGGCCGCCGGCCGTCCGGCCTACCGGCTCGACGGCGACAACCTCCGGCTCGGCCTCAATGCCGATCTCGGCTTCAGCGCCGCCGACCGCGACGAGAACGTCCGGCGGGCTGGGGAGGTGGCCCGGCTGCTGGCCGATGCCGGCGTCATCGCCATCGTCCCGCTGATCAGCCCCTACCGCGCCGGGCGCGACCGGGCCCGAGCGGCCCATGGGGCGGTCGACGTGCCGTTCGTCGAGGTCTTCGTCGACACGCCGATCGAGCTGTGCGAGCAGCGCGACCCCAAGGGCCTCTACGCCAAGGCCCGCGCGGGCGAGATCACCGGCTTCACCGGCATTGACGACCCCTACGAGGCTCCCGAAGCCCCGGAGCTGACCCTCACCCCGGCCGACGGTGACCCGGACGACCAGGCCCGCGCCATCCTCGCCCTCCTCCCGTAGCCCGATTGGCTGAACGGGCTCTGCCCCGGTCGCTGCCCGTGACGGCCGCCGGCGCTCTCCATCGGTCAGGCCGGTGCCACCTCGGGTCCGTTGCCCTCGCCCTCGGCGGGGAAGGCATGGGTCAGGTCCGGCGTCGGGGTGCTCTCGTCGCGGTGCTTGTTGCCGAGCTTCTCGGGATCGATCATCCCCTTCGAGACCCAGCCGCGCTCCTCGGCCCAGACGAGGACCGGCGGCAGGAGGATCAAAGCCGACAGCAGCGCGACCACCACGTTCATGGCCACGATGATCCCGAAGTCCCGCAGCAGCGGGAGCGACGAGGTGGCGATGACCGCCACGCCGACCACCGCAGTCATGCCTGAGACGATGAACGCCCGGCCGGTGCGAGCGGCCGTGATCTCGACTGCCGAGCGCGGGCTGAAGCCGCGTTCGCGCTCTTCCAAGAAGCGCAGGATGATGAGCGATGTGAACTCGGTGCAGACCGCGATGACGAGCGGCCCGCCGACCGCGGTCATCGGACTCAGCTTGAGGCTGAACGCGAAGGCCACGAGCGACGCGAGGCCGACGGCGATGAGCACCGGGACGAGCGACAGCAGGGACCGCACGATGCTGCGGAGCCGGATGGAGAGGAAGGCGAACACGAAGAAGATCGACAGGTACGTGAGCTGCACCCGGTTCGACTCAAGGTTCTCCAGCAGGCCGACACCCACCACCGCGAGGCCCGAGGGCGTGGCCGAGATGCCTGCGGGCGGCTTGGCGCCGCCCTTGCCGGACTGGCCGAAGCGAGTGCGCATCTCGTTGACCATCTCGGCGCGCTTGTTGAGGTCGCCGGGCTTGGTGATGAACAAGACGTTGAGCGCCGGATCGCGGTTGGACACGGTGAACGCCTTGACCGAGTCAGGCGCCGCTTCAAAGGAAGCCTTGACCAGGGCGCCCTTGGGCGTGTTGTTGGACGCGCCATCGAGGTACACGAGGTCCGAGAGCGGGGTGAGCACGGACGATCCGACGAGGATCTTGTCCTGGTAGCGCTGGAGGGCGTCGTCGGTGAAGCTGTCGAGCCAGTTCATCGTCTTGTCGGTGAACAGTTCGTCCTTCGTCTTGCCGGTGACGAAGATGCCCAGCTCCGAGGACGCCCCGGTCTCCTTCTCGAGGGTGGCGACGTCGAGGCGGTTCTGGCTCGTCTGGTTGACCCACTGGATCGGGTCGGTCTGCAGGGTGAGCTTGCTCTCGACCGAGATGCCGCCCACGAAGATCAAGATGCTCATGATGATGATCGGGATCGCGGTCCACGTCGGGAGGTCGCCGAGGAAGACCGTCAGCCGGCCGAGGTAGCCCTCGCGGAAGTCGCGTCCCTTGGTGGGCGACTTGTACTCGCGGATGCCCAAGATGGCGAGCGGCCAGATGATCGAGCAGAAGCAGATGATGGCAATGCCGATGCACAGCAGCAGGCCGAAGTCACGGATCATCGGGACCTTGGCGAAGCGCAGTGCGGCGAAGGCGAAGACCGCATCGAACGTGACCACGAGCAGCGCGGGGCCGAGGTTCCGGGCCGTCTCCTGGATGGGGTGCTCGGCACGGTCGATGATCACCTCCTCCTCGATGCGTGCGTGCATCTGGATGGCGTAGTCCACGCCGACGCCGAGCATCACCGGCAGGCCCGCAATGGTGACGATGGACAGGGGTATCCCGATCCAACCCGCCATGCCGAACGCCCACACGACGCCGATCAAGACCACGGCGAGCGGCAGGAGCCGCCAACGGACCTGGAAGAACACGAGGAGGATCACCATCATGATGGCGACGGCGATGGCGCCGAGGGACAAGATGCCGCCGCGCAGGTAGTCGTTGATGTCCTTGAGCAGCAGCGGTGCGCCGGTGACCAGCGTCTTGCCGCCCGAGATCTGTCCGAGCTTGCAGCCGCCGTTGGTCTCGCAGGTGGTCCCGTCCGGGAGGTTCTCACCCTGCTTCACGGTGTGCGGGTTCCATGCCTTCTTGACGGCGATGGCGCCGGCACCCTCCTCCTCGATGTCGGCGTTGCCCTTGAGGCGCACGATCATCTGGGCGTGGTCTTTGTCGAAGAACGAGGACCGCAACGGCTTGCGGATGTTGCCGTCGTTGTCGAGCAGCAAGACGTCGACCCAGTCGGGGTTCTCGAGCGACCGCTGGTCGGCCGTGGACGTCAGGAACGGGGTGAGCCGCGTGGCCGTCTTGGCGAAGTCCTCCTGGCGTGCCTTGGCTCCGGCCGAACCCGGCTTCTCGGCGTTCTGAGCGTCGGTCAGGGCGGTGTTGGCGATGGACTTGAGTGGATCGAACGCCTTGGCGTCCGTGGGGTCGTCCGGTGTGCGCGACAAGAGGTTGGCGCTGAACTCCAGCGTGTCGAGCGGCGTCAGGACCGCTTCGACGTGCGGGTTCTTCTCGATCTCGGCCTTGGCCTGCTTGATGGCTTGCTGGTTCTCCGGTGTGGCGAGCCCGGTCACCGGGACGGCGTCGCCCCCGGCCGCCCCCTTGTCCATCGTGAACAGCACGATCATGATCTGGCCGCCGAAGAGGTTCTGGTAGGCCACGTTGTCCTTGGCCACCTGGTCGCCCTTGTTCAGGTAGCTGTCCTGACCGGTGGAGAACTGCAGCTTCGTGATGCCGAAGCCCAGCAGGCCGGTGATCAGCAGGCCGATCACCGAGACGAGGCCGGCCCGCTTGCCGAGTTGGACCGCGAGGTTCGACCAGAACGTGCGCATGGGGGAGCTCCGTAGGGTGTCCAGGAAGAGGCGGGCGACCTTACCCCGAGGGATGAACGCAAGATGTCCCCCGTCACCGCCGCGTCCGGTCGGTACCGTGTCGCCGTGCCCATCCGCCTGGTCCACCTGGTGGCCAAGACCCACCTGGACCTCGGGTTCACGGCAATGGCCTCTGAGGTCGAGGCGCAGTACCTCGATGACTTCTTCCCCCGAGCGATCGCGGTCGCCCGCTCGCTGCGGGCCAGTGGCGGGCCAGAGCGGCTGACCTGGACCACGGGATCGTGGATCCTCCATCGCGCGCTCCACCAGGCTGATGCCGAGCGGGCGGCCGTGGTCGATGTCGCCGTGCGAGCCGGCGACCTGGCCTGGCACGCGCTGCCGCTGACCACTCACACCGAGCTGATGGACGCAGCCCTGTTCCGTTCGGGACTCGGCATCAGCCAGGAGCTCGACGAGCGCTTCGGCCGCACCACGACCGCAGCCAAGATGACCGACGTTCCCGGCCACACCCGGTCGATGGTCCCGCTGCTCGCCGAGGCCGGCGTCACCTTCCTCCACCTCGGTGTCAACCCGGCCTGGCCGCTCCCGGACGTTCCGCCGGTGTTCCGCTGGAGGTCCCCCGACGGGTCCGAGGTGGTCGTGGCCTACCAAGCAGGTGGCTACGGCGGCGAGGTCGTGGTCGACGGCGGCAACGAGGCGTTGGCGTTCCTCCACTCGGGCGACAACCTGGGTCCGCCGTCGGTCGAGGACGTCGTCGATGCTCACGCCGCCATCCGTTCGAGGTACCCCGGCGCCGAGGTCCGGGCCTCCACGCTCGACCGCTTCGCCCGGTCCCTGGCCGAGAGCGGCGCGGTCGATGGGCTCCCTGTCGTGACCGCCGAGATCGGCGACCCCTGGTTGTTCGGGGCCGGCAGCGACCCCCAGAAGCTCGCCGCCTACCGCAGGCTCCTCCGCCGCGATGACCGGACCACGGCGGGTGATCGGCGTCTCCTGCTCGTGGCCGAGCACACCTGGGGCCTCGACCAGAAGATCGCGCTCCCCGGAGATCGCCGGTGGGATCGCGCCGGCCTTGCCGCCGTCCGCTCGTCGGAGGCCGGCGTCCGCTTCGAGGCGTCGTGGGCGGAGCAGCGCGCCTACCTCGGACCGATCGAGCCACCGGCGCCGCCGGCCGTGCTCGATGACTGGAGAGCAGCGGGCTTCGAACAGGTCGCGGTCGATGAGGTGTGCGAGCCGGAGGGATGGTCGGTCGCGGTCGGGACCGACGGGGCGCTCCGGCACCTGATCCACCGGGGGTCAGGTCGCACCCTCGCCGATGTCGACAACCCCCTGGGGCTGGTGCGCCACCAGTCGTACGACGAGGCCGCCTACGACCGCTTCTACGCCCAGCTCACCCCGACCCCCGAGGACGAGGACTGGGCGCGGTGGGACAACACCAAGCCCGGCATCGACGGCGCCGGCGCCATCGCCTTGCTCCGGCGACCTGAGGTGGTCGAGGTGTGGGCGGGCGGAGGCGACGTGTTCGTCCACCTGCGGTTCGACGACGACGCGATCGACCGGTTCGGCGCACCGATGGACCCGTGGATCCGGTGGCATTTCGCACCGCACGCGTCGGTGGCCGACGCCGTCGTGTGGTGGGCAGAGCGAGCGGCCACCCGGCTCTCGGTGGCCACCTGGTGCTCGTTCGTGCCCATCGTGGCCGAGCCGGCGCGGTGGGAGCTCGACAAGTTGGGCCAACGGGTGTCGCCGCTCCACGTGGTCCGGCGTGGTGGCCGGTCGCTGCACGCCGTCGGGGAGGGGATGCACTACGACGGCCCGGACGGTCGCCTGACCATCGGCACGCCCTCGGCCCCGCTCGTCGCCCCCGGCGCCCCGAACCTGCTCGACGCCGATCCCCCGGTGCCCGACCTCGCCGGCGGGTTCCACGTCCTGCTCCACGACAACTGCTGGGGCACCAACTTCCCCATGTGGAACGACGGCCCAGCGATGTTCCGCTTCGCCCTCACCATCGTCTGACACCTAGTGCTCGAGGACGGCCTCGAGGAACTGGTGGAGGCGAGGCGTCTGGGGAGCGCCGAGGACCTGGTCGGGCGGGCCCTGCTCGCAGATGACGCCTTGGTCCATGAACACGACGTGGTCG
>JBKJPY010000003.1:0-82564 GCA_046594195.1 Acidimicrobiales bacterium | reverse complement strand
CGGTAGGCTGGGCGGCCGCATGGGAATCCTCGACCGCATCCTCCGCGCTGGTGAAGGCAAGAAGATCAAGGCGCTGGAGGGCATCGTGCCCGACGTCAACGTCTTCGAACCCGAGATCAGTGCGTTGTCCGACGACGCCCTCAAGGCAAAGACGGTCGAGTTCCGTCAACGCCTCGACAATGGTGCC
This sequence comes from Acidimicrobiales bacterium, assembly GCA_046594195.1. Lineage (GTDB taxonomy): Bacteria > Actinomycetota > Acidimicrobiia > Acidimicrobiales > Iamiaceae > Aquihabitans. The sequence continues at coordinate 82,377 of JBKJPY010000003.1, read as the reverse complement.
GATCTCGACGACCTCCTGCTCGAAGCGTTCGCGGTGTGCCGCGAAGCCGCCAAGCGCACGATCGGCCAACGGCACTACGACGTGCAGCTCATGGGCGGCGCCGCCCTGCATTTCGGCTGGGTCGCTGAGATGAAGACCGGCGAAGGCAAGACCTTGGTGTCGACCCTGCCCGCCTATCTCAACGGGCTCACCGGCAAAGGCGTCCACCTCGTCACGGTCAACGACTACCTGGCGCGTCGCGACGCCGAGTGGATGGGCCAGATCCACCGGTGGCTCGGCCTCAGCGTCGGGCTGATCATCCCCGGCCACAAGCACAGCCCGGACGAGAAGCGCGCCAGCTACCAGTCCGACATCACCTACGCGACCAACAACGAGATGGGCTTCGACTATCTCCGCGACAACATGGCCCAGACCAAGGCCGACAAGGTCCAGCAGCGTGGTCGCAACTACTGCATCGTCGACGAGGTCGACTCGATCCTCATCGACGAGGCCCGCACGCCCTTGATCATCTCCGGTCGCGTCGGTGATGCGGCCAAGCTGTACTACCGCTTCGCCTCGATCGTGCGAGGTCTCCAGCCCGATATCGACTACGAGGTCGAAGAAGACAAGCGTGTCGTCGTGCCGCTCGAAGAGGGCATCGACAAGGTCGAACGGGCGCTCGAAGTCGAGAACCTCTACGACGACGTCCAAGCCAACCTCGTGCACCAGTTCACCGTCGCCTTGAAGGCCAAGGAGCTCTACAAGCGCGACAAGGACTACATCGTTCAGGGCGGCGAGGTGAAGATCGTCGACGAGTTCACCGGTCGCATCCTCGAAGGGCGCCGCTGGTCGGAGGGCCTCCACCAGGCCGTCGAGGCCAAGGAGGGCGTCAAGATCAAGGAAGAGAACCAGACCCTCGCCACGATCACCCTCCAGAACTACTTCCGCATGTACGAGAAGCTCGCCGGCATGACCGGTACGGCCACCACGGAGGCCGCCGAGTTCGAGACGACGTACGGACTCCAGGTGGTGCCGATCCCGACGCACCGCGACCTGGTGCGCCTGGACCAGCCCGACCTCATCTACAAGTCCGAGGAAGCCAAGTACGAGGCCGTGGTCGAAGACCTGGCTGAGCGGTACGAGACCGGCCAGCCGGTCCTCGTCGGCACGATCTCGGTCGCCAAGTCCGAAAAGCTCTCCCGCATGCTCGAGAAGCGGGGCATCGGCCATGAGGTGCTCAACGCCAAGCAGCACACCCGGGAGGCGGAGATCGTCACCCAGGCCGGGCGCCTGCACTCGATCACCGTCGCCACCAACATGGCGGGCCGTGGCGTCGACATCCTCCTGGGTGGCAACCCGGAGGGCCTCGCCCAGCGGGACCTGCGTGCCGAGGGCGTCGACCTCGAGACCGAGGAGGGCACGGCGCGCCTCCACGAGCTGACCAAGAAGTACAAGGCCGAGACCGACGTCGAGGGCGACAAGGTCCGTGAGCTGGGCGGCCTCTACGTGCTGGGCACCGAACGGCACGACTCGCGGCGCATCGACAACCAGCTCCGCGGCCGTTCGGGTCGCCAGGGCGATCCGGGCGAGAGCCGCTTCTACCTCTCGCTGGAAGACGAGCTCATGCGGCTCTTCGCGACCGGCGCCATGAACTGGGTGATGGGCAAGGCCCTCCCCGACGATGTGCCGATCGAGGCGCGCATGGTGACCAAGGCCATCGAGCGGGCCCAGAACACCGTCGAGCAGCGCAACGCGGAGATCCGCAAGAACGTGCTCAAGTACGACGAGGTCATGAACGAGCAGCGCAAGGTGATCTACAAGCGCCGCGACCAGATCCTCGACGAGGCGGACCTGCGGGCCGAGACTGTCGACTACCTCGAAGAGGCCATCGAAACCTCGGTGCAGACCTTCTGCGTGTCGGAGGTCGGCGACGAGTGGGACATCGAGGGGCTCCACATGGAGATCGCCTCGCTGTGGCCCACCCAGCTCACCCCCGAGCAGCTCGAAGATGCCGACAACACCGCCGAGCTCCGGGAGCTGCTGCTCACCGAGGCCACCGCGTTCTACGAGCGGCGCGAGCAGGAGCTCGGCGTCGACACCATGCGCCAGATCGAGCGCCAGGTGATGCTCAACATCATCGACCAGCACTGGCGCGAGCACCTGTTGGAGATGGACTACCTGGAAGAGGGCATCAACCTCCGGGCCATGGGCCAGAAGGATCCCCTCGTCGAGTGGCAGCGCGAGGGCTTCGAGATGTTCGGCCTGATGATGGCCTCCATCGCTCAGGACTTCGTCAAATACGTGATGCACGTCCAGGTCGTGGTCGAGGACCAGCCCACGGACAACGCCGTGACCCAGATGGAGCTCTCGGGCCCCGACGACCCGTCGTCGGCCGGTAACGGCATGGCCGACGCCGCTCGCGCCCAGGCGGCGGCTGAAGGCACCCCCGTCGCCGTCGAGGAAGAGGTCGTCAACACCCCCGTCGTGAAGAGCGACTGGGACAAGACGCCTCGCAACGCCCCCTGCCCCTGCGGGTCCGGCAAGAAGTTCAAGCAGTGTCACGGATCCTGAGGCCTTCGGCCCCAGGATCCGTCGCCGGTTGCGGTTTCGGAGTGCGTCCGGTCGCTCAACTGGTCACCTGACCCCATGCCTGCGGGCTTCGCCCTTGGCTTACCCATGCCCTTTTCCTTCCGCTCCGGGTCACCTCGGCCTGGCGGCCTCAGCGACCGAGCCGCTCGGGCTCTCTCGCCTTCGGCGAAGCGGCTGGCGCTCGCCACGCGATGGACCGGGCGACAGAGGCGCGTCAGGGAGTGGCAACCGAGTTTGTACATCGGGGTAACCCGGACGAACGGCGGCGTCTGTACGGTCGGTTGCATGAGTGGAACCAAGTCGCTGTACGCATGGAACTGGGTCGAGGGGTACGGGGCGAACCGCCCGATGATGCCGTCAGAGGCCCGGGTGACGGTCACCGGCACCAAGCGCTACCTCCCGTGGGCGCGCGCCGACATGGACCTGCCTCGGCCGCTGCTGCCGTGGGAGCACCGCCTCGGAAACGACTGGCGCGGCATCAAGGCCGGCTGACCGGCTGCCGGCCTCAGCCGGTGTAGGCGGAGGTGCCGCTGACCGGGGTGGCTCACGGGGCGGCGGCTTCGGGTTCGGGGGCCGTCGTGGCGGGCGCTGACACCGTGGTGGTGGGTACGGGGTCCACGGGGTCGTCGAGCGGGCTCGGCGGGAAGGCGTCGTCGGGTTCGGCGGACCCGGCGGCCCACACCTTGACGAACACCTCGTCGGCGGACCCGTCGCAGGCGATGGTGAGCACCGATGCGTCCGGTGCCGACGTCACCGTGCCCCCGGTGACCTCGACGGTGTAGCCGCCGGGAAAGGCACGGTCCGGGACCGGTCGGCGCGCGAGCCGTCGTCAGCGGACCCGTCGGCCGTCGCGCAGCTCGATGACCTGATCGGCGCGCGCCAGCACCCGAGGGCGGTGGCTCACGGCGAGGACCGTGAGCTCGGTGGCGTCTGCGGCGAACAGGCCGTCCCAGATCTCGCTCTCGGTGGTCACGTCCAGGGCGCTGGAGAGGTCGTCGACCACGAGCAGCTCGGGGTGGCGGACCAGCGCCCGAGCGGCGGCCGTGCGCTGGATCTGGCCGCCGGAGAGCCGCACGCCCTTGGGACCGACGGTGGTGTCCAAGCCGTGGGGCATCGCCGCCAGGTCCTCGCCGAGGCGGGCACGCTCGAGCGCGTCGGCCAGGCCGGCCGGGTCGTGGCCCAGCAGGACCGTGTCGGTGAGCGACTCGGAGAACAGACGGGGGACCTGGGGGAGGTAGGCGGCGCGCGGCGGGACGAGGAACGTCGCCGGGTCGACGACCTCCTCACCGTTCCACCAGATGGTCCCACCGCGGCGAGGCACGAGCCCGAGCAGCGCCCGCAACAGCACCGACTTGCCGGAGCCGACCGGACCGGTGATGACGACGAACTGACCGCGCGGCACGTCCAGGTCCACGCCGCCGAGCTGGTCGGTGTCGTCGAGGTGGACCTGGAGGCCGCGGACCCGGAGGTCCTCAAGGCGATCGGCGCCGGTCCGAGCCGCGGGTGCCGGCGGGGTCACGGTCTCGAACGCCGGCGGACCCGTCCGCAGCCAGGTGGTGACCGAGACGGAGGCCTGGTCGGGGTCGTGGTCGGGCATGAGCCGGCCCAGCCGGGCGGCCGAGACGTCGCCTTGGCGCTGGAGCGCGGACCAGCGGGCGGTGATGCGCGGCAGGCTCGAGACGGCGGTGGCGTAGGTGGTGAACAGGCCGATGTCGCCGATGGAGAGCTCGCCGTTGCTCATTGCCGGGGCGATGAGGACGAGGGCTAGGCCGAGGCCGGCGTTGGCGGTGATCCCGCCCAGCGTCTGGGCTAGCTGCGTGCCCACCTGGTCCGCCTGTGCCGATTCGGCGCGGGTGCTCCCGAGGCGGGCGAATCTCTCGAGGATCGCCGGTTCGGCGGCGGACACCTTGACGGTGGCGATGGCGCCGAACGCGTCGCCGATGAACGAGGTGACGCTCGCCGTGGCCTCACGCTCGGCCCATCGCCAGGCGCGGAGGCGGGCGGCCAGGAGGTGGCCGATCCCGAGCACGAGCAGGATGGGCCCCACGATGGCCATCGCGGCCACCGGTGAGATCAGGTACAAGACGATGACGCCAGCGACGGTGGTGAGCCCGGCGGCGATCAGGTCGAGCCAGACGTCGAGCACCTGGGCGACGTCGCGGGCATCGTCGCGGAAGCGGCTCACGGCCTCGCCCGACGAGCCGGGGAGACGGCCGGTGGCCGGACCGGGATCCGACACGAGCGACCGGAGGGCGTTGACCCGCGGCACGGTGTGCCAGAACACCCACGAGCCGTGCCACTGGATGATGGCGGGGAACAGCACGATCCACCGCCCGATCTCGAAGCCGGCGAGGATGGCGATGAGCAGCGGCAGCGGAGCACCGTCGCCCTCGGGGAGCTGGTCCAAGATGGCTCGCAGGGCCAGGCCCGCCGGCAGGGGCATGGTGAAGAAGGCCACCCACAGCGACAGCGAGATGGTCCACGTCCACGGGTCGGCCTTCAAGATGCGCCAAGCGAACCGGGCGCTGCTCACCGTCTCGGGGGCGCTCATCGAGCCACCTCCTGCGCGGCCTGGCTGGTGGCCAGGAGGTGGTGGAAGCGGCTGGTGGGATCGGCGGCAAGGTCAGCTCGGTTGCCGTGCTCGACGAGGCGGCCGTGGTCCAGCACGAGGATCTGATCGACTCGGTCGAGCGTGGAGAGCCGGTGGGCGATGATGATCGCCGTGCGTCCGGCGAGCAGCTGGTCCGTGGCTGCGATGAGCCGGCCCTCGGTCTCGGGGTCGAGTCGGCTGGAAGCCTCGTCGAGGATCACCAGTCCGGGGTCGGCGAGGAGGAGCCGGGCGAAGGCGAGGAGCTGGCCTTCGCCGGCGGAGAGCTCAGTATCGCCCTCGAGGTGCTGGTCCAGCCCGTGTTCGAGCGAGCGGAACCAGTCGCCCAGGCCGACGGTCTCGATGGCCGCGATGACGTCTTCGTCGTGCCCGCCGAGCGTCCCGAAGACGGTGAGGTTGTCCCGCACGCTCGCCCGGAAGACCTCGACCTCCTGGGTGACGATCCCGATGCGCCGCCGCAGGCCGCTGGCCGAGAGCTCCCGGACGTCGATGCCGCCCACGGACACGATCCCGGCCTCGGTGTCCCAGAGCCGGGCAAGCAGGCGGCCGATGGTGGTCTTGCCGCTGCCGGTCCGGCCGACGACGCCCACGCTCGTGCCGGGCGGCACGGTGAAGGTGACGTCGTGCAGGACGTCGGTGCCGGTGCCGTAGCCGAACGACACGTGGTCGAACGCGAGGGACGGCGCGCCTTCGGGCAGGTCGTCTCGGTTGCCGTCGGGCAGCGCCGATTCCTCCGCAAGGAGCCGGGCCGCGCGCCGGGTTCCGGCGACGGCCTTCTGTGCCTCGGCCAGCTGCTCGGCCACGCGCCAGAGCGGATCGCTGACCATCTGGGAGAAGCGGAGCAGGGCGAGGACCGAGCCCACGCTGAGCTCGCCCTGACGGCACTGCCACGCGCTCAGCGTCAGCACCGCCACGGACCCGGTCGCGAAAACGCCGCCGGCGAGGGTGAGCCCGCCGTCGCCCCGAGCGGCCGCTCGCCGAGCGGTGCGCCACCATCCCGCCGAGTGCTGGTGCAGCTTCTGGACGGCCCACGGCCCGGCCCCGTTGGCCCGGATGTCCTCCAGCCCGCCGAGGCGCTCCTCGAGATCGCCGTAGAGGTGCGACTGCACCTCCCGCTCTTCGTCGTAGTACGGCACGGCGATCCGCCGCATCCGCAGCAGAACGGCGACGGCGACCGCCACGGTGATGCCGATGAGGATGCTGGCGCGCCAGTCGATGAAGGCGGAGATGACCAAGACGCCGGTCACCAAGATGGCGTTGCCGCCCAGCTGGAGGACGGCGGTCGACGAGAAGCGGGTGACGGCATCGATGTCCCCGTCGATGCGCTCGATCAGCTGACCGGCGCTGTGCTCGCCGTGCCAGTCCAGGTCCAGGCCGAGGGCGTGGCGGCACAGGTCGATGCGCAGCCGGTTGCCCACCCGCCAGGCCAGGCGTACCGAGTACCAGGTCACCACCAGCTGGAGGGCGTCGCCGGTCAGGGTGCAGAGGAGGAACAGTCCGCCCAGCGCCGCGAGCTGCGATGCCGACTCGCCGTCGAGGGCGGCGTTGACGAACGACCCGATGAGCAGCGGTCCGGCGAGGGGCAGGAGCATGGCCACGACGAGCAGCGCCATGAGCGCGGTGATCGGCCGGCGCTCCGGGCGCAGGTACTGGATCAGCAGGCGGCTGTCGGCGGGGGAGTCTGATGCGCGCACGGGGCGACCACGCTACGGACCGGTCACCTCATCGGCTCAGAGATTTTCAGCTGGTCGGCGCTCCGGGCTCGGGGTGGCGCTGCGCTTGGGGGAGCGAGCACTGGGCGGTACCGCCGGGCATGCGGTGGCGGTTACGGGCGATCCAGCGGTAGATCGGCCATGCGACGGCGAGGACCGGCCGGAGGCCGACGATGCGCCCGCAGGCCCGCCAGAAGCCCGACGTGCTGGACCGCAGCAGGCCGGCGATGGCCTGGGGCCCGGAGCTGTGGCGCAGCGACACGTCGACGAGGACCACCGCCACGTCGACCTCGTCGACCTCCACGCCCAGCGGCTCCAGCTCCGTCCACTGCCAGGGGTGGACGGCGACCGGCGTCGGGATGTGGTCGGCGATCCAGCGAGCGCACGAGGAGCAGAAGGCGCAATCGCCGTCGAAGAGGAAGACGGGCGGTGAGACAGGCTGTTGCACCCGCCCAGTGTGGCGGCGCCGAGGCCGGTTCCGGGCTTCCGGTTGCCCGAACCCGGCGGCCATCGGGCAGGATCAAGAGACCATGCGAGACGTCAGTGACGACATCAGCGGCCTGCGCAAGCGCCACACCGAGGCCGCGACCTACCTCAAGATCGAGGAGTTGCGCGCCCGGCAGCCGCAACTGGAGACCGAGGCCTCGCGCCCGGATCTGTGGGACGACGCCGACCAGGCCCGCTTGATCACCGGCGAGCTCTCCTCGGTCAACGATGACCTCGGGAGCTACGACGCGCTCGGCGATCGCATCGACGACGTGGAGACCCTCGCCGAGTTGGCCCGGGAGGAGCACGACGACTCCGTCGCTGCGGAGATCGAGGCGGCACTAACCTCCTTGGCCAAGGACTTCGGGAACCTGGAACTGCGCAGCCTCTTCACCGGCGAGCACGACGAGCTCGACGTGATCGCCGAGATCCAGGCCGGCGAGGGCGGGGCCGACTCCCAGGACTGGGCCAACATGCTGCTGCGCATGTACCTGCGCTGGGCGGAGCGCAAGGGCCTCGACACCGAGATCGAGAACGTGTCCGCCGGGTCCGAGGCTGGGATCTCCTCCGCCTCGTTCCTCGTGAAGGGCCGCTACGCCTACGGGTTGATGCGCTCGGAGCACGGCGTGCACCGGCTCGTCCGCATGAGTCCGTTCAACGCCCAGGGCAAGCGCCAGACCGCGTTCGCCGCCCTGAAGGTGACCCCGTTCCTCGAGGACGTGCCCGACATCGTCATCGAGGACAAGGACCTCCGGGTCGACACCTACCGCTCGTCGGGCGCGGGCGGCCAGCACGTCAACGTGACGGACTCCGCGGTCCGGCTGACCCACATCCCCACCGGTGTGGTCACGACCTGCCAGAACCAGCGCAGCCAACACCAGAACAAGGACAAGGCGATGCAGTACCTCAAGGCCAAGCTGGCCGAGCTGCAGCGCCAGGAGCGCCAGGCGGAGCTCGACGCCATCCGCGGCGTGCAGCACTCCGTCGGCTTCGGTTCGCAGATCCGCTCCTACGTCATGCAGCCGTACCAGATGGTCAAGGACCTGCGCACCGAGCACGAGACCGGCAACGTCGACGGCGTGCTCGACGGGAACCTGGACGAGTTCATGGAGGCCTACCTCCGTTGGCAGCGCACCCAGGCCCTCGAGGACTGATTTGCCACCTGTCTCCTGCCTGACCCGCCTGTCATTCGACTCCGGGTGCCGCGGAAGGGCCAGACCCCTGCGGTAACGTCGACAGGTGCTCGGCCGCCGGCCGGCAGGCGAGCAAGCACACCGACCGTCCCTGGGGTCCTTACGGAATGATCAAGCTCGAAAACGTCTCGAAGGTCTTCAAGGGCGACGTCGTCGCCCTGCGGGAGGCTGATTGCGAGATCAACAAGGGCGAGTTCGTGTTCCTCGTGGGCCCGTCCGGATCGGGCAAGAGCACCATGATCCGCCTGCTCAACAAGCAGGAGGAGCCCAGCAGCGGCAGCATCTTCGTGGCCGGCAAGGACATCGGGGAGCTCAACAGCTGGAAGGTCCCGTTCCTGCGCCGCAACATCGGCTGCGTCTTCCAGGACTACAAGCTGCTCTCCAACAAGACCGTGTACGAGAACGTGGCCTTCGCGCTCGAGGTGATCGGCCGACCCCGCCACGTCATCAAGACCCAGGTCCCGGCCATCTTGGAGCTCGTCGGCCTGGCCAAGAAGCACAAGAACTACCCCGATGAGCTCTCCGGCGGCGAGCAGCAGCGCGTGTCGATCGCCCGGGCGTTCGTGAACCGGCCGCTGATCCTCTTGGCCGATGAGCCCACCGGCAACCTCGACCCCGCCACGTCGGTGGGCATCATGCGCTTGCTGGACCGCATCAACCGCACCGGTACCACCGTGGTGATGGCCACCCACGACCGCAGCATCGTCGACACCATGCGGCGCCGCGTGATCGAGCTCGACCGCGGCTCGATCATTCGCGACCAGGCCCGCGGCGTCTACGAGTAGGGACACCGAGAACCATGGCCATCAACGGCAACTACGTCTTCCGAGAGACCGCGGCGAACCTGACCCGCAACATCACGCTCACCGTCGCGTCCGTGCTCACGGTCTTCATCTCCCTGTCCATCGTCGGCGCCACCGTGCTGGTCCGCCAGGGCGCCCAGAACCTGACCCGCCAGTTCGAGAACGGCGTCGAGTTCATCGTCTACGTCGAGCCGGATGCGTCGAAGTCCCAGCTGGCGGAGGTCCGCACCTCGCTCGAGGAGAACCCCGGCATCGCCGAGTCGACCTACGTCGGCCGTGACGAGACCTACGCCGACTTCAAGAAGCTGTTCAAGGGCCAGGACACGATGCTCGAGAACGTGCGGGCCTCGGATCTGCCCACGAGCTTCCGGGTCCGGCCGAAGGACTCCAGCGTCGCCACGGTCCAGGGCCTGGTGAACTACTACCGCAAGCAGCCCAACGTCTTCGAGGTCCGCGCCGCCACGGATGTCATCAAGCAGATGAAGGGCATGACCGACTTCGTCAACAAGCTGCTCTTCTTCTCTGCGGCGTTCTTGCTGGCCGCGTCCACCCTGCTCATCCTCAACACGATCCGCACCGCCATGTTCGCCCGGCGCCGCGAGATCGAGGTCATGAAGCTGGTCGGGGCCACCAACTGGTTCATCCGAATACCGTTCATGCTCGAAGGACTGGTCCAGGGCCTGATCGGCGGCCTGCTCGCCATCGGCGCCGTGTTCTTGGCCCGCGGTTGGATCGACGACCTCCTCCAGAAGGGCGAGGGCCTCGAGCTCCTCCAGTCCTTCACCATCAACCCCAGCGACGTCGCCCTCGCCTGCCTCTGGGTCGGTGGCACCGCCATCATCCTCAGCGTCGGCAGCTCCCTCATCGCCACCCGCCGCTTCCTCGACGTCTGAGTCCTCGTTCATGAGAAACGACCCATGCTGACGGCCTGACGCCCGGCCTTCGCTCGTCGGCACGGCTTCGCCGCACCTCCTCGACCGAGGGCGCTCCGCAGGCTCCGCCCCTCAGACTCCCAGGGGTTCGCTCCGCTGGGAACCCACCCTCGCCCTCGTTGCTCAGGTCTCGTCGTGGAGCTGGGCTCGCAGGGAACGGAGGTCGCCGTCGACGTCGGCGATCGACTCGATGGCACGAAATCCGAGCGCTTCGAGCACGGGTCTCACCTGCTCGTCTTGGTCGCCGCCGATCTCGAGGAGGAGCCAGCCTCCGGGGCGGAGGAGGTGGGCAGCTGCCTCCGCGGCTCGGTGGAGGAGGGCGGTGCCGTGGTCGCCACCGTCGAGGGCGAGTCGGGGCTCGTGGGTCAACACGTCCCGAGGGAGGAGGCGGAGGGCTTCGGTCGGAACGTAGGGGACGACTGCGGTCACGACGTCGACGTGACCCCGGAGTTCGTCCGGGACGGCGTCGGCCAGGTCGCTCACGAGCGCCTCGACACCGTTCTCCGTCGCACAGGTGACGGCCGTTGGGTCGAGGTCGGTGCCGATCACGCGGGCGTTCGGGCGGCGAGCCTGCAGGACCGCGGCGATCGCGCCACAGCCGGTGCACAGATCGACGGCGATGCCGCTCGGCGGGAGGAGGTTGACGGCTTCGCTGGCCATCGGTTCGGTCTGCGGACGGGGGACGTAGACGCCGGGGTGGACCTCGATGATCTCGCCGCAGAAGGTCGTGGTGCCGGTGATCCAGGCGAGGGGCTCGCCGCCGACGCGGCGCTGGACCATCGCTCGGAGCACGTCCACGTCACCGCCCGAGGCAGCGGCCAGCTCGGCCGCCTCTCCGACGGGCGCGAGGAATCCGGCGCGGGCCAGGTCCTCGACTGCAGCATCGATGTTCGCCGGGCGGATCACATCGCCACGATGGCGCAGGCTGCGCTACGCGAGCGAGACGGGGAGGTCGTCGTAGCCGCGCAGGACGATGCGCTGGTTATGGGTGGGCTGGCCGGCGCGTTCGATGGCGGGGAAGCGGCGAACGAGACGACCGATGGCTTCTTGACCTTCGAGGCGGGCGAGGGCGGCGCCAAGGCAGTGGTGGACGCCGGAGCCGAACGAGACGTGCTCGCGGGCATCGGGACGGTCGAGGCGCAGCTCGGCGGCATCGGGACCGAACTTCGCCGGGTCGCGGTTGGCGGCGCCGAGGCAGGTCATCACCAACTCGCCGGGATCGATGGCCACGCCCTCGATCGAGATCGGTTCGAGGGCGATGCGCCGGGAGAACTGCACCGGGCTGTCGAAGCGGAGCAGTTCCTCGACCGCGTTGGCGGCGAGCGAGGGATCGTCCACCAGGAGGTGCAACTGGTCGGGGTGGTCGAGCAGGGCGTTCACCCCGTTGCCGATCAGGTTCACCGTGGTCTCGTGGCCGGCGAGGAACAGCAACATCACGTTCTCGAGCAACTCGGCGTCGCTGAGCGTCTCGCCGTCCTCCTCGGCCTGGATCATGGCGGCCAGCAGGTCGTCGTCGTCCCGGGTGCGCTTCCACGCGATCGCCTCGGCGATCACGCCCCGCATGTTCATCGCCGCATCGATGATCGCCTCGGGGTGCGCCATGGCCAGGAGCGGGTCGAGGACCTGGGTGATGGTGTGCGACCACGCCCGGAGCTGGAGGGTGTCGCCGCCCTCGGGCATGCCCAGCATCTCGTTGATGACCGAGAAGGGGAGCGGGAAGGCCAGCTCGCTGATGAGGTCGATGGGCTCGCCCCGACTGGCGAGGTCCTCGAGGATGACGTCGACCTGGTCGCCGGCGGTCGCCCGGATCCTCTCCACCGCTCGAGGCGTGAACGCCTTGGCGACGAGCTTGCGGATGCGCGTGTGGTCCGGCGGGTCGATGTTCAAGATGGCCAGGCTGCGCTCCATCGGCGGCGCACCGTGCTCCGAGCGCACCTCGTTCATGAGCTCACGACGGGTGGGGCCCGCCATGTCGATGTTGCGCTCTTCGACGCTGGTGCCCGGTTTGCGCAGCAGCGTGTGGACGTCGGCCCAGCGGGTGATCAACCACGGGCCGAGCGCCGACTTGCTGATGGGGTCGCCGTCGCGGATGGCCGCGTACTGTGCGTACGGGTCGTCGTAGAAGCCGGGCTCGAACGGGTTCAGCCCGATCACGGACGTCGGTGCGGCGTCGGTCATGGGACAGACGATACCGTGCCCAGTGCAGTTGTTGCAGTAGGAGTGCAAAGAGTGGTCGATCGAACGTTGCGGGGTGCTGCGGCCATCGTCGGGGTGGCCGACGCGGTGTCGCCCACCGGTGAGCTCGAGGGGTCGGTGCGGGCGCTCGAGGTGCAGGTGATCCGCGAGGCGCTCGACGATGCCGGGCTCACCATCGCCGATGTCGATGCGCTGTTCACGTGCACCACGCCTGGTTGGGCCGCCTCCGTCGAGTTGGCCGAGTACCTCGGCATCGCGCCGCGCTGGACCGACTCCACCCAGACCGGTGGGTCCAGCTTCGAGATCCACGTCCAGCACGCCGCCGCGGCCATCGCCCTCGGGCTGTGCGACGTCGCCGTGGTGGTCTACGCCGCCACGCCCAAGTCTTCGTTCAAGCGAGGAGCGGGTGGCTATACGAGCCGCCAGTCGCTTCCAGGTCCGACGCCGTCGGCCGAATGGGAGCAGCCCTACGGCATGCGGATGCCCATGGGTGCCTACGCGCTGGCCGCGAGCCGCCACATGCACGAGTTCGGCACCACGTCGGAGCAGCTGGCGCAGATCGCCGTCGACACGCGGGCCTGGGCAACGATGAACCCCCGGGCCCGCCTCCGAGACCCGATCACCATCGACGACGTCCTGGCCTCGCCGGTGCAGGCCTCGCCGCTGCACAAGCTCGACTGCTGCCTCGTCACCGACGGTGCCGGCGCCGTGGTCCTCACCAGCACCGAGCGGGCCCGCACCCTGCGGCGACCGCCGGCCCTCGTGCTCGGTACGGGCACCTGCCACACCCACGGGATGATCAGCGAGATGCCCGACCTCACCACGACGGGTGCGGCGGTGTCGGGGCCGCTGGCCTTTGCCGAGGCCGGCCTGACGCCCGCGGACATCGACGTCGCCCAGATCTACGACTCGTTCACCATCACGGTCCTGCTCCTGCTCGAGGACCTCGGCTTTTGCCCCAAGGGCGAGGGCGGTCCGTTCGCGGCGGAGGGCATCCTCGCTCCGGGCGGCGCGCTGCCGTCCAACACCACCGGTGGTGGCCTCGCCTACACGCACCCGGGCATGTTCGGCATCTTTCTGCTGGTCGAGGCCGTCCGCCAGCTGCGAGGGGAGTGCGGATCCCGCCAGGTCGCGGGCGCCGAGGTCGCCCTCGCCCACGGCAGCGGCGGCGTGCTGTCGGCCATGTCCACGATCATCCTCGGGACGGAGGCCACCGCATGACCGAGCCGCAGATCATCGCCCCACCCGCCGACGCCTCCGATCGCCAGCAGCCCCCGATCTCGCCTGCGGCGGAGCCGTTCTGGGACGCCACCCGTGCGACCGAACTGGTGCTCCAGTGGTGCCGGCCGTGCGAGCGGGCCATCCACTTCCCCCGGGAGGCGTGCCCGGGCTGCCTGGGCACCGACCTCGAGTTCCGCCCGGCCGCCGGGACCGGCACGGTCTACGCCCGCAGCGAGATGCCGGTGCCCGGCAACCCCGGCATGGCCGGCCGGCCGCCTTACGTCGTCGCCCTCATCGACCTGTCCGAAGGCGTTCGTCTACTCAGCAACGTCCTGGGCGACGGCGCCGCCGAGGTCGCGGTTGGCGACGCCGTCCGCGTCGCTTGGGAGCCCCTCGCCGACGGCCGCCACCTCCCCGTCTTCGTCCCGATCTGATCAGTGCTTGGGCGCCGGTTGTCCGGTCGCGGGCGAGGTCTGGCACAATGGCACGTCCCCATCGGTCGCCCTCGACCCCTGGAACTGGAGTCTGATGTCGTTCAAGGTCAACGATCGCGTGGTCTACCCCCACCACGGCGCCGCCATCATCAAGAAGAAGGTGAAGCGCGAGCTGCAAGGTGAGACCAAGGAGTACTTCGTGCTCGAGATGGTCCACGGCGACCTGACGCTGTCGGTGCCGGTGGACAAGGCCGAGGAGGTGGGCATGCGCCCGCCGATCTCCAAGTCCGATGTCGACGACCTGTTCCGCCTCATCGCCAAGCGCGACGTGCGGGAGCCGGCCAACTGGTCCCGGCGGTTCAAGAACCACCAGGAGAAGATGAAGTCCGGCGACGTGTACCAGGTGGCCGAGGTCGTTCGGAACCTCGCTCTGCGCGAGAAGGGCAAGGGACTCTCCACCGCCGAGAAGTCCATGCTCGAACGAGCCCGCGGCATCCTGGTGAGCGAGCTCTCCTTCGCCCTCAACGTCACCGAAGACGACGCGCTGGTCAAGCTCGAAAAGGGCCTCGAGTAGGAACAGGCCCGACTCGGGCAGCACAGAACTGGGAGCGCCCCGAGCCGAGAGGCCGGGGCGCTCTGCGTTGTGGGTGTCGTTTCCGAGCGCAGCGAGCCCCGGGGAGTCTGAGGGGCGGAGCCTGCGGAGCGCCCTCAGTCACCGAGGTGCGACGAAGTCGTGCCGAGGTGCGAGGACGGCCGGGCGTCAGCCCGTCGACCAGTTCGAGGAACGGAGTGAGCGCCAGCGAACGAGTGAGGAGACGTGGACGTCAGTCCACCGTCGCTTGGCGTTCTTGGCGGCGGGTGAGGCGGCCGAGCTCTTCGGCGTGGGCCAGGGCATTGGCGACGTGCTCTTGGAGCGCGGCTCGGTTCTGGGCGATGAGCTCCTCGAGCTGCTCACGGCGGGTAGCCAACTCGGGGTCGGACTCCAGCAGGAGCGGGTCGATCTCCTGGCCCTTGTGCAGCCGCACGTTGTGGAGCGCGGCGCCCGCCTTGCCCCAGTAGGCCTTGAACATGCCCTGGTCGAACTGGCCGTCGCGGACTCGTCCGGCGGCCTTAACCCGCTCGGGCGGAGCCTTCAGGTCTTTGACGAGGCCCACGTAGCTCAGCAGCTTGAGGATCGTGTAGCTGAAGTCGAACTCCCACCAGAAGAATCCCTGGCGAGCCGATGCTTGGTAGTAGTGGTGGTTGTTGTGCCAGCCCTCGCCGAGGGTGAGGAAGGCGATGATGGCGGAGTTCCGGCTGGTGTCGGTGGTGGCGTAGCGCCGGCGACCCATGACGTGGGCGAGCGAGTTCACGAGGAACGTCGAGTGCCACAGCAGCACGGTCGAGCCGAGGAACCCGAACACGAGGCCGCTCCAACCGCCGATGAGGTAGCAGCTGACACCGGCGATCCATGGGGGGATCCAGTCGTGCTTGGTGAGGAAGCGCAGCTCCGGGTACTTGTTGAAGTCCCGGATGCCGTCGGCATCCCACGCGTTGTTCTTGTCGCAGAGGATCCATCCGACGTGGCTCCACCAGAAGCCCTTCTGCGGCGAGTGCAGGTCGAGTTCCGTGTCGGAGTAACGGTGGTGGTTGCGGTGGTGGCTCGCCCACCACAGGGCGCCCTTCTGCGCAGACATCCCGCCGCCGAACGCCATCACGAACTGCATCGACCGGCCGAGCTTGTAGGACCGGTGCGAGAAGTAGCGGTGATACCCGGCCGTGATGAAGAACATCCGACCCCAGTACATGAAGAAGAAGATGACGGCGGCCGTCATGTCGACGCCGGTCACGAAGCTCAGCAGGACCAGGGCGTGCACCAGGAAGAAGGGGAAGGAGGTCTTCCAGTTCACGCGCTCGTCGGGCGCTCGCTCGATGCCGTGCAGCTTCATTTGGTCTCGCTTTGCTGGTGAGGGAACCGATGCCCAGCCTACCTACCAGTAGGTAGGCTGGGAAGGCAGGTCGGTGTTGCATCGGTCACGTGACCGAGTTCGGGAGAAAAACCTCGGGTCTGCGTCATGAAATCCGTCCTCCCGTGTCTCTATGTACGGAACCACCCGGCTCGCCGGGTTGCGGTCCGGCTGGAGAGGGCAGGGGTGGCTCAGAAGGCTGGATGGCTCGGATCCGCCAGGTGGGGGTCAGGGCATCGCTCTGGCCCCCACCCCCGGCTCCCGTGCTGGCAGGATGGCCCGGTCCGCTTCTGCGCTGGAGGGCATGTGCCGGTCGTCGATGAGTCAGATCTCGCCCCCGAGGGTGCCATCGGGCCCGATGCGATCGATCCTGCCCCGCCCCGCAGCCGCTGGCTTTCAACCGGCCAAGTGATCGTGCTCGTCATCGCCGTGGCCTTCCTCGTCGGGGCCATCGCCTACGTCGTCGGTGACCGGTCGGGGAGTGCCGACCCGCTCAACGGCGTCGACGTCGGCTTCCAGCAGGACATGAGCTACCACCACGAGCAGGCTGTCCAGATGGCACTGCTCCTGCTCGCCAAAGACGACATCGACCCGAACATGCGGTCCTTCGCCCAGGAGGTCGTGGTGGGCCAGCGCTACGAGCAGGGCATCTTCTCGGCGACGCTGGACCGCTTCGACCACCCCTCGGACCCTGGCGACTCCGTCATGGGCTGGATGGGCGAGCCGCAGCCGGCCGAGACCATGCCGGGCCTGGCGACCGAGAAGCAGATGGCCGAACTGGAGGCCGCCACGGGGAAGGACGCCGAGGGCCTCTGGATCGCGCTGATGTCCGAGCACCACCTCGCCGGCCTGCACATGGCCGACGACGCCGCCCGTCACGGCAGCGACGAGACGACGGTCAACCTGGCGAATGCGATCGTGAAGAACCAGCGGTCTGAGGTCCTCGACTACGCCCGCTTCCGGCGCGACCACGACCTGCCGATCCCCGACGGGTTCTCCGACCCGACGAAGGACCAGCGCCTCGATCCGCTGAGCTTCCGAGACCACCATGATTGACGCGACCCGGTACCGGTCCGTTCGGGCGATCGTGGTTCGCCGCATCCCCGGGGTGGCGGCTGCCCCTCGAACGGCCGCCGGCCGGGGTCGGGCCCGCCGGCGATCGCAGGTCGTGCGGCGCAGCGGGTCATGACGACCGCTGGCCTGGGCAGGGCCCAGGCCAGGTGATCGAGACAAGAGGTTGGTGGAGCTGGAGGGAATCGAACCCTCGTCCGCGAAGCGGTTGACGACCGCGCTACGACCGTTCCCGAGACGAGCCGTGACGGCTGGCTCCCTGCCGGGTCAGGTGGGCTTGCGCCCTCCGCCTCGTCTTTCCGAGATGTCAGTGGTCTTTCTCACCGTCAGCGGTCTTTCCCGCCGTCAACCGCTACTTCTGTTGCCGGGCTGTAGTGGTCAGGCCCCGTGCGCCATTGCTGGTCACGATGTCTCTCTGAGCTAGATCAGTGAATGATCAGGCTGCGAGAGCGAAGTCGCCATCGGCGCTTCTGTTGGTTCCCCGTTTAACGAGTCTGAGAAACTCGGGTCGCACGTTCGGCTTCCAGATCCCCACGTCGAAACCGGTCAGCCCCTTGTCAAGGAACCGCCCACGGTCACGTGGTGGATGGGCGGCCAGACCAGCGTACTGGCCCGAGCGCGGCGGCCCACCCGGGGCTCCGTGCTCGCTCACTCGCCGTCGCCGGCGGTCACCGGGCGTGGACTCGCTTGTCAGCTCCTTCGAGGTAGGTGAGACTCCCCCCGTCACCGGCTTCGTGGGAGGAGCCGGCGTCAGGAAGGCTCGTGATGAGTGATGTGCCGTCCGATCCGCCCGAGGTCCTTGCTCCGCCGCCGGAGCCCGTGAGTGCCGAGTCCGACGGGAGGTCGAACCGCACCGTGCTGATCCTGGCCGGTGCGCTGGCGGTCGTCGTGGTCATCCTGGTCGCCGTGGTCGCCGTGTCAATGGGGGGCGACGACGACGAGGCCGCAAGCGACGAGGCGGCCGAGGAGGTGTTCCTCGAGCCGGTCGACCACCTCCAGGATCCGTTCACGCCGCCGGTCGGCAAGGGAGCGGCGACGGTCGCGACCACCACGTCGACGTCCGCTGCGCCAACGACCACCACGACGCTTGCCACCAAGTCGGCGGTCGCCAGCGAAGCGGGCGGCGTTCCCGGGCTCTACGGCGGGACGCGCGACAAGGCGTCGTGCGACAAGGAGAAGCTCATCGCCTTCCTGGGGGACAATCCGGAGAAGGGCCAGGCGTGGGCCGACACCCTCGGCATCGAGCGCGAGGACATCCGGACCTTCGTCGAGGGCCTGACCCCGGTGATCCTCCGCAGCGACACCCGGGTGACGAACCACGGCTACAAGAGCGGCAGGGCCACATCCATCCAGTCCGTGCTCCAGGCGGGGACGGCGATCCTGGTGGACGAGTACGGCAAGCCGGTGGTCAAGTGCTTCTGTGGCAACCCCCTGACCGATCCCGTCCCTACGAAGGCCCGGTACACCGGCACCGAGTGGGAGGGGTTCGATCCCGGACGCATCACCGTGGTCGTGCAGAACACGGTCGTCATCAACAACTTCATCCTCGTGGACAACACGTCGGGTGATCTGTTCGATCGGCCAGCGACGACCGACGGCACCGAGGACGATGACTTCGACGTTGACGACCTTCCGCCCGACGACGATTTCGACCCGAACATGTGCGAGGGGCCAGCAGCCAACCCCGACCTCTGCGTGGACCTCGATGCCACGACCACCACCGCCCCGCCCCAGGCCCCGTTGGATGAGTTGCTCTCCGGCAGCTACACGGTCCAGGGAACCACCGACGCGCCTCCCGATGTCTGCACGTCGGGCGAGCTCACCGTGGAGATGCAGGTGACCGGCAGCGACGGTGCCTGGAATGTGGACGTCGTCCTGCCCGGCGGGACCCTGCCAGCGACGCTCGAGGAGGGCCAGCTGGCGTTCGAGGGCTCCCTCGCGAGCCAGGGCGCCTCCAACACGGTGTCCGGCCGGTTCTTCGTGGACGGCTCGGCGGTGACCTTCGAGGCCACGTTCGTGGCGGTGGGCGGCGGCGCGAACTGCACCCTCGCCCTGTCGGGGACCAAGGTCTAGACGCCCAGGGCGCCGCTACTCGGAGCGGCGGCGTGCGGCCATGGCGCGCTTGGCATCCATGTCGGAGTCCCGCTGGGCGATGACCTGGCGCTTGTCGTAGTGCTTGCGGCCCTTGCCCATGCCGATTTCGACCTTCGCTCGACCGCCCTTGAAGTACAGCGAGAGCGGGACCAGGGTCAGGTGCTCCTGATCGACCCGCGCCTTCATCTCGGTCAGCTCGTGATCGTGCAGCAGGAGCTTGCGGGTGCGCTCGAGCTCGTGTCCACCCTGGGCCGAAGCGTTGGAGTACGACCCGATGTGGAGGCCCAGCAAGAAGAGTTCCCGGCCGGTGAAGCGGGCATAGGCGTCGCGCAGCTGGACCTTGGCCTCGCGCAGGGACTTCACCTCGCTGCCCTTCAGCATGATGCCGGCCTCCCACGTGTCGAGGATCTCGTAGTCCCGATGGGCCTGCCGGTTGGTTGCGACCACGTTGTCGCCGGTGCGCTTGGTTGCCATGACGGGGCGAGGCTACCGGTCGGTCGGGCGGCACCACTCGGCCACTACGGTGACGTCGTGCTGCGCATCGCCCGTTCGGCCCACCTCGACATGATCCGCCACGCGGTGATCGGGCTGCCGAACGAGGCGTGTGGCCTGCTCGGTGGACCGTTCGGGGCGGACCTCGTGTCGGCCTTCGCCCCGACTCGCAACGCCGACGCCTCGGCGAAGACCTACTCCATTGGTGCCGACGGGTTCCTGGCCGCCGATCGAGCCTTCGGGCCGCTTGGGATCGATGTGGTCGGCGTCATGCACTCCCACACCCATACCGACCCATACCCGTCGCCCACCGACGTGCAGCAGGCCGACAACCCGCTCCTGGTCGGATGGCACTACATCATCGTGTCGCTCCGTGACCGAGAGCCGATGCTGCGCTCCTGGATCCTCGACGACGGCCAGATCGTCGAGAGCCCCGTCGCCATCATCGAAGGCTGACCCACCCCGCCGGGGCCCGACCCTCCACCGAGGCCGAACGTCATCGGTGGGAGCGCCCGTTCGGGCGGTGTGACCGACGACGTTTGGAGGGTTGTGGGGTCCGGGCGACGGCCTCCCTAGAATCCCGATCGTTCCAGTCACCTTTCGAGGAGCCCACCGTGGCGGTCTACGCCAGCGTCACCGACCTCATCGGCAATACGCCGATCGTCGACATCAGCGCCCTGAGCCCGAACCCCCGCGTCCGGATCTACTGCAAGCTCGAGGGCCAGAACCCCGGCGGATCCGTCAAGGACCGCGCCGCCAAGTGGATGATCGAAGCGGCCGAGGCCAGCGGTGAGCTCCAGCCGGGCAAGACGGTGCTGGAGTCGTCGTCGGGCAACACCGGCATCGCGCTGGCGATGATCTGCAAGGCGCGGGGCTACCCGTTCAAGGTCGTACTCCCCGACAACGTGTCGGTCGAGCGGCGCCAGGCCCTCGAGGTCTGGGGTGCGGAGATCATCCCGTCACCGGCGTCGGAGGGATCGAACGGCGCCATGGTGCGCGCCAAGGCCCTTGCTGCCGAACACCCCGACTGGTGGTTCCCGTACCAGTACGGCAACGAGGCGAACCCCCGTGCCCATTACGAGGGCACCGGCCCCGAGATCATGGCCGACGTCCCCGATGTCACCCACTTCATCGCCGGGCTCGGTACCGCCGGCACGTTGATGGGTGTCGGCACGTACCTCAAGGAGCAGAACCCCGACATCCAGATCTGGGCCATCGAGCCGCCCCCTGGGGAGATGGTCGACGGCCTCAAGAACATCGAAGAAGGCTTCGTCCCGCCGGTGTTCACCGACTGGGACGGCTACAGCCTGCTCAACCGCAAGACGATCGTGCACCCGCGCGAGTCGATCGAGTGGGTCCGCAAGATGACCGAGCTCGGCCTGTTCGTCGGCATCTCGTCCGGGGCGATCATGGCGGGCGCCGTGCGCTGCGCGTCGGAGATCGACGAGGGGGTCATCGTGACCATCGCCTGCGACAGCGGCTGGAAGTACCTCTCCACCGGCGCCTGGACCGGTGACATCGAAGACGTCGTGGCCCGGGCGAAGACGATCATCTACTTCTAACCCCGGACGCGAGGGTGCCCGGGCCCTTGCGGGCCCGGGCACCGCTTCACGGTCCTGGCGGGAGGGCCGGTGAGATCAGTTGCCGGTGCCGGGAGCCGTGCCGCTCCCGCCCTCACCACCGGGAGGCGGGCCGTCGGGTCCGCCCTCGGGGCCGCCGTCGGGTCCACCGCGAGGACCGCCCTTGGGGAAGCCCTCGTCGACCATCTTGGTGATGCGCTCGGTGGCATTCTTGAGGTGCTCATCAGCCTGAGCCTGGGTGATCTTGCCCGCCTTTACGGCTTCGGCCGCCCGGGCCTCGGCATCGGCGACGAGGGCATCGATGACCTTCTGCTTGTCGACGCCCTTCTCCTTGGCGACCTCGGCGATGGTCTTGCCGTCCTTGAGCTCGGCTTTCAGATCGTCCTCAGAGATGCCCAGGGCCTTGGCGGCCACCTCGAGCCGCTCTCCCATGCGGCCGCGGGGTCCGTGACCGGCCCCTTGGCGGTCACCTGGGGTGGCCTCGACCAGCTTGGCGATCCGGTCGGGCAGCGTCGCCTTGGCCTCGTCGAGGCGCTTCTCGCCAGCTTTGACGAGTGCGTCGATGAGCTCCTGCTTGTCGACGCCCTCGGCCTTGGCCACGTCGGCCAGGCTCTTGCCGGCTTCGAGCTGCGTCCGCAGCTCGGCCGGCGTGATGCCGAGGGCCTTGGCGGCGACCTCGAGGTCGAACGGGCCGCCGTGGCGCCCGTTACGGCCTTCGCCAGGTGCGCCGTGGTCGGGCGTTCCCTTCGGCGACGAGCCGCTGGGTGCGGTGGTCGTGGTGGCGGTGCCGTCCTGGGCCCCGGAGGCCAGCGGGTTGCCGAGGGTGGTGCCGATCAGGGCGCCTCCGGCGAGTACCACGGTCATGGCGACGGCGGCGATGGTCTTCTGCGTGCGCATGGAGCGCTCCTCGTGTTGACGGGTGTCGGGATCGGGGTGCAAGGGAGATGGAACCAGACGAACCTGAGATTTGGCTGGGAATCCCGGGGCACCTTGCGCAGAAGGTCGCCGGCCGGTGGCTCAGGCTGCTGGCGGCGGAGGCGGGGGGACCGGTTGCTTCGGCAGGGTGACCCGGACCAGTGTCCCGTGGCCCGGCGTCGTCTCGAGCGCCACGGTGCCCCCATGGGCCGCAACGGTGGCCGCCACGATCGACAGGCCCAGCCCGGAACCGCCCCGGTGGCGGGTGCGCGCCGGATCGGCTCGGTAGAACCGCTCGAAGGCGTGTGAGGCCACCGAGGGAGGCATGCCCGGGCCCCGATCCGCGACCTCCAGCACCACGGAGGCGCCCTCGTCTCGGACGCGAACGGTGATCGGCGTGTCGGGTTCCGTGTGCACTCGTGCGTTGGCCACGAGGTTCGCCAGGATCTGACGGAGCAACGCCTCGTCTCCCACCACGATCGCGGGCGCCGGAGCCTCCAGCGAGAGCGGCCGCTTGGGCTCGACCGCACTGGCATCGGCCACGGCGTCTGCGGCGAGCGCGGAGACGTCAGTCGGTCCCAGGTTGAGGGGACGACCCTGGTCGAGCCGGGCCAGGTCCAGCAGGTCGCCGACCAGCTGGCCCATGCGCGTGGCCTCCTGCTCCGTGCGGCGCATCGCCTCGCTGATCTCGTGCTCCGTGCTCAGCCCGCCGAGCCGGTACAGCTCGGCGTAGCCGCGGATGGTGGTGACGGGGGTGCGCAGCTCGTGGGACGCGTCGGCCACGAACTGGCGCAGCCGATCCTCCGACCGCGCCCGTTCGTCGAACGACTCCTCGATGCGACCGAGCATCTGGTTCAAGGCGATGCCCAGCTCGCCGGCTTCTGTGCCCGGTGCGGTTTCGGGGATGCGCTGGGAGAGGTCGCCTTCGCCGATGGCCTTGGCCTTGGCGGTCATCTGCTGGACCGGCCGGACGCCGAGTCGCAACACCCAGAACGTGACGAGGCCCAGCGTGGCGAGGATCGCCGCGGCGGCCATCGCCTCGATGGCGAGGAGGCGATCGATGGTCTCGTCGACGTCTTCCAACGGCAGAGCGAGCACCAGGGTGCGGTTCCCCCGACCCTCGGCGCGCACCACGGCGCGGTAGCGGAGGGCCGACTCCTGGGCGGACACGGTGAAGGGTCCACCACCGAGGTGCGAGACCACATCGCCCACGGTGAGGTCGGGTGGGCTGGCGGACTCGTCCACCGTGGTGGGCAGGTACAGGGTGGTGAGATCCCCCGTGCGCGGGTTGATCCAGGCCACGTAGAGGGCGCTCGGCGGCCCGGTCGGGTTGTCGGGGTTGCGGCCCAGCTCCCCCCGCCGGGCCTGCGGCGCCGAGCGGGCCAGTTGCTGATCGACCTGCTTGATCAGGTTGTGCTTCGTGGCGCGCGTGATCGACAAGGCGGCGAGGACGAGGACCGCCGCGACGACGGCCATGCCCAACAGGAGGCGGGCGCGCAGGGACACGGTCGCCTCAGGTCCGCGGTTCGCGAATCGAGTAGCCGACGCCTCGCACGGTCTGGATCAGGCGCGGGTCGACGTTGTCGATCTTCTTGCGGAGGTAGCCGATGTAGGTCTCGACCACGCCGCCGTCGCCGCCGAAGTCGTACTGCCACACGTGGTCGAGGATCTGGGCCTTCGACAGGACCCGGCCCTGGTTCACCAGCAGGTAGCGCAGCAGGTTGTATTCGGTGGGGGAAAGCGGCGCCTCGATCCCGCCCCGGGTGACGAGGTGGGCCTCGTCATCGAGTTCGAGGTCGAGGCAGGTCAGCACCGCACCGTCCTTGGCGTTGCCCGTCCGCCGTAGGACGGCGTTGATCCGGGCGACGAGCTCGTCGAGGCTGAACGGCTTCACCAGGTAGTCGTCGCCGCCCATGGTGAGACCGCGGACCTTGTCCTCGGTGGCGTCGCGGGCGGTGAGGAACAGCACCGGCGTGCGGTTTCCGGTGCTGCGGAGCCGCTGGCACACATCGAAGCCGTCCAGGTCCGGCAGCATCACGTCGAGCACGATCAGGTCGGGCTTCACCTCGGGCACGGCTTCGAGCGCATCGCGGCCGTTGGCCGCCGGGTGCACCTCGAAGCCGCTGTGGCGCAGGGCGGCCTCGAGCATCGAGCGGAGGTTGTCCTCGTCGTCCACGAGCAGGAGTCGTTCGCCGGTCACCCGACCAGCCTCGCAGCTGTTCCTGGGAGTTTCCTGGGAATGCGCTGAGATTCGCCGGCGGGCCCCGAGACGGTCGTGGCCGTCCTGGCACGGCCGCAGAGATCGGGGCCGCAGTGGGCGGCGGTCGTAGCCTGGACCGGTGTCCGCTGCGCCCGTCGACGACCGTCCCATCGGGATGTTCGACAGCGGCTTCGGTGGCCTCACCGTGGCTCGGGCCTTCATCGACCTGCTGCCCGACGAGGACCTGGTCTACGTGGGCGATACGGGCCGGTACCCCTACGGGCCCCGGTCGCTCGACGAGGTGGCCGAGTTCGCCCACGAGATCGGCCGCTACCTGGTGGACGAGCACGACGTGAAGCTGCTGGTGGTGGCGTGCAACACGGCCGCGGCCGCGGCGCTGACTTCGTTGCGGGAGTCGCTCGACGTGCCGGTCATGGGTGTCATCGACCCAGGCGTGCGGTCGCTGGTCCGGGCGACGGAGACCGGCCGCGTCGGGGTCATCGGCACGGTGGGCACCGTCGGGTCGGGGGCGTACCAACGGGCGGTGGCCTCCTGCGGTTCATCGGTCCAGCTGACCGTGGCGGCCTGTCCGGGCTTCGTGGAGTTCGTCGAAGGCGGGGAGACCGGTGGCGACCAGGTGCACGTCCTGGCCGAACGCCTGCTTGCCCCGATCGTGGACGCGAAGGTGGACGCGCTGCTCCTCGGGTGCACGCACTACCCGTACCTCGCCCGGACCATCACCGACGTGGTGGGCCGCGACGTGGTGTTGGTGTCCTCGGCCGACGAGACGGCGTTCGAGGCCCTCGCCATGTTCCGCGCCGAGTCGCCCGCCTCGGAGGAGCCGGCGCTCGCCGCGGCTGCTGCGGGTCGCATCGGCTCCCACCGCTTCGTGTCGTCGGGCGACGTCGACCGGTTCCGCGACCTCGGCTCCCGCCTCCTCGGACCCGAGCTCGCCGCCGCCGAACGAGCCCCCTGGTCCCCCTGACCCTCCACCCCGGGGAACGTGTTGCGACAGCCGGGACATCGCCCCCGGATCCTGCGACAAGTTGGTCCCAGGTCGGCTGGGGGGTGGTTGGTCTGCGACGATGGTCCGCCCGCCTTCCCCTTCCTGCAGGAGCCTCCATGCGCGCCGACGGCCGCCAGAACGACGAACTTCGCCCCATCAGCTTCGAGCGGGACTTCACGGTGCAGGCCGCCGGGTCCGTCCTCGTGTCGTTCGGCAACACCCGGGTGCTGTGCACGGCATCGATCGACGAGAACGTGCCGCGCTGGATGAAGGGCAAGGGCAAGGGCTGGGTCACCGCCGAGTACTCGATGCTGCCGGGCGCATCGGCCGAACGCATCAACCGGGAGGCCGCCAAGGGCAAGCAGTCCGGGCGCACGCAGGAGATCCAGCGCCTCATCGGACGCTCGTTGCGGTCGGTGTGCGACATGAAGGCGCTGGGCGAGCGCCAGGTCATCGTCGACTGCGACGTGCTCCAGGCCGACGGCGGCACGCGGACGGCGTCGATCTGCGGCGGCTACGTCGCCTTGCACGACGCCCTGACCCGCACGATGGCGGCCGGCAAGATCGCCACCAACCCGCTCACCACCGAATGCGCCGCCATCTCGGTCGGCATCGTCGGCGGCGTGCCGATGCTCGACCTGCCCTACACCGAGGACTCCACTGCGGAGACCGACATGAACGTCGTCATGACCGGCTCGGGCGGGTACGTCGAGGTCCAGGGCACGGCCGAGGGAGCACCCTTCTCCCGCTCGGAACTCGATGCGCTGCTCGACCTGGCCGAGGGCGGCATCGCCCAGATCGTCGCGCTGCAGCGCACCGTGCTCGCGACGCCGCCTTCGGCCCGCTGATCGGACGTCGATCGTGGGCAAGCGCACCCCGATCGTGTTGGCCTCGGCCAACCCGAAGAAGGCGGCCGAGATCGTGGAGATCCTCGGGGCCTACCTCGAGTTGGTGCCGCGCCCGGCGGAGGTGCCCGACGTGGTCGAAGACGCCGACACCTTCGAGGGCAACTCCCGGCTGAAGGCCGCCGCCCTCGTGGCCGCCACCGGCCTTGCTGCGGTGGCCGACGATTCGGGCCTCGAGGTCGATGCCCTCGGCGGGGCGCCCGGGGTGTGGTCCGCCCGCTATGCAGGCGAGGACGCCACGGACCAGGACAACGTCGACAAGCTGCTCGCCGCCCTCGCCGATCGTCCCGACCCTGCAGATCGCACCGCCCGCTTCCAGGCGGTGGTCGTGCTGCGCCACCCCGACGGTTTGGAGCTGGTGGCAGCCGGGACCGTGGAAGGCCGCATCGCCGATGCCCCCCGAGGCCCCGGTGGGTTCGGCTACGACCCGGTGTTCATCCCGGACCAGGGCGACGGCCGCACCTTCGGCGAGATGACCCAGGACGAGAAGCACGCCATCAGCCACCGCGGCAGCGCCCTCCGCAACCTCCTCGCCCAGCTCGACGCCTGACCCTCGGCCGGGTCGCGGTGGCCGGGTGGGACTACCAGTGGCGGAGGTCGATGGGCCAGCAGTCGACGACCTCGCCGGCCTGGTGGACCCAGAGCTGCTCGTGCTGGGAGACCGTGGGGTCGACGTGGGCGGGCCAGACCGTGACCCGGTCGCCGACGGACGGCCGTGGCGAGCCGTCTCGGGCCGAGAAGACCGTGTGCTCGTCGGCGTGGTACCAGACGTCGGCGCCGTCGATCGCAGCGTTGCCGTGATCCATGCCCAGCGCCTTGAGCCCGCCGTCCGCCGCGGCCCACCCGCCGGTCCGGTTCACCGACACCACGGTGAGCTGCAGGCTCAGGGCCTTGGCGAAGCCGACGCCAGCCGCCTCGTAGTGGGTGTCCATGAGCGTGAAGCTCCCGGCCTGGAGCTCGGTGACCCAGTGGTTCTTGTTCCAAGTGCCGGTGCCGCCGCCCGAGATGATGTCGCCGCCGACCACGTCGTGGGCGTCGAGTAGGAGCGCCATCGATTCCTCGACCCTGGCCGCCTGGTCGACGCCTTCGGTCATGAGGTGGCCCTCGTACCCCATCACCCCGAGCACCGTGAGGCCCTCGGCCCGCGCCGCCTCGGCGAGGCGGCCGGCATCCTCGGGCCGGCAGCCACAGCGGGGCATGCCGACGTTGACGTCGACGAGCACCGACCGCACGCCTGCGGCCGCCGCCACGCGGATGGTTTCCGGCGAGTCCACAGCCACGGTGATGTGGGCGTCGGGGACGTAGTCGACGAGCGCCTTCAACCGGCCGACGTCGACTACTTCGTTGGCCAGGAGCAGGTCGTCGCCCAGGCCCGCAGCGGCCAGCCCGGCCAGCTCGCGCACCGTTGCGCCGCAGAACGAGGTGTGGCCGGCCGCCGCCAGCCGCCGGGCCAGCGAGGTCGACTTGAACGCCTTGGCATGCGGGCGGAGCTTGGTCCCCGGCCAAGCGGCACCCATGCGAGCGATGTTGGCGTCGAGGAGGTCGAGGTCGACGACCAGTGCGGGGGTGGGGAGCTCCTCGATGCGCATCGCTGCGGACCCTATCGACCCGGTTTGGTCAGCGGGGCTGGCAGACGGGGCAGGACCACGTGGTCCGACCGGCGATGGGGTAGATGTCCAGCTCGGTGCCGCAGCGACCGCAGTGCTCCTGCTTGTAGACGTAGCGCCCCTCGCCCCGACGGAGCCTCGACAGCGGGCGGGGGAGCTCGTCGGGGCGCATGGTGACGATGCGGTTGCGACGAACGCCGAGCTTGAGCTGGCGGACGGTCTCGGCCCACAGCGCGTCGAACTCGTCCCGGTCGACCGCACGTCCGCTGCGGCGGGGGTCGACGCCGACGATGTTCAGCAGCTCGGACCGGTAGACGTTGCCGATGCCGGCGACGACGTCTTGCTCCATGAGCAGCAGGCCGACCGCCTTGTCGCTGCGCTGGAGCTTGGCCCAGGTCTGCTCCGGGTCGGCGTCCTTGCGGAGCGGGTCGGGACCGAGGCGGCCCATCACCGCTCGCTTGTCGGCCGGGGTGATCGCAGCGGCGAGCATCGGTCCGATCAGGTCCCATGCGAGCTCGCCTCCCTCGGCCGGCTGGAGCCGGAGCCGGGTCGTGGCGGTCGGTGCCGCGACGGTGCCGTCGACGGGGTCAGGGGCCCGCCGGAACCACTTGCCGATGAGGCCGAGGTGCACGTGCAGCACCTGGCGGGAGTCGAAGGTCAAGAACAGGTGCTTCCCGCAGGCCTCGGTGCGTCGCAGGCGGTGTCCATCCAGGAGCGCGGCCGTCGCCTCGGAGCGGGTCTGGGCGCTCGACACGCGCAGGGCCTGGCCCGCGAGGTCGGCCCGGAGGTCCCGGGCGAGACGATGGATGGTGTGACCCTCGGGCATGGCCAGCAGGGTGCCAGACGACCGGTACCATCAGCCACCTCGCCGGCGTAGCCCAATTGGCAGAGGCACCAGGTTTAGGTCCTGGCCAGTGCGCGTTCGAGTCGCGCCGCCGGCACTGCGCCTTTGCCAGAACACCAGCTTTCGGATCCTGGCCAGTGCGCGTTCGAGTCGCGCCGCCGGCACGGTTGAGGGCGCGGGAAGGGGGTGGGTGGCCGCTAGCCTGCGGCGCTATGGATACCCCGCTTCTGATGCCCGTCGCCCAAGGACCCGGAGGGTTCGATCCCGGCTCGGACATCTTCAACCGGCTCCTCAAGGAGCGGATCGTCTTCCTCGGCACCGATGTGAACGACACCATCGCCAACCAGCTCGCGGCGCAGATCCTCTACCTCGACGGGCAGGACTCCGACAAGGACATCTACCTCTACATCAACTCGCCCGGTGGCTCCATCAGCGCCGGCATGGCGATCTACGACACGATGCAGTTCGTCACGGCCGACGTGGCCACCGTCTGCATGGGTCTCGCCGCCAGCATGGGCCAGTTCCTGCTCTGCGCCGGTGCGCCGGGCAAGCGTTCTGCGCTGCCACACACCCAGATCATGATGCACCAGCCCTCGGGTGGCATCCAGGGCCAGGCCTCCGACATCGCCATCCAGGCGGAGCGGATGGTCTACATCAAGCGCCTCATGGCCGAGAAGATCGCCGAGCACTCCGGCCAGACGGTGGAGCAGATCGAAGAGGACTCCGAGCGGGACCGCTGGTTCACCGCCGAGGAGGCCAAGGCATACGGCTTGATCGACAACGTGATCACCCGTCGCAGCGCCCTGCCCGAGGACTGATCGCCGCCCCGACGTGGGGCCTCAGCCGCCGGTGGTCGTGGTGACGGTGTCCATCGGCGCGGTTCCCGCGCTGGTCGTCGTCGTCGATGCCGAGGCGCCCCCCTGGGTGAGGGTCGCGTCGAGTTGCACGCCGCACTCGTCCTGGGCGTAGTCGGCGACCTCGGCGCGGTCCGCGGCCACGCCCTTGTGTTCGGCCATGGCCGTTCGGACCCGCGCCGCCGCCTTTGCCGGATCGGTAGGGTGTTGCTCGACGGCGTCGAGGATGTCGTTGACCAGGCTCACCACCTCGTCGGTCTCGTCCGCGATCTTCGGGGGAGCAGCGTTCGCCAGGTCGTCGTAGGCCGCCCGAGCCTTGGCAATGCGATCGGCGAGCACATCGGCATCCGCCTCGCTGAAACGGGCGAGCACCGACTCGAGCGCAGGCACCTCCTTCACACGGGCGCAGAACTCCGCCTTGCTGCCGCTGTCCTTCGTGCACGCGCCGAGTGCCGTGGCGAGCAACAGGGAGGCAGCGAGGGCCAGCGCGGCCGGGCGGGCGAAGCGGGGCATCGATCAGGCGGCGTGGATGCCGGCCTGGGCGGCGGTGGCGCGCGTCCGCAGGTCCTCGACGGCGTGTGCGAGCCCGGCAGGATCGCGGAACAGTGCGCTGCCGGCCACGAAGACGTTCGCTCCGGCGCTGGTGGCAGCGGCGATGGTGGCCGGAGCGATCCCCCCGTCGACCTCGATGTCGACGTCGAGGCCGCGAGCGACGATCATCCGGCGCAAGTCGGCAACCTTCGCCTCCTGGGAGGCAATGTAGGCCTGGCCACCGAAGCCAGGGTTCACCGTCATGATCAGCACCATGTCCACGACGTCGAGGACGTGCTCGATGGCCGAGATCGGTGTCGACGGGACGATGGTCACCGCGGCGCGTGACCCGCTCTCGTTGATCTGGGTCAGGCAGCGGTGGAGGTGGACCGTGGACTCGGCGTGGATGGTGATCAGCTGGCAGCCGGCGTCGATGTACTCCGACAGCAGGACTTCCGGGGTGTTCACCATGAGGTGGGCTTCGAACGGCAGCTCCACCGCAGACCGGCAGGCCGCGATCATGGCCGGTCCGAAGGTCATGTTCGGAACGAACTGGCCGTCCATCACGTCCCAGTGGATCCGGTCGACGCCGGCATCGGCGAGGGCCTTGAGCTCGTCGCCCATCTTCGAGAAGTCGGCCGGCAGGACCGATGGGGCGATGTGGATCGGGCGGAGCGCGGCATCGGAAGGCACCCCGGCATCCTAAGGCCCGGGGTCGACCCGGTAGGCTGCGCTTCGTGACCACGGTGGAGCTTCGGACCACCTCGATGGCGGTGGGCGGAGAAGCGGTCGCACGGGAGGACGGAGGCCGCGTGGTCTTCGTCACCGGTGCCCTGCCGGACGAGACCGTCATGGTCGAGCTGCTGGAGGAGAAGAAGTCCTTCGCCCGTGGTGCGGTGGTCGACGTCCTTGATCCGTCGCCCCAGCGGGTCGAGCCTCCGTGCCCGAACGTGGCTCGCGGCTGCGGCGGCTGCGACTGGCAGCACGTCGACGTCGATGCCCAGCGGGCGCTGCGCCTGGGGATCGTTTCGGACGTGCTGGCGCGCAGCGGCAAGGTGGTCGATCCCGACGTTCGGGCCGCACCACCGCTCCCGGCCGAGGGCCTGCGGACCAGCGTGCGGGGCGTCGCCGACGCCGAGGGCCGGTTCGCCTTCCGTCGCCGCCGGTCTCACGATCTGATCGCGGTTGACCACTGCTTGGTGGCCCACCCGGACGTGAACGACGTCATCGCCCGCAGCACCTTCGCTCCGGGTGCCAACGTGGTCATCCGCGTCGGGGGGCGGACCGGTGAGCGCCTCGTCGTCGTGGGGCCGACGAGCAGCGAGGCTCGGGTGCCCGATGGGGTGACCGTCGTGGGTGAGGGCGACCTCAAGGGCGGACATCGCGTGTGGCTGCACGAAGTGGTCGCCGACCGGCGCTGGCGGGTGTCGGCCAAGGCCTTCTTCCAGGCCAGTCCGGAGGGCGCCGAAGCCCTGGTGGCATCGGTGGCTGCGCTCGTCGACGAGCATGCGCCCGATGCCGAGCGGCTGGTCGACCTCTGCTGCGGCGTCGGCCTCTTCGCCGGGACCGTCGGCGCAGGGCGCACGGTCGTCGGGGTCGAGCGCAGCGCCGCATCGGTGGCCGATGCCCGCCAGAACCTCGCTGACCTCGACGCTCGCATCGTGAAGGTCGCGTTGGCCCGTTGGCGACCGTCGGCCGCCGACGTGGTGGTCGCAGACCCGGCACGGAGTGGCCTGGGCAAGGAGGGCGTGGCGGCCGTCGTCGGCACCGGGGCCGATCTGTGCGTGCTGGTGAGCTGCGACCCGGCCGCGCTCGGGCGCGACGCGGCCCTGTTCGCCGACGCCGGGTACGTCCACGTCGGATCGACGGTGGTCGACCTGTTCGGGCACACCAGCCACGTGGAGGTGGTGTCCGGGTTCAAGAAGCGGCAAGAGGTGGGTAGGACCCACGCGTGACCCGCCCCAAGAATCTCCCCGCAACATCATCCGACACCGTTGGGGTCTCCGTAGAGCCTGACATGCAGGGTGATATCCGGGACGTCAGCGATGCCGCGCTGGTCATGGCCGTCTCCCGTTACAACCAGGACGCGCTCGCCGAGGCGTACCGCCGGCACGCTGGCGCCGTGTTCGGCCTCTCGCGGCGGCTCCTGAACGATGCGACGCTTGCGGAGGAGATCGTGCAGGAGGTGTTCGTCCGCCTGTGGAACGATCCCGACAAGTTCGACCCGGCCCGAGGCTCGCTGCGCTCCTACCTGCTCGCGCAGTGCCATGGACGATCGGTCGACCTGCTGCGCTCCGAGTCCTCGCGCCGTCGGCGGGAGGAGAAGGATCTGCGTCGCACTGCCGAGGCCGGCTACGACCTCGAGCGCGAGGTGTGGGACCTCACGTTGGCCGATCACGTCCGCGATGCGCTGGACACCCTCCCCGAGTCGGAGCGCGAGGCGATCCGCTTGGCCTACCTCGGCGGGCACACCTATCGAGAGGTCGCCGTCATGTTGAACGAGCCTGAGGGAACAGTGAAGAGCCGGATCCGTTCCGGGTTGAAGCGGTTGCGCGCCGAGTTCGTGAGTAGCGGTGTGGGATTGGGTGAGTTGATGTGAACGACATCTTCGATGACTTCTCGGATCTGCTGGGCGCCTACGCGCTCGATGCTGTGGATCCTGACGAGCGGGAGCGCATCGAGCTCCACCTCGCCGGGTGCCCACGTTGTCGGGCCGAGGTTGCCGAGCACCGCGAGGTGGCGTCGTTCCTGTCGAACACCGGTGCGACCGCACCGGAGGGCGTCTGGAACCGCATCGCCACGGAACTGGCCCCGGAGGCGCCGCCGATGCGCGTGGCCATTCTGCCTGCAGCCGACGCACCTGCTCGAGCCGAGGCCGGGTCGGCAGCACCCGCCGGTGGCGAGGTCGTGCCGATCGGCGCCGCTCGCCGCCGACCCTCCCGCCCGATGCTCGCCGTGGTCGCCGTCGCCGCCAGCATCATCGTCCTGCTCGGCGTGGTGGCGGTGGGCCAGGCCCAGCGACTCAACCGGGGCCAGAGCGTCGAAGAGATGGCCAGCGACGCAGCCGCCGAGTCCAAGCTGAAGGTCGACCTCTCGGGCAACGATGGCACGGCGAAGGCCGTGGTCGAGGCAAACGGTCAGGGCTACCTGATCCTCGACGACCTCGCTCCCCCCGCCGACGGGCAGGTATACCAGCTCTGGGGCAAGGTCGATGGAACGGTCCTGTCCCTGGGCACCTTCGGCGACACCTCGGTCGTGCCGTTCTCGGTCGATCCCTCGCGGATCGGCGACATCGAGCTCTTCGCCGTGACCCAGGAGAAGGCCCCCGGCGTCATCGCCTCCGATCACACCCCGATGATGGCCGGCACGGTCTGACCTCAGCGTTCCCCCCCCAGCCTGGCGCACCGAGCCCCCCACCCTTCGGTTTGCGCCACACCACGGTGCCGGGCCTTCAGGCCCGGCACCGTGCGCGTCGGGGCGCGTACGGTGGCGATCGATGCCTGCCGCCTCGACCTCGCGCGCCTACCGGATGACCGCGTGGGAGCAGCAGCCCTCGCTGGTCGAGGTGCCCGATCCCCACCCCGGTCCGGGGCAGGTGGTGGTGCGCGTGGCGGCCTGCGGCTTGTGCCACTCGGACCTGGCGATGATGGCCATGCCGGGCGCGATCGGCGATGACCTCGGATGGCAGATCCCCTTCACCCTCGGGCACGAGTCCGCGGGTTGGGTGCACGCGGTGGGCGACGGCGTCGCCGAGGTGGCGGTCGGCGATCCGGTGGCGGTGGCCTCGCCGGCGTCCTGTGGTGCGTGCCGGTGGTGCATCGAGGGCCGGGAGAACTCGTGCGCCAACGGTTTGGTGGGTCGGGGGTACGGCCGTGACGGCGGCTTGGCGGACCTGCTGCTGGTCGACGACGTGCGGGCACTTCTGCCCCTCGATGGGCTCGACCCCGTCCTTGCTGGACCGCTGACGGACGCCGGCGCGACCTCGTACCACGCCGTCCGTCGAGCCCTGCCCCGGTTGCGTGACGATGGCACCGTCGTCGTCATCGGCGTCGGCGGGCTCGGTGGGCTGATGATCCAGATCCTGCGGGCGCTGTCACCGGCGCGCATCGTGGCCATCGACCCCGACCCCGGCCGTCGTGCGGTGGCAGCGCGCCGCGGTGCGGACGAGGTGCTCGACGGCGTGGCGGAGGGGACGGGCCGTCAGCTCGGCGCGCTCCTGGGTCCCGAGGGTGCCGATGTCGTGGTCGACGTCGTCGGCACCGACGCCACGATCGCCTGCGGCGTGCGGGCGCTGGGCCCCGCTGGTGCGTTCGGTCTCGTCGGCGCCGCCGGCGGCACCCTGCGCAAGCCGTGGTACGGCACCCTGCCCCGTGACGGGGAACTGTTCACCTTCCAGGGTTCGGACCTGTCGGACGCACGGGCCGTGCTCGACCTCGCGGCGGCCGGCCAGATCACCGTGGACGTCGTCCCGTTCCGCCTCGACCAGGTGGCCGACGCCTACCGCGCCCTCGACGCCGGTGGCCTCACCGGCCGGGTCATCGTCCTTCCCTGAGCCCAACGTTCGCACCCCGGACCTCGAATCGGGTCGCCTGTGCCCGCCTGGGGTGCTCAGGCGACCTGATTCGAGGCCGTTGATCGGGGTTGGGACGCGGCTCGGCCCGGTCGCGGGGACCGGGCCGAGTGGTGGTGGTGCGCCCCGGGGGATTCGAACCCCCAACCTGTGGATTAAGAGTCCATTGCTCTGCCGTTGAGCTAGAGGCGCGGAGCGACACTAGCCGACGACCCCCGGGCGAGGTCCAACCCGTTGGGTGCCGAAAATGGCAGATGACCGGCCATCCCAGGGGGAGGACCGGTCATCTGACTGGGCTGATCGAGGGGATTCGAACCCCCGACATCCGCGACCACAACGCGGCGCTCTGACCAGCTGAGCTACGACCAGCAAGATCGGAGATCCTAGCGCGAGGGGGCCTCGCCGCTGAATCCGGTTGGGCCGATTGGCCGCTTCCCGGACGCTGGCTCCCGACAGATCAGGAGCCGGTGGTCGACCAGTGCCAGGACTCGCTCGGCAGGTTGTAGAAGCCGTAGCTCGACGCGTTCGCCTGCAGCCAGTTGAAGCAGGCGCTACTGCGGGAGCAGCTGCTGAAGTCGATGGCGAGGCCGATCTCGTGCTGGCTGCTGCCGGGACGAGCGGTGGGCGGGCGACACGACGACGACGGCATCTGGTAGATGGCGTAGTAGCTGCTGCCGCAGTGGGCGCGGCGCAGGGCGATCTGCTCGGCCGGGTCGCGGTAGCCGCCGCCGGAGAGGACCACCCCGTTGCCGCGAGCAGCGTTGAGCATGTCGGCGAGCTGGCCCTGGATGGCGCAGTTGACCTGGATGCCACCGACCCAGCACAGGGAGATGCCGCCCGTGCCGGTGCCGCCGCCGGTGGGCGTGTCGATCGGGGAGACCGGCGTGCTCTCACCGCCGCCGGGCGACTGGGTGCTACCGCTCGGCGGGCGAGCGGCAGCGGCGGCAGCGGCGGCGGCGGCGGCAGAAGCAGCGTCAGCGTCAGCCTTCTGCTGCGCAGCTTGAAGGGCGGCCAGGCGGGCGACGAGTGCGGCCTGTTCCTGGGCGATCT
Source organism: Acidimicrobiales bacterium (assembly GCA_046594195.1). GTDB lineage: Bacteria > Actinomycetota > Acidimicrobiia > Acidimicrobiales > Iamiaceae > Aquihabitans. Next base: position 46,559 of record JBKJPY010000003.1, on the reverse strand, counting down.
TCTTGGCGAGGGCCCGGTCCGTCTTCTGGAGCTGGATGCTCCGGGCGATCTGCGAGTCGAGGGTGGCGGTGAGGCTGTCGGCGATCTGCTGCTTCTGGGCCTTCGCGTTGCGCACGGCGTCGGTGCGCTTCGCCTGTTCGGCCTCCTTGTTCTCCGCCACCTTGCGGGCGGCGTCTGCCTTCTCACGCTGGTAGGTGATCTCGGCCATGGCACCGTCAAGGCGATCGGCGATGTCGGCGTCATCCTGCGAGCGCAGCTCGATATAGAACTTGCGGCTGGAGGCGGTGACGAAGTCCTTCGTGTCGAGGACGGTCAACACGTCGTCGCCGGGTGGGCTGACGTAGGCCTGGACGGCGCGGCGACGGACCTCGGCGCGCAGCGTGGTGATCTCGGACTTGAGCCGGGCGATGGCTGCCTGGGCGTCCTTGATGTCCTGCTTCGCCTGGGCGACCTGCTCCTGGGTGCGGGTGAGGGCGGCCTCCTGGGTGGCGAGGTTCTCGTTGATGACCTCGATGGCCTGGTCGATCTCCTGCTTCGACGCCTTGGTGGTGTCGATCTTGGACGCGACCTCGGCCTGCTCCGCCCGAACCTTCTCGCGCTCGGCTCGGGGGTCCCCGGTGGGCGCGGACGAAGCGAGCTCCGGTCCGATCAGACCGATGGTCATGACGGCCACCGCCATGACGACCACGAGCGAGTATCGACGCACGAGTTGTTCTCCTCACCAGGGGGCCGGGGACTGCAGCAGTCCTTGTTCGTCACGGAACCGTAACAGATGACACACTCCCCGCAAAGTGCGCCCCACCAAGGGTAGTGCCCCGCCCGGGGCAAACCAGGCACCCTCTGCGTTGCGTCCCTCACGTCGAGCGAGGTGTGGCGGCGATCGCCCGGTCGGGGAGAGGGGCGGCTTGGTGGCAGGTTGTGGCAAGTACGGTGTCAGCAGTTCCGGCTCGCAACTGCGCCGGTCACGAGGAGCCCCGATGAGCGATCCTGAGCCCGACGTGCCGTCGGACGGCCGCACCGCTCGGCGCGACCGCAACCGCGATGCGGTGCTCGATGCGGTGCTCGATCTCTTCGCCGACGGCTCGATGGCTCCGGTTCCCGCGGAGGTGGCCGAGCGCTCGGGAATATCGCTGCGATCGGTGTACCGCTACTTCGATGACATGGACGCGCTCGTCCGCGCCGCCATCGCCCGGAACCTGGCGCGCATGGGGCCGTTCTTCGACCTCGATGACCCAGGCGTCGGTCCTCTGGAGGCGCGCATCGAGCGCACCGTGACGGCTCGGCTCCGCTTGCACGATGGGATCGCCCCCATGGCTCGGGCGGCGGTGGCTCGGGCGCCGCAGAACCCGCTCATCGACGAGCGGCTCCAGGAGACCCGACTCCTGTTGCGGCGGCAGGTCGAGGATATGTTCGCCCCGGAACTGGTGGACCTCGATCGGGAGGCGCGCCACGACCTGGTCGCGGCGATCGACGTCCTCCTGGAGCTCGACTCGCTGGACCACCTCCGTCGTCACCGCCGGATGTCGGTTCCCGAGGCCCAGCGGGTCCTGGTCCGGGCGCTCGGCACCCTGCTGGCCACCTCCGAGGGCGGGGGCGACGGGTGATCGAGCAGCAGGCGCGGGGAGCGCCTATGTTGTGGCAGACGATTGGACAGAAGTTTGCCCGCGGGTCGATCTGAGGGGATCCCATGAAGGACTACGAAGGCTTCCAAGGCACGATCGGGCGCACCCAGGCGGAGTCGACGCCATGGTGGCCGGCGCCACCCCATCCGGGTGACGGAGCGCCCAACGTCGTGGTCATGCTCCTCGATGACACCGGCTTCGCCCAGCTGGGTTGCTACGGCTCAGACATGAGCACGCCGAACATCGACCGCCTCGCCCAGAACGGACTCCGCTACACGAACTTCCACGTCACGCCCCTGTGCTCGCCGTCGCGCGCCGCGCTCCTCACGGGTCGCAACCACCACGAGGTGGGGATGCGCTCGCTGGCCAACTTCTCCTCCGGCTACCCGCACCTGCGCGGCCACATCTCGAACAACGCCGCGACGGTCGCCGAGGTGCTCCGCGACGAGGGGTATGCCACCTTCGCCCTCGGCAAGTGGCACCTCTGCGCCATGGAGAACGCGTCGGCCGCCGGCCCCTTCGACCAGTGGCCATGCCAGCGCGGCTTCGACCGCTTCTACGGGTTCATGGAGGGCGAGACCGACCAGTTCAATCCCGCCCTCGTCTACGACAACCACATGGTGGACGCCCCCAAGACCCCCGAGGAGGGCTATCACCTGACCGAGGACCTCGTCGATCGTGCCATCGGGTTCATCCACGACTCGAAGTCCATCCGTCCGGACCGGCCGTTCTTCGCGTACCTGGCCTTCGGTGCCATGCACGCGCCCCACCAGGCTCCCGCTGAGTACCTCGAGAAGTACCGGGGCCGCTACGACGCCGGCTGGGATGCGGCGCGCCAGGCCTGGTTCGCTCGCCAGATCGAGATGGGGCTGCTGCCTGCCGATACCGAACTGGCCCCTCGGAACCCCGGGGTCGAACCGTGGGATGAGCTGAGCGAGAACGAGCAGAAGCTGGCCGCTCGCCTCCAAGAGGCCTTCGCCGGGTTCCTCGACCACACCGATGCCCAGGTCGGCCGCCTGCTCGACGCGATCGAGCAGCTCGGCGAGCTCGACAACACGATCATCGTGTTCCTGTCCGACAACGGTGCCAGCCAAGAGGGTGGGCGCTTCGGATCGATGCACGAGATGAAGTACTTCAACCTGATGGACGAGACCCCCGACGAGGCGGTCGAGCGCCTCGATGACATCGGCGGTCCCCACAGCCACACCAACTACCCGTGGGGCTGGGCCCAAGCCGGGAACACCCCGTTCAAGTGGTACAAGCAGAACACCCACGAGGGCGGCGTCCACGTGCCGATGATCGTCCACTGGCCTGCCGGCATCGCCGAGGGTGGATCGGTCCGCCACCAGTTCCACCACGTAAACGACATCGTCCCGACCATCTACGAGGCCATCGGCATCACCCCTCCGGACGCGTACCGGGGGCTGGAGCAGATGCCGGTGACGGGCACGCCGATGAACTACACGTTCGACGCGCCGGACGCGCCGGACGCCAAGACCGTTCAGTACTTCGAGATGAGCGGGCACCGGGCGCTCTACGCCGACGGTTGGAAGGTGGTGACCAAGCACCAGCCGGGCTCGCCCTTCGACGAGGACGACTGGGAGCTGTACCACCTGGCCGAGGACCGCTCGGAATGCCGGAACCTGGCGGCCGACCAGCCCGAGCGGGTCGCGGCGATGGTCGAGCAGTGGTGGGCCGAGGCCGCCGAGCACGGAGTGCTTCCGCTCGATGACCGCACCATCGAGCTCTTCGGCTCTCGCGCCCGTGACCACTCGCCGCATCCCAAGAGCCGGCACTACACCTACTTCCCGCCGATGTCGCCCATGCCGGGTCAGGTCGGTCCGGCCCTCGCCGGCCTGGGCTGGGATCTCCTCGCCACCGTCGACCGCCCGGCCGGCGCCGGCGGCGTCATCTACGCGGTCGGCACGGAGAACAGCGGCATCTCGCTGTTCGTGCAGGACGACCACCTGGTGTTCGACTACAACGCGTTCGACGACCACACGATCGTCCGGTCGGAGGCCCCCCTCCCGGCCGGCGCATCGGTGATCGGCCTGGAGTTCCGCCGCACCGCAACGGGTGGCCGTGCGGAACTGGTCATCGACGGCGAGCGCGTCGGCGCCGCAGACATTCCGTTCGTCATGTTCATGATGTCGAGCATTGGACCCAGCGTCGGCTTCGACCACGGGTCCGCCGTGAGCGCGGCCTACGAGGCGCCGTTCGCATTCGAAGGAGACCTGCAGCGCGTCGACATCCAGCTCTACCGCCGGTTCGACGAGCTCACGGCGAAGGCCGAAGCCGAAGCCCAAGCTCGAGCGGAGCTTTCCCGGCAGTAGGCAGGGTCGCCGGGACATGGTCTGGAGCCGGTACGCAGCACCGATGCCCGACAGCCCGGCACCGATGATCAAGACATCGAGTGTTCGACGTCCTCGCAGGGAGCTTGCAGGGCCTCGGCCGCGTCGGTCATGGCCGGATGGTAGCGAGCAGGGGCCGGCTCACAGGAGCCGGAGCATCAGCTCCTTGACCTGGTCGCGCACGAGGTCGCGGTCGAGCACGTCGATCCCGGTGTGATCGACGAGGTACTCCTCGGTCAACACCCAGCCCATCGACAGCGCGCAGATGGCGGCGGCGATGATGCGGGGGTCTCCGTGATCGGGCTGGTCTTCCTCGATGAGTTTCACGAGCGACATCACGAGCGGCGCCTCAGCCCGGATGTCGCGGGGATCCATGCCCGCCTGGAGGAGCTGGGTGAGGATGCGGATCCGTTCGGGGCGCTCCGTACCGTTGTCGAACGTCGCCCGTGCGGCCTGTTCGGCGGTGTCGAAGTCATCGGCGACCTCCCGGTCTGCCGGCAGGGTGGAGTCGAAGGCGGACCGGATGAGTTCGTCCTTCGACCCGAAGTACCGCCCGATGACGGAGTGCGGCACGTTGGCGCGCTCGGCGATCTGGCGGATGCTGACGCCGAGTCCGTGGGACTCGAGCAGCTCGAGGGTGCTTGCGATCAGCGCGACACGGATCTGCTCCCGTCCGTGAGGGCGTGTGTTCGTTGGCGACGTGGTCATGTGAGCCCGATACCCCCGCATGCACATGTCAACCGCGTTGGCTCGCACGAACGGCTGAGGCCGCGGACGGTGCCAGCTTGTTCGTCATTCGTGCTCGGATCCGGCGCATGCGTCACCATGCGGGCATGTCCACCACCGCTGCGCCGACGTTCCGCACCCTCCGCGCCGAGGTCGACGGCCGGCTCGGGCACCTCACGCTCGATCAGCCCGAACGGCTGAACGCCGTCGGCGCGCTCGCCCTGCGGGAGCTGGCCGAAGCCGCCGCCTGGTTCGACGGCACCCCGGCGTCGGTGGTCGTCGTCCGAGGTGCGGGCCGGGCGTTCTGCGCCGGGTTCGACCGTCGGGAGCTGGCTGCCGACCCGCGCGACGCCACGATCGAGGAGCACACGGGCGCGGCGACACCAGCACTGGGCGCGGCCATGGCAGAGGCGGTGTCGGCCATGCGGGCGCTCTCCGTGGCCGCCATCCAGGGACCGTGCGTGGGTGGCGGGTTCGTCCTGGCCTTGTGCTGCGACCTCCGCATCGCCGCTGACGACGCCTGGTTCTCGCTTCCCGAGGCCGAGCTCGGGATTCCGCTCGCTTGGAGTGGGGTGCCCCGCTTGGTCCGCGAGCTCGGCCCTGCCCGCGCCAACGAGCTGATCTTGACCTGTCGCAGGGTGCCGGCGTCGGAAGCCGCAGCCCTCGGTCTAGTGAACGAGGTGGTCGAGCGGGACGCGCTCGACGACACCGTCACCGAGCGCACATCGGTCCTGCTGGAGCGGCGGGATTCCGTGATCGAGACGACGAAGCGCCAGGTCCGAGCGGCCGCGGAGGGACTGGTGCCGACCTCGGGAGCGTGGGCGGGCACCGGGGAGCTCGTTGCCGCCCTGCGCGACCTGCTCCGTCCTGAGCACTAGGCCGATCCGCCGCGCTGCATCTTGTCGATCGCCCGACGGTCGCGCTTCGTCGGTCGGCCTGCGCCTCGGTCGCGAGCCAGGGTCGGGGTGGCGAGCTCGGGTGGCGGCAGGGGAGCGCTGTGGTCGATGTAGGCGGCGGTCGCGATGGGCGCCCCGACCCGCTTGTCAAGGATGCGGACCACCTCGAGGAGGCGGGCGCGCTGTGCGACGCGAGCTTCGATTCGGTCGCCGACGTGGACCGTGGTGGCCGGCTTGGCCGCCACCCCGTTCACCGTGACGTGGCCTCCGTTGCACGCATCGGAGGCCGCCGAGCGGGTTTTGTACATCCGGACGGCCCACAGCCACCGGTCGACCCGCGTCGCCTCCATCCCATCAGGGTGCCAGCTGGAGCACCGGTGCGACGTGGTCGTCGGGGCCGACCCATCGGTCGAGCGCATCAGCCATCGCATCGGTGCGAACCGGCTTCGTCAGGTAGTCGTTCATCCCGGACTCGATGGCGATCTCGCGATCGCCGGCCATCGCCCGGGCGCTGAGCCCGATGATCGGCACCGCCGGAACGCCGAGGCGCATCTCGCGCTCGCGGATGAGCCCGGTCGCCTCGTACCCGTCGACGTTCGGCATCATCACGTCCATCAGTACGGCGTCGTACTCGCCCGCGGCGAACGCGCTGACGGCCGAGGCCCCGTCGTCGACGATGTCGACCTCGAACCCGAGCTTCTTGAGGACGCCGGCGGCGACGACCTGGTTGATCCTGTTGTCCTCGGCGAGGAGTATCCGGTGCATGGGCGGGGTCGCTTTCAGTTCGCGCCTGCGGTTGCAGGCGTCAACGGTGGGTGGGTGATGAGCGCATCGACGATGCGCCGGAGCAGGTAGGTGGTGCGAACCGGCCGGATGAGGACCGAGTCGATCCCGGGCTCGTGTGCGGCCTGCCGGGAAAGGTCGACCGAGGAGGTGAGCAGCAGCATCACCGTCGAGGAGGTGGCCTGCTGGGCGCGGAGCACCTCGGCGAGGCGGATGCCGTCCATGCCCTCGAGGCGGTGCTCGATCACGGCGACCGCATAGGTCGGCACCGACGACCCGCCCCACGCGAACTCGTGCAGCGCCTCTTCGGCGGTGGAGGCTTGGTCGACGACGAACCCCCAGCTCTGGAGCGAGTGGGCCAGGACGCTGCGGTTGACGGCGTTCCCGTCGACCACCAGGGCGCGCTTGCCCACGAGTGCGGCGAGGCCCCGCTCGGTGCTCTGGGTCGGGCTCGGTGGCAGCGGCAGCGTCACGCGGAACGCCGTGCCGACGCCGACCTCGCTGCAGAGCTCGATCGTGCCGCCCTGCAGGTCGACGAGGCCCCGGACGATCCCGAGGCCAAGGCCGGTGCCGCCGAAGTTCCGGGTGGTGGTCTCGTCTAGTTGCGAGAACGGCTCGAACAGGCGCTCGTGCTCGTCCTCGGGGATGCCGATCCCGGTGTCGACCACGAGCAAGGCGACCTCGTCGGGTGCGCCGGCGACCTGGACCGCCTGGATCGTGACCGATCCTTCCTCGGTGAACTTCACGGCGTTGTTCGCCAGGTTGAGCAGGATCTGGCGGAGGCGCACCGGATCGCCGCGGCGCTCGGTGACCATCCCGGGTTCGCAGTAGGCGAACAGCTCGATGCCCTTGCGTCGAGCGCCTTCGCCGACGAGCATCGCCACCTCGTCGAGCAGGTGCGTGAGGTCGAGGTCGATCTCCTCCAACTCCATCCGCTCCGCCTCGATCTTCGAGAAGTCCAGCAGGCTGTCGATCAGCCCCAACAGCCCTTCGGCGGAGGTGGCGACATCGACCGCGAACTCCCGCTGCTCGGGGTCCAGGTCCGTGTCGAGCAAGAGTCCAGTGAGGCCGATCACCGCGTTCATCGGGGTGCGGATCTCGTGGCTCACGTTGGCGAGGAAGTGCGACTTGAGCACCGAGGCGTGGATGGCCTCGTCTCGGGCGAGGCCCAGCTCGCCGCCGAGGGCGTGGTTCTCGACGATCACCGTCACGTGCAGGAGGGCGCTCAGCGTCAGGACCCCGATCGTGATCCAGGTCAGCGCGTTGGCGACGGGCTGACCGGTGACCTGCCGCAGGGTGGTGCCGACGACGATCAGGATCGACAGGCCGGGGGCGGCGAGCAAGAACAGTCGGGCCCGGTCGACCTCCACCGGCGCTTGCGCCTCGGTCGGCGACCTCCAGGTGTGAATGGCAGCGATGGCGATGGCGACGAACGCGAGGGAGCCGGCCAGGCTGACCGTCTGGGGGCTCGCTTCCGCTGCCGGGCCGAAGTCGCTGGTGGCGCTGGAGAGCACGGCGATCATCCCGATGGCGGGCAGGAGCAGCACCCGCCCGCCGCCGAGCTCGGGGAGCTTGGTGATGGCGAAGGCGACGACGGCGATGAGCAGGAGGTCGCTGATGGGGTAGGTGAGGAGCTGGGCCTGCTCCCACCCGGACCGGCCCTCGGCGGCGGCGAACGCGGCGGGCAGGACTGTGACCCAACCGGCGAAGAGGACGCTCGCACCGATCATGAGGCCCTCGGCCAGGTAGCGCAGCCGGGCCACGGGGCGTGCGGGTGGTTCGAGCATGACGATCAGGCCGGCGCCGAGCGCCACCATCGCCCCGACCGCCGCGGCGGGCCGCAGCGACATCGAGACGTGGACGGACGCCGCGCTGCCCTCCCACAGCGGGCGAGCGTCCACGCCTGCGCACCACAGCACCGTGCCCAGCGCCATGGCCGACCAGGCCACCCGTTCGCGACCGCTCGCCTGCCAAGCGACGGCCGCTGCGATCCCTGCCGTGGCGGCGGCGACGAGGCCGGCGGTTGCTCCGGACGTCGACCCGCCGCCGAGCTCGAACGCGAGGACCGCCGTGGCGATCGAAACGATGAGGCCCAGGGGCGAGAGGCGCTCCCACACCGCCTTGGCCGTGCTGATCGTCCACTCGATCGCGGTGTCGACGTGGTCGGGGGCGAGGAAGTGGAAGGGGTCGGACGGGAGCGGCTCGAGCACGGTCGGCAGCTCGGGCGCCGTCGCCGGCTTCTGCTCCGCTCGGTGCCGGATCAACGTCCCCATGCCCCGATGATGCGGCGGACGGGATGATCGAACGATGAACACCGGTCCCCTTCCGAGCTACACCGGTACGGACAGCAGGTCGCCGACGGCGGCGAGCAGTGCGGCACGCGCCGTCGGCTTGGGCAGCAGGGGGAACGCAAGGTCGGCGGGGAGGCCTCCGTGGGCCGACTCGCCGACGAACCCCGACAGGAGCAGGACCGGGAGGCCGGGGTGCCGGGTGGTGACGTCCTCGGCCAGCTCGATCCCGGAACGTCCGGGCATCACCACGTCGGTGACGAGCAGGTCGATGGGCACCTCGCCGGCGACCACGACGGCAAGGGCTTCGGCGGCGTCACCGGCGCTGATCACGGTGTAGCCGGCGCTTGCGAGCATGCGGCCGGTCATGGTGCGGACTTCGGGTTCGTCGTCCACGAGGAGGATCGTGGCTCGATGCCCGGCAAACGGCGCCGCCGGGATGGGTGCATCGATGGGGAAGGCCTCCACGGTCCGCTCGCGCCGTGGCAGCCGGACGGTGACGGTCGTACCCCGGCCGGCCTCGGTCTCCACGTCGATCTCGCCCCGAGAGCGCAGGACCACCCCCTGGACGGCGGGAAGCCCGAGGCCGCGGGACCGACCGCCCCCGACCCGAGTCGTGAAGAACGGCTCGAAGATGCGGGCTTCCGTCGCGGCGTCCATGCCCGATCCGTCGTCGGTCACGACGAGCTCCACGATGGCCGGACCTGCACTGCCGGCGGGGGGCGGAACCAGGCGGGCGCAGACCGAGACGGTCCCACCTTCGCTCATGGCCTCCATGGCATTCACCACGAGGTTGGTGATGGCTTGGCGGAGATCGGACCAATCTGCCTCGACCGGCAGCGGATCCTCGCCCACCTCCACCACGATGGTGGTCCCCTCCGGGCTCAGGCGCACCAGGTCCGGCTCGAGCTGGGTGAGCAGGGGATTGAGGTCGAGGTGCTCCTGGTCGTCGGACTTGCGACGGGTCGTCCCCACGAGTTGGTCGACCAGGGCGGCCGCTCGCTGCCCCGAGGACAGCACCGCCTGGAGCATCTCGCGCTGGTCGTCGTCGACTCCGCCATCGAGGAGGATCTCGGTCGTGCCGAGGATCACGGCGAGGCGGTTGTTGAAGTCGTGGGCGATGCCACTGGTCAGCTGCTCGTAGGCCTGCATGCGCTGCACGGCGATCATGGCGGCGAAGCCACGGAGGCGAGGGCCGTCGTCGGACCCGGTCCACACGACCCGTGAGACCTCACCCGAGCGGTTTGCGATCCCGGCACTCGACACCACCAGGTCCATCGTCACCCCGTCGCGTCGCCGTATCGGGATCCGGACGTCCCGGAGGGTCTCACCCTGCAGGACCCGGTCCAGGAGCCCCACGTCCTCGTTCGACACCGCCTCGAGGTCCAGGTGCTGGCCGACCAGCGTGTTGCCGTCGCGGCCGAGGATCCGGGCGGCCTCGGAGTTGATGATCTCGATGACGCCCTCGCAGTCCGTCTCGATGATCGCGATCGGGGCGGTGTCCACCAGGGTCGAAACCCGCTGGGTCTGCTCGGACAGGGTGTCGACCATCTCCTCCCCCTCGAGCACCATCGCCAGCTGCCATGCCAACAGCGATGTGACCGATGCGATCGCAAGGGCCACCAACACCGGGTCGTCCCACGGGTGACCCAACGCGATGGCGGTGACGAAGGCCAGTGCGGCCAAGCCGATGGGGAGCAGGTCGCGCGCTCGGCGCCTCGGGGCCGGCCGAGCATCATCGGAGATCGGGTGAGCGGCGAGCCAGGCGCCACCGGCGATGAATGCCAGGGCGACGAACGAGGTGACGACGGAGAACGGGGTGGTGCCGCTCGCCACGGGCGTCTGGGTAGATCCGAGGTGCCAATCGGTCACTGCGAGGAACACCAATCCGAAGCCGAGCAATCGGGTGGCATCGCGGACACCGGTGGGTCGTCTCAGCGATGCCATCAGGACGAGGATCACCAGCACGACGTCGAGCAGCGCCAACAGCGCGCCGCGTGCTGCGGGAGTGGAGGGGGCTGCGTGGTGGAACAGGTCGCTCAGCACCCACGCCCACGCGAGGAAGGCGATCGTGGTCCCGACCAGGAGCAGGTCCAGGCGGGCCCGCCATCGGGATCGGGCCGTCGACGCCATGAGGGGAAACGAGACGATGGCGAGTGCCATGAGCAACCGGCCCAGCAGGCCCAGCACCCCGGCTGCGGTCAGCCACCCCTCGGTCAGCCCGAACAGTTCGAACGCAAGGGTCGTGAGGGCGTACAGCGAGAAGACGCCCAGGCTCCCGGCGATGAGCAGCCAAGCCGTGGAATCGGCCGATCGGCGCCTCGAGGCGTCCCGTGCGGTCCGTGCTGCGATCAGGACGAACACGATGCCGAGGGACCCGACCGTCACCTTGGCGGCCTGTGACGGGCTCATCACCACGAGCGCCAGCACCCCGAGGAACGGGGCGGCGAGGAGCCCTCCGAGCCCGACTCGGAGGGCGGCGCCACCGAGGACGCGGACGCTCACCGAGCGAGCTCGCGCACGATGGCGCGGAGCTGGGGGATGAACTGCACCTTCTCCACGCAGGCGGACGCGCCCAGGCCGTGTGCCTCGTGCACCACCGACGTCGTGACCAGGCCGCTCACCACGACCACCTGGGTGTGGGGGCTCAGCGCCAGGATCTCGGGCAGGACCTCGAAGCCGTTGCGGCCCGGAAGGGTCAGGTCGAGCACGACCAGGTCGGGGTGCAGGAGGGCGACCTGCTCGAGGCACTGCTCCCCGTCAGCGGCGTCGACGAGGTCGACCTCGAAGGTGCGCAGCGCCCGGCGGTACAGCTTGCGGATGGTCGTCTCGTCATCGCAGAGGACCACCTGCGGTCGCCGCCCCGCAGGCGCAGACGAGGCAGCGCCGAGCGCTGGTTCGACCGACACTGTGCTCACACCCGTTGCCTCCTCGTTCCGCTGCGTAGCGTGGGGTTTCGGTCGCCGGCCGTCAGGACGGTGTGTGCAAACTGGCCGAGCGCCATAAGGAGTCCATAAGTGACCACGACCGGTGGAGTCCCTGCACGGGTCCTCGTTATCGACGACGAGCCCCAGATCGGTATGGCCGTGAAGCGTTCTCTGGAGGCCCACGCCATGGCGGTGACACTGGCTCCGAATGGGGAGGACGGCCTCGCGTTCGCCGCTGCCTCACCGCCGGACCTGGTCATCGTGGACCTCGGGCTGCCGGGCATCGACGGCCTGGTGGTCATCGAACGGCTGCGCACGTGGACCGACATCCCGATCATCGTCTTGTCCGGTTCGGGCGAGGAGCCGACCAAGGTTCGGGCGCTCGAGCTGGGCGCCGACGACTTCGTGAGCAAGCCGTTCGGCGTCGACGAGTTGCGGGCCCGGGTGGGCGCCGTGCTGCGGCGCACCGCCGGGGCGACGGCGGCGCACGCGACCCGGCGGTTCGGAGACCTGGTCGTCGACCTGGCCGATCGTCAGGTGGTGCTCGACGGGACACCAGTGCGGTTGACCAAGACCGAACACGCCCTGCTCGAAGCGTTCGTCACCAATCCCGGCAAGCTGCTCACGCACTGGTGGCTCCTCGACAAGGTGTGGGGCCGGGGAGTTGGGGCCGAGGGTCGTCAGTACCTGCGGGTGTACACCGGCCAGCTCCGGTCGAAGCTGGGCGACGACGCCGCGTCACCCCGCTACATCCTCACCGAGCCCGGCGTCGGGTACCGCTGGATCGCGCCTCCTGGCTGAGCGCGGCGCTCAGGTTCGGTCCACCGGTGCCGATGGGTCACGTGGACCCGGGCGGACGGCCTGCGGAACACCGATACCGAGGACCACGCCGATGCCAACGATGACCCCGATGTCACCGACCACTCCGGACCACCGATGAGGCTGCTCGTCGTCGAAGACGATGCCGACACGAGCCGGATCCTTCGACATGCCCTGACGAGCGAGCAGCACGTGGTCGAGGTGGCGGACGAGGGGGCCGAGGGCCTCTGGATGGCGACCGAGTTCGACTTCGACGTGGTCATCTTGGATTGGACGCTCCCAGACCTGAGCGGGATCGAGGTCTGCCGGACCCTGCGCGAGCGCGAGCGGTGGATGCCGGTCCTGATGCTCACCGGCAACAGCGAGGTGCACCAGCGGGTCACGGGCCTCAACGCCGGCGCCGACGACTACCTCACGAAGCCCTTCGCGCTCGATGAGCTCAAGGCCCGGGTGAACGCCCTCGGCCGGCGGACCCCGCAGGAGCGGCCGACCGTCCTGCAGGTGGGCGACCTGACGCTGGACCCCTCCACCCGTGAGGTCAAGCGCGGCGAGCAGGCAATCAGCTTGCGCCCGAAGGAGTTCGCCCTCCTGCACCTGCTCATGCGACGGGGTGGCGAAGTGCTCGACCGGGCGGAGATCCTGGACCGGATCTGGGACATGAACTTCGACGGGATGAGCAACGTCGTCGACGTCCACGTGAAGTCGTTGCGGGCGAAGATCGACAAGCCGTTCCAGAAGGACTCGATCGAGACCGTCTGGCGTGTCGGCTACCGCCTGCGAACCGCCTGATCGACTTCAGCCCCCGGCCTGCGTCGGGCCGAACAGCGTGCTCTGCCGGTCCGGCGCCAGGCGGAACGCCCCGCGTGCGGTCGGTCCGGCGAGCGGCTCGCTGACGACCCGGCCGAACGCCTCGTCGAAACCGAGTGCTCGGACCGCGTCGAGCTGGGCGTCGTCTTCGACGGCCTTGGCCACGGCGCGCGCTCCGGCCTCGCGGGCGCGCTCGACGGCGAGGCGGACCGATGCGTGGAACCCGCGTTGTCCGCGGCCCGGCTGGTAGAGGTCGATCTTCCACGCCTCGGCGTCGAGTGCGGCGATCCGGTCGGTGATCGTCAAGCCGACGACCCCGTCGACCACGACCCCGATGCCCGCGCCGACAAGTTCTCCGGCGACGTGCGTGACGGAGCGAGCGCTCGTGGCGAGCGTGCCGACCGGGATGTCGATCGCCAGGAGGGACGGTCGGAGGCCTGCGCAGTCGAGCTCGTGGCGGAGCCCTTCCACGAAGCGGGGGCGAAGGAGGAACGACGGGCTCACGTTGAGAGCGATCTGCACCGGGAGGCCGTGGTGATCCCATCGGGCGCCCTGCAGGCAGACCTCCGCGGCGGCCCAGGCCTCCAGGCCGGCGATCTCGTCGGCCCACTGCGTCCCCATGAGCGACGCGTAGGGGCTGAGGAGGCCGAAGCCGGGATGCCACCAACGCAAGAGTGCCTCGCAGCGCACGATGGCACCGGAGTGGAGGTCCAGTTGGGGCTGGTAGTGCATGCAGAAGTGGCCGGGAAGCCCCGTGATGGTGGTGGTCCCGTCAGCGGCCTCGAACTCGGCAGCAGCCGGGAGGAGCGGGGCGGAGAGGGTGGCAGTCATGATCGGGTCCTTCATGGGTGCGGGGTGCTGCGTCATCGTGCCGATGGACTGATGATCGAACGATGAACGCGTGAACCCGGGCCCCGATCCGCCCGGTCGTCGAGTCCGGGCCGTCTGATGGCGGTGGTCAGCGCGTGTCGCCGGCGGTGCCGATGACCGCCTGGGCGGCGGCAAGGCGGGCGATCGGGACGCGGAACGGCGAGCAGGACACGTAGTCGAGCCCCGCCTCGAAGAAGAAGCGGATGGACGCAGGGTCGCCGCCGTGCTCCCCGCAGACCCCCATGGCGAGCCGGTGCTTGACTGATCGTCCTCGCTCGACGCCGGTGCGCACGAGTGCGCCGACGCCATCGATGTCGATCGAGTGGAACGGATCGTCCGGGAGCAGGCCGCGCTCCACGTAGGTGGGCATCATCTTCGCCTCGACGTCGTCGCGGCTGAACCCGAAGGTCATCTGCGTCAGGTCGTTGGTGCCGAAGCTGAAGAAGTCGGCCACCTTCGCCAGCGCGTCGGCCACCAACGCGGCGCGGGGGGTCTCGACCATGGTGCCGATCAGCAGGGAGCTGGTCACGCCGAGCTCCTCGGCGACGGCCACGACCCAGGAGCGTGCGAGGGAGAACTCGGCGGCGGAAACCGTCAGCGGGATCATCACCTCGACCATCGGCCGCCCGCCGAGATCGTTGCGGGTCCTTACCGCGTCGAGCAGGGCGCGCACCTGCATCGCATAGAGGCCGGGCTTCAACACGGCGAGCCGCACGCCGCGGATGCCGAGCATGGGGTTGTCCTCAGCCCAGTCGCGAGCTGCGGCCCGCAAGCGTTCCTCCTCGGGGCTCAGGCCGACCGTGGCCGCTTTGAGCTCCAGGTCCGCCACCTTGGGGAGGAACTCGTGCAGCGGGGGGTCGAGGAGGCGCACGGTGACGGGCAGGCCGTCCATGGCCTCGAGGATGTCGAGGAAGTCGAGGTACTGGACGCGTCGCAGCTCATCGAGCGCCGCCTGCTCTTCGGCGTCGGTCGTCGCAAGGATCATGCGGCGCACGACGGGCAGCCGATCGGCCCGCAGGAACATGTGCTCGGTGCGGCAGAGCCCGATGCCCTCGGCGCCGAGGGACCGGGCGACTGCTGCGTCGGGCCCGTTGTCGGCGTTGGCCCGCACGCCCAGGTGGCCGCGCCGGATGTCATCGGACCACGCCAGGATGGTGTCGAACTCGGGCGTCGGGTGGGGTGTCTCGAGCGCAGCTGCGCCGACGATGACCTGCCCGGACCCGCCATCGATCGAGATGGTGTCGCCCTCGGCGACCACGACCGGGCCGACGCGGAAGCTCCGCTCGTCGATCAGGAGCTCCGCCGCGCCCACCACCGCGGGTTTGCCCCAGCCCCGGGCGACCACCGCTGCGTGCGACACCAGCCCGCCGCGGCCGGTCAGCACGCCCGCCGCCGCCAGCAATCCGTGGATGTCGTCGGGGTTCGTCTCCTTGCGGACCAAGATGACCGATGCGCCGGCTGCAGCCCGGGAGACGGCGTCATCCGCGGTGAACACCACCTCACCCACCGCGGCGCCGGGAGATGCGGCCAGTCCGGTCGTGAGCGCAACGTGGTCGCCGTCGCCCAGGCGGGGATGGAGGAGCTGATCGAGGTGGGCTGGGGTGATGCGGGCCACCGCCTCGGCGTGGGTGAGGCGGATGTTCCGGTCGGTGGTCATCTCGACCGCCATGCGCAGCGCCGCGGCGCCGGTGCGCTTGCCGACGCGCACCTGGAGCATCCACAACGTCCCCTGCTCGATGGTGAACTCGAGATCGAGCATGTCCCGGTAGTGGGCCTCGAGCTGGCGCATGAAGCCGAGGAGCTCGGCGTGCAGCGTCGGGAACCGGGTGGCGAGTGCGTCGAGCGGCTCGGTGATCCGGACACCGGCGACCACGTCTTCACCCTGCGCTCGCGCCAGGTAGTCACCGTAGGGGCGGGCCTCACCGGTGGCGGCGTTGCGCGTGAAGGCCACGCCCGTGCCCGAGTCGTCGCCGCGGTTGCCGAAGACCATCGCTTGCACGTTCACCGCGGTGCCCAGATCGTGGGCGATGTGCTCCTCGTTCCGGTACGCCGTCGCCCGAGGGGTGTTCCACGACGAGAAGACGGCCTCCACCGCTCCTCGCAGCTGGACGCCGGGCTGCTGGGGGAACGCCCGTCCTGAGGCGGTCCGGATCGCGGTCTTGTGGTCCTTGCACAGCTGCTTCCATGCGTCGACGGGGAGCTCGACGGCATCGCGGACCCCGGCGACCTGCATGGCGCGCTGTTGGGGCTCATCGAAGGTCGACGCGTCGATCCCGAGCACCACCCGGCCGTACATCGAGATCAGCCGGGCGTAGGAGCCGTAGGCGAACGCAGCGTCGCCGGTGGCCCTCGCCAGACCGCGGACGCTCCGGTCGTTGAGCCCCAGGTTCAAGATCGTGTCCATCATCCCCGGCATGGAGAACCGCGCCCCCGAGCGCACCGAGACGAGGAGGGGGTCCTCGAGGTCGCCGAAGGTGCGACCGCTCCGGCGCTCCAGCCGGGCGATGTGGCGTTCGATCTGGGCATCGAGCGTGGCCGGCCAGCCCGATCGGAGGTACGACCGGCAGGCGACGGTCGTGATGGTGAACCCGGGTGGAACCGGCAGCTCGAGCACGGAAGCCATCTCGGCCAGGTTGGCGCCCTTGCCGCCGAGGAGGTCGGCGAACTCCATGGGCGCACGGCGGTGGTGGTGGTCGAAGGCGTAGACGAGAGGTGGGGCGCTCATGCGAGGGCGAGCAGTTCGTCGAGGCCAACCACGATGCCATCGGCCAGGACCTCCACATCGGCCGCGGTGTCGAGGTCCCCCGTGACGCCGAAGGCGACCTGACCGTCGTAGGACAAGATCGCCGTCGCCACCCGCATGCCGTGGAAGATGGGCACGAACGGGCGGTACTCGAGCATCCGCCGGCCACAGCAGTAGAGGGGGAACTGGGGTCCGGGGACGTTGGTGGTGACGGTGTTCACCGAGTGCTGGGGGAGCCGGCTGGCGGCATGGACGGCGAGGCGGCTCAGCTGGCCGATCACGATGGGCGGCGCGAGGTCGAAGGTCGTGGCGAGCCACTCGCCGGACTCCGCCATGTGCGACCCCTTCAGCGCCGCCATCCGGTCGCGGACGACGGTGAAGCGCTCCAACGGGTCGGCGAGCCCGACTGGCAGCTCCAGCAACAGCGCCGACACCCGATTGTCGGGCACCCCAACCCCGTCGTCGTGGCGCACGGACACCGGTACGAGGGTGCGCACGACCGCTGCGTCCGGGTCGTCGCCGTGGACCAGGAGCAGGTCGCGGTAGCCCCGGGTCACCGCGGCGAGCACCACGTCGTTGACGGTGCCGCCCAGGGCTGCCCCCACCTTCTTCACGGCCTGGAGGTCGACCGTCGAATGGGCCCAGGCGCGGTGCGGGCCGATGCCGCCCTCGATGCTCAGCGGCGGGGCCGGTCGGAGGTGGCGACCGAAGCCGATGAAGCCCGCGACGGCAGCCGCCATCGCGCGGACGGTTCGCTCGGGATGCAGGAGGGCCCCGGGCAGTTGCCGCGCCCGATCGGCCAGGTCCTCGCCCAGTCCTGCCCAGGCGTCGAGCACCAG
Source organism: Acidimicrobiales bacterium (assembly GCA_046594195.1). Taxonomy (GTDB): domain Bacteria; phylum Actinomycetota; class Acidimicrobiia; order Acidimicrobiales; family Iamiaceae; genus Aquihabitans. The sequence goes on along the minus strand of JBKJPY010000003.1, from coordinate 28,888 downwards.
TTCGGGACCGCTCGGCGCTGGCGCTGGCTTCCACGCCTGGGCGGCGCCGACCGGCGCGTCCGGGTCGATGTCGAGCAGTGCGGTCAGCAGGCCCACGCCGGATACCCCGTCGACCATGCAGTGGTGGACCTTGAAGATGAGTGCCCAACGGTCCTCGGCGAGGCCCTCCACCAGCCAGGTCTCCCACAGCGGGCGCTCCGGATCGAGTGGTTGCGACATCAGCCGGCCCATGAGGCGGCAGAGCGCCTCGTCGTCACCGGGCGCCGGCAGCGCCGTGTGGCGGAGGTGGTAGCCGAGCTGGAAGTGCGGATCGTCGACCCAGACCGGGCGCCCGAGTTCCCAGGGGACGGTGTGCACCCGTTGCCGGTACCGGGGAATGAGGTGCAGCTTGGCCTCGAGCAGGGCGCTCAGCTCCTGCTCGGTGGGTGTCGGGCCCTCGAAGACGGCGAGCCCGGCGATGTGCAGGTGACCCACCCGATCTTCGAGGTGGAGGAACTCGGCGTCCAGCGTGTGCATTCGGTCCATGGCCATCTCCTCACGATGCGCTTCGCACTCTGACGAATCGGCAGCCTTCCAACCAGGGCCATAGGTCCGTTGTCGAGCAGGGGCCCGATGCTGGTGGGGCGGTAGTGTGCCGCCGCGATGAACGCCTCTGATCTCATCGACCTTGGCCGGTACCCGGTGGATGCCACGGTCGGTACCACCGTCGGCGCCACCGGGGCGGACCTGGTGGCCCTCGCCCAGCGACAGCTGGACCGCACCGGCGCCTGCGAGCTCCCCGGCTTCTTGACCGACGAAGGCCTGGCTGCCTGCTTGACCGACGCCCGGAGCCTGGCCGACCAGGGCCACCGCGGCGAGGGGCTCGGCACCGCGTACCTCGAGGTTCCCGACCCCTCGTGGCCCGCGGACCACCCCCGGGCCCGGCGCTGCCGCTACGCCTCGGAGGTCGTGGCCTACGACCAGTTCGTTCCGGCGTCCCCGATCCGCGCGCTCTACGAGTGGGATCCCTTGGTGAGGTTCCTGACAGCAGTGCTGGGCCGACCTGTGCACCGCTACGCCGATCCGCTCGGCGCCCTCAACCTTGCCGTGATGCGCGAGGGCGACGAACTGCAGTGGCACTACGACCAGACCGACTTCGTGGTCTCGCTGGCGTTGCAGGCCTCGGCCACGGGCGGCGCATTCGAGGTGGTCCCGCAGCTGCGGTCCGACGGCGACGAGCGCTACGACGAGGTGGGCCAGGCCCTCGACGGCACCCACTCCGGCGTGGTCACGCTCCCCATGCGCCCGGGCACGCTGCTGCTGTTCGCCGGCAGGGATTCGTTGCACCGGGTCAGCCCGATCGGCGGCTCCACCTCCCGTCTGGTGGCGCTGATGGGCTACGACACCAAGCCCGGTACTCGTTCCACCCCCATCCTCCAGCAGGCTCGCTACGGCCGGACCCTGGTGTGAGCGCCGGTCGCCCCGGGCATCCGATGTGGGGGCCTCAGACCGAGCTCGCGCTGGGGTCGCTGCCGCTCACGGGACGCACGTTGGGCGAGGCTCGCGGCCTGTGCGCATCACTCGGCGCGGTGAAGGCCAGCGCCGCCCGGGCCAACGCCGATGCCGGGGTGCTTCCTTCGGCGACGGCCGCCGCGGTCGCCAGCGCTGCCGATCGACTGGCCACCCCCGACCTGTTGGCGCACTTGGTGGTCGACCCGCGAGCGGGCGGTGGGGGCATCGCCGTGCACCACAACGTCAACGAGGTCCTGGCCTCGGTGGCGGGGTGCACACCCGGTGAGGTCGGTGCCTCTCAGTCCACCGCCGATGTGTGTCACAGCGCGGCGCGCCTGGCGGTGGCCGACGCGCTCGATCGGCTCGACGATGGCCTGGCTGAGCTCGAGGGGGCGCTGGGAACCGCGGCGTCACGGTTCGGCGAGGTGCCGACCTTGGCGCGCACGTGCCTGCAGGACGCGCTGGCCGTGCCCGCCTCGCTGCTGCCTGCAGGTGGAGCTGCGGCCATTGCCCGGCGTCGGGCGGTCCTGCGGTCCGCAGCGTCGCCGCTGACCCAGGTGGTCCTGGGTTCCACGGTGGTCGGGACGGGTGCGGGTGCGACGGCGTCGTACCGGGCTGCCGTGATGGGCCACCTCGCCCGCGCCGCGGGTCGGTCGCTGGTGCCGCACCCGAATCCGGCGAGCGCGTTGCAGCACGGCGACGATCTGCTCGACGTCTCGTCCGCCGCGGTGGCCGCCGCACTGGTGGTGGCCAAGGTGGCTCAGGATCTGCGGTTGTTGTCGTCGGGACCGACTGGGGGACTGGGCGAGGTGCGCCTGCCCAGGGTCATGGAGGGCTCTTCGTTCTTCGTGGACAAGAACAACCCGGTGGTGGCGGAGACGGCCATCTCGGCGGCGGCTCTGGTGGCCGGGTCTGATGCCACGGCCCGTGCTGGCGTCGCTCGAGCCGAGCTGCACCTGGCCGGGTACGACCTGGCAGTGGCGATGTCGGTGCTCGATGCCCTCGAGGTGCTTGCCACCGCTGCCTCCTCGCTGGCGAGCCACTGCGTGGTCGCCATGGAGCTCGACGAACCCCGATGCCGATCGCTGGCCGCTTCGGCCACCGCTCACAAGGAGCCACCGACGCCATGACCGACCCGAACCCCGCATCGCTGGACGAGGCCCGGCGCGCCCGTGCCGGCGCCGAGGCGTGGATCCGCGGTCGTCCCGGCGAGGATGGTCGCGGTCGTTGGGTGCTGGACCCGTCAACCGCGCAACCGCTTGCCTGGGTCGATTTCGCCGATGCGGTTGCCGTGGACCTAGCGGTGACCGCAGCGCGTGGCGCGTTCGACGGGGGTCCGTGGCCGGCGATGGGTCGGCGCGATCGCGGCCGCATCTTGCGTCGCATCGCCGAGGTGATCGACGCCAATCGGGCGGAGCTCGCCGCACTGCAGTCGCTCGAGAACGGCAAGCTCTACACCGAATCGCTCGTGGACGACCTGCCCGAGACCGCCGAGGTGTTCGACTACTACGCGGGGTGGGTCGACAAGGTCCAGGGCGACACGAACCCCGTCGACGGCACGTTGCTCAACCTGACCCAGCGCGAGCCGGTCGGCGTCTGCGCGCTGGTGGTGCCGTGGAACTTCCCGCTGCTGTTGGCAGCCTGGAAGTTGGCCCCCGCGCTGGCCATGGGGAACACCGTGGTGGTCAAGCCGTCGGAGTTCACCCCGCTGTCGACGTTGCGTCTCGTCGAACTGCTCCACGAGTCCGTGGACCTGCCGCCCGGTGTGCTCCAGGTGGTGGTGGGCGATGGCGAGACGGGACAGGCGCTGGTGTCACACCCGCTGGTGAACAAGGTGTCGTTCACCGGGTCGACGGCGGTGGGGCGGTCCATCCTGTCGGCGGTGGCGCAGTCCAACCTGGCCACCGTCACGCTCGAGCTGGGCGGCAACGCCCCCAACCTCGTGTTTGGCGATGTGGTCGATCTCGATGCGGTCGTTCGCCGCCACGCCCAGGTCCTGTTCGCCCAGAAGGGCGAGAAATGCACGGAGCCGGCGCGCCTCATCGTGGAGCGGTCGGTGCACGAGCGAGCGGTTGAGCTGCTGGTGGAGCATGCGTCGTCGATGCGGTGCGGGCAGCCGTTCGATCCGGCCGCCACCCAGGGACCGCAGTGCACGCAGGCGCAGTTCGCTCGCATCCAGCGCGTCATCGCTGATGCCGCGGATGCCGGGGCCGTGGTCCGCTGTGGCGGTGGGTCCGACCCGCTCGCCGAGTCGTCGGGCGGTTGGTACCTGCAGGCCACCGTGCTCGACGAGGTGACCGCCGACAATCCGGCGGATGCCATCGAGATCTTCGGTCCCGTGGTCAAGGTGTCGGTGTTCGACACCGAGGCGGAGGCCGTGGCCCTCGCCAACGGCACCCCGTTCGGCTTGGCCGCTGGTGTCAACAGCGGCGACCTCGCTCGGGCCCGCCGGATCGCCGACCGGCTCGAGGCCGGCCAAGTCTTCGTGAACCGGTACGGCTGCTACGACTTCGCCGCGCCGTTCGGTGGCTTCAAGGCCAGCGGTTGGGGCAAGGAGATGGGCCGCGACTCGTTGGCCGCCTACACCCGGACCAAGTCCATCTGGATCGAGACAGGCCCCTAGCCCAGGGCTGGAACGCCCCTTCCTGGCTTGAGAACTCCTGGGCGGGAAGGTCCTGGCGCGACGCCGACTGGGAGATGCATGCGGTGGCGATTCGAGACGCCGACGTCATGGCCGAACGAACCGAACGGTTGCCTGCCCTACGGTTCGAGGCGGCTGCGACGCTTGTTCTTGAACATCGACGCGTCAGCTTCTCGGATCAGGTCCTCGAGGGAACCCGCCAGGACGGGATCGAAGATTGCGTCGCCCTTGCTCGTTGTCAGGCTGTATTGGGCGCCGGGGTTGGCGTTGCGAAGTTCAAGCGCTGCATCGATCCGATCGGAGACCTCGTAGCGGCCTCGCTCTCCGGCCAACAGCGCGACGAACTCGTCGCCGCCCATGCGGGCCACGACGTCGCTGGTGCGGGAGGCGTTCCGGAGGATCTCAGCGAACTCGCGGATCGCCTTGTCACCCTCCTCGTGACCGAAGAGGTCGTTGATCTCCTTGAAGGAGTCGAGGTCGAAGTACACGAGGCTCGCTTGGCTGCGGCGCCGGATGCAGATGGTCAGGATCTTGCTGGCCAATGCCTCGAACCCTCTGCGGTTGCTGAGTCCCGTGAGCGAGTCAACGGTGGCCAACTGCTGGGCGGCGATCTCTTGTTCCACCACACCGGCAAGGTCGCGAAGCGATTCTGCGTCCTCATCGGAAAGTTCCCGCGGGGACTGGTCGATGATGCACAGGGTCCCGAGTCGTGCGCCGCCGGGCCCCGAGATCGGGCACCCAGCGTAGAAGCGGATCGAGGGATCGCCGGTCACGAGCGGGTTGTCGTGGAATCGTTGGTCGATCGTGGCGTCGGCGACGAACATGATCTCCTCGCTGTTGATGGCGTGGCCACAAAAGGAGATCTCCCGGGGCGTCTCGGGCGCATCGAGACCCTGGTGGGACTTGAACCACTGGCGGTCCTCGTCGACCAGGCTCACGAGAGCGATCGGTACCCCGAAGATGCGCTGAGCCAGACGGGTGATGCGGTCGAACCGCTCCTCTGCCTCGGTGTCGAGGATCGCCAAGTCATGCAACTGAGCGAGGCGCTCGGCCTCACCCGCAGGTACCGCAGGTACTTCCACAGAACAAGTATGCACCTACGTGCCTCTGCGGAACCGCCAGCGGATCGGCTCGTCGATCAGCCGACGTTGAACTCGACGGCGTCGGATGTGTCATCGTCCCGGCTGACGGGCCAGTTGACGTTGTGTCCGGCGTCGAGTCCCTGGCGGGGATCGACTCGCAGCGTCGAGTCATCCTCGCTCGGCGTGACTGCTGAGATCGAGAAGTAGCCCTTCCGGTCGTAGTTGCGGCCAGAAGGGTAGGGCGTCGGGGTGAGCGGCCCGCTGACGATCTTGTAGGCAGTAATGAACCAAACCGACCCAGCTGGAGGGAGGCTGGTGCCGAGTGCGAACTCGATCCACGTGCTGCCGTCGACGCAGCGTCCTGTCCGGCCGGTCCGCACCGGTTTCGGCCCTGGAGTGGCGATGTAGGGCACGGGATCGGAGGCAAGGACCGTGCCGGGAGGGACGGTGACGACGAAGCGGATCGCACTGACCCACGCGGTGCCCTGGTTGTAGATCTGGCCTGCGTTGCTGATCGTGGTTCCGATTGGACAGACGCGGGTCTTGTCCGGGTCCGTGCAGCCCTTGTACCAGCCGATGTTCGAATTTCGCACGGCCAGGTCGTGGACCCGAGCGGTGCCGTCACCACGGTCGTTGCCGGTGATGAGCGACGTGGGGGAACCGGTGGGATCGCCGTAGTCCGGTTCGAGGCCGAGCCGTAGCCCGCTCACCGAGCCGCCGGCAGTCACGTTGACGCGGGCCCGTAGGACCTGGTTCTCGACCTCAAAGGCCTGATCGGCCGTGCGCCATGCCGGACAGCGCAGGTCTCCGGGGCACGCGGATGGCAGCCATCCGGTGATCGCAGTGAGTGTGACCGGTCCGGCCGGCACGACGAGACTCCAGCGTCCATCCGACCCCGTCTCCACCCGTGCGGCGGTGCCGTCGACCGTGATGATCACGTGGGCGAGACCCGATTCGCCGACATCGAGGACGCCATTCGAGTTGAGGTCTTGCCAGGCCCGACCCGACACCGTGCCCGTGGAAACGATGTCGGGAGACACGACCGCGCCGGCGGGTCCTTCTGGCAGGTTGATCGGTCCGGCCAAGCCCAGGGCGACCAGGGCGGTGCCGAGTATCACTCGCCGCCCTGATGTTGCGCGCATGGCTGCTCCCGGCTCTCACACCCTCACCACGGAACGTAGTGAGGTCTTTGCGGAATCAACATTCCATCACTCTTTGTGGTCATTGGCAACACCGTGGTGCCCGGAACTCCTGTGGCACGGCTGGGGCGACGGCGATCGGGGGTTGCATGCCGCACCCCGCGACCTCCCCCTAGTGTCGGGCCACGCCAACGTGAGGGAGCGTTCGACCGTGACCGAAGCACACCCCGGGATCCTGCTCAACCCGCATGCCTACCGGGCCGAAGAACTCGACGCAGGCTCGCGAGCGTTGATGGAAGCGACCATCGCCTACTTCGAGTCGCTCGGCAAGGACCGCATCACCTCGGATGACAATGCGGGGGTCTGGTACGCAGACTTCTGCCGGTTCCTCGAGCAGTCGGGGGCGTTCTCGACCCTGATGACCCCGCAGGGTTATGGCGGCGATGATTCCCGATGGAGCACCTGGCGCAACTGCCACTTCAGCGAGATCACCGCCTTCTACAGCCTCGGGTACTGGTACGCCTGGCAGGTGTCGATGCTCGGCCTGGGCCCGATCTGGATGGGCCACAACGAGGGGGTCAAGCAGCGGGCGGTAGAGCTGCTGCGGGAGGGGGGAATCTTTGCGTTCGGCCTTTCGGAGAAGGAGCACGGCGCCGACATCTATTCGAGCGACATGACCCTGACCCCGGTGGGTGATGGGACCTACGTGGCGAACGGCGCCAAGTACTACATCGGCAACGGCAACAAGGCTGCGCTCGTGTCGGTGTTCGGCAAGGTCGCGAACGATGATCGCGATGCCGAGACCGAGTACGTGTTCTTCGTGGTGGAGTCGAAGCACGAGGCCTATGAGCTCCAGAAGAACACGGTGCATTCGCCGATGTTCGTGTCGGCGTTCGCGCTGCACGACTACCCGATCACCGAGGCCGACATCTTGGTTCGGGGTCCGGAGGCGTGGAACGTGGCGCTCAACACCATCAACGTCTGCAAGTACAACCTGGGGTGGGCCTCGATCGGAATCTGCACGCACGCCTTCCACGAGGCGATCGATCACGCCGGTCATCGCCGGCTCTACGGCGGACTGGTCACGGACTTCAACCATGTGCGCCAGCTCTTCGTGGATGCCTACGCCCGCCTCACCGCGATGAAGCTCTTTGCCATGCGGGCCAACGACTACATGCGCTGTGCCTCTGATGATGACCGCCGGTACTTGCTCTACAACCCACTGGTGAAGATGAAGGTCACCACCGAGGGCGAGCACGTGATCGACGCCCTGTGGGACGTGATCGCCGCCAAGGGCTTCGAGGCCGACACGTACTTCAACATGGCCGCCCGCCACATCCGGGCCCTGCCCAAGCTCGAGGGCACCGTGCACGTGAACATCGCCCTGATCGTGAAGTTCATGGCCAACTACTTCTTCGCACCCCAGGAGTACCCGGACGTTCCCGTGCGTCAGGACGCGGCCAACGACGACTACCTCTTCCACCAGGCCCCGACCCGCGGCTTGGGCAAGATCCGATTCCACGACTGGGCGGTCACCTTCGATCGCTTCGACTCTCCGAACGTGAACATCTTCCGCGGTCAGGCTGAGACCTTCCGCTCCATGCTCGAGGCTGCAGCGCCGGATGGTTCTCAGGCATCTGACATCGACTTCCTCCTTGCCCTCGGCGAACTGTTCTCCCTGGTCGTCTACGGGCAGCTGATCTTGGAGAACGTCGAGCTCCACGGCATCAGCGAGGCGGTCACCGAGCAGATGTTCGACGTGTTCGTCCGTGACTTCTCTGCTGGTGCGACGCGCCTCCACGGAAAGTCGTCCACCTCAGACGAGCAGGCGGCGTTCGCTGCGCAGATGGTGTGCCGGCCCCATGTCGATCAGGAGCGGTTCTCTGCCGTGTGGGATGAGGCGTCTTCCTTGATGGACACCTACGAGCTCGCACCCTGACCCGATGACGTCGGATCCGGTCGTCCGCAGTCCGCTGCCCGATGTCACCATCCCGTCGGACACCGTGCACGGGCTGTTGGATCGCCACGCGGACGCGCACCCCGACACCGTCGCCTGCATCGACGCAACAACGGGTCGCACGGTGAGCTACTCGGAGCTGGTGGAAGCGACCGAGGGGGTGGCTTCGTCGCTGGTCGAGCGAGGTCTCCGGCGGGGCGATGTCGTGGCCATCGTTGCGCCCAACTCGATCGAGTGGCTGATCACCGCGCTCGGGACCATGCGAGCCGGAGGGACGATCACCGGCGCCAACCCGGGAGCCACGGTCAACGAGCTCGTCCATCAGCTCGCCGATGCGGGCGCCCGGTACGTGGCCACCACCGTCGAACGCGGCGAACTCGTCCAGCGCGCCGTGTCCAAGGTGGCCACCGTCGAGTGGACCATCGTGCTCGACGACCCTTCGTTCGACGGCCTCGTCAACCACGGCCTGCCACCGGCCGCCGTCGAGGTCGACCTCGATGAGGTGTGTGCCCTGCCGTATTCGTCGGGTACCACCGGCCGCTCCAAGGGCGTGCAGCTGACGCATCGCACCCTCGTCGCGAACATCTCCCAGGTGCGATCGCTCGCCCCGATCGACGAGGGCGACCGGGTGCTGGCCTTCCTTCCGATGTTCCACATCATGGGGTTTGCCGTCGTCGTGCTCGCCGGCCTGACCAAGGGCGCCACCCTCGTGATGCTCCCCGGCTTCGAGCCTCGACCGTTCCTCTCGGCGCTTCAGGAGTACCACGTGCGGAGCCTGTTCGTGGTGCCGCCCATCGCCAACTTCTTGGCCTCGCACCCGTTGGTCGACGAGTTCGATCTGTCGTCGGTCGAGATGCTCGGCTGCGGCGCCGCCCCGCTGGGTGCTGAGCTCGAGCGGAGGCTCGAGCAACGGATCGGATGCCGTGTTCGCCAGGGCTACGGCATGACGGAGTCGAGTGGCTGCATCAGCTACCCGCTCTTCGATCAACACAGCCGTCCCGGCGCGTCGAGCGTGCTCCTGCCCAACACCGAAGGCCTCATCGTCGACCCCGCGACCGGCCACGCCGTGCCGGTCGGAGCGACCGGCGAGATCTGGTTCCGGGGGCCGCAGGTGTTCACGGGCTACCTCCACAACGAAGAGGCGACGGCCGCGACCATCGATGCCGAGGGCTGGGTTCACACGGGCGACCTCGGTCACTTCGACCGGGATGGCTTCCTCTCGATCACCGACCGGCTCAAGGAACTCATCAAGGTCAAGGGGTTCCAGGTGGCGCCCGCAGAGCTCGAGGCCCTACTCATCGGCCACCCCGACGTGTCGGACGTGGCGGTGATCGGGCGGCCCGACGGACGCTCCGGTGAGGTGCCGGTCGCCTACGTCGTCGTCGGTGGCCGGGCCGAGGTCGATGGGATCAAGGCTTGGGCCAACGAGCAGGTCTCGGACTACAAGCGTCTGGCTCAGGTGATCGTCACCGATTCGATCCCCAAGAACCCCTCGGGGAAGATCCTGAGGAGGGTCCTTCGCCAGATGGATCATGGGTCACTCGGCTGACCGGCCAACCTCTACGATCGGCGCCATGACCGTCGACCTCGGGCGCATCGGCATCTGGACGGGCATCTTCGATGCGCATCCCACAGCGGTCGTCCAAGAGGCCTGTTCGCAGATCGAATCGCTGGGCTACGGAACGCTGTGGCTGCCTGAAGCGGTTGGCCGCGACCCCTTCGTGGCGTCGGCCACCTGCCTGGCAGCCACGGGCGAACTGCGGCTGGCGACCGGCATCGCCAACATCTACGCCCGTGACCCCATGACCATGGTGGCCTGCCAGCGGACCCTCGCTGAGGCGTTCCCCGGCCGCTTCCTCCTCGGCCTCGGCGTCAGTCACCACCACCTCGTGTCCCGATTGCGCAAGCACGACTACACCAAGCCGCGCTCGTACATGCAGCGCTACCTCGAAGACATGGACGGTGCCATGTTCGAAGCCGTCGGTCCGGCTGAAGACCCCGGTCGGGTGCTGGCTGCGCTCGGCCCGAGGATGCTCGAGACCGCGGCGGCCCAGGCGTCCGGGGCCCACACCTACCTGACCACCGCCGAGCACACCGCGACCGCCCGAGCGATCATGGGACCCGGGGCGCTGCTCGCACCCGAGCAGATGGTGGTGGTCAGCACCGACGCCTCCGAGGCCCGTCGCGTCGCCCGAGGCGCACTGTCGGTCTACCTGCGCTCACCCAACTACCAGCAGTGCCTGCGGACCCTGGGCTTCGGCGACGAAGATTGGGCGGACCACCGCGCGGCCAGCGACCGCCTCGTCGATGCGCTGGTCCCGCACGGCACGCCCGAACAGATCGAGGCGCGCGTGCGCGAGCATTTCGAAGCCGGGGCCGATCATGTTTGCATCCAGGTGCTTCGCGATGACGCCGCCATTCCACACCAGGAGTGGCAGGCCCTCTCCGAGGTTCTCATCCATGCCTGAGGTGAAGCCGGTCGTGGTGCACGAGCGGGACCTCCCGGTCGAACGAAGCGATGATGGCGCCTTCGGGGCGGTCGCCTGGCGAACGCTGTTCAGCGGCGATCGCACGCCGACCGGTGCGCTGACCGTGGGTGTGGCCGACGTGGCGCCCGGCGCGACCGGAGAATCCGGACTCCACCGTCACGAGCCCGCCGAGATCTACTACGTAGTGCAAGGCCAGGGGTCCATCCTCATCGGCGACATGACCCATCCGCTCGAGGCTGGCTCGGCGGTTTTCATCCCGCCGAACACGTGGCACGTTGCCCGCAACACGGGATCGGACACGCTTCGCCTTCTCTACGTCTTCCCGGCGGATTCGTTCAGTGAGGTCATCTACGAGTTCCCAACCGACGGATCGACTCCCTCGTTCAACATCACGTAACCCTGTTCAGTTCGACTCAGCAGGTTCGTGCCGTACTGCGTACAGACGGATCGTGGATCCGATCGGTGGTGTCATCGGTCATTCCCGACACGCGGGTGTCAGGTTCTCATGGCGAGTCGTCTCCGCCGGTTGGGCGTCGCGGCGGATCCCGACGTAACGTCCGCCGTGGTCTTGGTGGTGTTTGCGCTCGTGTCGGGAGTGTCCTTCCTCTACTACGGGTTCGGGGTCTTGTTCCGGAACTCGTTGCGGGGAGAGTTCGAGCGGTACGGAATGCCCGCCGCCCGCCAGTTCGTCGGCGTCATGGAAGTGCTCGGCGGGACAGCCGTGATCCTCGGCCTGGTGGTAGCACCGTTGGGCGCGTTCGCCGCCGCCGGGCTCACGGCGCTGATGGTCCTCGGACTGATCGTGCGCATCAGGGTCCACGATGCACCCCGTCTCATGGTGCCGGCAGCACTGCTCGGCGCACTGAACTTGGTGCTCGTCGTGCTGTTCTTGTCGAAGTGATGGATCGAGCAGGCCGATCGGCCTGGCGTCGCCCATATGCTGGCGGCCAACTCTCGGAAGGAACCGCCACGTGAAGGTAATCGGCAAGCTTGCCCAGACCGCAGCAGCACTCTGGATCTTGAACGTCTGGTTCAACCGGTTCAACAAGGACACGGGCTATCGAGGTGGCGGCGCGACCAACATGAAGGAAGAGTTCGCGGTGTACGGGCTCTCCGAGCCGGTGATGTACGCCGTGGGCGCAACGAAGGTAGGCCTGGCCTCCACGATGCTGGTCGGGGTCGCAGTGCCACGAGTGACCCGACCTGCGTCGATCGGTCTCGCTGCCTTCATGGTCGGTGCGGTCGGCATGCACATCAAGGCCGGGGACCCGGTGAAGCGGTACCTCCCGGCGCTGTCGGTCTTGTCGTTGGCCACCATCTCGGCGGTCCTCAACGACGACTCTCCCGGTACTGATTCCGCAAGCGACTGATCAGTACAGAGGCCGTCGCCCCGCCCAAGGTGGGGCACGTGACCTGGCCGTCCGCGGCACCCCGTGCCCACCTTGTTTCAACCCAGGAAGCTCCGATGTCCAAGATCCCTGCATCCCTGCGAATGAGACTTCCGTTCCTCGTCGCTGGATTCCTCTCGTTCCTGTTCTCCGTCTGGCTGTACTTCGTAAAGGACGAAACGACGGCCGGGATCTTCGTCGGGTTGTGGGTCCCGTCGATCCACTCCCTAGGCACGCTGTTGCTGACCCCCGCAGGTGAGCCAGCCCCTCGATCACGCAGCCAGGAACGGTCATGAGCGACACCGTGATCTTCTCGGTCGGCATCGTCGTCTTCGCTCTCACGGTCTGGGGCACGGTCATGGCCGGCGGCTACTGGCTGGGTGAGGTCGCCAGGTTCGAGGACGACCAAGCAGCGACCGATGCCAGTTCCCCGCCGCCCCCGAAAGCGCCACCGCAATGACCACCGACGCTGGCAAGGATCCAACCCCACTCGCCAGTGGGGTCACGACCGAGCGGCTCGGCAACCTTCGGACGTGGAACCTGGGTCTCGCGGTGCTGCACGCTGTGCAGGCTGTCTTGATCGTGGTGCTGTCAGGTGACTTCGCGATCACCGTCGTGTCGACCTTTCCCGAGGGTCCTCCCGGTGAAAGGGTCCCCGCCTCCGAACCGTTGTTCGATGTCCCCGTCGGGCTCGCAATCGGTCTGTTCCTGGCGCTTGCTGCGATGGACCACCTCCTCACCGCCACGGTGTTCCGCAGTTCCTACGAGAACGACCTGCGCCGCGGCATCAACCGGTTCCGGTGGGTCGAGTACTCGATCAGCGCCACGATCATGGTCCTGCTGATCGGCTTCTACAGCGGCATCACCAACATCGCCACCATCGTCGCCGTGATCGGCTCCAACGTGGCGATGATCCTGTTCGGGTGGATCCAAGAACGCATGAATCCGCCCGGACGCACCACGACCACCATGATGCCGTTCTGGTTCGGGACCATCGCCGGGATCGCCCCGTGGGCCGCAATCCTGATCCAGATCATCGGCTCGAAGACCGTTCCTGGGTTCGTCTACGGCATCGTCATCGTCCAGTTCTTGCTGTTCTTCAGCTTCGGGCTCAACCAGTGGCTGCAGTACCGCAGCATCGGGAAGTGGACCGACTACATCTACGGCGAGAAGGCCTACCTCGTGCTGAGCCTCATGGCGAAGTCCCTCCTCGCCTGGCAGATCTACTTCCCAAGCCTCGGCTGACGGAAGGGCGCTGGTGTCTGTCGCCGCGCGTCTCGCAGCGTGCCCGACATTGATTCCTGAGGCGCTGTTGCATCTTGAGCGAGCACCGTGGCGATGGCGGCTGGGCGAGGCTGGCGGGATGAAGCGTCGCCGTCCCGTTCGACCTGTCCGCGAGGCAAGCACTGCGTTCGCTGGTTTCCAGTTCCCGCCCGAGGTGATCCTGCTCGCCGTGCGCTGGTACCTGCGCTACGGGTTGTCCTATCGCGACCTCGAAGAGCTGTTGGCTGAACGCGGGATCGACGTCGACCACGTCACGCTGTACCGGTGGGTGCAGCGGTTCACGCCGTTGATCATCGACGCCGCCCGACCGTGCCGGCACGCAGTCGGGGACCGGTGGTTCGTCGATGAGACCTACGTGAAGGTGGCTGGGACCTGGCGGTACGTGTACCGCGCCGTGGACCAGAACGGGCAGGTCATCGACGCCTACGTGTCGAAGAAGCGCGATGTGAAGGCGGCGACCCGGTTCTTCTCCACGGTGATCCGTGACCACGGCGAGCCCGCCGAGGTGACCACCGATCGGTCGCTGGCGTTGGCTCGCACGATCGTCGAGCTGCTCCCTGGCATCGATCACGACACGGCCCAGTACGCCAACAACCGCGTCGAGAACGATCACGGACGGCTGCCTTGGTGGTGAACAGCCTGGCACCGACACCGACACCGGCAGCGCAGCACCGACCCGCCGCTCACCGAAGCGGCGTGAGCCACCGGAACCGCCCCACTCGGGCGGCTTTGGCGCGTCCGAACGCAGGTCGAGCGCCGGTTCGGACGCCGAGGCGGCCGGAACCGAGGCTCAAGCGCACCGCGGCCGCCCCGTACGATGGCGAAGTCGCCGGCTGCGGGCGGAGCGCGGAGGTTTCGCGCCACGTTTCGTACCGGCCCCGCCCCCGTGGGGCTGGCGCGAAACCTCATAGTGCCTCATCACAGATGTGGCGGAGGAGCGGTTCGGCACGGATTCTTCTGATCTCGGCACGGATCCGAACGCTCGGACGTGGCGCTCATCGTTAGCCCCAGAAGATGCAGGTGGGGTCTGCCTCGATCTCAGCGAGCAACTGGTCGGCCGTGCCCGGTTCGATGAGGTCGTAGCGGTGCCAGCGGCCGTTGCGGTCGGCCCAGTCCCTTCCTCAGCCGAGCATCGTGCGGCGAGCGTCCTTCGTCAGCAGGACCAGGTGCAGGTCGTCGGTTGGACTTGGAGCGAGTTCCGGGATGAGGTGGCGGTAGAAGTCCCGAGCAGTTGCCGTTTCGGCATGGATGAGCAGACCCCGGCAGCCGATGTCTTCGCTGAGCCCGACCAGGCGAACGATGGCGTCCGTAAGGAGTCCAGCACCCAGTCCATGGCCTTCGTGGTCCACGTGAACGCCGAGACGAGCCAACAGCGCCACGGGCTGGGGGTACCGGCCTGCCCCCTTGCGGAGACGTGGGGGAGCGGACTCGAGGTGGAGCTGCGCCATGCACCAGGCGTAGTAGGCCACGACTTCCCGGCCGCCCTGCGGCGTGACGACGAACACCCGAGTGGAGTTGGCGGAAGCGGACTGGCGGGAGTGCTGCTGAAGCCAGGTGGTCTGTTCCGCAGATCTGCAGGTGAACGCAGCAAGCCGGTGGGTGGCTTCGAGAAGCCGGGGGGCTGGGTAGCGGGTCACTCGGTGAAGGGAGACGGGCGCGCCATGAGCCGTCGGAGCCCGGCGAGGTCCTTCGCGGTTCTGCGGTTGATCTGATCCCACGCCGCAGCGGCGTCCGCTGACAGGACGAACTGGTCCCGATCGGCAAGGACGCGTCGGGCAGCATCGGTGAGTTGGGCCACAACGAAACTGGTGAGGTCCGTACCGGCGGCTTTGGCTGCCCGGTCGATGAGATCTCGTTCCTGGGTCGTCGTCCTGATCTCCAGGCGCCGGTTTCGTGTTCTTGTCGTAGTGGCCATCGTGCGCTCCTCGCAGCTATGCCCGGCCATTGTACGGCCACCAAGCGGTTCGTATTAACAGAGATGCTGACCGACACGGGGGAGCGGCCCGGTCCCGTCCCGGTCCCAACTTCCGCCATCCGCCCGATTTCGCGGAGAGATGGACGTAGGTTCGTGACGCCTGGCGATCCGGTCAGGCGCGAGCGACGGAGCAGGGATGCCATGACCCACGAAACCACCCGGCGGCGACGGATGACGGCGGTGTTGGCCGGCGGACTGCTCGTGTTCGCGTTGGCATCCTGCGGCTCCTCGGACAGCTCCGACGGTGCGGCCGACGCTCCAGCCGACGCTCCAGCCGACGCAACGGCCCCCGATGGAGGCGGCGTCACGACCAGCGGCGGCGGGAGCGCCGAGGCTCCGGACCCGTGCCAGTGGTACACCGCCGAGGAGATGAGCACCCTGGTGGGCTTCGAGGTGACCGCAGAAGAGAAGGAGACGCCGCAGGCCTTGGGCCGCGAGTGCCTCTACAACAGCGATGCCGAGTTCACCGGCATCACGGTGCGGCCCACCGACGCCGCCACCTACGACAGCCTCAAGGCAGGCGCCGCCGCGATGGGCATCGGCGGCGCGCAGGTCGACTACCCCGGAGTTGGTGACGCGGCCTATCACAACGTCGACGATGCGCGGATGGCGGAGGCGAACCCATCGGTGACGATGTCGGCCAAGAAGGGCGACGTCGGCATCCAGGTGGAACTGGCAGCGGCATCGGGCTCGTCGATCGAGGGGCCGGCGGCGGGGATCGACATCGTGGCGGAGATCGCCAAGAAGGCGCTCGACGGCTGAGGCCGGGGGCAGCCTGCGTGCCCGGCAGCATCAGGGCCACCGCCGGGTCCGCGGGCGGGTCGCGCGAGCGGCGACGTACCCTGACCTGGTGAATGCCGGGGGCGAGCGCTTGGAGGATGTGGCGGCTCGACTGGACGCGGAGCGGTTCGTCGGCCGTGGCCCGGCGCTGGCTCTCGCCACGGCGGCGATGGACGGCACGTCCGCTCGACGGGTGCTGCTCGTCCACGGCCCCGCGGGGGTCGGCAAGAGCGGGCTCCTCCGGGCCATCGGCCGTCAGGCCGCCGAGCAAGGGGCCCAGATCGATCGGGTCGACGGCCGCCTCGTGAGCGGCGACCCCGGTGCGCTAGCCGATGCGGTGCACGGCCGATCCGCCGGCCCAGAGGCGAACGGGGCGGACATCCGCGCTGATGGGCGTCGCGTTCTGCTGGTGGACGAGGTCGACGAACTGGCCTCCCTGCAAGCAGAACTGCGTTCGTTGATCGGCGCGTTCGATGCATCGGTGACCGTGGTCATCGCCGGACGCCAGACGCCCGATCGGGCCTGGTTCGACGGTGGGTTCGAGCACATCACCCAAGAGATCCGGCTGTCGCCGCTCGACATGGTTGCGAGCCGTGAGCTCCTGCGCCGTCTCGGTGCTGACGACCCATCGGCCGTTGAGGTGATCCTGGGTTGGGCCGGCGGGTTCCCCCTGGCGCTCACCGTCGCCGCCACCTCGCATGCCAGCGGGACCGAGGGCGCGGCGTCGTTCGACCTGCCGGGCCCCGATGCACAGACCCTCGACGACCAGATCCTCGCTCGCTTGGCTGGTCGAGAGCTGGACGGCCTCGATCCCGACGTGCTCGACGTGGCCGGCGTCGCTCCTCTGGTCGACGCGCGCTTGCTGGCGGACGTGCTCCCGAGCAGGCCCACGCGTACGGGCCTGGCCCAGCTGCGCGCCACGTCGGTGGCCGAGGCGGTGGGGAACCGGCTGGCCCTGCACCGACTGGTGCGGTCGGCGGTCAAGGCTCGGCTTCGACAGACTGACCCCGAGCGGTACCGCACGCTCGTGGTCCGTGTGGCCGACCACCTCCGCAACCGGGCCCTGACCGGATCCCCCCGGGCCATCCTGGAGCTCATCGACCTCATCGAGGATCCGCTGACCCGCAGCGGGTTCGGACCGAGCGCCACCCACTTCGCCGATCGCATCCGGCCAGGCGACGTGGCGACGGTCGGTGATGCTCTCGGAACCAGTGAGCGGGCCTGGTGGGGTCGGTTCCAGCGATGGTGCACCGAAGCGCCGGAGCACGTCATCGTCGTCCGCTCCGTGGGCGGGGCCATCTCGGCGGTGGCGATCGCGTTCTCTCCCGGGCGGATGCCCCCATGGGCCGTGGACCACATCGAGGCCGGTCCCGTGGTCGAGCACCTGCGCTCCGCTGGGATCGATGCCTGCACCTCGATCATCCACGACGTCCACAGCCTCCACGACCCCGCCGATGTGGCCGGTGCTGCGGAGGTGCAACGGGTGGGCAACACCGCCGCCTTCGCTGCGTGCGGCCTGCCGAACCCTCGCTACGTGTACCTGACCGCCACCCACGAGTGGGCCGAGCAGGATGCCAACGTCTGGGGGGCCACCGAGGTCGAGGCCCTGCGCCGCCACGACGAAGAACGACACCTCGTCACCACGGTCGTCGACTTCGGACCGGCAGGCATCGTCGGTGGGCTGCATGCCATCATCCGCGCTGAGCAGCTCGGACCCGCCGCCGAACAGCCGCCGTCAGCCCGAGGCGCGGCCCTCATCGCCACCTTGCGGGCGTTCCACGACGACGAAGCGCTGGCCGAGGAAGCCCCGGGCCCGGGCTCCGGGGCCGAGCGGGTGGCCGTCGCCCGCCAAGAACTGCGCGACGCGATCGACGCAGCGTTCGGGGACTCCGAGCCCGAGCGGCGCCTGCGCACCGCACTCGAGCGCACCTACCTCGATCCCGACGGCGGCCACGCCGTCGCCCGACAGGAGCTGTTCATGAGCCGGTCGAGCTTCTACCGCCACCTGCAGCGGGCACGGGACCGCCTCATGGCGGTCGACGACCTCTGAGCACCCCACAACTCGGGGACGATGCCGCCGCTACGGGGCGAAAGCCGGTCGCTATCGATGCAACAGCGCCGGTCAGGGTTCGGCAGGACGAACGCGTTCGGTGACCGAGCCCTTCGCGGCGCGGCAGGCGTCGTAGTAGTAACTGACGCCTTCCGCGCCCCGTGGTGCTTGGTCCACGGAGACAGTCACGTCCAGGTCCTTCAGCCGCGTCGAGAGCGGCGGGCCTGGAAAGCCGTTGGCTTCGGTGGCATAGCTCGACATCGCTGCGGACCCGCTGAAGGAGCCCTTGCCGTCAACCGGCGCGTCCTCCTTGACCTTCAGGAAAGTCACGCCGGTGAATGGATCGGGGTACCCCCCGAGGGCGGGTGCGCTGGGCACGAGCGCGACCCCGCACTCGAGCCCGGTCGCATCGACCTTCGGATCGACCGGGCTCATGGTCATGTTGACGATCATGGGGTCGGGCAACGACTGCCGCACCGGCTTCATGGAGAACCCGTACAGCCCCGGGAAGTCCGGCAGCTGCGTGGCGGCTGCGGTCGTGGCCGACAGCTTTTTGGAGACCGCCTTCGTCGCCTGGTTGATCAGGGACTTCACCATGGCCAGGCACGGGTCGGCCACCACCTCCCTCACGTCGTAGCCGTTGACGTTGCCGCCCGCGAGGTCGACGGCCTCGTTGACCTCGGGGCTGGCCTTGAGCGTCGAACAGGGAACCCCGTACTGCTCCATGAGGGCGACCGCGAGGGCGGCAAGCTCGCCCTTGGCGATGGCTTCGAGCTGAGCCAGGGTCGGTAGCTTCGGGGGGAGGCCGAACGAGGCGAGCACGGCGCTGATGATCGCCGACGCCACCGCTTCGCTCGTCTTCACGCACGCTTCCGCCGCGTCCTTGCTGGCCTGTTTCAGCGCGATGCAGACCGGGTTGAACTTCCCGGCGAGGTCGACCAAGCCGTCGATCACGCCGTTGTAGGCCTTGGAGATGCCGTCGTAGACCGACTTGAACAGCTCGGTCGTGGCGTCGGAGATCATCACCGTGAGCTC
Organism: Acidimicrobiales bacterium; assembly: GCA_046594195.1. Classification (GTDB taxonomy): domain Bacteria; phylum Actinomycetota; class Acidimicrobiia; order Acidimicrobiales; family Iamiaceae; genus Aquihabitans. The sequence goes on along the minus strand of JBKJPY010000003.1, from coordinate 9,577 downwards.
GTAGGCCTGGCAGCCGACCTCCCCGACGACGCCCAGGAAGTCGAGGTCGCAATCGTCGTCATCGGCCGGCGGGGGCGGCGGCACGAAGCAGTAGACCCCGCTGCCCTCCTGGTACACGAGGTGGGCGGCGTTCCGCGGATCCTTGCGATCGAGCGTGCGGTCGCCGTAGTACGGCGGCATGGTGATGTAGGCGCAGCCGACGTACTCGCTGCTCGGCGCCCGGCCCGGGTCGAGCGAGAACGAGTCGATCTTCATGTTGACGCTTGTGCCTGCTGACTCCGGCGGCTCGGGGGTCGGGAGCGTGACACTGACGACGTTGGAGGACGTCCCCATCGCCGGCCCGTTCGGGTTGGCGGTGACACGAACGAAGAGCTGGGCACCGGGCCCGGGAAGCTCGATCGCCTCGGTGCCCGCCCCTGCGCCGGCCGCGGCCGCAGCCACCAGTCCCTCGGCCACCGGCTTCGCCACGCTCTGGCCCTTCAGCGAGTGGAGGGTGCCGGGCGTGACCGCCGGCTTGACGACGGTGAGCTTCTTGATGGCATCGGGGTCGATCTTCTGACCGTGACCGGGGATGTCCTTCGTGTCGAACGAGAACGAGCCGGCCTTACCGGTCCCGTCGGCCGCGTCGCCGGCTTCGCTGATCCCGGCGACGAGCACGGCCGAGGACTCGGGTGACGTGCCGTCGGACGGGCTCTTGGAGACGACCTGCCACAAGACCTCGTCAACGCGGTTCGATGCCGACTCCCACTGGAAGGTCAGCTCCTTGTCCTGGTGGAACAAGACGACGCCGGTCGGCGAGCTGAGCGGGTTGATGCCCTGCTTCGGTACCTCGGCGACCAGGTCGATCGCCCCGGGCTCGCCGACGATCTCCACGAGGGTGCGTCCCTCAGGCACCTTCAGGGATCCCTTGGCAACTTCCATGGGGAACTCACCGGCGCTCCACACCGACAACTCGGCGGTGGAGCCGGCCAGTCCGGCGAGGTCCGGCAGCAGGCTCGAGATGTCGGTCACGTAGCCGGCGTTGAGGGCCCGACCCTGGAGCCCCTTGTCCTCGGGGATGCGGACGCCGGTGTTGCCGTCGACCTGCAGGTAGAGGTACACCCGACCGATCGCCTTGGGTGGCAGGTAGAGCTTGCTGTCGACGATGCGGGCGTCGCCGCTCCAGCCGGTCTCGCCGCCACACGAGAACGGCACCCTCACACTGACGGACTGCGATGTGCGCGTGGCGGTCCGGGCGAAGTACACGTGCGTGCCCGGCGTGGGGGCCACGAGCTTCAGGTCGCCATCGCCATCCGTCTGCCCCACCTCCGCCCAACCGGTGGCGCCGGCGTTGCCATCGAAGTACGAGACCTTGCCCTTGCCGTTGCTCGACGTGAGCACGGCGTCGCAGCCGTCGGCTTTTGCGGTGAGCGACATCGTGCCCGGGACCCCGGTGACGGGATTGTCGACAATCACGGCCTTCGAGCTCGGAGCGGCGCCGGCGTTCGGCTTGACCGACACGAGGGCCAGGGCGCCGGCGGGGATCTTCACGGTCGGCTTCAGGCCAGGGATGTCGTCGACCTCGCCGCCGACCTCGCGCGTCAGGGCGATCTGAGCCGGGGTCACGCCGATGCGCTCGGCCATCAGGGCGATCGTCTCGCCCGCCTCCGGCGTGACCGGGATGCTCACGACCTCGGGCGAGTCGGCCGGAACGGCCTCGCTCACCTTGCCGGCCTTCTTGTCCTCGATCGCCACCACCCCGCGGTTGGTGGGAGCGGCGGTGACTGCCACCGTGGCGGTGGGCGACTTGGACACCTTGCCCTTGGTGTCGGTGACCTCGGCGTGCAGCACGTGGGACCCGACCGACAGCGCCGGGTAGGTGATCGAGGCTGAGGATCGGTCGGAGCTGGAGCTGGAGCTGGTGCTGGCGTCGACCCGAGCGACCCGGCGTGCGCCGTCGTAGAGGTCCACCTTGGCGACCGGGTCGGCGCTGAAGCTGGTAGCCGACACCTCGAACTGGGTGCCGATCGTGCCGGACGGCGAGTCCTCGATGTCGATCACCGTCGGGTACGGCATCGGCGCCAGATCGGGGAGCTCCGAGACCGCGATCGTCCGGTTCCCGCCCCCGTCGTCCTGGCGATCTCGGACGAGCACCACCGTGCCCGCTGCCAGAACGGCTGTCGCCGCCACGTAGACCCCGACCATCGTCCAACGATTCCCGCGCATCGCTCGAAGGTACCGGTGCGCGCCCGTACATGCCGTCCAACCAGCACATCTGGGACCGACGCGGGACCGATCGGCCTCCCTCGGCCGGCACGCCGTGGGTACGATTCGCGCATGCTCTGGGCCAAGTTCGTGATCCCGGCCGCCATGGCCACGGTGGGAGCGGGGGCCATCGTGACGGCGGTCGTCCTCCCCGGCACCGCCAAGGCTGGCGCCTCAATGGTGTGGATCGACGGCCCGGCCGGCGTGGCCGCCCTCGCACCCGGGGCGATCCCCGTGACCGCCCACGCCACCGCCGACGACACGATCATCGGGCTCGACCTGTTCGTCGACGGCAAGTTGGTCACGAACGACAAGACCCTCGCCCGCAACGACAAGCTCTTCTACGGCGGGTTCACCTGGAACGCCGACGTCGGCACCCACCAGCTCGTGGTTCGACAGGTCGGCGGAACCGGCGAGGAGTCCGACGTCCGCACCGTCGTGATCATGGAGGGTGCCCCGGCGGTCACCGGCACGACCTCAGCCACCACGACCACGCTCGGACCTGGCGAGACCACCACGACGCTCGAACCCGGCGAGACCACCACGACGACGACGCCGGAGCAGACCACCACCACGCTCGGGCCCGACGGGGGCACGACCCCGACCACGGTGCCGGGGACGACGCCCCCGGTCACTGCGCCGCCAGTCACCGCGCCACCGGTCACCCAGCCGCCGGCCGCCCCGGTCGTGATCGACAGCGCTTCACTGGCCAGCGACTACCAGAACCGCCTCTACCTCGGGCCGTGTGGGTACAACGTCCGGGTCTCGGCCCGGATCCAGAATGCGGACTACGCCGACGCCATCGTGCAGGGGACCGATGTGAGCGTGGCGATGACCCGCAGCGGCAGCACCTGGACCGCCACGCTCACCAGCGGCGCCATGTTCGACAGCAGCGACGTGGGCACCCACCAGGTGATGGTGCTGGCCGGTCGCGGCGACGATGTCGCCGATCGGGCGGCTGGCACTGTCACCATCATCGCCAACTGTCCGAAGGACTGACCAGCCAGCGGGATCGGTGCCCGCCCACCCGCTACTTGGCGGTGACGTTGCCGACCTCGACACCTGCGATGTCGAGAGAGATCGGGTAGGTCCCGGGCTCGGTGATCACGAAGCCGACCGGGGTGCCAACCAGGATGGTCTGGCCGGTCGCGCACCCGACGGTTGCCCCGTCGATGTTGCCGCCGTCGGCCACGACGATGCCGAACACCTCTCCGACGTCGACGCTCAGCGTGGACGGGTCGATCGAGGTGCCGTCGGCCGACACGGTGAGGGTCGTCTCTGGAGTGATGTCGGAGTCGCTGCCCCCGGAGTCGGTGTCGGCAGTGAAGAGCACCGCAGCGCTGGTCGACAGGTTGTCCTTGCCCGCCTCGTTGTCGGCGGCGCAGTCGGCGGGAGCTTCGCCGCTCGTTCCGCCGTCGTCGGCGTCGTCGGTGCTGCTGGTGTCGACGGTCGTCCCATCGGAGCTGGCAGCGGTGGTCGCGACCTCGTCGGCGGCGCCGTCGCTTTCGGAGCCGCAGCCGAAGGTGCCGAAGAGGAGGCCGAGGGCCAGGGCTGCCGCAGCGGAACGGCGAAGGGTCGTGGTCACGTGGGGGCTCCCGCACTCGTAGCTGCCACCCGACCTGGGCGACCTGGCCGATCGTAGGTCCGGAGGGCCGCCGGCGCCGGCGAAACCGTCTAGGCCCTGCAGTCGCCTTGCAACGAGCCGCATCTTCGACCGTGTCGAACCAAGGCTCAGGCTGCTGTTGGCCGCCCCATACGACGGCGCAGTCGCCGGCCACGAGCGGAGCGCGGAGGTTTCGCGCCACGTTTCGTACCGGCCCCGCCCCCGTGGGGCGGGCGCGAAACCCCGTCGTGCCTGGTCGCAGGCGTGGCGGGGGAGCGGTTCGGCACGGATTCTTCTGATCTCGGCACGGATCGCTTCACTTGCGGGTGCGGTCCAGCCCGACGTGAGTGGCTGCTCCCGGTCAGGTGCTCAGCGATCTAACGATCGGGCAGCACGGTTAGGTCGGTCTGGCCGAAGTCGTTCCCGGTGCACAGCACGGGAACGTCGCGGTCCGCTGCCAACGCGTACGTGAAGCAGTCGCCGAGGTTCAGTGCCGCCTTGTGGCGGCCCTTGCCGAACCGGCGCCAACCGTCCAACGCTCGGTCGGCTTGTTGGCGATCGACGGCCACGACGTCGACCTCGCCGTCGCGTAGGAATCGTTCCACGGCCAGAGCTCCCGCGGCGCCGAGACGAGCCTCCATGACGATCCCCAGTTCGACCAGCGTGGCGGCCGACATAAGCCGGTCGTCGGCGACGTCCAGGGCTTCGATGGTGTCGTTGGCGGCCGACTCGTTACCGAGGATCGCCACCACGGCAGACGTGTCCACCACGATGGTTGTCACGCGGGGACTCCGTCCTCGTCGTACCCGATGATTTCGTCGGGGTGGCGTCGATCCAGTACCGGCAGGCTGTTCGTGTCCTCAGCGAGCCGGCGAAGGCGACTGGCGATGCCCGGGCGCCGATCGTGGCGTTCGCGGTCGAGTCGCTCTCGCAGGGCAGCCAGGACAGCATCGGTCAGCGTTTCACCGGTGGCTGCCGCAAGCTCCCGAGCAAGCTGGTCTGCTTCTGGATTCTTGATGCTGAGTGCCATGCCGGAAGTATAGACACCAGACCACCTATATAGAACTGATCGTGGAACGCGTACCCCTGGTCCAACACCTACAAGCTCCCCGACTCCCTCGGTGGCGGGATCATCAAGGTCAGGCTTCACGGCAACGACGAGGACGCCCGTCGGAGGCTGAACCGGACCGAGAACCTCCGGCCGATCGCTCAGAGCGATCCTGACTTCAAGGCCCTCTACCGGCGTCGGAACGACGCCGAGTCCATCAACCGTGCTCTCGACGACTCCCTCTGGCTGCGCCGGGCCCACTCGATCGGCCACGAGCGCCAGCACCTCAACCTGCTGACCTACGCGCTGGTGGTGAACAGCCTGGCGCTGCACCGCCATTGGCAGCGCATCAGCGACCCGCCGCTCACCGCGGCCGCCTGAGTCCACCGGAACCGCCCCTTCGGGCGGCTTCGGCGCGCCCGGGCAATGGTTGAGAGCCGCGTTCGGCGTCGAATCCGGCTGAACCGAGGCTCAAGCGAGCCTCGGCCGCCCCGTACGATGGCGAAGTCGCCGGCTTCGGGCGGGGCGCGGAGGTTTCGCGCCACGTTTCGTACCGGCCCCGCCCCCGTGGGGGCGGTAGGAAACCTCGTAGTGCCAGGTCAGGGACGTGGCGGGGTAGTGGTTCGGCACGGATTTGTCCGATTTCGGCACGGATCCGGTGTCCGGATTTGTCCGGATCTGTCCGATTTTGGGCCCCTCTTTCGCGTGCAGCAGGTATCGAACGTATGTTCGATACCTGCTGCACGCCTGGGATGGAGGGGATGCCGGCCTACCGGGGTCGCCTTCCTCGCGCTGGGTTGTGTCCTTCTCCTCCCCGCCGCCGCCGGCGGCTGGCCTCACGGAGGGCTTCGAACGTCGGCTCGTCGCGCTCGGCGGGTCCTTGGCTGGCGTGGAGCGTGGTGCCTGACAGCTGGTCGTGCACCCAGGTGGAGGTGCGGAGGTGGTGGTTCATGATCATCACGGCATCGATGAGGTCATCGGTGGTGACTTCGCCGGTCGTTGGTGCTTCGAGCTTGCCGTTGGTGATGGTGGCGAAGCGCAGCTCGTTCTCGAGCTGGTGGTCGTAGGGGCAGTCGATCAGCCGGTTGGTGATGGCCTCCTGGAAGTGGTCGAGGACCTCGGCGTTGGACTGGGGGTTTTGGTCGAACACTTCGATCTGGACACTGGATGGAATCTTGCGGTCGCGGACCGCCTGACCCAGCAGCTGGGAGATCGCTTCTCCGTTGTGCTGATCGACCGTCACCAGCCTTACGTCGAACTGCTTGATGTCGGCAATCAGCTTGTCCATCAGTTCCTCGAGAGGGATCCGGTGACCCGGGAAGTCTGCGGGGCGAAGGTGATGAGTGCGCACGACCCGAGTCCGCCAAAGGGCCTGGTCATCGTGGCGGTACGCGTAGCCGATGGCCCATGCCGCGTTGTCGCGGCGGAAGGCGGGATCGATGTGCATGACGGCCTTGTGGCGGATGGCCACGCCCTCGACCGGCTGAACAGGGTTGCCGTCGATGTCGACCCACAAGGCGGCGATGTCGTCGCGGTTAAACGCCGGGTTGAACACGTCGGCCCACTTAGCTTCGCGTTCGACTGCGAACAGCGCCGGGTTCTTGCGCTTCTCCTGCAGGAGCTCACGATCAAGCGCCTGGATCGGTCCGGGCAGCTTCAGATAGGTCTTGGCCTTGCCGTCGCGGCCACGGTGGTAGGCCCGTTCTTTAGCGATGGCATCGGGGACCATGGGCATGGTCGGTGCCTGGTCCCAGTTGTCGTAGAGCTCCCACGAGTTGAACTGGCCGATGTAGGTCTCAGGGTAGGCGGCGCCGCCCGTGCCGGGGTCGACCTCGAGGGCCTCCTGGGCGAGCTCCCAGAACTTGCCGGTGCGCTGCCACGGCGACGAGATCGCCATGATCATCGCCCAGCCCCGGAACTGATCCAGCGCCGGAGTGACGGCATCGAAGATCTGCTCGGCCGGTGCCGCCGAATCCGCCTTCGTCACGAAAGCCATCTCATCAAAAATCTGGGCGATCATCGCCTTGCCCCGCCCGGCAACTCGGTTCGCCGGGAACGCCGTCACTGACAACGTCCCCTTCGACGTTGACTCGTTGCGGGCCACGTCGGCCGGGGTGGCGATCACGAGGCCCTGATTGGTCAGGTCCACGATCCACGGAGCGAAGCACTCTGAGCTGGCTGCGATCTGGACGATGTCCCACCACATGCCCGTCAGCGCCTGCTCCTTCGACGCGGCGAACACACCGACCGTGATCGTCTTGCCCTTGCGGATAGGGAACACGGTCCTCGGGTCACCGAGCGCCATGACCTGCCACAGCAGATACAAGACAGCGATGGCGGCCAGGTGGTTCTTCCCCGCCCGTCGCCCCCACGGCCACACCGCCGTGCGAAACCACTTCCGCTCGTAGCGGACCATCTCGTCGACGCGCTCCAAGATGTCCGGGTTGATGCCGTGCTCGCCTGTCCAGTGGGGAACCGGATGGTTCGGATCAGGGACCGATGGAGCGAACCCTTGCCCCCACCGGGCGACCGTGACGCGGTCCTCCCTCGTGAGCAGCTCGATCTGCAAGAAGTGCAGCTTCAACACCAACAGCTGATCCGGGTACACGAGGTCCATCCCCAAGAACTCCGGGGACGTGACGAACTCCACGATGTCAGGCACCCGCAGAACCGCTGCGGGATCAGGTGGCGTGAGGCGGTTCTTCAGGTCCTGGACCTCAGCCCACAGTTCGGCGATCTCGTCGTCGAAGTTGCTCATGAACCCGCCTCCTCATCAGTCGCGGCCTTGCGGGCATCGACTACGGCACGCAGAGCTCGAAGTTCCTCACGCATCGCCGCCATCTCGTCGGCCACCTCGAACTCCTTACGAAACACCCGATACTTGTCCAACACCACCGACGCCGCTCGGAGCGGCACCTGCGGGAACAGGTGATCATCGAGGGCACGGCGCAGGGCATCGATTGCCTCGTCGACCAAGCTTCCCAACTGGCCGGCGATCTGGGCCACCCGGTCGTTGCGGACCTCTGCGAGGCGACGCTTGAACTCCGGGTCGTGCTGGCGGCGCTGCAACGTCCGCGCGCTGTACCCCGCCAACTCGGCCGCCTCATAGAGCGGCCTGCCTTCGATAATCGCTGCGATCGCCAACTCATCGGACCCATCCAGTGTGCCGAGCGGCTCCCCAGACTCATGGTCTGTTGTCATGTCTTCCTCCGGAAGATTCAGGAGAGACAGAGGTGTCTCTCACTTCTTCGGAGGCGTTTTGACCACTTGGACAGGATCAGCTGTGTGTGATTCTTGTCACAACGGAGTACGTCATGTTCAAGGGGTCAGTCTCCCACGCCGCTCGGTGGCCGTCTCCTGGCAGAACCACGGTAGGGAGTATCGGAGCCAGACCACTCGCTGTGACTCGAAGGGCGGTCCCGCCAACTCAACCATCGGGCTGGCGTTCTTTGCGTGACTCTCCCCAGAGAATGCCGACTCCGTGCCTAACAGGTCGAGATTCCACTCACGGTCGTGCGTGGCAGTGCCGGGGCATGGGTTGGGCCGTGCGGAGTATCGGGTGTGTGCACCTCGACGCCGGGCTCGACCCCGAAGAAGTCGCGGCAGTCCCGAGCGAAGGCGGTGCTCGCTGGGGAACCGGTCGAACACCGCCCTGATCGAATGGCCGGAGGACTGGCCCGAGAAGTTGAAGTCGCCTGCCACGATGGCCGGCAGGGTCGAGGCGCTCGGCGCGAAGATGCCGAGCCCCTGTCGGGTACCGCCACGTCGCCGACCCAGGCATGGGGGATCGGCGGAGATAGCAGCGAGCCAAGGCTTGCCGCCGGCATTGGCTCTGACTCCGGCATCACCATCACGTCGGGTGCGAACTCGTCGATCACTCGCTGGAGCTTCGAATCGACGCGGCCGTACCAATTCCATGCGACTACACGAAGGTCCGTACCGTCCGGTCGCCGTGCCGTGTCGTTCATCGGTTGCAGGCTGCCAGAGTCGAGCTGCCCGATGGGGACCGTTCTGGGACTGCCCATCGTGGAGTCCTCGACCTGCACGGTCCCCGGCCATAGTCGGCACCGCAACTTAGGCTGTCGCGTCGCTGGACTTCCGATGTCGCTATGGTGTCGCCGGATGTGGTGTCGGTTCGTCCGATACCCGGGAGGGGCTTTCGTGCGGACTACTCGTGCAGTTTTTATTCTGGCCGTGTTCGTGGCTGTTGCCATGGTGGCGTCTGCGTCTCCCTCGGCGGCTTTGGCCGGCGACCAGGGGCCGAGGTTGCTTGGCACTCAAGCCAGGTCGGCCAAAGCGTCACCCCCGACTCGGGGCCTATCCGTTGCGGCCCCCAAGGCGCTCACCCTGGGGGCGCTGGTGACCGCCCAGTTGGATGTCCCAGGTGCCGAAATTGTGTATACGTTCACGGCGGCGGCCGGTCAGCAGATTCTGCCGAGAGTCTTGGCTGGGTCAGGCACCGTCACCGGTTGGAACTTGCGGGGCCCCGATGGTTCGACGGTGTTCAACACAGGATTCTACGACTCCGCGGGCGCGTACACCCTTGTTGCGGGGCAGCACACCCTCACGATCACCGGCAACCGTGGCGACCTCGAGTTTCGGATTTGGTCGGTTCCGGCAGCGCAGGCTTTCCCTCTGACATTGGGCACTTCGGTTGCGGACGGGGTCCCGTCGGCTGGTGC
>JBKJPY010000078.1:0-26503 GCA_046594195.1 Acidimicrobiales bacterium | reverse complement strand
TCATCGATGGCGAGCGGGAGAACCTCACCGTCGACCTCGACCGGGCCATGGCCGAGGGCATCCCGCCGCTGGACATCATCAACGAGCACCTCCTCGGCGGCATGAAGGTCGTGGGCGAGCTGTTCGGCTCCGGCGAGATGCAGCTGCCGTTCGTGCTCCAGAGCGCCGAGACCATGAAGGCCTCGGTCGCCTACCTCGAGCCGTACATGGAGAAGGCCGTCGACGGGGTCGACTCGTCGAAGGGTCGCATCGTGCTCGCCACCGTCAAGGGCGACGTGCACGACATCGGCAAGAACCTCGTCGACATCATCCTCACCAACAACGGCTACGAGGTCCACAACATCGGGATCAAGATCTCGATCTCCGAGATGATCGAGAAGGCCACCGAGGTCAACGCCCACGCGATCGGCATGAGCGGCCTGCTCGTCAAGAGCACCCTCATCATGCGCGACAACCTCGAGGAGCTCAACTCCCGTGAGATGAGCGACATCCCGGTGCTGCTCGGCGGCGCCGCCCTCACCCGCAGCTACGTCGAGCGCGACCTGCGCGGCGTCTACCGGGGCCGGCTCTTCTACGGCAAGGACGCCTTCGAGGGCCTCCGGGTCATGGACCAGCTCGGTGAGATCCGCCGAGACCCGTCGAAGGACGACCCGGACTGGGGCATCGTCCCGTCCGAGTCCACCGTGCGGGCCCGCACCGGCATCGAGAAGCGTGACACCTCGAACCTCGACCTGCCTGACCGCTCCCCGGCCGTCGAGACGGACAACGAGGTCTTCAAGCCGCCCTTCCTCGGCAGCCGCATCATCAAGGGGATCCCGCTCGACGACATCGCCGCCTACCTCAACGAGACCGCGCTGTTCCGCAACCAGTGGGGCTTCCGTCCGGAGAACGGCGAGACCGACGACGAGTTCAAGGAGCGCCTGCGCCCCGAGTTCCGCGACCTGCTGGCCAAGACGAGAGCCGACGACCTGCTCGTCCCGCAGGTCGTCTACGGCTACTACGCCTGCAACGGCGACGGCACCGACCTCGTGATCTGGGAGGACGAGAGCCGCGAGACCGAGCTCACGCGCTTCCCGTTCCCGCGGTCGGTCCGCGAGCCGCACCTGTGCATCGCCGACTTCTTCCGTCCGCTGACCGTCGACGGCGAGCGCAGCCCGGAGATCGACTACGTCGCGTTCATGATCGTCACCATGGGCGAGCGGGTGTCCGAGCGCACCGCCGAGCTGTTCAAGGCCGACCGGTACCAGGACTACCTGATGCTCCACGGCATCGGGGTCGAGATGGCCGAAGCCCTCGCCGAGCTGTGGCACCGCCGCATCCGCGAGGAGATGGGCTTCGCCGACCAGGACGCCCCCTCGGTGGCTGGCCTGTTCCGCCAGCAGTACCGCGGCGGCCGCTACTCGTGGGGCTATCCGGCCTGCCCGGACCTCGAGGACAACGAGCGCGTGGCCAAGCTGCTCGAGGCCGAGCGCATCGGCATCGAGGTCAACGAGGACACCGGCTTCCAGTTCCAGCCGGAGCAGTCCACCAGCGCCATCATCTGCCACCACCCCAAGGCCAAGTACTTCGTTGCCTAGCCCGAGGTGCGCGTCGGACGCGGGGCGCGCCGGTAGCTTCGAGGGCTAGTGAGCGACGTTCCCCCTCCGGCGCATCGCACCTGCGAGTGGTGCGGCAGCCCGATGACCCACGACGGCCGCGCCGTGTGCCCCTCCTGCGGGCGCCTGGCGAGCCGCCTCGCCACCATGGACCTCAAGCCCGGGCCGCCACCTGCCGAGGCCGCCCCTCCGGAACCGGCTCCACCGGTGGCGCCCGCACCACCCAGTCCGCCGCCTCCGATCGATCCCTCCGCGCCACCGCCTCAGCAGGCGCCACCTCCGACAGCAACGCCGACCCCGTCGCCACCGAGGCCGCCCGACCGGCCTCGCCCCGCTGCAACCACCGCCGAGCCCCTGCCGCCAGGAAGCGCCTGGCCGGCGCCGGCGCCGCTGCCGCCCGACGAAGCCGGTCGGGCCTGGTGGAAGATCGCTGCGCCCGCCGCAGTGGCGGTGCTCCTCGTGATCGTCGGCCTGGTGGTGGTGCTCCAAGGATCAGACGGCGGTGCCAGCAACGTCTCCGCGCCCGACGGCAAGGGATCGGTCGACATCAGCGGCCTCGACGACCCCACCACCACCCGACGGCCCGAGACCACGACCACCACCGACGCCGCAGCGACCACCACCGTGGTGACCGCCGACGGACGGATCCTCGTCGAGTCCGAGCGCGGGATCACCTGGACGATGGCCGTGGCCCCCGAGATCGCCGCGGCGACGGCCGGGCGCACGTGGACCGCGGTCGACGGTGACACCACCGAGACCGTATCGATCTACCCAGCCACCTCCTCCACGGACGTCGGTGCGCTGCTGGCCGACCAGGCGACGGCCGAGGGGGGCGTGTTGTCGAAGGTCCTGGACTCGCACATCGCCGAGGCCGACGGCCAAACGGCGAGCTTCGAGGGCACGGCGGCGGACGGCGAGGCGGTCGTGGGGTATCTCGTGGGCGCCGTGGTCGGCGATCAGGTCGTGATCGCCGAGACCTCGCGCATCGGCGCCTCGCTCGACGAGCTGTACCTCGACTTCTTGAATTTGCCGGCCTCGTTCGACCTGGGCAGGTAGCTGCGGCGCTCGGCGCCGCCCTGGCTACTGCACCCAGGTGGCGCCGTTGTTCTGGAGGTGCACCAGCGCCGAGCGAGCGTCGCGGCCGCGAGCCAGCCGGAAGGTCTCCTCGTCGATGACCATCACCCAGAGGTACGTCACGGGCTCGCTCCGGCGGCGCAGGCCCTGCAGATCGGGCATCGGGTAGCGGTTTCCGGCCGGCGGAGCGGCGGTGAGCAAAATGGCGGCCTTGTCGGCGCCGAACGCCGGATAGTTGCCCGGTGACCCGCCAATGGTGTGGCCTTCGCCGAGCCACGTGCATCGCCCGAACGGGATCGTGGCGAGGGAGCTGAGGAGCTCGGCGCCGGCCTGGTCCGGCATCGAGCGGGCGATGGCCAGCTCGATGCGTCCGGCTCGCTCGGGCTCGTCGATGTACTGCTCCACCCCCGCCATGCGCTGCGCCGACAGGCCCGTGATCGCCGTGACCCACACGGGAAGCTCCCCGACCCGGTGCCGGGTGGCGATGAGCTCCGGGAAGCGAACCTGCCCGAGCGGCCAGGCTGCCTCCTGGGGACCGGTGCGCTGCTCGAGGTGCGCAAGGCCGCTGGATCGCACCTCGCCCCAGGCGCCGGCCCCACGCCACGTCCAGAACTCCCGGGATTCGATGACCTTGGTCTCGAGGGCGCCAAGGGCGTCCCGGGTGAGCTCCCAGGCCAGACCGGTGCGGCCGCGCGCGTAGCGGGAGTAGCCGTAGAAGTCGTTGCGGCCCGCCCACCCGGGGATGGCCGCGAGCACGCCTTCGGCATCCACGATCGCAACGGCGTCGCCCTCCTCGAACCAGACCAAGTCCATGGCCCGCCCCAGGTCCGGGCAGCCCTCGGGGAACCGGGTCCCACCGGCCCCCATGCGCGGCGGCGTGCCAGCCGGTGCCTCCACCGAGTTGTCGGTGGGCGCCGGCAGGTAGTTCGCGACCCACACGGCAGCGGTGGTCACCGGCGACTGGCTGACGAGGTCCTCGAGGTAGAGGTAGAGGTCCCCGTCACCGCGCAGCAGAGAAGCCCGCCGGGTGTTGTACGGGCTGGTCTGTTGGAGCAGGAGCTCGGGCACGGACATCTCCGGTTGGGGCACTGCCGGCGTCAGGTGGACCCGGGTCTATCGGCTCCAGCTTGCCTCAGCTGAGGACGGCCCTGGCGACGAGGTCCGTGCCGAAGGCCGTGAGGATGGCCAGGTAGAGCAGCCCCGTGGCCGCCATCACCGCCGAGTACTGCCGTTCCTTGAGCGCGGCGCGGGTCACCAGGAGGAGGCCGAGGGTGGTGACCGCGCAGGTCACCCACATCCAGCCGAGGATTCCGCCATAGTCGTCGTCGATCGTGCCGTTCAGCACGGCCAGCATCCCCTCCGATGCCGGGATGAGCATGACCAGCACCTCGAACGGCCAGATCCACTGCGTCCACCGCACGAGTTCGAGCAGCGGCCCTCGGGCCAAGCCGGGCTGGACGAGGTACCAGTGACCGAGGAGCATCGCATCCGTGATGGCTCCCAGGAAGGCCGCGCCGACGAGGATGCGGGCGACCGACAAGGCGGCCGGAGATCCGGCGTCGATCCCGGCGGCGACGAGGCCGACGATCCCGATCGCTGGTGCCACCAGGTCGAGTACCGGCGCGAACTCGACGGCGTCCTTGTCGAAGCGCTGCTCGTCGCGGTCGATGCCGGTCATCGCTGCGACTCGAGCCGAGCGACGCTCGACGACCTCGCGCTGGCCGGCCACCCCCGCCTCCTTGCGGCGCACGGAGACGAAGAGCGCGAACGCCGTGGCGAGGACCACCCCAACCGCCGCGGCGTCTCGGACGGGCACCGGGTCGAGGAAGCGGCTGACCAAGATCGACGCCGCCGCCATCAGCCCGAACGTGATGCGCATCGTCCAGCCGTAGCCGAGGCCAACCTCGCGACGCCGCGTCGTCACCCAGGTGAAGAACAGCCCGCCGACGGCCCACTGCAGCAAGAAGGAGGCAGCGTCGAGGTCGATCATGGCCATGCCGAGGGTACGGACCTTGCTCGGTAGGGAGCCAAACGGGAGCTACCGTTCCACCGGTGACCGCAGCTCCCCACCGTCCGCACGCCCTACTGGTGGGGTCGGCCGGTGGCCACCTGGCGCAGCTCATCCGGCTCCAGCCGTGGAGCGACGACTGCATCCGGACGTGGGTCACCTTCGACAAGCCCGACGCACGATCGCTGCTCGCCGACGAGGCCGTGATCTGGGCCTTCCACCCCACCACCCGCAACATCCCCAACCTGGTGCGCAACACCTTCCTCGCCCTTCGCCACGTCCGACGCCTGCGGCCCGACATCGTCATCTCGACGGGCGCGGCCGTCGCCATGCCGTTCTTCGTGGTCGCTCGGCTCCTGCGCATTCCCACCGTGTACGTCGAGGTCTTCGACCGCATCGACTCCCCCACGCTCACGGGTCGGCTGTGCCGGCCGATCGCGACCCGGTTCTGCGTGCAGTGGCCCGAGCAGCAGCGGCACTACCCCGGAAGCATCGTGATCGGGCCGCTGCTGTGACCCGGGTCCTGGTCACGGTCGGCACCGACCACCACCGCTTCGACCGCCTGATCGGCTGGGTCGATCGGTGGTCGGCAGCCCACCCCGACGCCGAAGTCCTCGTCCAACACGGCACGGCCGATCCGCCCGAGCACGCGTCGTCGGTCGTGATGCTGGGCTACGACGAGTTGGTGGCGCAGATGGCTGCCGCCGACGTGGTCATCGCCCAGGGTGGTCCGGCGACGATCATGGACGCCCGCTCCGTGGGCCAGCGGCCGATCGTCATCCCCCGACTGGCGCGCTTCGACGAGGTCGTAGACGACCACCAGGTGGCGTTCACGGACTGGATGGCCGGCAAGGAACTGGTCTGGCTGGCCGGCAACGAGGACGAGCTCCACGAGCTGGTCGATGCCGCCTTGGCTGAACCGAGCCGCGTGAAGATCCCGCCCGAGCGCGGCGCGTCGGCTACCACCATCGAGGCGTTTCGGGCGGTCGTCGATCCGCTCACCGATCGGCGAGCCGGCCGCCAGCCCTGGCGCCGGCGGTCACCCGCCGGGCCAGGCTGACGTTTCCCCTTGCGGGGAGGCACCACTGCGGTCAGGAAGCAGTGCACCGATCTGATGTTGAGCTAGAGGGCCGCAGCCTTGCGGCGCCGCAGCACCAGCACGCCTGCGCCGAGGGCCACCAGGCCGGCACCCAGCACCACCGTGCCGGCCGCATCGCTGCCGGTGATGGCCAGGCGGGTCCGCACCGGGGTGACCGCCACGGCGGTCTTGACCGTGGTCGTTGCCGTTGGCGGAGGCGTGGTCACGATGGTGGTGGGCGGCGGCGCCGTGTAGTCGGGGTTCTCCGTTGCACGGGCGGGCGAGGTGGCCCAGAGCAGGCTCCCGATCACGAGGGCGAGCGTCAACGACAACGTGCGGCTCAGCGACATGTGGCCACCCTATGCGGTCGGACGAACGAGGTCAACACGCTGCGTGAGATCGTGCGGCGGATCACGAGCCGTCCAGATCCACCGTCCGACGGCGGTCCCGGCCCCGTTCCACCCCGCCGACCGTCCAGGTCGTGGGCTCGATGCGCGCCGATGGTTCGAGGACCAGATGGTCGAGCCCCGGCGGCAGGACCGCCGTGACGGTCACGGTTGCCTCCTCGCCCCTGGCTACCGTGATCCGGCCGCCGACCACCACCGTCGGCCCGTCGCCGCCTTCGAGGAACACGGCCGCACCGGTCATCTCCACATCGGTCGAGCCCGCCGGCAGGCCGACCACGGCCAGCGCTGCGTGGTCACCGGCGGCGAGCCCGGCCACGTTCGGACCTACCACGTATGCCGGACCGGACCGCGGCACGCGGTTGTCGATCGTGTACGTGACGGTGAGGTCGTGCCGGCCGTCGGGGCGGGCCTCGGTCTCCACATCGACCGCAGTGTCGATCCAGGAGTCGGTCTTGGTGGCGCTCCGGTTGAGCAGCCCCACCGACAGGCTGTCGTCGCGCAGGTGCCCATCGGCGCCCACAGCGTCCCAGGCCTTCGCAGCATCCGCGTCGGTCGACCACACGAGCAGGTGCCGCCCTTGGACTGCGTCGGCGAGCCCGGTTGCGAGGTCCTCGAGCCGCCAGGTGCCGGCATCGAGGCGCTCGAAGATGGCCCGGGCGACCGCGCCGAGCTGGTCGCGCCGGCCGGCTCGGTCGCCGTCGAAGCGTGCGTACTGCTTGCGCAGCAACTCGCCCCGCACGGTGTCGGGCGTGTAGCGAACCCCGTCGACCTCCACCGGACCGACCACCCGCAGCAGACTGCGGATCCCGTCGACGTCGATGAGGATCACCCCGCCCACCTCGCCGCCGCCCGGCGCCAACGCCCAGGTGTCAACAGCCAGCGCAGCGCTCTGAGGGAAGTCCGAGGTGAGCCCGACGTTGCGAAGGTCCCGGCCGGCATCGATCCAGGGCCAGTTGGCCGCAAGGTCCCCCGACGCCGGGACCTGACCTTCGCCGATGACGAGGTCGGCGGTCGGCCGCACCTCGCCGAGGTGCATGCGTCCCTGGTCGAACGCCAACTCTGCCGCCGACAGCGCCATACCCGACCCGTTGCGCATCTCGGCGTTGTTCGCGCCCAGCAGCAGGTAGGGGGTCGGCCCCTCGAGGACGTTGGCGATGGCGAGGCTGGTACTGCGCAGCCGACCAGCAGCCAGGGCGGCGTCCACTCGCTGCTGGTCGAGTTCGGCCACCGCGTCGCCCAGCGGCCCGATGAGCGCGTCCGGCGACCCGGGGTCGATCCGCTCGAGCGCCGCCTGGGCTCGCCCGGCGATGGCGGCGAGGTCTCGAAGGGTCTCGAGCCGCGGGCGACCCGCGGTCCTCGGCCGCTTCGTGAGCGCCACCAACGACCCCAGGGCCTGGTCGGCAACGTCGGCGCCCTTCTGCGAGGCGTCCACCACCTGCCGGGCCGCCCGGAGGTGGCGGGAGACCACGGGCACGAGCTGGAGCGGGGCGAGGATCGGGCTGTCAATCTTGGCCTCGGCCGCGTCGAAGTGGTGGGCGGCCGCCCGGATGTCCGCACGGCTGCCCGGTTCGACGAGCGACGTGATGGAGACGTCCCGCCGAACCGCTCGGATGTCCGACGTCCCGGCTGCCATCTCGCGACGCGCCCCGAACAGCAGCCAGGCGACGGCCACCGACCACAGCAGCACGAAGCCAGCGCCCACCGTGACGACCTTCCGTCGTCGAGACCAGCTCCGCATTGCTGCGAATTGTAGAGGTTCGTGCCGATAGGAGCGCCGTCGCCCCTGTTCGACCCCCGATCATCGCCACTTGGTGACCCGTTGTGACCGTGCCCCAAACTTCCACTACGCTCCGTGACGATGACTGAGCGCGCCGCAAGCGAGACGGTGCTCCGGCCGGCAATGGCCGGCGGCACCGTCGCTGCACCGAAGGCCGCCGCCCCGCGCCCTGGTTCGCCACTGAAGCCCAAGGCGCTCCTGATGGCTGCAGACGCCCTCTCGGTCTTCACCTTCACGACCGTGGCCGCCGTCCTGGTCAGCCGGTGGGACCTGGGCGCCCTCCACGCCGCCAAGCAGCTGTGGTGGACGTCGGTGCTCGTCACGCCGGCGTGGTTGGCCATCTTCGCCAACCAGCGCCTCTACAACACCCGCTTCATCGGCCGGCGGATCGACGAGTTCCGCCGGGTCGTCAACGCCTCGTTCCTCGGGACGCTGACGGTCGCCGTAGCCGCCAACGTCGTCGGCATCCTGCCCAGCCGCGGCGGACTCGTGGCGTTGTGGGTGTCGGCTGTCGTCGTGGTGACCCTCGAGCGCGAGATCGCCCGTCGCATGTTCCTGCGGCTGCGTTCGGCCGGCCGGATGACCCGGTCGGTCATCGTCGCCGGCGCCAACCCCGAGGGCCGTGACATCGCCGCCATGCTCCAAGCCGAGCCCTGGCTGGGCTACGAGGTCGTGGGCTTCGTCGACGACCATGCGCCCACCCGTGAGCCGGTCCCCGGCGTGCCGCTCCTGGGTGGGGTGGCCGAGCTGCCCGGCATCCTCCACCAGTACCCGAACGCCAGCGTCATCGTGGCAGCCAGCGCCGTGGAGAGCGCCGTCACCAACCGGCTGGCCCGCGACCTGCTCGACCAGGGCGTGCACGTCGAGCTGTCGTCGACCTTGCGCGACATCTCTTCCCAGCGGCTCACCGTCCGCCCCCTCGGCCGTTTCCCCATCGTCTACGTCGAGCCCGTGACCCGCGGTGGCTGGCGGGCCTGGGCCAAGCGGACGTTCGACGTGGTCGGCGCCGGTGGACTGCTGATCCTCACCGCCCCCATCCAGCTCGTCATCGCCCTTGCCGTGAAGTTCGACTCCAAGGGCCCGGTGCTGTTCCGCCAGGTCCGCGTCGGGCGCGACTCCGAGCCGTTCTCCGTCCTGAAGATCCGCACGATGGTCGTCGACGCCGAGGCTCGCCTCGCCGAGCTGCGCGAGCTCAACGAAGCAGACGGCCCGCTATTCAAGATGGCCAACGACCCCCGGATCACGCGGGTCGGCCGCTTCTTGCGGGTCACGTCCCTCGACGAACTGCCCCAGCTGTGGAACGTGATCCGCGGCGACATGAGCCTCGTCGGGCCACGTCCGGCCCTTCCGCACGAGACCGAGGAGTGGGACGCCCTGCTCACCCAGCGCCTGCGGGTCAAGCCGGGCATCACCGGCATGTGGCAGGTCAGCGGTCGCTCCGACACCACGTTCGAGGACTACACCCGCCTCGACCTGTACTACGTCGACAACTGGTCGCTCGCCACCGACCTGGCGATCCTGGCCAAGACGGTGCCGGTCGTGCTGCTGCGCCGCGGCGCCAAGTAGCGCCTCGGCGTCACCCGTCGACGACCACCAAGGCGTGGTCGGACAGGTTGAGGGGATCGGGCCCGGCGTCCGCGGCCACGACGATGTCCTCGAGGCGAATGCCCCACGCACCGGGGGTGTAGATCCCCGGCTCGACGCTGAACGCATGACCGGGCACCAACGTCGTGGCGTTGCCCGCCACGACGTAGGGGTCCTCGTGCTCCTCGACGCCGATGCCGTGCCCGGTGCGGTGCATGAAGCGCTCGCCGTAGCCCGCCGCGGTGATGATCCGCCGGGCGACGGCGTCGACCTCCTCGCACGGCGTTCCGACCGTCGCAGCGGCCACCGCCGCCTGCTGTGCCTCGTGCAGCACGGCGTACGCTTCGGCCACCTCGGCCGACGGTTCGCCGATGGAGACGCACCGGGTGATGTCGGAGCAGTAGCCGGTGCCGTCGGCCGCAGCCATCGTCCCGCCGAAGTCGCAGAGGACGACCTCACCGGCCTGGATGACGCGGCTTCCGGGCTCGTGGTGGGGGCTGGCGGCGTTCTCGCCGGCCGCGACGATGGCGAAGTTCACGCGGTGGTGGCCCTCGTCGACGAGCCTGCGGCCGAGGTCAGCGGACACCTCGGCCTCGGTCCGCCCGACGAGCGGGATCTCCCCGCCCTGGAGCTGGGCCGCCACCCGGTCAGCAGCGTGCGCGGCCGCTCGCAGCGCGTCGATCTCCGCCGCGTCCTTGACGGCGCGGATGGGCCCGGTGAGGTCGCTGGCCTTGCGCCACGACGCCGATGGGAGCTGGGTCTGGAGGTCGACGAGGAAGCGCGCCCAGGTCTTGTCGCCGATGGCCAGGCGCTCGGCGGCCCCGGTGAGCCCACCGACGATGGCGATGGGGTCGTCGGTCTCGTCCCACGGCACCACCGTAAACAGGTCGGGCCGCTCGACCACACGAGGCGCTTCGAGCCGGGGGACGACCAACGTGGCATCGCCATCGACGGGCACCACGAGCATCGTCAACCGCTCGAGGGGCATCGCCTCGTACCCCGTGAGCCACGGGAGGTCCGGCCCGACCGACAGCAGCAGGACGTCGGTCCCCTGCTCGGCCATGGCGGCGCGGACCCGGGCGAAGCGATCAGCAGACATGGCGTGCAGGCTACGGCTGCGGCCGCCTCGATCCGTCCTGGCTATGGAAGCCCGGCGTGGGCCACGTCCACCGTGGTGGTGAACAAGACGGCCTCGTTCGCGGCGACCCGGTTGTGCTCGAAGAAGTCCGGCGCCGAGCACAGCAGCAGGGTGCGGCCGTCGTCGCCGCCCAGCTGGCAGGCGTAGACCCCGAGCCCGCCGGGCACCGTGATCTCGTCGACGATCTCCCCGCCAGGAGCCACGCGCACGCACCGGTTGCCGAGAGCATCGGCGGCCCAGATGTGGCCCTCGGCGTCGAGCGTGCACCCGTCGGGCGACACCTTGATCTGGGCCATGCCCTCGGCGAAGGAACTCGTCGTCGGCAACTCGCCGAACTGGGCCCAGACCCGACGATTGGTGAGGCTGCCATCCGGGCCCAGGTCGAACGCGGTGTAGCGGTTGCCGATGGTTTCGCCGACGATCAAGGTCGAGCCGTCCGGGGTGATGACCGTGCCGTTCGGGAAGTACAGGTCCTCGGCGGCGACCGTGGTGGTCCCATCGGGATCGACCCGGATCAGCGGAGCGGTGGCCGGGTCGCCCCCGCCCATGAGGTCGAACCCGAAGTTGCCCACGAACGTGTGCCCGTGGGCGTCGGTGACGAGATCGTTCAGGTAGCCCCCAACCATCCCCTCGAGCTCGGCCAGCGTCGACAGCTCGCCGTCGGCGTACCGCAGCACCTTGTGGTCCTTCATCGAGCTGATGACCATCGACCCGTCCGGAAGCCAGCCCAGCCCCGACGGCTGGGCCTCGACCTCGACCACGACGGTTTCGGTCCCGTCGGTGGCGATGCGCGAGACCGTGTGCCGGTAGAAGTCCGACACCCACCACGTGCCGTCTCGCCACCGCGGCCCTTCGAAGAACTTCCCACCTTCGAACAGTGCGGTCACATCTCGTTCAGCCATGCGACCGAAGGTACCGGGAAGCCGCTCGCAGCGCAGGAAGCCGGCTCGACGTGTTCTCGGTGCGGAGCGCCAGCACGAAGAACAGAGCGGGACCGCTAGCCTCTCGCTTTGGCCCGCGGGGTTCGTGCCTCGCAACCGCACGATGAGGGGAGCACTCGAGGATGCCTGGACGCGCGGAGCCGCTCCGCTCACCGGTCGGGCCGGTGCGGGGAGCTGACTCGTTCAGGGTCGCGCTCGTCCAGTGCCCGGCCTGGGGCATCCTTCCGCCGCTCGGCCCCGCCGCGCTCAAGGCCTACCTGACGCTGCATGGGATCGAGAGCCGCTGCTTCGACTTGAACGCGCCCTACTACCACGAGGAGCGGCGGGCTCGAGCCGCGGACCGCAGCGGCGCCTACGGCGGACCCGACCCCTGGGGAGCCGAGTCATTCGACCAGTGGGGCTTCGACGATCGCCAGAGCCAAGACAGCCACGCGTCGATCAGGTTCCAGGAGGGCTCGAGCTACAACGTCAGGCCGCTCCCGATCGAGCGGTGGGCACAGGAGATCCTCGCCTGGGACCCGGACGTCGTCGGGTTCACCATCTACGTGACGAGCTTCACCACCAGCCTGCTCGTGGCGGAGGAGATCAAGCGCCAGCGACCTGGGGTCACCATCGTCTTCGGCGGTCCCCACGTGGCGAGCGACCAATGCGGCGGGCGGGCCCTCCGAACCGGCGTCCCCGACGTCGTCGTCGACGGCGAAGGCGAGGAGACGCTCCTCGAGATCGCCGAGGCCATCGCAGCCGGATCGACCGATCTCTCGGTGGTGGCCGGAGCCGGGACGCTCGTCGACGGGCACGTTCGATGGGCTCCGAAGCGCCCCCTCCTCCGCAAGATCGACGACCTGCCGTACCCGGACTTCTCCGACTTCGACTGGTCGCTCTACACCAACCCGTACCTCATCCCCATCATGTCCTCGCGGGGCTGCGTCCTCGACTGCGCGTTCTGCTACGAGACGGTCTACTGGAAGCGGTTCCGCACCCAGAGCCCCGAGCGGATCGTCGGGGAGATCGAGCATCAGGTCAACCAGCACCCACTGCGGGCGCAGGCCGAGGTGGAGGACGAGCGGTTCTACTTCATGTTCGCCGACTCCCTGGTCAACGGCCACCTCGGCGGCCTGCGACGGTTCTCCGAACTCCTCGCCGTACGCGACCTGCCGGTCGCGTGGGGCGGCCAGGCGACCATCAACACCAAGATGGACGCCGCCTTCTTCACCAAGCTGAAGGCCTCGGGGTGCACCGGGCTGGCCTTCGGCTTGGAGAGCGGCTCCCAACGCGTCCTTGAGTCCATGGGCAAGCACTTCCACATCAACGATGCGGCCGACTTCATTCGATCGGCCGACCTCGCCGGCGTCACCGTCACCGCCAACATCATGGTCGGGTACCCCAACGAGACCGGTCGCGACTTCATCGAGACGCTCCGCTTCCTCGCCCGGGTTCGCAAATCGCTCTACCAGGTCAGCAACGTGACTACCACGCAGATCGCGCTGGGATCCGACCTGCACACCCGCCCGGAGCACTACGGCGTGACCGTCCACGTTGATGGCACCTGGACCTCGGAGGAGACGGGTGATGACCTCACGCGCGACCGCCGACTGCACATGCTCCACCTTTGGATGCGACTCCTCAGGATCCCCCATCAGTCGATCGCCCCGACGCACCGTCGCCGAGCGCGTCGGCAGCGGCGCGCAGAGCGCAAGGCCCGAGGAAGGACCAGTCCGACCGGGCTGAGGGCGGGGACGCGCCGCCTCCGATCCGGCGCGGGCGCGGGAGCCGATGGCAGCACGGCACCCGGAGAGGCCGTTTGGCTGAACTTCGATGACGAAGGCTCCGCTCCCCGGGATGAGCCGCCGCCGTGGCCGGCGAAGGAACCGGCTCAGGCTCACCTACGCGTGACCCGGTCCGGGGGGGTCACGGTCGAATCGTGGGAGGTCGCCGACGGGCTCCCGCTCGACCGCCAGGTCCTCGCCGAGCAGGGCCTAGACGGTCTGGCCGAACTCGTCCGGGACACGTTCTCGCAGGACATCCATCTGGCTCGTCCCGATCCCGAGGACCACGAGTTCCTGTGGATCGTTGGCCTCGATACCGCCGGTGACCTCCGGCTCTCCATGGCCGTCGTGCCGACCCGCGGCGAGGACGGGGGCCTGGAAGGGTTGAGGATTGCAATCGCGCTCGTCGCGGTCGGCCAGCCGGTCGCGATCAGCGCTCGCCCGTCCCGCTGAACTTGGGCTCCCGATCGAGGAGCGCAGGCGGGCCGTCGATCGAGACATGGTTCTTTGAGCCCTGTACTTGGCGATGCCGTCGGGGCCCTTGCGGTCGGCCGAGGGGCCGAGGGGCTCCCGGTGGCCGACGAGGTCCATCATCGGCACGCAGGAGCCACACGAGCAGGTGACGGATGGAGACGCGCGATGAAGCGTCAGGTGGCAGGGACAGCCACGACGGTTTCGACGTCGGCGGCATCAGCTGCCTGGCGTGCGTGGTAGCTGCTGCGGGTGAGCGGGCCGGATTCGACGTGGTCGATGCCCATGGCCTCGCCGATGCGCTTGAGCTCGTCGAACTCCGCCGGGGTGACCCACCGTGCCACCGGCAGGTGGTTGGTGGTGGGCCGCAGGTACTGGCCGATGGTGACGATGTCGACTCCGACCCCCCGGAGGTCCGCCAGCACGCCGACCAGCTCGTCGAACGTCTCGCCCATCCCGACGATGATGCTGCTCTTGGTGGTGAGCCCGGCGGCCTTGGCTCGGGCCAGCACCGAGAGGCTCCGGGCGTACCCGGCGGACGGGCGGACGGCTCGCTGGAGCCGGGCCACGGACTCGATGTTGTGGTTCAGGACCTCGGGCCGGGCATCGAAGATCACATCGAGGCTGGCCGGATCGCCCTTGCAGTCCGAGATGAGGCACTCGACCTGCACCCCCGGGGTCCGGCGACGGATGGCGGCGATGGTCTCAGCGAACTGCGAGGCACCCCCGTCGACCAGGTCGTCGCGCGCCACCGTGGTGAGCACGGCGTAGCGGAGGCCCATGCGCTCGACCGCCTCGGCCACCCGCTCGGGCTCGCCGGGATCGGGCGCCTGGGGATGGCGGGTATCGACCAGGCAGAACCCGCACGCCCGAGTGCAGCGCTCGCCGTTGATCATGAACGTTGCCGTGCCGTCGCTCCAGCACTCCGAGATGTTGGGACAGCCGGCCTCCTCGCAGACCGTGACGAGGTCCAGCTCCCGCATGGTCCGCTTGATCTCGAGGTACTCCGGCCCGAAGTTGGCCTTGGCCCGCATCCACTCGGGCTTGCGCTCGCCGATGGCCAAGCCCTGCGGCACGCCCGCCTCGGCCAAGCGCCCGAGCAGTCGCACGGAGGTCCCCTCCTCCGCCGCCTGTTGGTCCAGACCGGAGGCGCCACCCGCGGGCTCACGACCACGAGACGGACCCGCCACCTTGCCAGCCAACTGGCCCGGCCCGGCGCCGAGCGAGAACGGCGCGAGGTCGGCATCGCGGTGGCGCCACACCACGTCGTGGCGATCGGCGCCGCCCGCCCCCCAGCGCTCGGTGGCCCGAGCGACGACCGCATCGACGACCTCGGCCATCGAGGCGTCGATGCCCTCGGCGCGCAGCGAGGTCACGGCCTTGTCCGCGATGCCACATGGGACGATGTGGGTGAACATGGTCAGGTCCGGATCGACGTTGAGGCCGAAGCCGTGCAGGCTCTTGCCCCGGTCGACCCGGATGCCGATGGCGCAGATCTTCCGCGGGTTCGTCGTCCCCACCCCGACCCAGACGCCCGGGTAGCCCGGAAGCCGGTCGGCCTCCAGGCCGAGGTCGCCGAGCGAGTCGATGATCAGCTGCTCGACCGCCGCGACGTAGGCCTTGGTGTCGGGCTTGGTGCCGCCGTTCTTGCCGGGCAGGTGCAGGATCGGGTAGCCGACGAGGTGGCCGGGCCCGTGGTACGTGACGTCACCGCCCCGGTCGCTCTGCACCAGCTCGGCACCCACCGATGCGGGGTCGTGCAGCACGTGGGCACGGTCGGCGTTGACCCCGAGCGTGTACGTGTGCGGGTGCTCCATCAGCAACAGGTGGTCGTCCGACGAGGACCGGTGGAGGCCGTGCTGGAGCGCCAGCGCGTCCTGGTACCGGACGCGGCCGAGCCACCGGACGTGGAGCGGGCGAGCGCCCGTCCCGTCGGTGGCCTCCATCGCGCTAGAGCTCGGTCTCCCAGTCCCGGGTCTCCAGGATCTCCTTGATCTTGGCCAGGAACTGGGCGGCGTAGGCCCCGTCGAACGCCCGGTGGTCCCACCCGAGGGTGAGGTTGCCGACGGAGTGGATGGCGATGCTCTCGGCACCGCTGGTGTCCGACACCACGACCGGGCGGCGCTTGATGCCATCGGTGGAGAGGATCATCACCTGCGGCTGGTTGATGATGGGGAGCAGGAAGGCACTGCCGGTGCTGCCCACGTTCGTGATGGTGACCGTGCCTCCGGTGATGTCGTCGGCGGCGAGCTTGCGGTTCTTGGCCCGAGCTGCGAGGTCTGCGACGTCGCGAGCCAGGGCCCGCAGTCGACGATCCTGCGCCTCGTGCACCACCGGCACGATGAGCCCCTCGTGGTCGAGGTCGACGGCGATGCCCAGGTTCACGCTGCCGTGCACCACCAGCTCGCTCTCCTCGCCCATCGAGGCGTTGACGTGCGGGAAGTCGGCGAGGGCATCGACGAGCGCACGAGCGACGAACGGGAGGTACGTGAGCGACACGCCCTCCTCGGCCTTGAACGCCGCCTTGTGGGCGGTGCGCACCCGGTCGATGGATTCGTAGTCAACCTCGGTGCTCACGTACACGTGGGCCGAGACCCCGAGCGAGCGGACCATGTGCTCCGCGGTGATGGTGCGGATCTTGTTCAGCGGCACGGTGGTGTCGACGCCGGTAGGGGTGGGCGCACGGCTCGGCAGCGGCGCGGGGGCGGCGGCTGCGGCCGGAGGTGCCGGAGCGGCCGCCGGGGATGCCGCAGCCGGCGCGACACCGTGGCGGCGGATGTGATCCTCGGCATCGGATCGGGTGATCCGGCCACCGATGCCGGTTCCGGTCACGGTGGACGCATCGACGCCGGCCTCGTCGAGGAGGCGGCGCACGACGGGCGACAGCAGGGCCTGTGCGCCGGCCGGGGCCGGAGCGGGTGGGGCGGCAGGCGTCTCCGGTTCGGGCGACACGGGGAGGGGCTCGGGAAGCGGCTCGTGCGCGGGGCCGGCGGACGGCGGAGGGAGGACCTCGGGTCGGGAAACCTCGGCCGAGCCGGGGAGCGGCTCGGGAAGCGGCTCGTGCGTCGCCTCCGGCTCTGGCTGCGCCTCGGGCTCCGCGGCGGCGGGAGCGCCTCCGCCGTCGGGCGAATCCGACAGCACGGCCACGCGGGTGCCCACGTCGACCGTGTCTCCCTCCTCCACCAGGATCTCGGTGAGGAAGCCGGCGACCGGCGAGGGCACCTCGGAGTCGACCTTGTCGGTCGACACCTCGAACAGCGGCTCGTCCTCGGCGACCTCGTCGCCGATGGCCTTGAACCAACGGGTGATGGTGCCCTCGGTGACGCTCTCGCCCAGTGCGGGAAGCTCGATGTCGGCCATGGCGCCGATCTCCTTGTGTGGTCGTTCCTTGAGAAGTTCTCGATGGTCCGCCGGTTGCCCTACGGACCGTAGCGGGGTGGAGCTACCCGTTGAGGCTGCGGCCGGTGAGGGCCAGCACGGCTTCGCCGAAGTTCTCCGACAACGAGGGGTGGGGCTGGATGAAGTGGGCGACCTCGTCGACCGTGGCTTCCCAGTTGACCGCCAGGTAGGCCTGCCCGAGCTGCTCGGTGACCCACGGTCCGGCCATGTGTACGCCGAGGATGCGTCCGGCGGTGCCGTCGGCTTGCTTCTCGGCGATCACCTTCACGACTCCGTCGAGTTCGCCGATGATCTGCGCCCGGCTGTTGCCGCCCCAGCGGTGCTTCTTGGTCATGACCTCGTAGCCGGCATCGATGGCCGCCTGCTCCGACATGCCGGCGAAGGCGACCTCGGGCTGGCAGTAGATGCACCAGGCCACGTTGGCGTAGTCGACCGGGATGGCCTCCTCCCCGAGCAGCTGCTTGATGACCAAGATGGCCTCGGCGTAGCCGACGTGGGCGAGGCCCGGCGTCGCGATGAGGTCGCCCACGGCCCAGACCCCGTCGATGGCGGTCCGGCACAGCTCGTCGACCTGGACGAATCCGCGGTCATCGACCACCACGCCGGTACCGAGCAGCCCGAGGCTGTCCGACAGGGGCTTGCGTCCGACCGACACGACGACGGCATCGACGTTGAGCGGATCCGATCCGTCGATCTGGATGGAGGTGCCGGTGGAACCGGGGGTGTGGCCCAGGACCTTGGTGCCGGTGCGAACGTCGATGCCGCGCCCCTTGAACGAGCGGCGGACCATGTTCACGACGTCCTTGTCGACGCCCGGGAGGATCTGGGGGAGGGCCTCGAGGACGGTGACCTCGCTGCCGAGGTCGCTCAGCATCGACGCGAACTCGCACCCGATGGCTCCACCACCGATGACCGCCACCTTGGACGGCAGCTCGTCGAGCTCGAAGACCTCGTCGGAGGTGAGCACCGTGCGGCCGTCGACGTCGAAGCCCGGGATGGTCCTCGGCACCGAGCCCGACGCCAAGATGACCGCATCGCCCGTGATCGTCTGCGAGTCTCCGTCGGGTGAACTGAGGTGGACGCTCCGGTCGGCCTGCAGGGTGCCGGTGGCGCCGAACACCGTGACCTTGCGGCTCTTGAGCAGACCGGACAGACCGTTGAACAGGCCGGTCACGACCTCGGCCTTGCGTGCCATGGTGGTGGCGAACGCCAACGTGGGAGCGGAGCTCTCGACCCCGAACTTGGCCGCATCGGACACCGTGCGGAACACGTGAGCGGTCTCGAGCAGCTCCTTGGCCGGGATGCAGCCGCGGTGCAGGCAGGTGCCGCCGACCTTGTCCTTCTCGACGATGGCGATGGTGAGCCCGGCCGCTGCGCCGTACAGCGCGGCTCCGTATCCGGCTGGTCCACCGCCGATCACGATCACGTCGAAGTGGCTGTCGGGCGGGGCGTCGCTCACGGGGTTCCTCTGACTGGCACAAGGGGGAGGTCTGTTCGGCAGGCAGCCTACCGAGCGCGACCCCGGCTTCGAACCGGACGAGGCTCCCGCGATCAGCCCGTGAAGCTGGGGGAACCGGCCACCGGCACGGCCGGCGACCCCGCTGCGATCGGGACGGCGGTGGTAGTCGTCGTGCTCGCAGGCACCGCCGGGTTCACGAACGGCGCCGGCAGGACGAGTTCCACGTTGCGATCTGCGGGCGAACCCGTCTTGTGCTCCGGACCGGCGCCGACATCGTTCATGCCCAGCTCGCGCGCCAGGCCGGCCAGGCCGACCACATCGGACGCGTCCCGGTCGACGCTGGCGGACGCGGCGTGCTCGATCATCGTGCCGAACAGCGACAGGGTCCCGTCGTGGTTGTCGACCAGCTCGATCACGCGGGCCTGCTGGGGCCAGTCGACGTGGCTCGCCGTCGTCACCTCCCAGAACCCGCTCGCCAGGCCGAGGGGGTGCGGGTGCGGCGTGATCCCGTTGGTGTGGGTGTGGCCATCGACCCACGCGACGACGTTCGGGTAGCGCACGAGGATCGAGACGACCTCTTTACCGAGAAGCCGGCGCTCTGCGGGTCGGCCGGGGTCCGGGTCGGTGGCGTCCATCGTCGACGGAGGGTGGTGGCTGAAGACGAGGACCAGCTCGTCGTCGCCACCGCTGCGGACCTCAGTGCCGTCGGGGGCCAGGTGGCGGACGTGGTGGGCGGCGAGCCGCTCCTCCAGCCAGCGCGCCTGGCTCTCGCCGATCGATCCGCCTGACCCGTTGGGACCACCCGCGTGGTTCGTGGTGTCCAGCGCGATGCCGACGACCCCCGGCGCGATGGTGAACTCGTAGTAGAGGCGCCCGGCCGAGAGGTCCGCGGCGGCGTAGCCGTGGTGCCCGGTCGACGAACCGAGGTGGGCGCGGATCCAGTCGTTGACGGTGGCGGTCCGGCGGTCGGCATCGGGGGCCACCTCCCGAGACGGGAGGGCACCCGTGGCGAGGTCGTGCGCCACCGACTCGCTGTCGCCCATCACCCGCAGGATGAACGGGATCGCACTCTCGCCCGCCTTCAGCCCGACCATCTTGCGGTCGCCCGTGAAGATGCGGTCGATCGCAGCAGACCGGGCCGCGTTGCCCTGGATGTTGCAGTCGTGGTTGCCGTAGACGGAGTACCAGGGGACGTCGAGCCCCGGCGACGTGAACGGCACAATCGCCCGATCGAGCAGGCCGGGCACATTCGGGAACCCGAGGTCCGTCTTGTAGCGGTCGTCGATTCCGGGATCCGGGTGCCACCAGATGGCTTGGGGGTCGACGCCGTCCTGGGTGCCCTCGTACGTGCCGAGCTGTCCGCTGTCAGGGGTGATCGTGCCACCGTCGAGGATGTCGATCAGCCACCGCACCTCGTTGAGCTGCTGGTTGTCGATGTTGTCGCCGGTGCACACCGCGCAGTCGAGCGGTCGGCCCGACACCGGCCCGGCGCCGAGCTGGTTCACCCGCTGGACCATGGAGGTCGCCACCTGCGTGGTGAGCAGTTCCTGGGGCCGGTACCCGCCCTGGAACAGCGGATCGAGCGGATCGAGGAACTCCACGCGCCCCGGGCACTGGGCATCGATGAGGTGCTGGTCGGTGAAGTGGGCGAACGCTGCGAGCACCGTGCGCCGGTCCTCGCGGCCCTCCGACGGGCGGGCCAACTCGGTCCGCACCACGATCGGCTCACCCGGTCCCTCGCCCGTCGTCCGGTACCCAGAGGTGCCCACCGGCACGATGGTCGTCGCGAGGGTCGTGCCCTCCGGGGTCACGATCGTCCGACGAGTGCGGTCGCCGGCGCGGGCGAGCATGCGCGGCGCCCACCCGAGGACCGATGCGGCCGTGGCAACGCCCGCCGATCCGGCGAGGAACCCTCGGCGCGTCAGCGGACCAGCCATCGTGTGCACCTCCACCGCCCGGCCCCCTGGCCCGGCGGCATCCAGCATGGCGCGTCACCCTGTGTTCAGGCGAGCGCTACCTCACCGACACGTCGATGGTGTGCAAACCCTGCGCCCCGTCGGGAGCCGGCGCAGCCGGTTCGGCCGTCTGGGTACGCCCGTCGCCGTCCACGGCTCGGACCCGCAACTGGTGGACGCCCGGCTCGGCATCCCACTCGAACCACCACTGCACCCAGGTGTCGTCTGATGCGACGGGACCGAGCGTCGCCCGCTCCCACGGTCCGTCGTCCACCTGGACCTCGACCCGCTGGATGCCGCGGGTCGGCGCCCAGGCCACCCCGGCCACGGGCCTCGTGCCCGCCTCGACCTGCTCGCCCGAGCGGGGGACGTCGATCCGCGAGCTGGTCTTGATCGGGCCGAGCCGCGACCAGCCACGCGGGATCCAGTAGCCCTCCTCGTCCCAGGTCGTGAGCCGGATCTCCTTGATCCACTTCGTGGCGGACACGTAGCCGTAGATGCCGGGCACGACGAGCCTGGCCGGGAAACCGTGCTCCACGGGCAGCGGATGGCCGTTCATCCCGACCACGAGCATCGCGTCGCGGCCATCGAGGGCCACGTCGACCGGGAAACCGGCCGTGAACCCGTCGACCGACTCGCCCATCACCTGCTCCGCGCCGTCCTGGACGCCAGCCTCTTGGAGGAGGTCCGCGAGGAGCACCCCGCTCCACCGGGCGGTGCCGATCAGATCACCGCCCACCTCGTTGGACACGCACAGCATCGTGATCGGCGCCTCGATGAGGTCGCGAGCCAAGAGGTCGTCGTAGGTGAGCGTGATCTCGCGATCGACCATCCCCTTGATGGTCAGCGACCAGGTCGACTCGTCGACGACCGGAGACCGGAAGGCGGTGTCGATGCGGTAGAAGTCGTTGGTCGGCGTCACGTAGGGGCTGATGCCGGCCACGGCACCGCTCCCCTTGTCGAGGGTGCCCGTGGGGACCGTCACCTTCGGAGTGGCCCGCGGCAGCTTCCGCGTCACGGCAGACGCCGCCGAACGCGCCGAATCCCGTGCGGATCGGGCGATGGCGACACCGATGAGCAGCGCCGCGGCTGCGATGCCGCCGTCAAGGAGGACCTTCCGCCTCGTGTGGCCCGATGCCGCGGGGTCGTCCCGCTCGATCGAGAGCGATCGCTGCCACCGCCGGGCCAGACCGACGGTCACCCCTGCCCCGACCGCACCGCCGAGAACGGCGGCGAGGACCGAGAGCGGCTTCGAAGCGAGGGGATCTCGCCACGCCATGACGATGCCGAGCGCCGCGAAGGTGCCGAACCCGGCGATGACGGTGGCCGGGCGGTTCAGTGCCCGCATCCCGAGCAACGCCCCGATCGCCATGGCGACGATGGCCGTGCCGATCAGCAGGGCGGCCTTGTCGCTCGTTCCGAACAGGGCAACCGCGATCTGCTTCAGCGACGCCGCGAAGGCGTCGATGAACGCGTTGCCCGTCGCCTCGGTGACGGAGTCGCCCGTGCTGTCGAGCAGCGTGACGACCTCGATGACCCCGAGCGCCGCCGCCGCCCCGAGTGCGCCGGCGACCGCGCCGAGCCGCCCGATCGAGGACGCGTCGGCCTGCGGTCGCACTTCCGGAGCCAGCTGATCGACGTCCACCACCCCTACCGTACGGAGCGGCGGCACATCTGGATGGGCGCGAGCGCCATCGTTCTGCGCTTGGTAAGGGTTCAGGAACTGCCCGACAGCATGATCACCTGCACGGTGAAGGCCACCAAGATGGCCATGCCGCACAACAGGGCGGCGAAGATCAGCTTCCGGGTGCTCATGGCGGGGACAGCGTACCGAGCTGCTCTCGGGTCGACCCCACTGGCCGTGCGACACTGGACCGCCGTGCTCGGCGTCCGCCGGGCCGACCCCGATGCCGTTGAAGGAGCCCACCCGATGCGAGACGCCCTTGGCGCCCTGGAGTCCGTGCTGGTCCTGGGCGGTGGATCGGACATCGCCCTGGCGACCGTCAAGGAGCTGGCGAAGGGCCGCACCCGCACGGTGATCCTGGCGGGACGCGACCCCGCCAAGCTCGAACCCGTGGCCGACGAGCTCCGTGCCGCCGGCGTGACGACCGTGGAGCTGTTCGAGTTCGACGCCGCGCAGCCGGCCACCCACCAGGCCGTCATCGACGGCGTCTGGGCCGCGCACCCAGACCTCGACCTGGTCCTGCTGGCCTTCGGCGTGCTCGGCGATCAGGACGCCTTCGACGACGACCCCGCAGCGGCTGCGGATGCGGCAATCGTGAACTACGCGGGTGCGGTGTCCTGCGGACTCGCCGTCGCCCAGCACCTGAAGGTCCAGGGCCACGGGACCCTCGCCGTGATCACCTCGGTCGCCGGCGAGCGGGCCCGAGCCGACAATTTCGTCTACGGATCCACCAAGGCCGGCCTCGACGCCTTCACCCAGGGCCTGGGCGACCGCCTGGCAGGGACGGGCGCGTCGGTCATGGCCGTCCGCCCGGGGTTCGTGCGCACCTCGATGACGGAACACCTGAGCGACGGCCCCATGGCCACCACGGTGGATGCCGTCGCCAAGGACATCGTTGCCGGGCTCCGGCGCGGGGCCCACACGGTCTGGTCGCCGGCCAAGCTCCAGTACGTGTTCGCCGTGCTGAAGGTGCTCCCCCGACCCGTGTGGCGGAAGCTGGCCGCGCAACGCTGAGCGCGACTGCGGAGCGGTTCCGGCAGAATCGAGCCATGACCGATGTCGCCGATGTTGTCGTCCCCCTCGTCGGCGGGCCGACGCTCCCCCAGGAGCGCCGCCTCGTCACCGCCATTCCCGGCCCCAAGGCCCGTGCCCTGCACGAGCGCCGCATTGCAGCGGTGGCATCGGGCATCTCCAGCGCCTTGCCGATCGAGGTGGTGGCTGCCGGCGGCGGGGTGATCGTCGACTCCGACGGCAACTCCCTCATCGACCTCGGTTCCGGCATCGCGGTCGTCAACGTCGGCAACGCTGCTCCCGCCGTGGCCCAGGCAGTCGCCGCGCAGGCGGCCTCGTTCACCCACACCTGCTTCATGATCACGCCCTACGCCGGGTACGTGGCGGTGTGCGAGCAGCTCAACCGGCTCACGCCGGGCGCGCACGCCAAGAAGTCGGCGTTGTTCAACTCAGGTGCCGAAGCCGTCGAGAACGCAGTGAAGATCGCCCGCCACGCCACCGGCCGCACCGCCATCGTCGTGATGGAGCACGCCTACCACGGCCGCACGAACCTGACGATGGCGCTCACCGCCAAATCCATGCCGTACAAGGCCGGGTTCGGGCCGTTCGCCGGAGACATCTACCGGGTTCCGATGGCGTACCCCTACCGCTGGCCCGGCGGGGCCGACGCGTCGGGGCCCGAGGCCGCGGCCGAGGCGATCCAGCACATCCGGACCGAGATCGGCGCCGACACCGTCGCCGCCATCCTGATCGAGCCGATCCAGGGCGAGGGGGGCTTCATCGTCCCGGGCAAGGGCTACCTCCCCGCCCTCACGGAGTTCTGCCAGGAGAACGGAATCCTCTTCATCGCCGATGAGATCCAGACCGGCTTCGGCCGGACCGGGCAGTGGTTCGCCTGCGAGCACGAGGGCATCGTCCCGGACCTCATCACCACGGCCAAGGGCATCGCCGGTGGCCTCCCGCTCGCGGCGGTCACCGGCCGGGCGGAGGTCATGGACTCCGTGCACCCCGGCGGCCTCGGCGGGACCTACGGCGGCAACCCCGTCGCCTGTGCCGCGGCGCTCGCCACCATCGACCTGCTCGAGCACGGCGGCCTCATCGATGACGCCCAGAAGCTCGGGGCCGCCCTGCGCACCCGCCTCGACGCCATGAAGTCCCGCGACCGGGGCATCGGCGACGTCCGCGGCCGCGGCCTGATGCAGGCCATCGAGCTGGTCGAACCCGGCACCACGATCCCCGACCCCGATCGGGTGCGGGCGGTGCTCGCTGCCTGCCACGCCCAGGGCGTGGTCACCTTGTCCGCCGGCACCTACGGCAACGTGATCCGCTTCCTCCCCCCGCTGGTGATCAGCGAGAAGCTCCTCCACGAGGGCCTCGACGTCGTGGCCGAAGCCCTCGCCACCACCCGCTGACCAGCCGATCCCTCGAAGGAACCCACGTGAACCACCCGACCATCCCGGCCTTCGCCCGCCTCGGCTTCGCACCGCAGGTTGACGAATCGTGAGCCAGCTCCTGCGCGTCCAGAACTTTGCCGTCTCCCGCGACGGCTTCGGCACCGGCGAGGGCCAGAGCTACGAGCGACCGTTCGGCCACATCAGCCCGATGGACCTGATGGCATGGGCCCCGGCGACCGCCAGCTGGCCGGGCCGCACGGATCCCGGCGGGACCCGTGGCCTCGACGACTACTTCACCCGCGACTTCACCCACAACATCGGCGCCGAGATCATGGGCCGCAACAAGTTCGGCTACCAGCGCGGACCCTGGGAGGACCTCGAGTGGGAAGGCTGGTGGGGCGACGAGCCGCCGTTCCACACCCCGGTGTTCGTGCTCACCCACTTCGTCCGGCCGAGCTTCACGAAGGGCGAGACCACCTTCCACTTCCTGGACACCACCCCCGCGGATGCGCTCGAGCAGGCCAAGGCTGCGGCCGACGGCAAGGACGTCCGCCTCGGCGGGGGCACCACCGTGATCCGCGAGTTCCTGGAGGCCGACCTCGTCGACACCCTCCACGTCGCCGTCGCCCCGGTCGACCTCGGCCGCGGGGAACGCTTGTGGGACTCCCCCGAAGACCTGCTCGACCGCTTCCCCTGCGACGTCGTCCCCAGCTCCAGCGGCGTCACCCACCACCTCTACTGGCGCAAGTAGCACCCAGCCCCGCTGGGCGCACTCGCAACGCTGGGTGGCGGGCGGACTCAGGCGGCTTGTTGGAAGGGTGGGGGCTCGATGGTGGTGCCGTCGGGTCTGAGGAAGGTGAGGCCGGTGGGTCCTCGGGTGAGGGTCCAGCCGTGGTGGACGAGTCGGTGGTGGTGGGGGCACAGCAGCGCCAAGTTCAAGATGTCGGTCACGCCGCCGTTGCGCCACCAGCGGATGTGGTGGGCGTTGGCTCGGTGGTGTTTGGCGTGGCAGCCGGGGAACTCACACGTGCCGCCGGATCGGGCGATGAGCGCGGCGAACAGGGCGGCGGTGGCGAGGCGTCGGGTGCGTCCGATGTGGAGGGGTTCGCCGTCGTCGTTGGTGATGACGAGTTGGAGGTCGGCTTGTTCGGTGAGTTCGCGCAGGGCGGCTTGGCCGATGGGTCCGCCGCCGATGATGCGTGCGGACCATGCGTCGCGCTGGTCATCGGGGATCCCGGCGCGGTCGAAGAGGTCAGTGAGCTTGGCGGTGATGATGAGCAGCGGCCGGGCTTGGCCGCGGCGGCTGCTGGCGGAGCCGTCGGCGATGAGGTCCATGATCGCGGCGCCGACGAGCTCGGGCCAGGTGCGGTCGTCTTCGGTGAGCTGACCGGTGCGCCGCCACGTTTCGATGCGTGCTTCGACGGCTTCGACGAGGGTGGCGAGCGAGGGCGGGGTGAGGTCGAGGGTGACGAGTCCGCGGCCGGCGAACCCGGTGATGATCTTCGCGGTGTCGGCGTCGCTGTCAGAGCCTGGCGGGGTGTCGGGTTCGTTGACGCCGAGCTCGGCGAGCGCCCCGTAGTACCAGGCACGCAACCACCCAGACAGCGAGTCGGCGGTGCGGGTGCGGGCTTCGGCGACGAGGAGTGAGGGTGTCAAGAATTTCGTGTGAGGTGGTCAGCTCAGGGTGTCGGGGATTCGGCCGGGGTAGGCGACGGCGAATGCGTTGAGTGCTTGTTTCCAGCCTTGGGTGTGGCTGCCGAGC
>JBKJPY010000083.1:0-10099 GCA_046594195.1 Acidimicrobiales bacterium | reverse complement strand
GCGGCTGAACCGCTCCTGCTGCGCCGCCGCGACCACCTCTCCATCGTCCACCAGTGCGGCAGCTGCATCGTGGTAGAGGGCGCTGATGCCCAGCACCGCGGTGGGGGCTCGTTCAGCCATGAGCCAACTAGCGTACCGTCGTCCGGCCGGTCCTGGGTCCGGGTCGGGTGCCGAGGGGAACCGCATGTCGCAGGTCGACGGCTGATGACGAGGCGCGATGGATCGGACGCTCGGCCTGCGTCGTGGCACCGCTGGTTCCCGGCGATGGCGCTCGTGGCGGTGGCGCTCCTGCAGCTCGCACTCGGACACCCGGTGCGGGCGCGCCTGACCGTGTGCGCGGCCCTGCTGATCGTCGTGGTCATCGCGGTCGGCGTCGATGTCGCCGGCGCCTTGGGCCGGTTCGGGCACTGGCTGGCGCGGGTCATCTCGTTCGTGGCGGCCGCGCTGCTGTTCGCCGTCACGATCCTGCCTGCGTGGTTCTGGACCAAGCTCCGTCGCCGATCAGCTGTCCAGGGGGGCGAAGGTTGGGTTCCACGGCACGGGATGGACACCCGTTCCAGTTCGCTGGGATCGTCCGGCACCCACGCGCTCCGCCCGCTGTGGGTACGGTCGTCGTGGGCGGTCGGGGTCGTCGTGTTGATGTTGGCCGTGGACTTCGGTTCCGGCTGGGCGTGGGACCGGATCCACGAGGAGCACCCGACGACAGCGGGCCGAAGCACGGCGCGGGTCGACCGAACCGTCCCCAGGGATCCACGATCGGACTCGCCATCGCTGGCCTCGGCGCCCTGGGCGGCGGACTTCTTCGATGAGATGGGGCAGACCAGCGGGAGCTACTGGCCGTTCACCGAGTACCGGCCGGACCCGTTCCGTGGCGACTACCTCAACATCGATGGATGGGATCGCCGCTCGTACGAGCCGAAGCTCGCGGCAGGTGCCGTGACGCCCACGGTCTGGTTCATGGGCTCGTCCACGACCTTCGGCGAAGGCCAGCGCGACCAGCACACCATCGCGTCGGAGGTGGCACGGATGGCCGAAGCGGCCGAGATGCCGGTCCGCGTTCGCAACTACGGGCAGCGAGGGTGGGTGCACTTCCAAGAGATGCTCCTGTACGAGCTGCTCCTCGCCGACGAACCTGCCCCGGCGTTCTCCGTCTTCATCGACGGCGTCAATGAGGTCGCTGGGCAGGTCCTCGCGTCAGGGACCGCCCCGTGGCAGCTGCTGTCGAAGGGGTACGGGGCGGCGTTCGCCGATCTCGGATCGTTGTCGCCGTCGCCGTCGCTGCCTGAGGCCGACGGGTCGAGCACGTCCGATGTCTGGGCCGCCTACGCCGAGCATTCGACGGTCCGCAAGGTCGTGCGGTGGATCGGCACGTCGTCGCCCGCGGGTGCCCAAGAGGCGGATGACGACGCGTTCGAGCGTGCCGAGACCGGCCGTCGGGCTCTCGCGGTGTACGAGCGCGGACGGATGATGTCGATCGCCCTCAGCGAGCATCACGGGGTCGACCCGCTCTTCGTCTGGCAACCGTTCGAGGCCCCAGTGGCGAGCATCGACTACATCCGGGCCCACTTGAGCTCGCCGACGATCGACATCGCCGATGCGCTCGATGGTCACGAGGTCGACTTCATCGATGGCTTGCACACCAACGAGCGCGGTTCTCGCCGCGTTGCCGCGGCCATCTGGAAGCAGCTGCGACCGAAGGTGGAGCGATGGTACGCCGAGCACTGAAGGGCGCGGGAGGCTGGTGGCCAGACGCTCCATGGCGTACGCGCGCGGTCGTGGTGGTCGGTGTCCTGGTCTCCGCCGCGCTGCTGGACTATAGCCTCGGTTGGGCGCTCGACTCGGCGCGCCCCGGCACCGACGAGAAGGCGACGCTGCCTGCGGTCACCAAGGGTTCGACAACGGATCCCCGTGCCGCGTCCCCCGCCATGTCAGGTTCGCCGTGGGCAGCCCGACACTTCGCCGATTTGAAGCGCATCCCCTACGAGTACTGGTCCTTCGTCGAGCGCAAGCCACAGGTGTTCGACGCTCCCGGCCTGCACGTGCGCGGCTGGAGGCGCACCTCTGCGTCCGCGCCGAGCAGCCGCCGGGCGATCCCAACGGTCTGGGTGCTGGGTGGGTCGGTCGCGTTCGGTGTCGGCCAGCGAGACGAGCACACGATCGCCTCCGAGCTCGCCCGGCTGGCCTCGAAGGCTGGACGATCGATCGCCGTCGAGAACTTCGGTCAGCTTGACTCGGTCCACTTCAACGAGGTCATCGAGTACGAGCAGCTGCTGGCCGAACGGCCGGACCCGGCGTTCGCGCTGTTCCTCGATGGTGCCGCCGACGTGCAGGCCCAGGCTGCGTTCGACCAGCCCACCGCCTCGCTGCTGCGCACGCAGGGCTACTCGATCGCACTCAACGGCAAGCGCATCGAGACCACGGTCGCCACCCCCGATACCCCCAGCCTCGGCCCGTCTCTGTGGACCACCTACCGGGACCACTCGCTGGTGGCGAAGGGTCTGCGGGCCACCGGCCTGATCGCCACCGCGGCCGGGGCCGAACCGGAACCGCCGGACCAGACGGCAGCACTGCTGTCGAGCACGGTCGGTCGAAACGCTGCCGAGGTGTACGAGCGCGGCCAGTTCCTCACCCGGACGCTCAGCCGGCGACACGGCGTCTCGCCGATGTACTTCTGGCAGCCGATCGGCCTCGACCTGCCGGCGTTCACGGCGGCCCGTTCCGCACTTCCGGAGCGCACGATCGACCTCGCCGGCGTGCTCGACGACCGCCGCGAGGTGTTCATCGACGGCGTCGATGTGAACGAGGAAGGAGCGAAGCTGATCGCGTTGGCCATGTGGAAGGACCTCGAGCCCAAGGTCATCGACTGGTACCGCTCCCACGGAGGCTGAGATGGCCGTCCGCGTCACACGAGCGTGTAGATGACCACCGGCACCGCGGAGTGGGCCGTCGTGATGACCAGCGCCACGAGGGCCAGTGCGACCAGGAACGGAATGATCCACCACAGGCGTTGGTCACCGGCGAATCGAACGACGTCTCGGGCGAGCTGAGATCCGCGACGGACCCGCATCAGCGCCCGGGTCACTATCCCGAGCCGACCAGGCTGCACCCTGGACGTCCAGCTGGCGGTCATCGACCCTGATCTTACAAGGGTGTGGGGGACTGTTGCGTTGAGTGTGCCCATCTCGGCGCCGCGAGGCTGATGGGATGAAGCGTCGCCGGTCCCGCCCGCAGGTCCAGCCCGGTTCGGTGGCCTTCGCCTGTGGGTGCCCGAAACCCCGTCGTGCCTGGTCACGCCGCGTTCCGGTATTCGTGGATTAGCCCGTCGCATCGGCTTGATCGCTGTATCGGCTTGCCGACCGGGGACCTGTTCTGGCTCGGCACGGTCGGGCACGGCGAACGTTGATCGAGTGACCGGTGGGGTCGGTGCTCGTTGTAGTGGTCGATGTAGTCGGTCACGATCCGCTCGAGCTGTTCGCGGTTCCAGACAAGGGTTCTATCGAGGAGCTCGCGGCGCAGGGTCCCGATCCACCGTTCGGCGAAGGCGTTCGCTACTGGGGTCCGGACCGGGGTCTTCAAGACCTTGGCGCCTTCGGTCCTGAAGACTTCATCGAATGCAGCGGTGAACTGACTGCCGCCGTCGCGCAGCAGCGCTCGACAGTTGGCGAGCGCTGGTCCGTGACGGAGGAACAGGTTGTGTGCTGCCTGCGTCGTCCAGTCACCGGTCGGATGCGCGGTGATCCCGGCGTAGAACACCCGGCGGGTCTGGATGTCGATGAAGAACAGCAGGTAGTAGCGGCGAAGGCCGACTGTGTCGACGCACGCGAAGTCGCACGCCACCGCCGCTTGGGAACGTAAGAAGTCCGACCAGGTGACCGAGGCACGCTGCGGCGCCGGCGCGACGCCTTGTGCCTTGAGGATGCGCCACACCGTGGACGCACCGACCCGATGGCCGAGTCCGACGAGTTCGCCGTGGATCCGCCGGTACCCCCACGTCGGGTTCTCCGTTGCCATCTCCTTGATCAGCCGCCGGATCCCGGCTGCGGTCGGCGGTCTCCCTTCGCTCCTCGGCGGATGGGTCCAGTGACGTGCGACGCGTCGGCGATGCCACCGCAACAAGGTCTCCGGTGTGACGATCCAGCCTTCACGCACCCGACGCGACAGTGCTTGTGCGACCGCTCCGAGCAGGGTTCGGTCGTTGTCGGTAATGGCTGGGCGGTCGACTTGGCGGCGCAGAACTGCGAGCTGGTGGCGCAGCACGATGATCTCCAGGTCCTTCGAGCGGTTCGATCGCACAGCGAGCGCGATGAGGCCGATCACGAGGCGATACAGGGTGCGTTGCATCTCCCCAAGATCGGCCCGCGTTCTCGCAGGTCAACCACCACGACTGAGTTTCGGGCACCCACAGGCACGACAGGGTTTCGGGCACTCACAGGCCCGTCATCGTGATCGTGCGATTTACGAAGTCGTAGGCCAGGTAGTCTCGAAGTCGTGTGCGGTGCCCGTCGTGGCGACACCACGAGCTGAGGTGGTCGCCGTCGACCAGCCGACCGTGTTGTAAGTACTCGCTGTCGTGTGCGAGAGAGCGGGTCAGTCGCCGTGAGTTGCTGGCCCGTGCCCGCGTTGTACGTGAACGTCCATGTGTCTTTGACCGGGCGTCGACCACCGACGTGAGGCCAACACGACCGACCTTCCGGCACCCACAGGGCGCCGCTTAATGCAAACAGAGCCCAATTCACTGCGATGATCAAGGATTACTCTAAGACTATAACGCCACGCTGTCTTAGAACGGCAACCAGAAGGGTGCGTGAGTCAGCTGAAAGGAACCTGACTCGGTACGAGCCATCGGCTGAGTGAACCTTCAATCCGTATGGCCCAATCAGGTTTGGCGGCGCGAACTCTGCTGATCGGATGTCGCCCCACTCGAGCCTCACCATTCGAGGGGGTTTAAAAATGGCGAGGCCGTTATCCGAAATGTGAACCGATACGCGCGGTTCTTTCATCGAGATGAGTGAGACGACGAGGTTGACGAAGGCGACGACAGCCATAAACGGTGGCACGGACTCCCCTAAGAAGCTTGAGCCCAGTACCCGATCTGGATAGTTTATGACACTTGCGAATAGGAGTAGCGAACCCGCCACAGCAGACACTATTGCGGCTCGTCGGACGAGCGAAGGGTCGTACCTGATCGTCAGATTCTTGCCACTATTGGAGTTCAGCTGCATCGCTTCCATCGTCTTGTCGTGACTCATCTTCGGGCTCTCACCGACCGCCAGGGTGTCCGGCGCCGCAGAACGTGTCAGAAGGGAGGTGCTAGAGGTGAGATGGCACCCGCAATGCAGTTCGATTTCCGAATCGAGTCTCCCATCCCTTCGCCTTCCGCCTCGTCTATGCACTCCTGCGTCCTTCTGGTCACCCCATCTAGCATGGGGCCGTACAGTTCAGCAAGTAGGGTGCCGAGAAGTCCGCCGACCGTGGCACAGACGAATACCAAGACCAATGTCTCAGCACAGGCAGCGGCTCCCAGGGTGGCGCCAAAGGTTGACAGGTACGTCGTGTAGGCCTCCTGACCGACGACGAATGCGGTCTCCTCGCCCCACCCAGTGCATTCCACGGCAGTTGCGACGTTGCGATAGGAGCCATAAATACTAGCCGCGGTTGTTGCT
The DNA here is from genome assembly GCA_046594195.1 of Acidimicrobiales bacterium. Classification (GTDB taxonomy): domain Bacteria; phylum Actinomycetota; class Acidimicrobiia; order Acidimicrobiales; family Iamiaceae; genus Aquihabitans. The sequence continues at coordinate 4,436 of JBKJPY010000083.1, read as the reverse complement.
CCGCCGGCGGTACCGGAAATATGGCCCATCCCCGACCGGAGCGCCCCTTTCAGCTCTGCGCCCATCACCGTACCTTTAGCCTTGAACCAGCGATCCCACCAGGGCATCCTCTTCAATTGACGGGCTTGACCGTACCGGGCAGCAGCCCTTTCAAATTGCTTCTTGCTCAGGTGGTCAAGAGCCTCACCCCCGCCATCGAGTATCGGGCCGAAGTTCTGCTCGTAGTCACGGCATTCAAAGGGCCTGGGATCCCGAGCTCTTCTGAACCCTTCAGGATCCGAGAAATTGAGCGGATCATTGTCGACATAATGAAATGGATTCGCTAGACCAGTTTCGCCGTCAACTCCGTCCAGGAGATCCTGACTATAGAACTGGCCGGTGGCTGGATCATAGTTGCGTGCTCTTAGGTTGATTAGGTCGGATGAGGTGAGTTCGCCTCGGTAGCCGAGTCGGTCGGGGCCGGTGTGTCCGGTCATTTCGCCGAACGGGGAGTACTGGGTGGGGCCGTTGACGACGTCGGTGTTGGTCGGGTCGGTGCGGATGACCGATCCGCGTACGTCGTATTGGAACCACTGGGGTGCGGCGCTGCCGGCTTTGAAAGCGATGCGCTGGGTGCCCCAGGTGGCTTTGAACCACAGGGCCCCTTGGTTCTTGGCTTCGATGATCTGGGGGATCGCCTGGGTGGTGTCCCAGTGGTAGGTGCGCGTCACTGCGGTGCCGGCGGCGATGGTGTCGGAGACGGCGAGCTTGCCGTCTGCGTCATACGCTCGGTATTCGGTGCTGGTGGTGAGGCTGGGGCCGCTGAGCTGGATTGCGGTCGGGTGGCCGTCGGTGGTGAACCCGTTGGCGAGCACCTCGGTCGTCGTCGACCCGGTCTGCTTCACGACTGAGCCGCGCCGTCCGGCGTCGTCGTAGGAGTAGGTGGCCGTCTTCGTGCCCTGGGTGGTCTTCGCGACTGACCCGTTCGGGTTCGTCAGATACGAGGTGACGACGCCGTTGTCGGTGGTGGTGAGCCGGTTGCCTCGGGTTCCGTAGGTCCATGCTCGGTCCCGCACCCCGTCGGCGGCGGAGGTGAGCTGGCCGGCGTCGTCGTACTCGTAGGTGATGGTCGGGTCGGAGTTGACGGTTTCGGTGGCGAGGCGGCCGTCGGGGCGGTAGGTGAGGTCGGCCTGGTAGGTCTCCCAGGTCGACGTGTGGTTCGGCAGGATCTCGGTGAACGACGCAAGACGCCCCGCATCGTCGAACGCTCTGGCCCGGGTGGCGCCTCCTGCGGCGTGGATTAACTCCGACGTCTGGTGGCCGTCGGGGTCGTAGCCGTACGTTGCGTAAGGGACGGTGAGACCGCCGGAGGAGACCGACACCTCGGTCAGGCGGCCGACAGTGTCGTGCAGGTAGATGCCGGTAGCACCGTCGGCGTAGCCCAAGGTGAGCTGTTCGCCGGTGAGCCCGTAGGAGTGGCTGAGCGTCCCACCGAGCTGTGACACCTCGGTCAGCTTCTGCCCCACCCGGTCATAGGTGGCTGTCTGCGTCTTGACCGATGTCCCGAGCGTGACGGTGGACTTGGTGCGCCACCCTCGGCCGTTCATCCAGTACTTGTGCACCACCGGGGTGTCGGTCGCACGAGTGAACGTCCGGGACTTCAGCGTCCCGTCGTCGTAGTACGTGTGGGTCCGGACCCGCGCTGTCGGATCGGTGACGGTGGCCAGCCACCCGAAATTGGGGTCGTAGGTGCTCGTCGTCGTCTTCGCCGTTGCGCCGGTACGGGGCGCCGGCACGGTGTGGCTTGTTTCCTGGTCGGCGAGGTTGTATCCCCACGACTCCACCACCGCAGCCGACGCATCGTTGAGTGCGGTGCGAGTCGTCCGGTTGCCGCGGCTGTCGTAGCCGTAGGTGACGGTGTTGCCGTTGGCGTCGGTCACCGTGGCGACCCGTCCTGCTGCCGTGTAGGTGGTGGTGCGCGTCGACGGGTCGGTTACGCCCGTGGCCGGAACGTGGGGGTCGGTCTGCGACACCACGCGGCCCGCGGCGTCGTAGCCGGTGATCGTCGACACCGTTGCGGGGTCACCCGTACCCGTCAGCCCCGACGGCGTCACCTCTGCAACCCGCCGGCCTGCGGCGTCGTAGCCGTAGCTCGTCTCGTACCCGCCCGGGCTCGTCACCGTCGCCACCCGGCCGTTCACGTCATACACCGTCTCGGTGACCCCCTCATCGGGTGCCGTGGCGGCGGTCTGGCGTCCGGCGTCGTCGTAGCCGAAGCTGGTGATCGCCTTCGTGCTGTCCGCACCGGACCAGTCGAACGTCGCCACATCCACCGGCGGCCCGACCTGCTGCGCTCTACGCCCCGCCAATGTGAAGCGGGTCTCGGTCACCTTGTCCGCGGTGTGGAGCGTCACCGGATGCGCCGTGTCGGTGTAGCTGTGGCGGTGCTCGACCGTGCGCCACAACCGCCCCGCATCGTCGTACTCGAACCCCGTCAGCAGCTGCTCCCCTGCGGGGCCCCCAGACCCGTCGAGCTGCGAGACCTTCCGGCCTGCGGGGTCGTAGGTGTACGACGTCTTGTGCTGCACCGCACCGCCATCGGGGTTTGTGCCCATCGGCGTCGTCTCCGACACCACCTGACCGCGCCCGTCGTACTCCGTCGTGACGGTATGAGCCGGGTCGTCAGGATCCGGCCCGGTGGTGACACCGGTGATGCGGCCCTCGATGTCGTAGTGGTTGGTGGTGATCACCCCGGTCGGGCCCGTCGTGGTCAAGAGCCGGCCGAGCTCGCCGTAGGTGCTGGTGGTCTTGGCGATCGTGGCCGGCGATGCCAGGTTGCCGTGCCACTGCTCGACCGCGTCGCCGGAGCGGTCGTAGAGGGTGCGGTCGGAGATGCCGTCGGGGTCGGTAGTCGTCTCGATGCGGGTCACACCCGCAGGTAGACCGCTCGGCCATCCCGGGCCGCCCAGGTGCAGCGTGGCGGAGGTCGTGGTGTGGTCGGCGGGGTCGATCACCGACGCCACGCCGCCAGCGGCGTCGTAGACGGTACGGGTGGCCTTGTGGGTGGTGCCGTTGTAGAGGGGGTCGCGGACTTCGACGGGGCGACCTTGGGCGTCGTGGCGGGTGGAGGTCACCTCCCCGCCTGGTGCTGTCACTGACACGACCTTCACGACGCGTGGATCGGTCTCCGACCAGCCGGTAGACGACGGGTAAAGGTATGTGTAGGAGGTGGTCGCCGCGGTGGTCCCGTCGGGGAACGTCTTGGTCGTCTTCAGTGACCGGTCAGGCCAGTACGTGTACTCCGTCTTCACCCCGTCGGCGTCGACCTGGCGGGCCACGAGGTCGGGGAACGTCGAGTCGTACGTGACCGCCGTGGACACCTTCGACCCCGACGGGCACGCAGGTACCGACGACGACGCATCGCACGGAGTGGTGATCGTCGACGGCTGGGCATCGGCCGGGTTGGCGTAGCCGAACTCGGTGGTTGTCCCGGCTGCGTTGGTCGAGGTCGCAAGCCGCCGGTCCTGCGCAGCGCCCGCTGCACTGGCAGCGACCTTGTAGGTGTAGGTGGCGGTGGTCGTGGTGGTGGAGCCGCTGGTCTCAGTCACCGTGACCGGCCGACCTGCCGTGTCGTAGTCGACATTGGTGACGACCCCGTCGCGCGTCGTTGCCGTGTCAGGCGTCAGGTCGACCCAGGTCCGTTCCGCCTTGTGGCCGAACGCGTCGTAGGTGGCAGCCAGCACGCCGGACTCGTCGTACTCGTAGACCGTCCGGTCTCCTGACGCCGAGTGGTCCACCGTCGTGAACCCCGCCTCTGCAGACAGGGTGCCGCCGTACCCGCCACCGAAGTCACCGGGCCGCTCGCCGTAGTGGAACACCGTGGTGTCGCCGTCAGCGGAGACCTGGGTCAGCACCCGGCCATCACCATCGAGCGTGTTCTCGAGTTCCAGCTTCTCCACACCGACCGATGTCTCGCTGTACATGCGCAGCATCCAGTTGTTGAACGTCACGTACCGCTGCTGCCCATAGGTGCGCGTCGACGCACTGTCCTCCGCCGGTGAGTGCGGCGCCGACACCGTCGCCAGCACCGTGTCCTCCGACACCGGGTCCTTCGCGTACCCGTAACGGACAACCCTTCCATCGCTCGTCACCGCCCGATCGGCAAGACCATCCGCGCCGCTCCCCGTAGCACCGGCGGCGTCGAGCTTGCGGTCATCGGTGAACGTCACTGTGTAGCCATCGGACGAAACCGTGCTCAGGTAGCCCGACGCTGTCCGGGTGAGCGTGGTCGTCCGTCCTGCGGGATCCACCGCTGAGAGCAGCCAACCCGCCTCGTCGTAGGTTCGAGTGGCGCCGTCGGGGCGCCGGATCGTGTACCGGTGCGTGCTCGGACTGTACGACAACGGCGCCCGATACGACGGCGGCGCCACCCACCCACCCGTCCCGTCGCTCGCATA
>JBKJPY010000055.1:0-3998 GCA_046594195.1 Acidimicrobiales bacterium | reverse complement strand
GTGCGCAACGTCATCGAAGGACGGCGCGTCGACCAGCATGGATGCGGTCACCTGGTGCAGCCAGGTAGGGCCGACATCTCGACCGGGGTTGATCAGCGTCTCGAACTCATCGACGACCGTCCCCGCAGCATCCATGGTCACGATCGCGACCTCGACCACCCGGTCCGAGTTGTAGAGACCGGTCGTCTCCACATCGACGACGGCAAGGCGCTCGGCGCCGGCGAGCAGCACGTCAAGACGTGTCGCCCCGACCGCTGTGGCAGGCGGCGGAGGGAGCGCACTGCCGTCGAGCGTGTGGCCCGTCCAGCCAGATCCATCCCACCAGCGCAGCAACGCTTGTGACCATGGATCCGCGTACCAACCCGCCGCCCCGTCAGATTCTCCCACCGCCACATCCTGCCTCAGCCTTCGACGCCTTGCAGGCAACCTGGTCCGCCGCCGGCGCTGGGTGTTCCACAGAACTCATGACTATGGGCGGCAGACCTGGTCTGGTGCTAGAGCTGTCCGAGGGCTTGGTACACCCGCTCGGCGAAGTCCTCGAGCTCGGCGGTGCATTCCTCGAGGCGACGGCCGGCGGCGGTAGCGGACGGTGCGGTGAACCGATCGCGGAGGGCGACGGCGCGATGCCAGCGCCGCAGTCGGTCGAGGCTCTGCTCTTCCTCCTCGAGCTCGGCGAGGGTGAACTTCTTCTTGGCGATCTCCTTCGCAATCTCCGCGGAGTACTTGTCGCAGTCAGCCAAGAACTCGGCCCACTCGGCCTCGCAGGCATCGGTGTAGGAGGCCTCGAGCGTACGGCCCGATGCATCGTCGGTGGGTCGGGCGGTCATCACGATGAGCGAGCCCTCCGCCCGAGCGACCAGCGCCCGCACCTGTTCCACCACGGCGGTGGTGGTGGCTCCGTCGGGAAGCGTCCACGTCCCGCCGCCAAGCGGGACCGCGCCGGCACGTCGAAGCTCCCGCCACACGGCGACCCGGTGGCGTGAGGGATCCGCAGGTAGCCGGGCGACGACTACGAGCCAGTCCTGTTGCTGGTCCATGACGGGAAACTCCGATGTAACTGTGGTTACAGTGCAGGTGTGCTGAGGTTACTGGTCATCGGAGCCGCTGTGGTGGCGTGCTCGTGGACCGTGATGGTGATCCTCGCAGCCCGCCTGCCCGACGGCGCCGCCAAGGACCTCGCCGGGTTCCTGCCCGCTTGCGCCACCATGCTTCGCCGTCTGCGTAAGGACTCGCGGGTTCCCGGCCGAGCCAAGGCTGCCGTGGCGTTCGCGGGGCTGTGGGTGCTGTCCCCGATCGACCTGATCCCCGAGTTCCTGCCCGTCATCGGGCCCCTCGACGACATCGTCGTGGTCGCCCTTGCGCTCCGCTACGCCGGGCGCAGCGTTCCCCGCGCCGTGATCCACGAGGCCTGGCCCGCGGACCCCGCCCTCATCGACCGGCTCCTCGGCGCCCCGAAACCTGTACCGGAGCACACCTGATCATGGACCAGAGCCTCTACCTGAGCATCAACCGGTTCGCGGCCCGAACCGCGTGGGCGCATCCATTCGCCACCGCCTATGCCAAGTACGGCGTGGTCGTGTTTGCTGGCATCCTCGTCGCTGCGTGGTGGCGCTCGCGTCGCGCCGGAGACCTCCACCGGTTCGCCGGTGCAGTTTGGTCCGCCGCGGCTGCAGGCATTGCGCTCGGAATCGGCCAGATCATCGGCGGCATCATCGACCGTCATCGCCCCTACGAGACCCTCCGCGGCGTGCACGTGCTCGTCAGCCGTACCACGGACTTCTCCATCCCCAGCGACCACGCCACCGCCGTTGGAGCGGTCGCCGTCGGACTCTGGATCAGCGACCGTCCCCTCGGCCGCATCACCGTCATCCTCGCGATCCTGATGGCCTTCACCCGCGTCTACGTGGGCGCGCATTACCCCTCGGACGTGCTCGCCGGCCTTGCGCTTGGCGGACTCGTTGCCGCACTCGGCGCCGGGTTCGGCACCAAGGGCCTCGAGCGCGTCCTCACGTGGGCCAACCGGTTGCCACTTGCGTCTGCTGTCACCGGTCGTGAGGTCGAGGCAGCAGCCTGACCGCTCGAAGCAGAGGGCTTTCCTCCGTTGGAGGCGTGCGGATCGGGCCTCGTTCTGGCCTAGGACCTTGAGGCCAACAGCGCAGCGAGGATCAGCGAGTGCCCCTGTCGAGTGGGACCGTCCGATCGGTAGGTGTCAGCGGCTGTCGGAGGTGGGCCAGGCAGATATCTGGATAGGCCGTGATACGGCGGGCACAGGTAAGGCGGGAAAGGTCCCATCCGTGGTGTCGGTGCCGGGTTGGAGGGTGTGTCGTGTCGTCAACCACCAGGAGAAGGTGACCACGGAGACCGCGACTGCGGTGCCGAGCGCCCAGCCGGCAACGACGTCGGAGAGCCAGTGCACCCCCAGAACGAGGCGACTGATGCCGACCGCTCCGGCCGCAGCGGCTCCGATCAAGATCGTGAGCAGCTGCATGCGGGGGCGGGTGACGATCGCGAGCGCGACGACGGCACTGACGGCCACGAGCAAGCCGGCGGCGTCGGTCGCGTGCCCGGACGGGAAAGCGGCGAGGGTGACGTGCGCGGCGCGCACCTCGACGGGAGGTCGCGGTCGATCGAAGAGTGCCTTTGCGATGGTAGATGCGATGCCGGCGAGGCAGAGAGACGCCACGGGACTGGCCGCGAGCAGCGGGTGGACGCCGCGCCGCCAGAGCCAGAGGCCGAGGGCAATGCCGAAGACGGACAGCGATGTGAAGCTGCCAAGGGTGCTGATGGCGCGGGACGCGGTGATGAGGGCGTCGGTGCGGTGGTCGATGAACCAGGCGAGCGTCGCGTCGTCACGCGAGATGAATCCGCCGCCGTCGAGGATGTCCTCGGCGATCATCGTGAACAGCGTCATCGCTGCGGTCACGACGGCCGCTGCGACGATCAGGACTGCGCGGTCGGGGGTTACATCGGCTCGCCACCGTGGCGGGCGCGGGTGATCCGGGGCGTCGTGTTCCACGACCGCAGAACCTATTCGTCGCTCAAGTCGCGCAACCCGACCGTGATGCGGTCCGCGGTCCTGTGGTTCCCTTTGGCGCGGCGCTGCACCGCTATGCGCACCGAGCGGACTCGGTTGGTCATCAGACACGAGCGTCAGCCGTGGAGTGCCGGCGGTTGCGGATGATCTCGATGGCGACGGGCATCAGGGAGATCGCGACCACCCCGAGTACGGCGATCTCGATGTTGTCGCGTACGAGGCCGATGTTGCCAAGGAAGTGCCCGAGCGTGGTGACGCCCACGGCCCAGAAGAACGCGCCGATCAGGTTGTAGGTGAGGAACGTCCGGTACCTCATGTGGCCCACGCCAGCGACGATCGGGGCGAACGTGCGAACGATGGGCACGAATCGGGCTAGCAGGATCGTCTTGGGCCCGTGGCGTTCCAGGAAGTCGTGGGCGGCGGTGACGTGGCTCTGCTTGAACAACAGGGTGTCTTCGCGTGTGAAGACCGCAGGCCCGGCCCTGCTGCCGAACAGGTACCCCACCTGATCGCCGAGCGCGGCAGCAACGAAGAAGACCGGCAGCATCACCAGCAGTGGTGGGAGCCCGTCGACCACAGGTGCGAGAGCGGCGCCCGGCTGGCCAGCGGCGACAAACGCGTGAGCCGCGCTCGAGGTGAGGAACCCGCCGAGGAAGAGCAGGGAGTCTCCGGGGAGGAAGAATCCGAAGAACAGCCCGGACTCGGCGAAGATGATTGCGGTGATGACGAGGAAGGCACTTCCCCCTGCCTTCTCCAGCCAGAACTCCGGCTTCCATGCGGCGCTGGCGAGGATTGCTGCGAGCATCAGGCCACCCTGCACGCTGTCATGTGCGGCGTCACGGTTTGGTTCGTACGACCACGACGGTGCAGTGCGCTTGGTGCACGCACGCCGAGCTGACCGAACCGAGCATGCGGTCGACGATGCTGAGGTGGCCGCTTGCGCCGACCACGAGGAGGTCTGCGG
>JBKJPY010000082.1:0-34878 GCA_046594195.1 Acidimicrobiales bacterium | reverse complement strand
ATGAGCGGCCTGCCCAAGACGGTGATCAGGTCTCGGCCCCGGACCTCGGCCTTGACCTCGTCTTGCACGGGCCAGGCCGATCCGATGGCGACCTTGATCTCCTCCGCCGTCCGTTCGCCGATGGCGATGCCGTACTCCCGGCGGATGAAGGTCTGGATGGCGGCATCGATGTCGAACGACCCCACGCGCACGGCCTGGAGTGCGACCACGCCACCGAGGCTGATCAGCGCCGTTTCCGAGGTACCACCGCCGACGTCCACCACCATGTTGGCGGCCGGCTCGTTGACGGGCAGGTAGGCCCCCAGCGCCGCGGCCATCGGCTGCTCGATGAGCTGCGCATCGGCTGCACCCGCTCGGCGGGCCGCCTCGGTGACCGCCCGACGCTCCACCTCCGTGATGGCCGAGGGCACGCAGATGACGACCCGGGGTCGGTTGAACTTGGACACCCCGGCGCGCTGGAGCAGCAGTCGGATCATCCGCTGCGTCACGTCGAAGTCGGTGATGGCACCCTGGCGCAAGGGGCGGACGGCCACGATGTAGCCGGGGGTCCGGCCGATCATCTGCCACGCCTCTTGGCCCATGGCCAAGACGTCGCCCGTCTGCTGGTTGAGCGCGATGACCGATGGCTCGTTGAGCACGATCCCCTGGCCCTTGGCGTACACCAGGGTGTTGGCCGTACCGAGGTCGATGGCGAGGTCGCGGGCCATCAGCGGCCGACCGACGGCGGCGTGGCGGGGCCTTCGTCCGGCGAGGGACGGCGGGGAGCCTGGCGCGGGGTGGATCCGGACGGGTCCGGTCCACGCTCGGGTCGGCGCTGCACGGGGGCAGCATCGGGTGAGAGGGCGGTCATCTCGCGCCGGAAGGCGTCGACGCCCGACTCCACGGAGGAGGGCTCTCGGTTGCGGGCCCAGACCCACAGCGCGTACCCCGACACCACGAGGATGGGCAGGAGGAGGAACAGGAGGATGTTCACGGTGCGACCGCCTCCCGGCGGTGCAGCCCGGCCACGTCGTGGTCGGCGCGGTGGTCGCAGCGGCCCCAGTCGTCATGGCCGTCGGCCCAGTGCTCTCGCTTCCAGATGGGAGCGGTGGCCTTGACCTCGTCGATGGCCCAGCGGGCCGCTTCGAAGGCGGCATCGCGGTGGGGCGACGACACCGCCACGACCACGGCGGCGTCCGTGACCTGCAGCGCACCCGTGCGATGCCACAGCACGATGCGCACCACATCGGGGAACCGAGCACGAGTGGCCGCAGCAACGATCCCGAGGACGGGGACGACCTGCTCGTCGTACGCCTCATACTCCAGGAGGTGCACCCCGGTGCGCTCGCCGGCGTGGTCGCGCGCCGTGCCCACGAACGTCACCGACGCACCTGAGCCGGGGGTGACGACCCAGGAGGACGCCTGCTCCACCGGAAGCGGACCGCCTGCGCACATCAGCCAATCGGCCCCGGTGGGCGGCAACCAGGTGGCGTCGGCGTCCGCGGTCATTGCCTCATGGTAGGCGGGGCGGGCCGCGGCCCACCCGCAAGCGCCGATCGGTAGCGTGGCAGCCCATGGCGTTCGACGAGGAAGGTGACGAAGAACGCCACCGGGCGAACCCCCCGTTGCCTCCCGAGGACCGCTTGTGGCGCCATCCGTCGGAGCTCGTCGCAGGCGCCCCAGCCCCGGCAGCCTGGCAGGTGCCCCGCACCCCGCAGGATCAGCGGAACTCGAAGGCGGTCGCGGCCCTCGCGAGCGCCGGCCTCGCCGGCGCGCTCGTGGCGGTCGGCGTGATGTGGTTCGCCCGGCCCACCCGGGTCGTCGTCGAGGAGGCGAAGCCCGCCACCGCCCGGGCAATGACCACTGCGGTCTTCGCACCGGCCGGCCTGCCGTCCGAAGCGCTGGCCAAGCGCCTGGCACCGTCGCTGGTGCACATCGAAGCCTCCCACGACGACGCCTGGACCTCTGGCACCGGCATCCGCCTCGACGCCGAGGGGACCATCGCGGTCGCCACACCGGTCGTGGAGGGGGCCGACACGGTCATGGTCACCGACCAGGATGGCGACCGGGTCCCGGCCACCGTCGGCGGGACCGATCCCGCCACCGGGATCACCGTCGTGACGGTGCAGGGCTTCCGCGGGACGATCGTGCCTACCCGCTCGGTCGCGGCGGCGGCCGGCCAACCCGTCGCGGTGATCGGTGCGGCGTCGGTCTCGGCGGACGGCCAGACCGAGCAGCGGGTCGTGACGGCCTCGGTGAGCGCCGTCGGCCTGCGCACCACTGTGCATCCCATCGTGCTGCACGACGCCGTCCAACTCGACCGGGCTGTGCCCCGGGACGCGACCGGGGGGATCGTGGTCGACGCCGAGGGCCGGCTCGTCGGCATCGTGCTCGCCGGCTCCGGATCCGAGGACCTGGCGGTGGTGGTCCCGGCCGACGCCGCCATGGCTGCGGCCAGGGGCCTGCGCGACGACGGCGAGGTGCGACGGGGCTGGCTCGGCGTCCGCGCCGTCGACCTCTCCCCCTCCGCTGCGTCGCTCATGGACGTTAAGGGCGGAGCGCAGCTCACGGCGGTCGAGGCCGGCTCCCCAGCCGCCGCCGCCGGCCTGCGCAAGGGCGACGTGATCACCGGGGTGGGCGGGCGCCCGGTCGGCGATGCCAGCGACCTCGTGGTCGCACTGCGGGCGTGGCAGCCCGGAGCGCGCGTGGTCGTGGAGTGGCACCGTGGTCTCGCGTCCGAGGAGGCCGAGGTCGTGCTCGGCGGGTGACCCCTCGGGCGGTCAGGCAGTCCGACGCCGACGCCGACGCCGGATGTACGCCCCGGCCGTCACCGCGACGGCCACGCCGACCGCTCCGGCCACCCCCAGGGCCAGTTCCTGACGACGCTGTGGCGAGATGGACTCGATGGCGCTGGCCTCGTGGCCCAGCACGTAGGCCTCCTCGTTGCTCGCCGTCGCCTCCCACCCGGCCCCCACGAGGCGATCGTTCGCCACCACCCACGGGTGGCGCGCGTAGGGCAAGACGCCGGGCGGGGTGGGAGCCAGGTGCAAGCGCCACCGCCACGAGGCGATCTTCAGCGCCACGGGCTCGGGCAGCCGCAGGCGGGGAACCGGATCGAGCGCCCGGCGCTGGGTCGGGGTGAGCCACCCCGCCGGCGCCACGTTGACGGGCCCATCGAGCCCTGCCGCCCATGCCGCGACCACGGCCGCGGCCAGGTCGACGAGGTGCAGGTACTGCGCCGGCGTGTCCTCGGCGGTGGGCACGTCGGACGCCGCGTCGAAGGCTCGGGCGAGCCACCCGAGGCGGCCGTCGTCGACCACGGGAGCGGGCCGCAGTCGGGCGACCGTGGCAGCGGGATGGTCCGCCGACCACTCCGCAGCGATCCGCTCGACCTCGGCAAGCTGCACGGCGTAGGCCAGCTCGGGGTGAGGCCGTAGGGGCGCATCCTCCGTCAGCGGCACGGGGTTGTTGGCCCACGGTCCGTACACGGTCGCGCTCGAGAGCAGGACGACGCGCTCGATGCCGGTCTTGTCGGCGGCGGCCAGCACCCGCTTGGCCATCGTCACGTCGGTGGCGGCATCGACCTCCGGTCCTTCGACCGCAGGACCGAACGCCGAGGCCAGGTGGATGATGGCGTCGGCGCCGTCGAACGCGGCCACCAGATCCGAGGTGACCAGGTCGATGGCACCGATGCCGGGCTCGGAGCGCAGGTCGAGTGCGACCACGTCGTCGACGTCGTCTCGCTGCGCCAGGAGCCGAACCACCTGCCGACCGAGCGAGCTCGCCGCTCCGGTGACCACCACACGAACCATCACCTGAGCTTGCCGCCCGCAGGGACGGAACACCACATCGACCCGTACGATGGCGACCATGAGCTCTGGATCCAACCCCTTCGAGGGGATGCCGTTCTTCGGCGATCTGCTGAAGATGCTCGGCTCCCAGGGGCCGGTCCAGTGGGACGGGGCCCGCCAGCTGGCGCTCTCCATCGCCACCGGCGGCGAGAGCGAGCCAAACGTCGACCCACTCGAGCGGGTGCGCTACGAGCAGTTGGCGCGCGTCGCGGACCTCCACGTCGCCCAGGCCACGGGGCTGTCCACGTCCACCACGGGCCGCTCGGTCACCGTCACGCCCGTCACCCGCACCCAGTGGACCCTCGCGACCCTCGACGCCTACCGCCCGTTGATCGAGAAGATGGCCACGGCCCTCCATCCGCCCACCGCCGACCCGGCCACCGGCTTGCTCGGTGCCATCGAGATCCCAGACCCCGCGGACGGCTCGGATCCCACTGAGGCCTGGCTCAGCCAGATCATGGGGCTGCTGGGCCCGATGCTGCTGGGCATGACGACGGGTTCGCTGGTCGGGCACCTGGCCACGCGCAGCTTCGGCCTGTTCGACCTTCCCATCCCGCGCCCGCCCTCCGACGACATCTTGATCCTGGCGGGCAACGTCGATGCCTTCGCCACCGACTGGTCGATGGACGGCGATGACTTGCGCCTGTGGGTGTGCCTGCACCAGCTGACGCACCATGCGGTGCTGGGCCTCCCCCACGTCCGGGCCCGCCTCGACGAGCTCCTCGGCGACTACGCCTCGTCCTTCGAGTCCGACCCCGACGCGCTCGGGACCAAGCTCGGCGAGCTGGAGGTCGACCCCACCGGCGGGGATCCGATGGCTCGCTTCCAGGAGCTGATGGGCGATCCCGAGGTCGTCCTCGGCGCCGTCCGCTCGGGCCGCCAGAAGGAGATCCTGCCCTGGCTCGACGCCCTCGTGAGCGTCATCGCCGGCTACGTCGACCACATCATGGACGAGATCGGCCAGGGCCTGGTCGGGTCGTACCCGCAGATCACCGAGGCCCTCCGCCGACGCCGGGTCGAGGCTTCGGCCGAGGACCGCTTCGTGGAGCGCCTCCTCGGGCTCGAGCTGACCCAGGCCCACTTCGAGCGCGGCGCCGCCTTCGTCGCCGGCGTCATCGATCGGGGGGGCCGGGCGGGCCTCGATCGCCTCTGGGACTCCGCCGAGACCCTGCCCACGCCCAACGAGGTTGACGCGCCGGGCCTGTGGCTCGCCCGGCTGGACCTCCCGCTCGTGGCCGGCGACGAGGAGCCCATCGACACGGCCATCCCCGACGACCTGGGCGAGCTCGGCGACTTCGACGATCCGTCCTGATCAGACCGAGCGGTCGTCCGGCGGCGACCACGCCACCGGTGACCCGGGCGCCAGGTCCTGGTCGAATAGCTCGGTCGACGGCTCCTGCGGCACGGGGGTGAGGTCGTCGGCGCCTCCCCACGTCGGGTCAGCGTCGATCGGGTCCTTCCCGGCTGAGGTGGTGGGCGAGTTGGGGTCGACCGATCCGCCAGCCGAGTCGGTCAGGGGCTCCGTGGGGGCATCGATCGCAATCGTCGGCGCTCCCTCGCGGTCGATGATGACCGTCTGATCGCCCACGTCGTGCGGGTCGGTACCGTCGCCGCGGATGCGGTGCATCATCTGCCGCGGGGCCGCAGCCAACCGGCCCTTGACCTCACCCGAGACCTCGGCGAAGCGCTCCTCGATCCCCACTGCCGCCGCGGTGGCGGCCGTCTGACGCTCCCCGCTGCGGTGCGCCCAGGCCATGCGACCCACCGCGTAGGAGGCGATGGCGAACGCCGAGGCGCCGAGCAGCAGCCCGAACCCCAGGCGGGCGCCGACGTGGAATGCCACCGGGATCAGCGATCCGGCCACGTAGAAGATCTGGAACCGGGTCTCGAACCGGGCGAACGAGCGGCCACGGTTGGCATCAGGCGCGTCGCGCTGGAGGATCGAGTCGAACGCCAGCTTGCCGAGCGAGGCGGCGAACCCGACGCACGCCCCCACGATGCAGGCGCCGGACACCTCACCGATGAACAACGCCGCGAACGTCCCGCTGACCACCAACCCGAGCGAGGTGGTGAGGATGGTCTCCTCCGTGGTGATCCCCTTCAACCGTGGTGCCACGGCCGCACCAGCCAGCCCGGCGAGCACGCTGACCCCGGCGACCAATGCGAATTGCCATGCGGCCCGGTCACCGCCCCGGAAGTCGAACGCGATCAACATCGTCAAGAAGCCCACGCAGCTGCGCAGCAGCGACATCGCGCCGCCGGCGAGCTGGATGCCGGCACCGCGGATCTCCTGCCGCTCGACCGCGTCGCGCTTCGCCGTGGCGACGCGCGAACTCGGGATGCGCAGGCCAAGCACGCCACCAACCGCATAGGTGATGACCGCGAGGCCGAGCGCCCACCCCGGTCCCCAGATCTTGAGCAGGAGCGCGGCCGGCAGGATGCCCACGAATCCGGCGAACCCGCCGAGGATCGTCAGCTTCGAGTTGGCCTCGACCAGTTCGTCGTCGCTGGTGACCACGGTCGGCACGAGGGCCGATCTGGCCACGTTGTAGGCGCGCTGGCCGACGAGCACCAGCAGGGCAAGGAGGAAGAACAGCGGCCCCGGCGTGTCGTCGGCGATCTGGTCGATGAGGAACCAGGCGATCGCGGAGCGCACCACCATCGTGCCGATCAGGACGAAGCGGTGGCCGCCCTTGAGCCGGTCGATCAACGGCCCGATGAGCGGGGCGATGAAGATGAACGGCGCCATCGTGATGATGAGGTACCGGAACACGGGGCCCCGGGCGTTGTCCGCAGGCAGCGAGAAGAAGATCGAGTCCGCGAGCGCGGCGGCGAGCATGGCATCCGCCATGTTGTTGGCCACGTGGGTGCGGGCCAGACGCTGGAACGGTCGAACGACGAACGCGCGGGACCCCTCCGCGGTGCCGGGGCGCGAGCCCACGTGGTTCGCCAGGGGGTCCGTCACGGGACCCATCGTACGGAACGGGTCGGACGACGAGGTCGGGTCACCGGGAGGGGTACCCGCCCACGCCCGATCAGACTCGCGACAGCTTCGGCGTCTCGTACTTGTAGCCGAGGCCCCGGATGGTGACGATCCGTGTGGGGTTCGCCGGATCGGCCTCCACCTTGGCCCGGAGCCGCTTGACATGAACGTCGAGGGTCTTGGTGTCGCCGACGTAGTCGTGGCCCCACACCCGGTCGATGAGCAGGTCGCGACTGAGCACCCGGCCGGCGTTCTCCAGCAGGAGGTGCAGCAGTTCGAACTCCTTCAAGGGCAGCGAGACGTCGTCGCCGCGGATGACCACCTCGTGGCGCGACGGATCGAGCGTGACGTCGCCGACCTCGAGCACATCGCCGCTGGTGGAATCGTCGGCGATGACCAGGTCGGGTGAGCGGCGCAGGACGGCACGCATCCGGGCGACCAGCTCGCGCAGGCGGTACGGCTTCGACACGTAGTCGTCGGCGCCCACCTCGAGGCCCACGACGGTGTCGATCTCCGACGCCTTGGCGGTGACCATGATGATCGGCACCTTCGACTTGGCTCGGATCGCCCGGCAGACGTCGATTCCCGAGACCTTGGGGAGCATCACGTCGAGCAGGACGATGTCGGGGCGCACGGCGTCGAACAGGTCGAGCGCCTGGGCGCCGTCACGGGCGACCTGGACGCGGAACCCCTCTCGGGCCAGCCCGACGGTCAAGGCGTCGATGAAGCTGTCCTCGTCTTCGACGACCAGGACGGTGGTGGACTCAGGCATCAGGGTTCCTCTGGATGGGGTGGATCGGCCGAACGGGCCGGGAGGCGGAGGGTGAAGGTGGAGCCGTCGCCCTCGCGGGACGACACGCTGATCTCGCCGTCGTGGTTCTGGACCACGTGGCGGACGATCGCGAGGCCGAGACCGGTCCCGCCGGTGTCGCGGCTGCGGGCACGATCGACCCGGTAGAAGCGCTCGAAGACCCGCTCCTGGTCCCGGGTAGGGATGCCAATGCCCTGGTCGATGACATCGATCTCGATCCATGGTCCGTTGGCAAGCGCCCGGATCTCCACCTTCGAGTGCGAGTCGGAGTACTTCACCGCGTTGTCGCACAGGTTGGCGATCGCGGAGACGAGCTGGAGTCGGTCGCCGACGACGGTCAGGGTGCCGGGCGCATCGGATGCGACCAGGTCGACCGATCGCAGTTCGGCGGCGGCGCGGGTGCGATCGATGGCCTCCTCGACCAGCCGGTCGACGTCGAGCAGCTCGCGCTCAGGCAGCTCGCTCGCCTCGATCTGGCTCAGCTGCAAGAGGTCGTCGATCGTGCGGGCGACGCGGAAGGCCTCCCGCAGCATGCGCTCGGTCAGCCGGTGGGCGACCTCGGGATCGTCTTCGTCGAGGAGCGTCTCGGCCAGCAAGCCCAGGGCACCGACCGGGGTCTTGAGCTCGTGGCTGATGTTGGCGACGAAGTCCCGACGCACGGCCTCCAGGCGCTGGCGCTCCGAGATGTCCTCGATGACGAGGAACGCGCCGCCCGGCTCCTGATCCTCCAGCGGGACCGACCGGAGCTGGAGCGCCCGTCGAGGTGGACCGAACAGCTCGATGGTCCGCGTCGACGATTCGCCTCCTACGGCCGACACGATCAGCTCCGTGATGAGCGAGCCCACGAGCGCGTCGCCGTGGCGAGCTGCGAGGTACGACGACGCCGTCCGGTTCCGGAACACGATGTGCCCCGCCGCATCAGCCAGCACGATCCCCTGGGGGATGACGTCGAGGGCACCGACGAGCCGGTCGGCCGTGACGCGGGTGGCAGCCTGCTTGGCGAAGTGGCGGTCAACCGCCACCTCCAGCCGTTGCGTGGCCTCGTCGAACGTGGCCGACGCCGCGCCGGGCGTGCGCTCGAACCGGGCACGCAGCGCGTCGAGCTGCGCACGCAGGGCACCCGAACGCCAGATCACGTCTCAGCCCTTCTCGGGCGGCGGCTTGGTCTGGGCCGCGGCGGCGCGCGCTGCCCCGGTGTGCTCGGGCAGCCAGCCGGTGACCATGTAGCGGACCCGCTCGCCGATGTTGACGGCATGGTCCCCGATGCGCTCGTAGTAGCGCCCGATGAGGGCGAGCTGCACGGCCGCCTGCACCGGCAGCGAGCCTGCGTTGTGCACCAGGAAGATCTCCTGGATGTAGTCGCGGTGGATGGCGTCGAGGCGGTCGTCGAGGTCGTCGAGTGCTGCAGCCATTGCCGCGTCCTCATCGATGTAGGAGTCGATGGCCAGACGGAAGAGTCGGGTCGCCTCCTCGCCCATCTGGCTGATCAGGCCGCGCAGGCGGGCGGACAGCTCCGTGCCGAAGATGCGGCGCGAACCCTTGGCGATGTTGACCACGAGGTCACCGGAGCGCTCGATCTCGGAGATCATGCGGATGGCCGTGACGATGCCGCGGAGATCCCCGGCCATCGGCTGCTGGAGGGCGAGCTGCTGGTAGCAGACCTCCTCGAGCTCGACGGCGAGCGCGTCGAGCGGATCGTCGCCCTCGATGATCTGCTGGGCATCGGTAAGGTCCCCGGCGAGCAGTGCCTCGGTGGCACGCGGGATGCCCTCGGTGACGAGGGCCGCCATCTGGACCATCTCCTGGCGGATCTCCTCGAGGGTCTGTTGGAAGCTCTTGCGGACGTTTTCCATGGTCAGTCCCCGGTCAGCGGATCTCGGCGGCGAGGTGGTCCGGGTCACCAGTCAGCAGGTACCGAAGGCGGCTGCCGATGATGGCGGAGTGATCGGCGATGCGATCGAGGGCCTTGCCGATCACCAGGCTATGGAGCGCGGTGGCCACCGCAGCGGGACCCTCCAGCAGGAGCAGCTCTCGGACCAGCTGGGCGTTGGCCAGGTCCAGCACCGGACCGGACCGGGCCAGGTGGTCGGCGAGCTGGAGGTCCTGTGCCGACCACGCCCGAAGCGCATCGCGGAACTGGTCGACCGCGGTCTCGGCCATCGACGTCAAGATGTCGTAGGTGGATGCCGAGCTGCGCACCAGGGACCACTCGACACCGACCTTCACGACCCGCAACGACAGGTCGCCCACCCGCTCCAGCTCGCCCAGCACCCGCAGGACCGAAACGACGAAGCGCAGGTCCGAGGCGACCGGCGACTCGCGGGCGAGCAGGTCGTAGCAGCGCTCGGTAAGCGACAGGTTCATGGCGTCGATGCCGTCGTCCGCCGCGATGGCGGTCGCGGCCACATCGAGGTCGCCGGTAGCGAGGAAGTCCTTCATCCGCTCGAGGTTCTGATCCACGCGCACGGCCATCAGCTCCACCTGAAGGCGGAGCTGATCGAGCTCGGCGCTGAACCCCGTGCGGACCATCGGCGAGCTCAGCCGAACCGGCCGGTGACGTAGTTCTCGGTCCGCTCATCCGCGGGGTTCGAGAACATCTTCTCGGTCGCATCGAACTCGACCAGCACGCCGGTGCGGATGTCGCTCGTCTCGCTGACTTCTGTGGTGAAGAAGGCGCACCGGTCGCTGACCCGCGCCGCCTGCTGCATGTTGTGGGTCACGATGATGATCGTGTAGTCCTTCTTGATCTCCTCCATGAGGTCCTCGATCCGGCCGGTGGCGATGGGGTCGAGCGCAGAACACGGCTCGTCCATGAGGATTACCTCGGGGTTCACGGCCAGCGCTCGGGCGATGCAGAGGCGCTGCTGCTGGCCGCCGGAGAGGCCGAGCCCGGACTTGTGGAGGCGGTCCTTGACCTCGTCCCAGATGGCGGCACCGCGCAGGGCCCGTTCGACGATCTCCTCCAGCTCGGGCTTCTTCCTGATCCCGGCGAGCTTCGGGCCGTAGGCGACGTTCTCGAAGATGGACTTGGGGAACGGGTTGGGCTTCTGGAAGACCATGCCGATGCGGCGCCGCACCTCGACCGGGTTGATGTCGTCGCCGTAGAGATCGACGCCGTGGTATTCGAGCGAGCCCTCGACGACCGCCCCGTCGATCAGGTCGTTCATCCGGTTGAAGCAGCGCAGCACCGTGGTCTTGCCACAGCCCGACGGGCCGATGAACGCGGTGATCTCGTTCTTGGCGATGTCGATGTCCACGTCCTTCACCGCCCGGAACCCGCTGTAGAGCACGGACAGCTCCTTGACAGCGAACACCGTCAGCGCGCCGGTGTCGGGCGCGCCCGTGGCCACCTCGGCCAGATCGGCGATGGGGGTTGGGGCCGGTGTGGGCACGGGGGTCTCCTCGTCGGTCATGGAACGCATTCTCATCGCATCACGAAACGGGCGCTGACCGCCCGGGCGATGCTGGTCAGGATCAACACGATGGCGATGAGCGTGAACGCTGCACCCCACGCCATCTGGGGCGAGAGCTTCCCCCCGTTGGTGATCATGTTGTAGATCTGCACCGAGAGCGTGGTGCTCTGGCCGGTCACGGTCTTGGCCGCCGCCACCGAGTTGATGGCGCCAATGGTGAACAACACCGGGGCGGTCTCACCCGCAGCCCGGGCGACCGCCAACATCGAGCCGGACACCAGTCCGGGCAGCGCGGCGGGAAGGACCACCCGCATGGTGGTCTTCCAGGTCCGTGAGCCGAGCCCGGCGCTGGCCTCGCGCAGCGTGTTCGGCACCAGCCGGAGCATCTCCTCGCTCGATCGCACGACGATGGGAAGCATCAGGCACGACAGCGCGAGCGCCGCCGCCAGCGCCGATCGGGTGTTGCCGAACTTCACGATCCACAGTTGGTAGATGAAGATGCCCATCACGATCGACGGAACGCCGGTCATCACGTCGGTCATGAACCGGATGAACCGGGCGAGCTTCGTCTGCTTCCCGTACTCGTTGAGGTAGATGGCGGCGAGGATCCCGAGGGGGATGGCGAAGAGCGCCGCGAGGGCGGTCGTGATGAGGGTGCCGACGACGGCGGGACCCATACCCGGCTGGGCCTTCTCGACCACGGCCTGGTCATCGCACTCTGCCGTCGGGTCGTACTTGCGAAGGGTCTCGCAGTCGCTGCTGAGCTCGTTCGCGGCTGCATCGTTCGGGATGTCGCTCACCAGGAACTTGGTGGTGACCACCGGCCCGCCCTTGACGATCACGTTCCCGATGACGAACAGGAGCGGGATGGCTGCCAGCACGAACGCCGCAACCATGCCGATGGTGGCGATTCGGTTGCGCCGGAACCGTGCGCCCTTGATGGTGCGGATGCGGACGTCGCTGGGCACGACGAGGCGCTCGTCGACCACGCGTGGTTCGGTATCGGTTGCAGTCACGCGGCCCCCTTGAGGCGCAGGTCGAACACCTTGACCACCTTGCGGGAGAGCACGTTGATCACCATCGTGATCACGAAGAGGGTCACCCCGAGGCCGATGAGCGCGGCGCGGTAGTCGCCCGAACTCTCCGAAAGGTACCGGGCGATGGCCGACGGCATGGCGTCGCTGGCGCCGAGGATGTTGACCGTGATCGGCGGGTTGGACGACCCGCCGATCAGCAACGTGACGGCGATCGTCTCGCCCATCGCCCGGCCCAAGCCGAGCATCACGGCGCCGGTGAGGCCGCCGAGGGAGTGCGGGATGACGACGCCGTTGATCATCTCCGAGCGGGTGGCGCCCAGGGCGAGCGCTCCCTCCTTGTCGTTGCGCGGGACGGTGTCGAACACCTCCCGGGAGATGGAGGTGACGATCGGCAGGATCATGATCGAGAGCACGATCCCGGCCATCAAGATGCTGATGCCCGCGCTGCCTTGACCGAAGATCCGGTTGAGGACGGGGATCCCAGCGCAGGCATCGCCGATCGACCGGAACAGGTCCTGGGCGGGGCCCTTGAGGACGTAGAAGCCCACGAGCCCGAATACGACGGACGGGATGGCGGCGAGCAGATCCATCACCGTCGTGATGGTGCGGCGGAGGCGGCGGGGAGCGACCTCGGTGGCGAAGAGGGCGATGCCGAGGCTGATCGGCACCGCCAGGGCGACGCCGATGAACGAGATCAGCAGCGTGGCCCAAAGGAACCCCAAGATGCCGAACTGGCCTTGGTTGGGGATCCAGTTGGCCCGGGTGAAGTACTCGACGCTGAACGCTGGCCAGGCGGCCTGGGCGGTCGTGATGGTGATCAGGGCGAGGATCACCAGGACCAGGAGCCCGGCGACGAAGGCCGCGAACCGGAACGCCTTGTCGGGCCCGGCGCCCTTCGTGGAATCGAGGCCGGCCACCGGGGCGGTGGCGTCGAGCTCGTTCAGGTTGACGGCGGTCATGCAGGCCTCGGGGCGGCAGGAATCGGGAGGGGAAGCACCATCAGGTCAGGGGCGGAACGTGGGTGGGACCGGTGCACGCACCGGTCCCACCCACGGCTTCCAGATCAGATCAGCCGACGGTGATGTCGTCGATCTGGGCGATGGCCGAGGCGGCCAGTTCCTTGGGCAGCGGCGCGTAGAGGAGGCCCTTGGCGTCGTCCTGTCCGGTGGTGAGGATGTAGTTCAGGTACGCCTTCAAGATGTCGGCGGTGGCCTGGTCGGTCTGGACCTTGTCCACCAGGATCCAAGTCGGCGAGGTGATGGGGTACGCACCCTCGGCATCGATGTTCAGCGGGCTGTACGTGAGGTCATCGGCGACCTCCGCTGCGCCGAGCGCCGCCGATGCACTGTCGGGGGTCGGCACGATGAAGTCACCGCTGGAGTTGCCGATAGCAGCGACGCTCAGGCCGGCCTTGGCAGCGTCGGCGAGGTCGGCGTAGCCGATGGCGCCATCGGTGCTCTCCACCACGGAGATCACGCCGGTGCTCTTCTCGGCACCCTGGGTGCTCGAGGGCCAGGTGACCTCTTCGCCCGCATCGAGCTTCCAGGCATCCGGAGCGGCATCGGTGAGGAAGGTCGTGAAGTTCTTCGTGGTGCCCGACCCGTCGGAGCGGTGCACGACCGTGATCTTCTCGGTGGGCAGGTCGGCGTCGGGGTTGTCCGCCTTGATGGCCGGGTCGTCCCACGACGTGATCTCGGCCTGGAAGATGCCGGCGAGGGTGTCGGGGCTGAGGTTCAGCTCGTCGACGCCCTTGAGGTTGTAGGGCACGGCGATGGGGCCGCCGACGATCGGGAAGTAGAGGATGTCGCGGTCACCGAAGGAAGGCTTCTCCTCGTCCTTGATGGCCGAGTCGGACCCGGCGAAGTTGATCGTCTGGTCGGCGAGGGCCTTCTTGCCGTCCGACGAACCGCTCTTGGTGTAGGTGACCGTGGTGTTGCCACCAGCTTCCTTGACGGCGTCATCGAAGCCGGTAGCCACCTTCTGTTGGTACGTGTCCTGGAAACTGGAGCCGCCGCCGTCGATCTTGCCGTCGAGCTTGGCGAGGCCGGAATCGTCGGGGGTCGATGTGTCTGCCTTGGTCGTGGTGGGCTTGTCCGAGCTGCCATCGCTGCCGGAGTCGCTGCTGCCGCAGGCGGCGGCGAGCAGGGAGAAGACGGAGACCATGGCGATCAGCCAGGCGATGCCTTTGCGGTTCTTCAAGGGGATGCCCTCCTGTGGGCGTGCGTCTGTCGTTGACGATCCAAACGGTAAGGAGGGCGGGTGTCCCCCAGGAGGGCCAAAGGTGAACCCGAAGTGAACGAACCCCCAACACTCCGCCTGGAACGCGCGCTCCCGTCCCCCACGACGCCCCCTGGGCGTCTTCGAGGTGGCCGTCAGATGGCGCGCAGCAGCATCGGGACCAGGGCGGCGTCGTGCGGATACGTGATCATCCACCGAGCCTCCTCCGCCGGGAGCCACCGAACCTCGTCGACCTCGTCGTTGGGGGTGAACTCACCCGCCACCACCGTCATCGCCCAGTAGCGCACCAGCTTCGAGCGGTCCTTGTGATCCCGGTAGCGGACCTCGTCGAGCTCGGGCCCGAACGCCACCTCGTACCCCGTCTCTTCGAGCACCTCGCGCTCGGCGGTCTGGGCGAAGGTCTCGCCCGGATCGCACTTGCCCTTGGCGAAGCTCCAGTCGTCGTAGCGGGGCCGGTGGACCACGAGGACCTCGACCTCCCCGGCGGCGCTGCGGCGCCACAGCACGCCGCCGGCCGCGGTCACCTCGGCATCCCCGTCGACCGAAGCCATCAGCCCTCGAGGTCCCGGCGAGCCCGGGCGAGCGCCAGTTCCTGGAACCGGAGGTGGGCGTCGACCGTGCCACCAGCATCGATGGGCGCGACCCGGTCCCAGTCGCCGCTCGGTCCGAGCGACCATGCCAGCGTGTCATCCGCCATGCACACCTGGAGGATCTCCATCACCCGGCGCTGCAGCAGCGGGTCGATCACGGGGACGAGCGCCTCGATGCGTCGGTCCAGGTTGCGGGGCATCAGGTCGGCCGAGCCGATGTAGGTCACCGGAACGCCCGGGCCGGATCCGTTGGCGAAGTGGTAGATGCGCGAATGCTCCAGGTACCGCCCGATGAGCGAGCGCACCCGGATGTTCTCGGACAATCCCGCCACGCCGGGCCGCAGGCAGCAGATGCCGCGCACCACGAGGTCGATTTCGACGCCGGCCGCCGACGCGGCGTACAGCCGGTCGATCACGTCCGGATCCACGAGGCTGTTCATCTTCATGACGATCCGGCCGCCGCCGGGCGCTGCCATCTCCTGGTCGATGAGCTCGGAGAGACGGCTGCGCAGCGGGTGCGGAGCGACCAGGAGGCGGCGGTACTGGACGTTGCGGCCGTACCCGGTGAGGAAGTTGAACAGCTGGGCGAGATCGGCGCCGACGAGCGGATCCGCGGTGAGCACCCCGAGGTCCTCGTAGAGCTTGGCGGTCTTGGCGTTGTAGTTGCCGGTGCCGATGTGGCAGTAGCTGCGCACCCCGGTGCCCTCGTCGCGCACGACCAGTGCCGTCTTGGTGTGGGTCTTGAGCCCGACGAGCCCGTAGGTGACGTGCACGCCGGCACGCTCCAAGGCGCGGGCCCAGCCGATGTTCGCCGCCTCGTCGAAGCGGGCCTTGAGCTCGACCAGCGCGGCCACCTGCTTGCCGCGCTCGGCCGCCCGGATGAGCGACTTGATGATCGAGCTGTCGCCTGACGTGCGGTACAGCGTGAGCTTGATGGCCAGGACCTTGGGATCTCGCGACGCCTGCCGCACGAACTCCTCCACCGAGGTCGAGAAGGAGTCGTACGGGTGGTGGACCAAGACATCGCCGTCCCGGATGACCGAGAAGATGTCGATGCGCTCGTCATCGGTGGCGGCCAGGCGAGCCTGGGTCACCGGGGTCCACGGGTCGTCCTTCAGGTCCGGCCGGTCCAGCCCGTGCAGGGACCAGAGGCCGCCGAGGTCCAGCGGCCCGACGCTCTTGTGCACGGCGTCGTCGGTCAGGTCCAGCTCACGGACGAGCAGCTCAAGGACCTCGGGCGTGACCCGGGCGTCGACCTCGAGCCGTACCGCCGACCCGAAGCGACGACGACGCAGTTCCATCTCGACGGCGGCCAAGAGGTCGTCGGCCTCCTCCTCCTCGAGGGTGAGGTCGGCGTTGCGGGTGACCCGGAAGGCGATGGACTCGACCCCGTCCATTCCCGGGAAGAGGCGGTCGAGGTGGGCGGCGATGACCTGCTCGAGCGGCACGAACCGCTCCCCGTCGGGCATCACCACGAAGCGCGGCAGGAGCGGGGGCACCTTCACCCGGGCGAAGCGCCGCTCGTCGGTCGTCGGGTCCCGCAGGACCACGGCCAGGTTGAGCGACAGGCTGGAAATGTACGGGAACGGGTGGCCCGGATCGACGGCTAGGGGCGTGAGGACCGGGAAGATCCTGGTTTCGAACTCCTCGACGAGGTACTCGTGGTCGTCGGTGTCCAGCTGGGGCCAACTGGAGAACACGATGCCGACGTCGGCG
This sequence comes from Acidimicrobiales bacterium, assembly GCA_046594195.1. Classification (GTDB taxonomy): domain Bacteria; phylum Actinomycetota; class Acidimicrobiia; order Acidimicrobiales; family Iamiaceae; genus Aquihabitans. Next base: position 18,260 of record JBKJPY010000082.1, on the reverse strand, counting down.
AGGCTCGGGACGATGTCGTCGAGGAACAGGTGCTCGAGCCGGTCGACCAGGTCGCCCACCCGGGCGGCGATGGCCTTGAGCTGGTCGCCAGGACTCTTGCCGTCGGGCGAGGTGCGTCCGAGCTTGGCCTCCAGCTGGTCGGCGAGCCCGGCCACGCGGACCTGGAAGAACTCATCGAGGTTCTGGCTGAAGATGGCACAGAACTTGGCCCGCTCGAGCAGCGGAACGCGAGGGTCGGCGGCCGACTCGAGCACGCGTGCGTTGAAATCGAGCCAGGAAAGCTCCCGGTTCAAGAACCGATCGGGGTCCGTCGCATCCTGTTCAGAGATCGACGAAGAAGCACCCGCAGCGTCCATGATCGGATCGTAGCGACAGGGCTCGATGCCCATGTCACGGGGAGGTGGACCCGAGGTGAACGACCTCCAGCCGCCCCCTCGCCCGGCTCGAGGTCAGTCCTCGGGGAGACCGAGGTCCCAGTCGAGCAGCAGGTTCTCCCGCTCGGCGTCGCGGATCACGCGCTCGCGATTGCGGCGGAACTGGGGGTCGTGCGGCGGCACCAACTGGAGGCGGGCCTGCATGCGAACCCGGAACCCCTCGACGAGCGCACGGTCACCGAAGTCGCTCTGGAGGTCCCAGTGCGGGGCGACGGGGCCCAGGTACACGACGCGGACATGGCCGCGGGGCGGTTCCTGGGAGAGCTCGGGTTCGGTCGACGACATGACGTCAACCTTAGCGGTGACCGTCGCGATCGCTCATCTCGACCCCCACTGCTCGACCCGGCTCAGGGTCCGAGGGTGACCGTGAACGTCTGACGCTGGCCCTCGCGCTCGACCTCGACGGAGACCTGGTCGCCGGGCTTGCGGGCCCGGACCAGCTTGGTGAGCTGGGTGGATCCGGTCACCGTGTCCCCGTCGAACGCGACGACCACGTCGCCCTCCTGCACCCCGGCGGTGCCTGCACCGCTCTTGGGATCGACGCTGACAACGATCGCGCCCTGATCGACCGTGATCCCGAACTGGTCCTTGAACTCCTGAGGGATGTCCGGCGAGCTCACGTCGACGGTGGTGATGCCGAGCACCGGGGTGTCGGGGGTGAGGTCTCCCCCGCCAGTCTGGAGCTTCTGGATCAGCTCCTGCACGGAGTCGATGGCGATCGAGAAGCCGATGTTCTGGGCGCCCTGGATGATGGCGGTGTTGATGCCCACGACCTCGCCGTTGGCGTTCACCAGCGGTCCGCCGGAGTTCCCAGGGTTGATGGCGGCATCGGTCTGGATGAGGTTGTCCAGGCTGACCGACCCGTCACTGATCTCGCGGTCCTTGGCCGACACGATGCCGCTGGTGACGCTCGGGTCGCCGCCGAGGTTGAGAGCGTTGCCGATGGCGACGACGGGGTCGCCCACCAGGAGGTTGGCGCTCGAGCCGAGCTTGGCCGGCGTCAGACCCGCCTGGTCCGCCTTGATCAGGGCGATGTCGTCGCCGGTGGAGGCACCCACCAGCTCGGCGGCACTGCTGGTCCCATCGTTGAAGCGGACGGTGATGCTGCCGCCCGCCCCCTCGATGACGTGGGCATTGGTGAGGATGAGGCCGTCCTCGGAGATGACCACGCCGGTTCCGGCGCTGCCGAAGAGGCTGTCGGGCCCGCCCGTCTGGATCGTGACGACGGAGGGTCGGGCGATGTCGAGGATCTTCTGGATGTCGAGGGCCCCCTCGGCCCGCCGCGGTGTCGTGGTGGTCGTGGTCGATCCCGACGCCACCTCGTCGCTGCGGTCGCCCAGTGCGTAGGCCGCAAACGCAGCGCCCACCAGCAGGGAACCGATCAGGAAGGCGGTGAAGGCGAACAGGGCTGCGCTCCGCGGCTTGCGCGCCCCGGGTTCGGTCTCCGGCGAAGGCATGCGGGGATCGGGCCAGGCGGTGGGAGGCACGGGCGGTGCACCGGCCGGACGGGCATCATCGGCTACCGGCGCTCGGCCGCCGAGCTGCGCCGTGGGAGGAGCCGTGGGCGGTGAGGAGCCGAACGGAGAGGCGACGGGCGCCGGTGGCCCGCCGAACCTGCCCGACCGGCTGGTGGCTGCGGTTACCGGGGCGGAACGAGACGGATGAGCACCACCCGGGCTGCGAGGAGCCCACGGGTCGAACACCGATGACGTCGGCTGAGGAGGCTGATCAGCCGGTCGTCGGGGACCCATCCCGCCATGCAAGCAGGTTTTGGCGGGATCTCCACCGCGTCTGCACCGAATCTGCACCGCCAGCGGGGAACCATGTCGATGCCGGGGCCGTCAGGACAGGTCATCGTCGTGCCCTCGGGCACGTCGAGACTGCGGGCGGCGCCGCACGGTGCCAGATCGACGAGCGGGAGCTGCGGCTCCCAGAGGAGTCACCGATGGACGAGGTTCAGCTCCCGTGGATGCGAGAAGGTCACTGCCGGTACTACCCGTCAGCAGCCTTCTTCCCGAGTGACGGGGTCGGCGTCGATGCTGCCCGCCAGATCTGCGCCGAGTGCCCCGTCAAGGCCGACTGCCTCGAGTACGCACTCGAGAACCGCATCGACCACGGGGTCTGGGGCGGTTGTTCGGAACGGGAACGGCGTCGCATCCTGCGTCGCCGGCGCCAAGAAGCGGCCGCTACGGCCTAACCGGTCGGCCTCCGGGCCACACCGATAGGGGGGCGGGTTGCGTCAGGCGACGGGGCCGGCGGGCTTGTCGGAGTCGACCGGGGATGCGGGGGTCGACGGCGTGGACGTGGCGGTGGCGTCGGTGTCGGCCGCGCCCTCGTCCGTGCCCTTCTTGAACTCACGCTGCGCCTCGCCCAGCGACTTCGCCAGCTTGGGCAGCTTGGAGCCACCGAAGAGGACGAGGACGATCACCAAGACGATGATGAGTTCGGTCGGGCCGAGGTTCATGAGATCACCGTAACCCCTCCCCCGGCCGACCACCACGTCGGTGTCGGAATTCTCGGGAACCTCCCAGGTCGATGAGACTGGACCCGTGCTCGAGTGCGTGGTGAACATCAGCGAGGGGCGCGACCGCGAAGCGATCGACGCGATCGCCCGCAGCGCCGGGGCGGAACTGCTCGACGTGCACACCGATGCCGACCACCACCGGTCGGTGCTCACCCTCGTCGGCGAGGCAGCGCCCCGCGCCGTGACCCAAGCGGCGGTCGAACGGTTGGACCTCCGACGTCACGAAGGCGCCCACCCCCGCATCGGCGTGGTGGACGTCGTGCCGTTCGTAGCCCTCGAGGGGTCGAGCCCGGCCGACGCCGTCGCGGCACGGGATGCCTTCAGCACCTGGGCGGGCGTGGAACTGGGCGTGCCCTGCTTCCGGTACGGGCCCGAGCGGACCCTCCCCGCGGTGCGCCGGGGCGCGTTCACGTCCTTCGCTCCTGACGATGGCCCCGACGCACCGCACCCGACGGCAGGTGCCATCGCCGTGGGCGCCCGGCCGGTGCTGATCGCCTACAACGTGTGGCTGGCGGATCCCGACATCGAACTGGCCAAGCGGATCGCTGCGGCGATCCGCGGCCCATCGGTGCGGGCCTTGGGCCTGCAGGTCGGCAACGAGGTCCAGGTGTCGATGAACCTCATCGACCCGACCGTCACCGGCCCGGGCGTCGTGGTCGACGCCATCTCGAGCCAGGCTGCGGTCGACCGGTGCGAACTGGTGGGGCTGGTGCCCCGGCGAATCCTGGACCTCGAGGACACGGCCCGCTGGGACGAACTGGACCTGGGTGCGGACCGCACGATCGAGGCGCGGCTGCGGTAGCGGTCAGGCGGTTGCGGTGTCGGCCACGGTCGCAGCCTCCGCCTCGAGGGCGGTGCGACGGGCCATAGCCCGCTGGCGCCGGATGCGGCGGCGCTCGCGCTCGCTCAACCCGCCCCAGATGCCGAACTTCTCGCCGTTGGCGAGGGCGTACTCCAAGCAGTCCTCACGCACCACGCACCCCTTGCAGACCTCCTTGGCCTCGCGGGTCGACGCGCCCCGCTCAGGGAAGAAGAGGTCGGGATCGACGCCGAGGCAGTTGGCGAAGTCCTGCCAACCCTTGGCATCTGCTGGTTCGATGATGTCGTTCATGGGCTGACCCCCAGAGTCGTCCCGCTTCGGGCGGCACCCATACGATCGGGTACCGGTGGTGGCGGACACCGACGGACGGTGCATGCCACGCATGGAATTACATTGGTGTGATCTTCGCCGCTGGCGAACGTTCGCGCAAGCAGAACTTGAGCCAGGCCGGAGGAGCACCCGTGACCGACGACATCGACGCACCCTGGGAACCCGCGCCGGGATCGGACGAGGGGTACGCCCTGTTCGCCAAGGAGCGGCGGGTGGTCGCGGACGACGGGACCCCGATCGCCTACACCTACCGCAACCCCGATGGGCCGGGGGTGCCGATCCTGTTCGCCAACGGCTGGTCGTGCAGCGACGCCTACTGGGGTGAGCTCCTCCCCCTCCTGGAGGCGGCCGGGCACCCCTGCCTGCTCCCCGACACGCGCGGGCACGGTCGCTCGGGGCTTCCCCGGACGCCGGGGCGCGGGGCCCGCAACCTCACGATCGACGACGTGTCGATGCCCCGCATCGCCCGCGACCTGGTCGCGGTCCTCGACGACGCCGGCGTGCGCGACGCCCTGGTGGTCGGGCATTCGATGGGCGTGCAGACCGCGCTCGAGGCGTACCGGCAGATCCCGGAGCGGGTGCTCGGCCTGGTGCTCATTGCCGGCACCGCGGCCAACCCGGCACGGACCTTCTACGGCACTTCCATCGGCGATCACACGTTTCCCCTCGCAGCGGCGATCGTCCGCTACGCGCCGGAGCTGCTCGCGCCCGTATGGGCGACGATCGGGCCGGCGTCGGTGGGGCACTTCGGGGCGCGCCTCGCTCGAGCTGCAGGTCCCAAGGCCACCAAGGAGCAACTCCACCCGTACCTCCTGCACCTCAAGTCGGTGGACCCTGCGGTCGTCGTCTTGATGGCCGGGGCGATGCGGGCGCACGATGCCACCGACCTGCTCCCCGACATCACCACTCCGACGCTCGTCGCGGCCGCCGGAGCGGACGTGTTCACGCCGGCGCGTTGCTCCGAGGCGATCCACCACGCGGTGGCGGGAAGCGAGCTGGTGACCTTCACCGATGCCGGCCACACCCTGCCTGTCGAGGAGCCCGAGGCCCTGGCCGCCGCCATCGGCGACTTCGTCGTGCGCCGCATCGCGGTCAAGCCCCGCCCCCGGGCGCGGACCAAGCGCCCGTCGTAAACGGCGGTCAGCCGGCTCGGCGGCCTCGGCCGGCGCGGCTCATGTTCCGGCGGGATTCGAGGAAGTCGACCAGCACGTAGTCGCCCAGGGTCTCGGGGGTAGTGAAGAAGGCGCGGCCCTTGTTCAGCTGGGTGAGCTGCTCGATGAACTGCTGGAGGTGGGCGGTGGCATCGAGCATGAAGGTGTTGATGCGGATGCCCTCGCGGGTCGCGCGCATCACCTCGGTGAGCGTCGCGTCGACCGTCTCCTGCGTGGGCGGGTAGTGGAACACCGGCTGTCCGCTCGCGGTGATGTGGGCGGTCGGCTCGCCATCGGTGATCATGATGATCTGCTTGGTGCCGTGCTCCCGGGCCAGCATCTTGCGGGCTAGCTGGAAACCGTGCTGCATGTTCGTGCCGTACACGTAGTCCCAGCTCACCTCGGGGAGCTCGCGAGGCTCGATCACCCGGGCGACCTCGCTGAACCCGACGAGGCCGAGGTAGTCCCGCGGGTACCGGCTCGAGATCAGCGAGTGCAGGGCCATCGCCACCTTCTTGGCGGCGAGGAAGTTGTCGCGCATGGGCATCGACAGCGAAAGATCGACCATGAGGACCGTGGCCGACCGGACCGAGAGCTCGGTTTGCTCGATCTCGAAGTCGTCGGGCGACAGGCTCACCGGTGTGCCACCGCCGCTGCGAGCAACGGCGTTGCGGATCGTGCGCTCGATGTGGAGGTTGAACGGGTCGCCGAACTCGTAGGGCTTCGTGTCCATCGACCGCTCGTGACCGAGCCCGGTGCGGGTCAGCTCGTGCTGGCCGAGCTTGTCGCGGGCCAGCTTGGAGAACAGGTCGTTGAGGGCGTGCTTGCCGATGCGGCGGAGGCCCGCTGGCGTGAGCTCGTAACGGCCTTCGCGGTTCTCGATCAGGCCGGCATCGGTGAGCATCTTCGCCAGCTCGGCCATCTTCTCGAGGCTCTCCGCCGCCTCGTCGCCGATCAGCTGTCGGGCCCGCTCGAGGTCCACCTCGGCGAGGGCGCCCGGGTTCGCGGCGCCGCGCATCAGCTGCTCGAGCTGGTCGAGGTCGCCGAGCTCGTTCATCACTTGGGCGGCATCGGCGAAGCCGAGCGGGTCCTGGCCCTCGAAGTCGTACCGCCGGTTCCACCCCATGTCGGGGAAGGCCTGCTGGAGGTTCGACGACAGCTGGTCCATCTGCCACTGCAGGTCCATGTCCTCCAGCAGCTGGTTGGAGAGTCCCTGGAGCTGCGCCCGCTGCTCGGGGGTCATCGAGTTGAGCATCGCCTGCATGGCCGCCATGCGCTGGGCCATCAGCTCGAGCAGCTCGTCGAGGTCGCGGGGGCCCTCGGGGAAGAAGTCCCCGAAGCGCTCCATGAACCCGTCGAAGTCGGGCTCGCGACCTGCGGCTCGGTCCTCGAGCATGGAGTTGAGCTCCGCCAGCATGTCCTTGGTGCGCTGCAGCGCCTCGGGCGACACGTCGCTCATGGCCCCGGCCATCTGGTTGAACCACCGCTGGGCCAGCTGCTCGCGCAGCTGCTGGGTGAGCTCCTCGAAGCGCTCGCGGGCCTCCGAGCTGGTGAAGTCGTACTCGCCCAGTTCCTTCACCATGCCGGCAAGGTCCGGCGGCAGCAGGTCGAGTTCCATCCGGCGTTCCGCCACCGCATCGTCGGTGACCTCCTTGCGGCGCTGATCGCCGGAATCGGCAGACGCCTGTTGGAGCGCGTCGAGCGACGACCGCTCCATGTCGACGACATCACGGAGCTGCTCCGCGATGTCGTCGTAGACGCCGCCGAGGTCGTACTGCTCGAGCCGCTCGCGCCGGCTCTGGCGCAACTTCTCCATCAGGTCCTTCATGCCCGAGATGTGGTCGCCGTTGCGGTCGTCGAAGCCCGAGTTCATCAACCGGCGGAGCGCCGCGTTCAGATCGCCGTGGTAGAGGAGGTCGTCGTTGATCTCGTTCAGCACCGAATCGGCATCGAGCTCGAAGCCGACCTGGGTGCCGTCCCAGCGCGAGTACCGGACCTTCGGGACGTTCGAGCGACGGCGCAGCACGGAGACGAGGCTACGCCCGTTCGTGGAAATCGCGGCGGGTCGGCGAGGATGCAGCCATGGCCGAGCGCGATGACTTCAGCTGGGGATCGCGGTGCCCCGTCGCCAGCGGCGCCGGACCCACCTCGGACCTCGTCGCCCGCCGGGACGCGAAGGGCGGCCGACCCGCCCGCCCCTTGGACCTCGCCCGGGACCTCGATGCGCTGGAGGTGCGGGCCGCACTCGGACACGACACCGTCCGGCTCACGTTCGACTGGTCACGGCTCGAGCCCGACGCCGGCCGACGCGACGGCGCCGTAGTCGAGCACCTGCGCGAAGTCCTCGGAACGGCCCGTCGCCTCGGGCTGTCGGCGTGGGGCTGCTTGCACGAGCGGGCGCTGCCCGGCTGGTTCTCCGTCGATGAGCACGGGCTCAGCGACGACCGCGCCCGCCGCTACTTCTGGGCCCGACACGTCGAGCAGGTGGGCGAGGACCTGGGCGACCTGGTCGACGGTTGGATCCCGATGCTCGAGCCGAGCCGGTGGGCGATGCAGGGGTGGCTGACCGCCTCGGGCCCGCCCGGCCTGCTCGACGACGCGATGGGCTTCGCCGAAGCGCTCGAGGGTGCGCTGCTGGGGTCGGTCGAGGCGGCTCAGCGGTTGCGCGGCTCGGGTCGACCCGTGGCAACGGGCCAGTGGATCGTCCCGGCCTTCGCCGGCCGCGTCACGCCGGACGTGCCGCCATCGCCCGACGCTGAGGCCATGACCACCACCGTGGATGAAGCCCTGTTCGGCTGCTGGCGGCGGATGATCGCCGAGGAGGTGCTCGTCATCGGTGGCCGGGCCCCGGTCGACGTCCCCGGCGCACGGACGGCGTTCGACCGCATCGGTTTCACCTACCGCCACGCCGTCGCAGTCCGAGGAGACGGCGTCCTGCTCCCCTACCCCCAGCAGCTGCCGACACGAGCCGACGGCCAGGTCACGTGGGCCGAAGGTCTGGCCCTCGCCGTGCACCACGTGGCCGAGACGTTCGGCGATCGCGCCCTGCACCTCGTGGGCTACGGCGTCGGGGCGGACGATCCTGCGTTCGACGACCACGAGCACGAGACCCGTTCGGTCCTCCAGGGCGCCATCGACGACGGCATCGACTTGTGCGGGGCGTGGTGGGAGCCCGACCTCGATCCCGAGCACGCACCCCGGCGGCCCGTCGGGGGATGGACCGGCGTCGCCGGCGGGCAGGGCCCCGGCGCGTAGCGTCGGCCGGGTGAGGCTGCCTGACCGGATCTGGGTACCCGGGCTGGCGGGGGTGGTCTTGGCGCTCCTGTTCGTGGGCGCGCTGCTGGTGCGGGCGGACGGCGATCCCTCCCGGCTGGTCCACGCCGGAGCACCGTGCACCACGGTCGAGTCGCTTCCACCGCTTCCGTCGTGCGACGCGACCGTCGACACCGTCCTCCCCGTCGATGGACTCGGACACTCGGGCGCACGGGGCTCGCTCACCGTCCAAGGGGCGGACCAGGCGTTCGACGGGCAGTTCTTCTACCGCCTCGGCGTCTCGCCGTGGTCCACCGACGGACGGGTGGCCGGGGTCCAGAACGACCTGCCGTCGCTGCGCAACGCCCGCTGGGGCTACGGCGCGCTGGCCTGGGTGGTCAGCGGTGGCGACCCCGACCTGGTGCCGTGGGCGCTCGTCACCATCAACGTGGCCGCCGCGTTCGCGGTCGGTGCGGTCGGTGGCGGCCTCGCCCGCACGGCCGGCCGGCATGCGGCGTGGGGCGCGCTGTTCGTGCTGTGGCCCGGCCTCGCCTACTCCATCAGCCTCGACACGTCGGAGTTGATGGCCGCCGCGCTCCTGCTGGGCGGCCTGCTGGCGCTCCGGCACCGGCGGTGGGTGGTGACGGCGGCGCTGCTGGCGGCCGCCGTCCTCACGCGCGACACCACGACCGTGGTCCCGTTCGCCGTGGCGCTGAGCGGGCTCTGGGCCACCGAGCGCACGGATCGACCCAAGCAGGTCGCCGCCGGTGCCGTGCCCCTCGCCGCCTTCGCCGCGTGGCAGCTCCTCCAGCGGTCACGGTTCGGCCGGCTCCCGCTCACGTCGTCGGGTGACAACAACCTCAGTGCGCCGCTGGCCGGCCTGTTCGACCAGCTCGGGCAGATCGTCCCCCCAAGCGGTGGCGACGAGGCGTTCCGCCTGCTCTCGGCGATCGGGCTGGTGGCGTTGCTGGTCGCTGGGGGTTGGGCGCTGCTGCGCGCTCGGTCTCGGCCGTTCCGACCCGATGCCGAGCAGCTGGCCTGGCTGGGTGCCGTTGCGGTGGTCCTGCTGCTCAACGCCTACCTCTGGTCCGGGGCCACCGCCTTCATGCGTGCCGCCACCGAGGCCGGGCTGCTCTCGATCCTGCTCGTGCTCCGAATCGCCCCGCCGAAGCTCCGGCTGCTGGTCGGCACCGGGCTGGGCGGCCTGTGGCTGCTGACCGCCATCGCCCAGCTCTCCAAGATCGCCTGACCCCACACCACGGTTCCGTTCTCATCAGCAAACGACCCACATCGCGTGCAGATCTCTGACAAGAACCGAGGCACCCTTGGATGCTCGGCGGGGTCCGTAGAGTGGGCCGCCGTGCTGGAGCGGTTGCGTCACCCCGATGAGACCACGCGGTGGTGGATGGGCTTCACGCTCGTCTCGCTGGTCATCGCCACCCCGCTCCTCGTGTCGGGGCCCGGCAACGACCTCGATGTGGGCAACGTCTTCCGATCTGGGCGAGCGATCGCCCGCCACCTCACCTACGTGCCCAGCAGACCGCCGGGCGCCCCGGCGCACGAGGCCATCGTCGGCATCTTGGACCTCATCGGCGGGCCGATCCTCACCAACCTCGCGTCACTGGCGGCCGCCGGCGTCCTGGTGTGGGCGCTGAACAAGCTGCTCTTGGGCGAAGGCGTCGGGAAGGCCGGGCGGTGGGGCGTCGCGATCGTGGCCGCGAACCCGTGGTTCATCATCGCTGCCACGTCCACGGCCGACTACGTGTTCGCGCTGATGTTCTGCGTCCTGGCCGCCCTCGCCATCCGATCGGACCGGGCCATCGTCGCCGGCCTGCTGGCCGCCGCCGCCATGGGCAGCCGGGTCGGGTCGATGACGCTCATCCTCGCCCTGCTCATCGCCGAACTCGGCACCGGCGACGGGGCCCGTCGTCGGGTCGTCGTGACCGCAGTCGTCGGAGCCGGCGCCACCGCGATCTTGTTCATCCCGTCGGTCGTGGAAGCGGGAGGCCTGGCCTTCGCGCAGAACGACTTCTCGGCGTCTTCACCACTGGTCCAGTTCGGTCGGGCCGCGGCGAAGGACCTGCTCCTGCTCGGCGTCCCGACCGTCCTGGTCCTGCTGTTCGCCCTTCCCGCCGCCATCGCCGCCATCCGATCCTGGTCGATCTCGTGGCTCGTCCGCTTCGCCATTCCGGGCTTCGTGCTGTCACAGGTCCTGTTCATCCGCTTCCCGTGGAAGATGGCGCACCTGCTGCCGACGCTGCTCTGCATCGCCATCCTCTACACGGTCGCCCTCGAGGATCGCCCTCGGGTGCTGATGGCGATCGTCGCCCTCCAGCTGGTGTTCGGTCTGGTTCGCGTCGACGTGCTCCAACCCAACGATGCCAACGAGGCCAGCGGCGGGACCTTCCGTCCGGGGATCATCGCCGGCCCGGTCCTCACCGACTGGCGTTGCCGCCGCGACCACCCCGATTCGTACCTCGGCCGCCAGAAGGAAGAGATCGAGACGACCTGGGACTGCGCCGCCCCCTACCGCGACTGACCCGATGCGGGTCGATCGTGCACCTCAGCGGTGGGCGGCGATGACCTGATTCAGCGGGCGTGGTAGGTGGCGCGGGTGCCGATGTGGTCGACGTCCTTATTCAGGCGCTTCGACAGGTGCAGGCCCTCGAGCACGAACTCGACGGCACTGGCCACCACCGCAGGGCGCTCGTCGTCGGCCACGAGGGCCACCACTGCAGCGCGCAGCGCCGGAATCTCGGTGGCGAGCTTGGCCTCGTCCACGGCGGCGACGTCTTCGCCGGCGTGGATGACCCGCCCGTCGTCGAAGGCGTCGATCACGCCCCGAAGCTCCGTGATGTCAAGCCGCTCGCGAAACACGGTGAGGACCGCCTGGCGCACGAGGCGCTCGATGACCTCGCCACCGTCGTCGTCGAGCGTGTCGAGCTCGACCTTGCCCGAGGTCGACGCAGCGAGGGCCTCCAGGTCCGAGATGCGGGGCACGACGCTGGCGTCGCCGGCGCGCAAGGCGCGGCGCCCAGCATTGGCGACGAGCGTCTCCAGGTTGGTGACGGTGAGCCGGACGGAGACGCCGGAGCGCTGGTTGATGTGGCTGCTCTGGCGGGCGAGCTGCGACAGGGTCGACACCACCTCGGCCATGAAGTCGGGGATGGCAACATCGAGGCCGGCGTCGTCGAGCGGCCGGGCCTCCTGCGACGCGATGGCCATCTCGGTCTCGACGTCGAGGGGGTAGTGCGTGCGGATCTGGGCGCCGAAGCGATCCTTCAGCGGCGTGATCAGCCGGCCGCGGTTGGTGTAGTCCTCCGGGTTGGCCGACGCGAAGAGCACTACGTCGAGCGGGAGGCGGACCTTGAAGCCGCGGATCTGGACGTCACGCTCCTCGAGCACGTTGAGCAGGCCGACCTGGATGCGCTCGGCGAGGTCGGGCAGCTCGTTGATGGCGAAGATGCCTCGGTTGGTGCGGGGGACCAGGCCGTAGTGGAGCGTGAGCTCATCCGAGAGGTAGCGACCCTCGGCCACCTTGATCGGGTCCACCTCGCCGATGAGGTCGGCGATGGAGGTGTCGGGCGTGGCCAGCTTCTCGCCGTAGCGGGTGTCGCGGTGCACCCAGTCGATGGGCGTGTCCTCGCCCTTCTCGGCGATCAGCTCCCGGGCGTGGTGGGACACCGGGGCGTAGGGGTCGTCGTTGATCTCGCTCCCGGCCACGATGGGCAGCCACTCGTCGAGCAGGTTCGTGAGCGAGCGGATCATGCGGGTCTTGGCCTGCCCGCGCTCGCCCAGGAAGATGACGTCGTGGCCGGCGAGGATCGCGTTCTCCAGCTGCGGCAGGACGGTGTCCTCGTACCCGAGCACGGCGTCGACCAGCGGCTCGCCCGCTCGGATGCGGGCCACGGCGTTGCGCCGGATCTCCGACTTGACGGGAACGGACTCCCATCCGCTCTCCCGCAGTTGCCCGATCGTTGCTGGCCGGTTCGACATGGTGAGGAAGCTACCGCCGTCCTCCTCGTTCTTCACCCGGAGATGGCCAACGTCCCAAGGGTCGGCCGGCGCCGCCCGTGAGACGTACGCCCACCGACGGTGGGCCACGAACAGCGCCTCTTGCGCCACCTCTTCGGCCACGGCCCGACTCCCGGTGATAGATCGGCCGAGCACCACGAGGCGCGGCGCCATCGAGCGGTAGAACGCGTCGAACCCATCAACGGACCTGATCCTCCGGTCCGACACATCCGTGGTGTCGTTGCTGGCCATGTGATGCGTTGTCACGAACCAGCACCCCCTTCGCGCCACTCCAGACCAGGCACGCTTCCGCCAACCGCTGGAACGTGCACTCCAGTTGCGCGGCCCGGTCACCCGCCAGGTGCCGTCCGATCGCCCAGTAGCGTCGGTGGTCATGGACCTCGAGGGCGACTGGCGCGCAGCGATCGCCGACGAGGACCTCCGGCGGACGTGGCTCGAGACCCACGACGACCACGACTGGGATCCCGTAACGGTTCCCGGCCACTGGCGCAGCGATCGGGCCTTCGCCGACTCGGACGGCCCCCTCCTCTACCGGACCCGGTTCGAGCACAATGGCCCCACCGAGCCCGACGAGCGCTGGTGGCTGCGCTTCGACGGCATCTTCTACCAAGGCGATGTGTGGCTCGACGGCTCCTACGTCGGCGACACCGAGGGCTACTTCTTCCCTCACACCTTCGAGGTGACCGAGGCACTGGCAGCCCAGCGCGAACACACCCTCGGCGTCGAGGTCACCTGCAACCCGGCCGGCGACCTCACGGCCAAGCGCAACATCACGGGTTCGTTCCAGCACGCGCCCTACGTGGATCCGGCCAGCAACCCCGCCGGGATCTGGCGGCCGGTCCGCCTCGAGCGGACGGGGCCCGTCCGCATCCGCCACGTGCGCGTGCTGTGCCGCGACGCGAACGACCGCCTTGCCACCGTGGCGTTCCGCGCCGTGCTCGACGCCGCCACCGCATGCGAGGTCGCCCTGCGCTCGACGATCGGCGAACGAGAGGTCATCGAGCAGCGGCGGCTGGCGGCCGGCGAGAACCAGGTGGAGTGGACCGTCGGCATCGACGAGCCCGCCCTGTGGTGGCCCCACGCGCTCGGGAACCAACCCCTCCACGAGGCCACGGTCGAGGTGACGCCGCTCGACGGCGCCGGGAAAGCGGTGGGCGACGGACCCAGCCACCGGGTGGTCCGGCGGGTCGGGCTGCGCGAGGTGCACCTCAAGAACTGGGTGCTGCACGTGAACGGCGAGCGCATCTTCCTCAAGGGTGCCAGCCAGGGCCCGAGCACCCTCCGCCTGGCGGAGGCCACCGCCGAGGACCTCGAGCGCGACGTGCAGCTGGCGAAGGACGCCAACCTCGACCTGCTCCGCCTCCACGCTCACGTCAGCCGACCGGAGCTCTACGCCGCGGCCGACGAAGCAGGCATGCTCATCTGGCAGGACTTCCCGCTCTACCGTGGCTACTCCCGCAGCATTCGCAAGCAGGCCCAGCGCCAGGCGCGTGAAGCGGTCGACCTGCTGGCCCACCATCCGTCGGTCGCCATCTGGTGTGCGCACGACGAGCCGCTGACCGTCGACCACGAGGCCGGCGCCGGACTCGACGACCTCACGGCCCCCGCCCGGTACGTGCTGGCGCAGGAACTTCCGTCGTGGAACCGGTCGATCCTGGACCGCTCGGTGAAGCGGGCCATCGAGAAGGCGGACGGCAGCCGACCCGTCATCGCCCACTCCGGGGTGCTGCCCCACCCGCCGCAGCTCGACGGGACCGACACCCACGTGTCGTTCGGCTGGAACCACGGCGACGACCGAGACCTGCCGGGGTTCGCCCGGGCCCTGCCACGCCTCGTGCGCTTCGTCTCCGGCTTCGGCTCGCAGTCGGTGCCGGAATCCGCGGCCTTCGCCCACCCCGACCAGTGGCCGATGCTCGACTGGGAAGCCCTGGCCGAGCACCACGGGATGGCGACGTCGGTCTTCGAGCGCCGCATCCCGGCGGTCGACCACCCCTCGTTCCGATCGTGGCAGCAGGCCACGCAGGACTACCAGGCTGAGCTGCTGCGCCACCACGTGGAGACGCTGCGGCGCTTGAAGTACCGGCCGACGGGCGGCTTCGCGACGGTGGGGTTCGCCGACAGCCAGCCCGCCATCTCAGCTGCCGTCCTCGACCACGAGCGGGTCCCGAAGGCCGCCTACGCCGCGCTGGCGCTCGCCTGCCGGCCGGTCATCGTGGTCGCGGATCGCCTCCCGGCCGAGGTGGTGGGCGGCGACACCCTCGCGCTCGACATCCACGTCATCAGCGACCTGCGCGCACCGGTCGAGCAGCTCGAGGTCGGGGCCCGGCTGTCGTGGACGGGCGGCGAACAGCGCTGGCGGTTCGGCGGTGCCGTGGCCGCCGACACGTGCATCCGCGTCGGCACCCTGCAGGTCGAGGTCCCCGACCGGCCCGGCCCACTGGTCCTGGATCTCGTGCTCACCGGCAAGGGGCTGGGCGACGACCCGATCGAGCGCACCGACCGCTCACGCATCGTCGTCGGCTAGCTCGATCCCTCCGGTCACGGCATAGAGCTGGGCGACGCGCGCCGCGGCATCCGAGGTGAGGTCGAACTCCTCGGCGAGGTCCGCCACCGTGACCGGACCGACGGTGCCTCGCTCGGCGAGGAAGCGAGCGATCTGTGCGGGTGGCACCAGCCGACGCAGGGCGATCCGCCACACCCGCTCCTCCTCCACCTCCATCGTGGCGGCGCTGGCATCGGGCCAGCCCACGCCGCGCTCGGCGTGGACCAGCTCGTGCGCCAGCACCTCCTGGCGGGCCTGCCGACCGAGCGATTGCTCCAGCACGATCTCATCTCCGTCGGCCCTCCGAGTCCACCGTCCGCGCTCGCCTTGGAGCGGCGAGAACCAGAGCTCGATCGACGTGGCGCGCAGGGCGGCCCAGGGATTCCACCGTTCCCCGGAACCAGGCTCCAGGGGACCCTGACGGCGAGGCACGTGAACCGTCAGGCGGGGCGAGGTCGGGCGCGCCGCTCACCGACGTCACGCCCGGTCGCGGCCGCACTGCTGAGCGCGTCCGCTGCGAACGTGACCGAACGAGCACGCTGGCCCGGTTCGAGCACCGGGTTGAACGCGGAGACGCCGTCGAAGAGGAGCGCGAGCGGGTGGACGCAAAGCTGCTGCGCAAGCCGTTCGACGGTGCGAAGCGTGAGGTTCCGCTCCCCCCGTTCCACGGCACCCACGAAGGTCCGATGCCATCCGACGTGCTCGCCAAAGGATTCCTGGGAGTGGCCCATCTGTCGCCGGAGCCGCCGTAGGTTGTTCCCGACGATGAGCTGGAGGTCACCTTCCATGGGGACACCTTTGACGACGCCGTTCATCGAATCGACAGACTAATGAGTGGCAACGGTGCCTGTGACCTGCGGTTTTGATGTCCGATTCGCGTGGCGTTCATCGGACGATCCTCGGCCGCAACGGTCGACCCGGAGCCGGCAGCCCAGCGTTTGTTCCGCGAGCCGCAGCCAGGGGTAGCGTCACGAGCGATGGCTTCCACAACCGTTGCCCGAGGTGCCGCCGCAGGTGGCTCCCCCAAGCCCAAGCGCAAGGCCCCCTTCCCGGTCGAGTTCTACCGATCGGCGCTCGGCAAGAAGTACGTGATGGCGATCACGGGCCTCATGCTCATGGGATTCGTCTTCGTCCACATGGTGGGCAACCTGAAGATGTACCTGGGTGGCGCGGAGTTCGACCACTACGCGGAGTTCCTCCGCGAGCTCCTGGTTCCGATCCTTCCGCGCACGGTGGCCCTCTGGCTCTTCCGCCTCGGCCTGATCGGGGCGTTCGCCCTGCACATCCACAGTGCCTACTCGCTGACCCGGATGAACCACGCAGCCCGCACCGTGAAGTACCAGTCGCCCCGCGACTACCAGGCCGCCAACTTCGCCAGCCGCACCATGCGCTGGTCGGGGATCATCGTCGGGCTGTTCTTGATCTGGCACCTGTTCGACCTCAGCTGGACCGGCACCCCCGGGATGACCTTCGTGCGGGGCTCGGCCTACGCCAACGTCGTCAGCAGCCTCAGCCGGCCGGTCGTCGCCGCCTTCTACATCGCCGCCAACGTCGCCCTGGGCTTCCACCTCTTCCACGGCGCCTGGAGCCTCTTCCAGTCCATGGGCTGGAACAACCCGAAGTTCAACTCGTGGCGCCGCAACTTCGCCGCCGTGTTCGCCGCCCTCATCGTGATCGGGAACTGCTCGTTCCCCTTGGCGGTGCAGTTCGGCATCGTGAGCAACTAGGAGCCCCCGCTGTGATCCTCGACTCCAAGATCCCCGACGGTCCCATCGCCGACAAGTGGACGAACTACAAGTTCGACCGCAAGCTCGTCAACCCGTCCAACCGCCGCAAGTACGACATCATCGTCGTCGGCACCGGCCTCGCCGGCGGGTCCGCCGCTGCCACGCTGGGCGAGCAGGGCTACAACGTGAAGGCCTTCACCTTCCACGACTCGCCCCGCCGGGCGCACTCGATCGCCGCCCAGGGCGGCATCAACGCCGCCAAGAACTACAAGGGCGACGGCGACTCGGTGTACCGCCTCTTCTACGACACCGTGAAGGGCGGCGACTTCCGCTCCCGCGAGGCGAACGTGTACCGCCTGGCCGAGGAATCGGTCCGCATCGTCGACCAGATGACCGCCCAGGGCGTCCCGTTCGCCCGGGAGTACGGCGGCCTGCTCGACAACCGCTCGTTTGGCGGCGCCCAGGTGTCGCGCACCTTCTACGCCCGTGGCCAGACCGGCCAGCAGCTCCTGCTCGGCGTCTACTCCCAGCTGGCCCGCCAGATCGGCCTCGGCAATGTGACGCTCTACAACCGCTCGGAGCTCGTCGACGTCGTGGTCGTCGACGGCAAGGCGGCCGGCATCGTCGTGCGCGACCTACTCACGGGTGAGCTCACCAGCCACTCGGCCCACGCCGTCGTGCTGGCCACCGGCGGCTACTCCAACGCCTTCTTCCTGTCCACCAACGCCATGGCGTGCAACGTAACTGCGGCCTGGCGGGCCCACCGCAGGGGCGCGGCGTTCGCCAACCCCTGCTACACGCAGATCCACCCGACCTGCATCCCCCAGAGCGACGACTTCCAGTCGAAGCTGACCCTGATGTCGGAGTCGTTGCGCAACGACGGACGCATCTGGTGCCCGAAGGATCCCGACGAAAGCCGCCCGGCCGATCGGATCCCCGAGGAGGACCGGGACTACTACCTCGAGCGTCGCTACCCGTCGTTCGGCAACCTGGCCCCGCGCGACATCGCGAGCCGGGCTGCCAAGATCGTGGTCGACGAGGGCAAGGGCGTCGGACCCCTCAAGAACGGCGTGTACCTGGACTTCTCCGACGCCATCAACCGGCTGGGCCGCCACACCATCGAGGAGCGCTACGGCAACCTCTTCGAGATGTACGAGCGCATCACCGACGAGTCGCCCTACGAGATGCCGATGCGCATCTACCCCGCCGTCCACTACACCATGGGCGGCCTCTGGGTGGACTACGAGCTGATGACCACGGTCCCCGGCCTGTATGCCGCCGGCGAAGCCAACTTCTCCGATCACGGCGCCAACCGCCTCGGCGCCTCGGCCCTGATGCAGGGCCTGGCCGACGGCTACTTCGTCCTCCCCAACACCATCAGCAACTACCTCGCCCCGCAGCTCGGCACCAAGCCGGTCCCCACCGACCACCCCGAGTTCCAGGCT
>JBKJPY010000084.1:0-37138 GCA_046594195.1 Acidimicrobiales bacterium | reverse complement strand
GGCGGCAGAGGTTGAGGACCCGGCACGTCACCGTGACGGGGATCCCGTCGACGGCCAACTCGCGGACGAGCGGGAACATCATTTTCCCGGCAGGTTCGCCTGGGACAGATACGCCGCGGCCCGGCGCAGGACCTCGTTCTCCTGCTCGAGGAGCCGGTTGCGCTTCTTGAGCTCGCGCAACTCGACGGCCTCAGCGGTGGTCGGGCCCGGCTTGATGCCGTCATCGCGGTCAGCTCGGGCCAGCCAGTTGGTCAGGCAGGACTGGGTGATCGAGAAGTCCGCGGCAATGTCTTTGATCCGGACGCCTGGCTCACGGTTGCGGGCAACGCGGACCACGTCATCGCGGAACTCCTTCGGATACGGCTTGGGCATAGTGAACATCCTTTCAGCGGCACCTCCCGGCACCACAGCTCAGATGTCACCCCGACGCGCGGCAGTCCCTTCCTGATTCGGGTTCGATGTGCTCTCGCCTCTTTCGAGCCACGACACGGCACGAGAACCCGGCCGGCAGACAGTTCAGAAACAAGCCAGCCTCAACCGAAGCGGCAGGCACTCACGGAGCCAGCCGGCCGGACCCTCACAACGCTACGAAAACACCGCAGCGCCCACCCCAAGCATCAATCAGGCACCCACAGGACGCATCGCACCAAACTGACCGATGTTTCATGACGTGGACCTCCAGCGGAGCGGACCCCCGGCCCTGACCATGATGGCAACCATGTCCGTTACACCAGCGCGGCCACGAGGTTCTTCACGACAGCCGTTGCTGCGCACGGCGAACCGCCGGGGTGACCGCGGACAAGGTCTTGGTGCTGGCCAAGACGAGTCGCTGCCAGGTCCCGGGGGTCGCAGTTGCTTGTAACGAACTGGCGTCCGTCGTCTGAATCCCGAGGTGGCTGGTCCCGGCGGGGCCGCTCAGTGGCGGGAGTCGATGCAACAGTGGCCCTGACGGCACAGCAGATCCTCGACGCCCACGATCAGGGCGTAGCTCACGGCGCCGTTGCGGCGATCGGCCCGGCCAGGGCCGTCACGACCGCAGCGACCAGCCCGTCGATGGTGTGGGGATCGGCCTCGGCCGTGACCGCCAACCCGCGGGCCGAGACGGCGTCGGAGGTCACCGGCCCGATGGACACGATGGTGCCGGGGATCTGCTCGGTCCCCACCGCGTCGCAGAGGTTGGTGACGCTGGAGGACGACGCGAACGTGACGGCGTCGGCGCTGGCTACCGCGTCGACCTGCTCGGCGGAGAGGGCGACGGCCTCGATGCGATAGGCGTCGACCACCTCGACGTCCCAGCCAGCGAGGCGCAGGCCATCGGGGACCACGTCGCGAGCAACCGCCGCCCGTGCGATCAGGACCCGACCCCCGGCGTCGAGGGGAGCGGGGAACGCATCGACCAGCCCCTCGCCGACGAAGGCGTCGGGCACCAGGTCCGGGACGATGCGGTGGCGCGCCAGAGCGGCAGCGGTGCCCGATCCGACCGCAGCGACCCGGACGCCGGCCAGCGAACGGGCATCGGAGAGGTGGGCGAAGGTCCGCTCCACGCCGTTGGGCGAGGTGAGCACCAGCCAGTCGTAGGAACCGATGCTGGCGACCGCCGCCCGGAGGGCCGCGCCACCGTCGTTGGGGTCGACGATCTCGATGGTCGGCGCCTCGATCACCGTGGCACCAAGCTCGCGGAACCGGCCGACCAGCGCGGATGCTTGGGCCCGCGCCCAGGTGACGACGATGCGCCGCCCCGAGAGCGGTCGGCGGGTGAACCAGTCGAGCTCCTCGGCCGCCACACCGCCGACCACGATGACCGACGGCGCAGCCAGCTCGTGGTCTCCAAGGGTGGCAAGGGTGGCGCGGGTCGTCTGCTGGTCAGGCCGGCTCCCCCAACGCACCGCCGCAGCAGGCGTGTCCGGCGATCGACCCGCGGCCAGGAGCCTCGCCGCGATCTGGGGCCATCGACCGACCCCCATAAGGATGACGATGGTGCCGCCGGTGCGAGCCACCGCCTCCCAGTCGACCGTGCCTTCGCCGCTCGAGGGATCCTCGTGGCCGGTGACCACGGTGAACGAGGTCGAGGAGAAGCGCTGGGTAACCGGGATCCCCGCGTACGCAGGGGCAGCGAGCGCCGAGGTGATGCCCGGCACGACCTCGAGCGCGACCCCGGCGTCGATGAGTGCTTGGGCTTCCTCGCTGCCGCGGGCAAACACGAACGGGTCACCGCCCTTGAGCCGCACCACGGTCTCGCCCGCGCGTCCCCGCTCGACGAGCAGCTGGTTGATCTCGTCCTGACTCATGCGGTGGGCCTTGGGGGCCTTGCCCACGTCGATGCGCTCGGCGGACGGCGGCGCCAGGTCCAGCAGCTCAGCGGCCGAGAGCCGGTCGTGGACCACGACATCGGCTCGGGCCAGCAGCTCCGCTCCTCGGAGCGTGAGCAGCCCAGGATCTCCGGGGCCAGCGCCCACCAGGTACACGGTCACGCAGCGATGGTACAGAAGAGCCGGGGATGCCCTACGCAGTACCCTACGTCTCATGCGGAAGACCTCGGTGTACCTGACCGACGAGCTCAAGGACGCCCTGGCCGATGCCGCCGGACGGTCCGGACGGTCCGAGGCCGACTTCATCCGGGGCGCCATCGAGCTGGCGGTCCAGCAGGCCAACGCCGGGTCCGCGCTGCCGGTCGCGCCACGGGCCCGCAGGTCCGGCCCGCTGCTCGTGGGCGTGGGTGTGGGCCCCGGCGCAGCGGACCTGCTCACGCCGCGCGCCCGGACGGTCATCTCCGAGGCCGACACCGTGGTGGCCGCCGCCATCAGCCCCGACGCCATCGGGCGCGCCGAGGCCGTGGCTCGCGCCGGATCCGACCCGCTGCGCGTGGTCCGCCTCGAGATCGACGTGTCCGGCACCAATGCCGAGCGGGCCGCGTCGTTCGACGCCGCCGCCAGGGTGATGGTCGAGCACCTCGACCGGCGCGAGGTGGTGGCGTTCCTGACCATCGGCGACCCCAGCCTGTTCTCGGTGTTCCCGCGGCTGGCCGCCGCCGTCCGCGCTCACCGTCCCGAGACGCCCGTGCAGGTGGTCCCCGGCATCGCCGCCTTCCAGGAGCTGGCCGCCGCATCGGGCACCGTCATCGGCGACGACCACCAGAGCATCCGCATCGTGAACGTGAGCCAGGATGCGGCCGAGGTGGCCGAGCTGGTGGACGACACCCTCGCCCGCGCCGACGAGACGCTCGTGCTGTTCCGCGGCGGCCGGGGCGTCCCCGCCATCGCCGCCCGACTGGCCGAGCACGGCCAGGCCGACCGGGCCGTGGTGGGCGAGCTGCTCGGCCAGCCCGGCGAGCGCATCGCCCCCGCATCGGAGTTCCTCGACCAGTCGGCCTCCTACCTGGCCTGCCTCATCGCTCCGGCGAACGGACCGGCGGCCGCCTCCGAGGTGCCGGCGTGATCTCGTTCGTCGGGGCCGGTCCGGGTGCAGCCGACCTGCTGACCTTCCGCGCTGCCGACCGCCTCGCCAAGGCCGACATCGTGCTTTGGGCCGGCTCGCTGGTGTCGCCGGGCATCCTCGATCACTGCCGGGCCGACGCCACCCTGCTCGACACCAAGGCGATGACCCTCGAGGACGTGACCGAGGTGTTCGCCGCCGAGCCCACCGCCGCCATCGTCCGCCTGCACTCCGGCGACCCGGCCTGGTACTCGGCTATCGGCGAGCAGATCGCCTGGTGCGTGGCTCACGATCTTCCGTTCGAGGTGGTCCCCGGCGTGTCGTCGGTCTCTGCGGCCGCTGCGGCGCTCGGCACCGAGCTGACCATTCCTGGCGTCTCCCAGACGGTGGTGCTCACCCGGTTGGCCCGGCGCACCGCCAAGTCACTCGGTCCTGGCGATGACCTGGCGGCGTACGCGGCGCAGGGCGGGCTGCTGGCCCTGTTCCTCTCGGCCGGTGACCCGCAGCGCGTGCAGGAGGTGCTGCTCGGCCCCGGCTCGGCGTACTCGCCGTCGACCCCTGCAGCCATCGTCCACCGGGTGAGCTGGCCCGACGAGCAACTGGTGCGCACCACGGTGGGGTCCATCGCCGCCGAGCTCACCGACCGGGGCATCACCATGTCCGCGCTGGTCCTGGTGGGCGACGCCCTGCACCCCGGCCCCGGCACCTGCGTCGACCGCAGCCACGTGTACGACCCATCCTTCGCCACCCGTTTCCGGGACGCCGCTCCGTGATCTCGGTCATCGGGCTCCACGGCGGCCAGGCCTTCGGCCGGGCGGCCACCGATGCCCTGGCCGACGCCGAGGTGGTCGTGGCGGCCCCCCGCCATCACGACCAACTCGAGCTAGCCATGGCCCAGGAGCACCTCGAGCTGTCGGGCCCCCTCCACGACGTGCTCGACAAGGTCGAAGCCCGGGTGGCCGACGGGCTGGCGGTGGCCGTGGTGGCCTCGGGCGACCCAGGGTTCTTCGGGATCGTGCGGATGCTGGGCGAGCGGTTCGGGACCGACCAACTGTGGGTGCACCCGGCACCGTCGTCGGTGGCCCTGGCCTTCGGACGCATCGGCACCAACTGGGACGACGCCGTGGTGGTGTCCGCGCATGGCCGACCCCTCGATGCGGCGCTCGACGCGGTGGCCCGGTTCCCCAAGGTGGCGGTGCTTACCGCACCGCAGCACACCCCCGAGCTGCTGGGGAAGGCGCTCGTCGCGGCGGGGTGCCCCAATCGGACGGTGGTCGTGGCCACCCGGCTGGGCGAGCCCGGCGAGACGGTCACCCGTACGGACCTGGCGGGGCTGACGACCGGTGCGTTCGACCCCATGTCCGTGGCCATTTTCCTCGATCCAGCGCCCGCCGACCCGGTCGACGCAGCCCTGGCGTGGGGACTGGCAGAGCAGGAGTTCGACCACCGCGCCGGACTCATCACCAAGTCCGAGGTGCGGGCGGTGGCGCTGGGCAAGCTGTCGCTCCCCCGCCACGGCGTGCTGTGGGACGTGGGCGCCGGGAGCGGGTCAGTGGGCATCGAGTGCGCCCGCCTCTCGCCGCGCCTCCGGGTCATCGCCGTCGAGCGCAACGCTGACGACGCCGACCGCATCCGCGCCAACGCCAAGCGCCACGGGGTGGCCGTCGAGGTGGTGGTGGGCTCGGCCCCCGAGGCTCTGGCCAACCTGCCCGCACCCGATCGGGTGTTCGTGGGCGGCGGCGGCATGGAAGTGGTCCGGACCGCGTTCGGCGCCCTGCGTCCGGGCGGCACACTGGTGGCCACCCACGTGCTGGTCGACCGGGCGGCCGAAGCATGGGCCCTGCTCGGCGACTCCGTGCAGGTCGCCGTCTCCCGGGCGGCGCCCATCGCCGACGGGTTCCGGCTCGACGCCCAGAACCCGGTGTTCGTCAGCTGGGGCAGCCGGTGACCGCCGTGGTGGTGGGTCTCGGCCTCACTCGCAACGCCACGGTCGACGACGTCCGAGCGGCGGTCGACGCCGCCCTCAGCGAGATCGACTGCGGCTGGGGCGACGTGGTGGCCGTGGCCACCACCGCGCGCCGCAGCCGCCACCCTGCGCTGGTCGAGCTGGCCGAGACCAGCGCGGTGCGCGTGGCCCTGTTCGAGCCGTCGGAGCTGGCCCACGTCACCGTGCCCAACCCCTCGGCGGCGGTGGGCGAGCGGGCCGGCACCACCAGCGTGGCCGAGGCGGCCAGCCTCCTGGCCGCCCACGCCGACGTCCTCCTGCTCCCCAAGCAGATCGGGACCGGGGTCACCGTGGCTCTGGCCGAACACGTCGAGCCCCGCACCCGCTAGCCGGACCCATCGGGATGTCCGGTTCGAGGACCGAAGGGTTCTCAGCCGGTGATCAACTCGCAAAGGGCGTCGAGGTCGAGGTAGGCCGCGATGGCGTCCGCAATGGTGTCGAAGCGCGCGGACCTCGCGTCGGCGAACACCACCCCTGCGGGCTCGAAGCGCTTGCCCCGCCGGTCGGCGAGGTCGACCAGGAACTGCGTGCGGAAGCCGTCGTGCTCGAACAAGCCGTGCAGGGTGGTGCCCCGGACCGTCCCGTCCGAGCGGACGGTGCCCTCGTCGCCGTCATCGAGTGGGACCCAGCCGCCGTCGGACGGTCCCGACACCCGGCCGTGGTGGATCTGGTAGCCGCCGGCGCGTGAGCCGTGGTGCTGGCGCAGCACCTTGTCAGGACCGAACGCCGTGGTCACGCCGGGAAGCCATCCCAGGCCGGCCACCGTGCCGGCAGAGGACTCGACGTCGTCGACGATGGTGTCGCCGAGCAGCTGGTAGCCGGCGCAGATCCCCAGCACGTCGGCGCCGCTGGCGGCGACGGCCACGTCGATCCCGTGCGCCCGGAGCCAGGCCAGGTCACTCACGGTCTCCTTCGATCCGGGGAGCACCACCAGATCGGGGTGGCCCACCGACGCGGCGTCGGCCACGTACCGGACAGACACGCCGGGCTCGACGGCCAGGGCGTCGAGGTCGGTGTAGTTCGACAGGCGGGGCAGGCGGACGGCCACGATCTCGAGCGGATCGGCCCGCGCCGGTCCGGCCGACGGGATCGGGCGCCCGAGGGCCACCGAGTCCTCGCCGTCGAGCCAGAGCCCGTCGAGCATGGGGAGCACGCCGAGGGTGGGCACGCCGCAGGCCGCTTGGAGCTGGGCGGTGCCGTCGCCGAGCAGAGCCGGGTCGCCTCGGAAGCAGTTGATGATGAACCCGCCGACGGTGGCTCGGAGGTCCGGGGGCAGCAGCGCCACCGTGCCGTACAGGTGGGCGAAGACGCCGCCCCGATCGATGTCGCCCACCACCACGGCCTTCATGCCGGACTCGACTGCGATCCGCAGGTTGACGATGTCGTGGGCCAGCAGGTTGATCTCGGTGGGCGATCCGGCGCCCTCGCAGAGCACCACGTCGTACTGCGCCCGGAGGTCCGCCAGAGCATCGAGCACCATCGCCAGCAGGGCCGGCTTGTGCTGGTGGTAGCCGACGGCATCCATCACACCGATGGGCCGGCCCATCACCACCACCTGCGACGAGCGGTCGGAGGTGGGCTTCAGCAGGATGGGGTTCATGGCCGCCGTGGGCTCGATGCCAGCGGCCAGCGCCTGGACCCCCTGGGCCCGGCCGATCTCGTCACCGGTTCGGGTGACGTAGGAGTTGAGTGCCATGTTCTGCGCCTTGAACGGGGCGACCGAGACCCCGTTGCGGGCGAGCAGGCGGCACAGGCCGACCACCACGGTGGACTTGCCGGCGTCGCTGGTGCAGCCGCTGACGTGCAGCGCACCCCGCAGCCCCGGCCCGATCACGGCAGCTGCAGCCGGATGGTGCGCTCGAGCGATCCGTCGACCAGCCCGTCGAGCGGGAGGCAGGGGCCACCCGCGGCTCGGGCGAGCTCGGCAGCCAGACCGAGGCGGGTGGTCCCCGACTCGGCGTCGACCACCACGATGGCCACGCCCGCTGCGGCGAGGCGGGCGGCGCTGGCCTGGCTGCGCTCGACGGCGTCAGCGGCACCCGTGGCACGCCCATCGGTGATGAGCACCACGAGCGGGTCCAGCCCGTGATCGCCCGATGCCCCCGACACCAGGTGGAGGACGGCGTCGATGCCCTCGGCGATGGGCGACACGCCGCCAGTGGGGACGTCGGCCAGGCGGGCTCGGGCGATCTCGACCGAGGCCGTGGGGCGCAGCGCGGTGTGGGCGCCGTCGCCGCCGAAGGTCACCAGCGCCACCCGGTCCCGGCGCTGGTAGGCATCGGTGAGCAGCCCGAGCACGGCGCCCTTGGCCAGCTCGATCCGCCGGTCGGCGCCCATCGAGCCCGAGGCATCGACGCACAGCACGACCAGGGTTCCCGTCCGCTGCTCGCGCACGGCCCGCTTCAGGTGGATCTCACCACCGGCCAGCGCGGTGGCGACGGCCGACGCCACGACGGCGACCGAACCACCGGTCACGGGACGATCAGGCGTCGGCTCGACGGCGCGGACGAACCGGCCCCGGTCGGCCGCGCCCGCCCCGCGCCGTCCCGCACGGGCATCGGCACGCGCTGTCGGCGGACGGAGCTCGGGTGGTTCAGCGGTGGGTGCGGGCGGAGCGGCCGGCGACTCGGCCCCCTGCCCCTTCGGGGCGTCGGCATCGTGCGGTTGTTGGTCCGCCGGGTCCGGAGCAGCCGGTTGATCGAGCTGGTCGGCGGCGTCGTCGAACGCCCGGTCGAGCTCGTCGGGTGGCACGCCCGGAGGGTCGAGCGGCGAGCGGCGCCGGCGGTGGCCGAGCACCAGCGGGGCCACCGCCCGCAGGTCGTCCTCGCCGGCCTCGGCGGCACCGCGCCAGGCGGCGTGCGCGGCCGAGGCCCGGCACAACATGAGGTCAGCGCGCAGCCCCTCGGCCCCCACCTCGAGCGCCACGGCGCAGGCCAGGTCGATCAGATCGTCAGGCACGGTGGCCGCGCCCAGCGACGCCAGCTGGGCGGCCAAGACGGCATCGGCCAGGTGGTGGTCATCGAGCTCGTCAGGCGCCCGGTCGGCCGACAGCCGGCGGCGGACGGCTTCGGCCCGCTCGGCCCGCTCATTCGAGGCGTGTACGTCGACGGACAGGCCGAAGCGGTCGAGCAGCTGGGGCCGCAGCTCGCCCTCCTCGGGGTTCATCGAGCCGATCAGCACGAATCGAGCCGGGTGCTCGTGGGCCACCCCGTCGCGCTCGATGCGGTTGACACCGCTGACGGCCACGTCGAGCAGCAGATCGACCAGGTGGTCGGCCAGGAGGTTGATCTCGTCGACGTAGAGCACGCCGCCATCGGCTGCCGCGAGCAGGCCCAGGCGCACCTCGGGCGATCCGTCGCCCAGCAGCGACGCCAGGTCGATCGACCCGACGACGCGATCTTCGGTGGCGCCGAGCGGCAGCTCAACGAACGGCGCGCCGCTGGGAAGCAGGGCGGCCAGGCCGCGGGCCAGGGTGGTCTTGGCCGAGCCCTTGTCGCCGCGCAGCAACACGCCGCCGATCAGCGGCTCGGCGGCGGCCAGCAGGAGTGCCAGCTTGGCGTCGTCCTGGCCGACGACGGCAGAGAACGGGAACGGCCGAACGGTCACCGGGACTCCTCCCACCCCTCGGCTTCGAGCAGCGCGGAGCGCA
This sequence comes from Acidimicrobiales bacterium, assembly GCA_046594195.1. Taxonomy (GTDB): domain Bacteria; phylum Actinomycetota; class Acidimicrobiia; order Acidimicrobiales; family Iamiaceae; genus Aquihabitans. Next base: position 28,052 of record JBKJPY010000084.1, on the reverse strand, counting down.
GCGCGGCCAGAGCCTCAGGCGAGGCCGCCCACATGTCCCGCTCGGTCGCCTCGAGCAGCCGTTCGGCGATGGCCTTGAGGGCCCACGGGTTGGACTGCTCGAAGAACTTCCGGATCTCCGGGTCGGCCACGTACTTCTCGGTGACCCGCTCGTACATCCAGTCGTCGACAACCTTGGCGGTGGCGTCGTAGCCGAACAGGAAGTCGACGGTGGCCGCCATCTCGAAGGCGCCCTTGTAGCCGTGGCGCTGCATGGCTTCGATCCAGCGGGGGTTGACCACGCGGGTCCGCACCACTCGGGCGGCCTCCTCGGCCAGGCTGCGGACTTGTGGGATGGCGGGGTTCGACGAGTCGCCGAACCAGCCCTTCGGATCCCGTCCGGTGAGCGACCGGACCGTGGCGATCATGCCGCCGTGGTCCTGCAGGTAGTCGTCGGAGTCGAAGATGTCGTGCTCTCGGTTGTCCTGGTTCTTGACCGCCACCTCGATGGCGGCGAACCGGCGGCGCATGGCGTCCTCGTCAGCCACGCCGTACCCGGACCGCCCATACGAGTAGCCGGACCAGGCGATGTAGACGGCGGCCAGGTCGTCGTCGGAGCGCCAGTTGCGGCTCTCGATCAGCGCCAGGATGCCCACGCCGTAGGAGCCGGGCGCCGGGCCGAACACGCGGGGGTCGGCGGAGCCGTTGCGGACCACGTAGTTGTCCTCGGGGGCCTCGTCGAGCGAGCCGACCAGCTCGACCGCTTCGTCGAGCAGCGCCACCAGCCCGGGGAACGCGTCGCGGAAGAAGCCCGAGATGCGCAGGGTCACGTCGATGCGGGGACGGCCGAGGTCGGCCAGGGGGATGACGTCGAGCCCCACGATGCGCCGGGACTCCTGCTCCCACCGGGGGCGCACGCCGAGCAGCGCCAGCGCCTCGGCCACGTCGTCGCCCTGGGTCCGCATGATGGCGGTGCCCCACAGGACCAGCCCGACGGTGGACGGGTAGGTGCCCTCTTCGGCGAGGTGCCGCTCGAGCACGGCGTCGGCCAGCTTCACGCCGACGTCCCAGCTCAGCTCGGTGGGCAGCGCCTTGGGGTCGATGGAGTAGAAGTTCCGGCCGGTGGGCAGCACGTGGGCGCCGCCGCGGGTCAGGGTGCCAGACGGCCCGGCAGGCACGTACCGCCCGTCGAGGCCGACCATCAGGTTGGACAGCTCGTCGCCGGTGAGCCGCAGCTTGGGCACGAGCCAGTCGCACACCCAGGCGATCGTGGGCAGGTCATCGGTGATCGAGGTCCATCCGCGCGCGGCCGCGGCTTCGACCAGCTCGCGGCAGCGGCCCTCGAGCGCGTCGAACAATTCGGGGGCGGCGGCGTCAATGCCCAGCTCGGCCGCCACGGTGAGGCGCAGCGAAGGGATGGTGCCGTGGCCGAGCCGGGTGATGGCCAGGACCAGGTCGACGAGCGGCTCTCCTTCGGGCACGTCGCCCAGGATGTGGAGCCCACCGCGGATCTGGGCGTCCTTGAGGCCGCACAGGTAGCCGTCGACGTCGACGATCACGTCGTCGAAGCCGTCGTCGTCCTCGGGTGCACCGGTGAGGCCGAGGTCGCGGTCGATGGACGAGTCGGTGATCTGCTCCCAGATCTTGTTGCGCAGGGTGGGCAGCTTCGACGGGTCGAGCGACTGGAGCTGGGCGTACTCGTCAAACAGCTGCTCGAGTCGGGCCAGGTCGTCGTAGGTGTCGGCGCGGGTCATGGGTGGCAGCAGGTGGTCGATGACCGTGGCGTGCGAGCGGCGCTTGGCCTGCGTGCCCTCACCCGGGTCGTTGACCACGAACGGGTAGAAGAACGGCACGTCGCCCAACGCCAGGTCGGGGTAACACGAGGCCGAGAGCCCGACGGCCTTGCCGGGCAGCCACTCGAGCGTGCCGTGCTTGCCGAGGTGCACGATCGCATCGGCGTCCCAGCCCTGGTCGAGCCAGCGGTAGAACGCCAGGTAGTGGTGGGCGGGCGGGAGGACCGGCGAGTGGTACACCGCGACCGGATCGTCGCCGTAGCCCCGGGGCGGCTGGATGACCACCAGCACGTTGCCGAGGTCGATGCCGCTGAACACCAGGGCGTCGTCGTGCACCCGCTGGTGACCGGGGGCCGGGCCCCACTTGGCCTCCATCTCGTCTTGCACCTCGGGTGGGATGGTGGCGAACCAGCGCACGTAGTCCTCGGCGAGCATCGAGCCTACGGCTGCGTCGATCTCGGCCGGGGTGAGCTGCTCGGCCTCGTAGACCAGCCCGTCGGCCAGCTCGGCCATGAGCTCGTCGCTGGTCGCCGGGATCCGGTCCACCACGTAGCCCTCGTCGCGCAGGGCGTGGAGCATGCGGATGGCCGAGGCCGGGGTGTCGAGGCCGACGGCGTTGCCGAGCCGGCTGCGCTTGGTGGGGTACGCGGACAAGACGATGACGACCTTGCGCTCCGCCGCCGATCGGGCCCGGAGCCGGGCGTGGCGGACGGCCATGCCAGCCACCCGGGCCACCCGGTCAGGCAGGGTTCGGTAGGCCTTGACCTCTGAGCCCATGGCGTCGCCGTCGTCGACCACCTCGGCGAACGCGAACGCCGGGGCGATGATGCGCCCGTCGAACTCCGGAATGGCCACGCCCTGAGTCACATCGAACGGGCCGAGCCCGCCGTCGGAGGCGGCCCAGTTGGCCGAGCTGGTGGTGCACGACGGGGCCTGGATGATGGGCACGTCGAGCGCCGCCAGCGCCGAGACCTCCCACGCCTCGCCGTCGAGCCCGCCCGGCCCGCCGTCGATGCCCGCCGCCGCGGCCACGCCCCCGGCGGCCAGGACCGTGGTCACCAGCACGTCGACGTCGAGCGACTGCAGCACCTCGATGGCGGGCGCGCCGTCCTCGCCGCGCAGCGAGTAGCAGGAGACCGCCACCGCGTCGGCGCCGGCCGCCTCGATCCCGTCGCACAGATCTGCGATGAACTGCGTGTTACCGGCCACCAGGTGGGCCCGGTAGAACACCACGCCCACCAGCGGCCTGGCCGGGTCCCGTTCGAGCGGCGACCGCCAGATCGACACGTCGGGGACGGCGAACGGCGGCTCGAAGCCAAAGCCCTCGAGCAGCACCGTGTCGGCCACGAACCGCACCAGGTTGGCCAGGTTCTCCGGACCACCCTGGACCAGGTACCCGAACGCCTCGGTCAGCAGCGACGCCGGCACCGTGGACAGCGACGTGAGCTCGGCATCGGGGACGGCCTCGCCGGCGAAGGCCAGGAACGGGATGCCCCGTCGGACGCACTCGGCGCGCAGGGCGTCGAACCCGCCCTCCCAAGCCCGGCGTCCGCCGAGCAGGCGCACGAGCACGCACGTGGTTGCGTCGAGGTCGACCTCGGTGCCGTAGGGCGACCCGGCCCGCACGGTGGGGAACCCGGCGGGCAGGTCCTCCGATGCGGTGCGTAGGGCGAGTACCTCCGTGGCCGCGGTGGTGAGGAAGCAGATCACGACGCCACCTCCTCAGCCTGGCGGCGCAGCCCGGCCCGGCGGGAAGCATCGAGGTCCGGCGCGCTGGTGAACGAGCAGTCGTCGCAACGCGCCGCCCCCTCGCAGCGGTCCCACAGGCAGCAGTTGGTGCGAGTCCAGAACCATCCCACCTGGTCACCCTCGACCACCTTGTCGAAGTTCCCGAGCCCGTGGATCCACGGCGATGCCTGGACGAACGCCTCCCCGCACCGCTGGACGGCGGCCCGGTCGGCACCCGGGGCGCCGTCGAGGGCCCGCAGGACGGTGGCGCACGAGGCTGCCGCGTTGCCCCACAGGAGGCGCTGGCCCACGCGGACCGCATCGGACACGGCATCGATCACCAGCCGCAGGTGGCCGTCGAACAGGTCGGCGGCCGCCTCACCCGCGCTGCGGGCGACCAGATCGACTGACGTGACGGCGATGGCCGCAGGCCGGTGGCGGGCGATGCGGATGTGGGTGTCGGCTGGGTCGGCGGACAGCCCTTCGATTCCCAACGCCAACGGCGCCAGCACGGGCAGCGCGGCGCGGAAGGCGTAGGCCTGGAACCACAGCGACGCGGCGACCTGATCATCCGGCGCTCCCCGTCCGGCTGCGGTCGAACGGATCGAGGCCACGAGCAGGTCCGGGTCGCCCAGCAGGTCCGAGGCGGCGATCCAGCCGTCTGCGGCAGGCGCCCCGAGCGCGATGCGCAGGTACGAGGCCTGGGCCTCGATGGCCGCCACCACCTCGGCGCCAGTGACGGGCGTGGTGTCGGTGGGCGACGGCGCGATGCCGCAGCCAGGTTCGACGGATTCCATGGGTGACTGCTCCCGGTCGGTTGCTCGGAGGCGGTCACAGGTGTCCTGGCTCCCGGATCAGTGCTCCCCTCCGGCCTTCCAGCCCCGAGAGGCCGTGACCACAGATGGAGGATCGCTCCCCGGTGACAGTTGCGGGTACAGCCTCGGATTCACACCGAAGTTCCCTGTGTCGCATTGGGGAACCTACCCGAGACCCGTGGCAGGATCGAATGGTGCGCCACATCCACGTGATCGGCATCGGGACCGGCGACCCCGCCCACGTGACCGGGCAGGCGGCGGCCGCTATCGCGGATGCCGACGTGTTCCTGGTGGTCGACAAGGGCGATGGGGGCAGCGACCTCGAGGCGGTACGCCGCCGGATCCTCGAGCAGCACCGCCCCGACGGCGGGTACCGGTGGGTCCCCATCGCCGAGGTCGAGCGCAACCGGCAGCCGGGCGACTACCTGGCCGAAGTGCGGTCGTGGCACGAGCAGCGGGCCGACCGCTTCGAGGCCGCCGTGCGCGACGAACTGGCCGAGGACGAGGTCGGCGCCGTGCTGGTGTGGGGCGATCCGTCGCTCTACGACTCCACGCTGCGCATCCTCGACGACGTCGCCGCCCGGGGGACGGTGGCGTTCACCCGCACGGTCGCCCCCGGCGTCACGAGCATTGCTGCGCTGGCGGCGGCCCACCAGATCCCACTGCACCGCGTGGGCGAGTCGATCCTGATCACCACGGGCCGCCGGCTCGTGGCCGATGGCGGGTGGCCCGACAACATCGCCAACGCCATCGTGATGCTCGACGGGGACTGCTCGTTCCGCCACCTGGTGGGCCGGCCCGACGCCGCTGGGGTGGAGATCTGGTGGGGTGCCTACGTTGGCGGACCGCACCAGGTGCTGGTGGCGGGCGAGCTGGCCGAAGTGTCCGACGAGATCCAGCGGGTCCGGTCGCAGGCCAAGGTCGAGCATGGCTGGATCATGGACACCTACCTGCTCCGCCGCCCCGCCGCCTCGCCCTGAGCTGAGTCCGCCTGCTGGGCGATCACTACCTGCCGATCATGTGAGGGGGCACTCGTCGCAGGGCACGAGGCCGGCGAGGTGGATGAGGCAGCAGGTGTCCCGCACGGACGGGCCGGGGGGCGACTCGCCGATGGCCACCAGCGCAGTGGCGAGTGCGGCGTCGGTGTTTCCTCGCAGCAGCCGGGGCGGGAGCGCCACGACCGCAGCCAAAGCCGCGCACCACGGGTCGACCACCTCGGCCTGCAGCGCGGCCACGACTTCGTCCGTAGGGGCCGGGTCGGAGCGGCGCAGCGGGGTGAGGCCGTAGCGGACGGCCCACCCCTCGGCCCGCCACCGCAGGTCGGCCAGCCCAACGTCGAGCCCGACCCCGAGCCTGCGGTGGGCCAGCAGCACCGGGTTGGCCACCTGGGCGACCACCGCCTGGAACGCGATCGACGCCGCCACCTCCCGCCGGCGGGCCGGGGCCACATCGGTCGGGGGCGAGAACGGACTGGCGAACAGGCCACGTTCGATGTGGTCGACGAAGTCCGCCACATCCTCTGGATCGGTGGCACCGCGACCGTGCGACGACGCCAGGTCCGGCGCGTCCAGGGTCGCTCGCAACGAAAGCAGAGCCAGCGCTGCGAGCAGTTCGTCGTCGGTCATCACGACCGCCATCATGGCGACTCCGACAACCCGTCCCGGGTGCACCCGGTTGCGTTCGGCGGGTCGTGTGCCAAGATGCCCACGCGTAGTGCAAGGGAAGCCGGTGCGATTCCGGTGCGGTCCTCGCCACTGTGACCAGGGAGCGAACCAACATCTGCCACTGGACCTCGGTCTGGGAAGGCGTTGGGGAACATCGATCTGGGAGCCAGGAAACCTGCTACGCCCCAACCACGAGTGATGGAGGCCTTCGATGGCTGCAGTGACCACGTCCCCGACCGTCGCACCCCTTGGTGCTCACATCCAGGTTCCCGCATGGGCCTGGGCCGCACTGGCGTTCGCGCTCGTCGCGTCCTACGTGATGCTGTCGGAGAACGGGCTCATCATGAGCAACTGGATGGCCGTGCACGAGTTCTTCCACGACGGTCGCCACGCCCTCGGGTTCCCCTGTCACTGAGCTGACGGACCCCACAACATGAGACTCACCATGAAGGCCTTCGTTCTGCGCGGCCTGGCGGCCGGTGCAGCTGGCGGTGTGGCTGCCGCGTTGTTCACCCGTTTCATGACCGGGACGCAGATCGAGTTCGCCCTGCTGTTGGAGGACGCCACCGGGATCGGGGCCGGACCCGGCGATGCCGCCGAGTTCAGCCGGTCGACCCAGCAATGGGGCGGCATGGCCGCCGCGGTGCTCTACGGCGTGCTGCTCGGGGTGGTGCTGTCGGTCATCGCCGCCGCCCTCCACGACCGCCTCCGTGGCCCCAACGAGTTCGGCCGGGTGGGCAAGGTGGCCCTCGGGGCGTTCGTGGCCACCTCCCTGCTCCCCGGGCTCAAGTACCCGCCCAACCCGCCCACCGTTGGCGATCCTGACACCATCAGCCAGCGCACCCTGTCGTACCTCGGGCTGCTGCTGGCGTCGACGCTCATCGTGCTGGCGTCGTGGTGGGTCTGGGAGCGCCTGACCCGTAGGGGGATGACCGGCGGCGACCGCTTCCTTCTGGCCGGCGGCGCGTTCGTGTTGATGGTCACCGCCGCGTTCCTGGTCTGGCCGCCCAGCCCGGACCGCATCGATCCACCCAACAACGGCGCCGCTCCGGCGCTGGAGGTGGCCGACTCGGCGCCGCCCGAAGTGCTCGACCAGATGCTGGTCACGGCCCGCCAGGTCTCCGACGAGTCGTACCGAGACAAGGCCGACCCGTCGAAGCCGCTTGAGCTGGACAAGATCGAGAGCGGTGAGGCGCTCAAAGGCACCCCGGTGGCGATCAGCACCACCAAGCTGGTCCCCAACTCCTACGCCAACCTGCTCTGGTCGTTTCGCCTGCGGTCCTTTGCCGGCGTGGCGCTCATGTGGGCGGTGATGGCCGGCGTGCTCGGGCTCCTGCTCGACAGGGCCTTGCGCCAGGAACGCCGGCCCGAGCCCACCTGAGCCGGGTTCCCTACCATCAGGCCATGAGGCCACCCATGGTGCTGCTGCTCGGCGGGACGACGGAGGCGACGGCGCTGGCTGCGGCGATCGGCGAGCGGCACCCTGGGTCGATCGACCTGACGGTGTCGTTCGCCGGCCGCACCTCGGCCCCCACCGCCCCGCACGGGGCGGTCCGGGTCGGGGGGTTCGGCGGGGTCGACGGCCTAGTGGCCTACCTGGTCGAGCATGGCACCGCGGCGGTGATCGATGCCCTGCATCCGTTCGCTGCGGTGATGCCGTTCCACGCGGCCGAGGCATGCCGCCGCACCGGGGTACCGCTGCTCGAGCTGGTGCGCCCGCCGTGGCTGCCGGCGGGCGGCGACGACTGGCGATGCACGAAATCCGTGGCCGAGGCCGCCGCGGTGCTGGCGGACCTGGTCGTCGATCAGGCGCTGCTCACCATCGGCCGCCAGGAGCTCGACCCGTTCCGGACCCTGACCGGCACCGACCTGCTGGTGCGGACCATCGAGCCGTTCGACCTCACTGGAGCGTGGTCGGCCCGGCCGCTGCTCGCCCGCGGCCCGTTCACCCTCGGGGGCGAGATCGACCTGCTGCGACGCGAGCGCATCGAGGCGATCGTGTCGAAGAACAGCGGCGGCACCGCCACAGCGGCCAAGCTCGCTGCCGCGCGCGCCCTCGGCCTCCCCGTCGTGATGGTCGACCGCCCGTCGCGCCCCGACGTGGAGCAGACCGCCTCGGTCGAAGACGCCCTGGCCTGGCTCCTGGCCGGCGGTCAGGCGCCGGGGTAGGACCGGGGGGTCAGCACCCGCGGAGCGCCGGAGGTGCCGTGGTGCACCTCCGTGGTGGACGAGCCGATGATGATCACGGTGCGCATGTCGCAGACCGACAGGTCCACGTCGGCCAGGTCGACCACGGTGACCGACTCGGCCGGTCGGCCCACGTCGCGGCCCAAGATGATGGGTGTCGACGGGGCTCGGTGCTGGCGGACCACGTCGAACGCAATGGCCAGCTGGGTGGGGCGGTGGCGCGACACCGGGTTGTAGAGCGCTAAGACCAGGTCAGCCTCCATGGCCGCCCGCACCCGGCGTTCGATGATGGCCCAGGGCTTGAGATTGTCCGACAGCGATAGGACACAGAAGTCGTGGCCGAGCGGCGCACCGGCCCGGGCCGCGGTGGCCAGCGCCGCGGTGATGCCGGGCACCACTTGGACGTCGACGTCGAGCCAGGCGTCGGGCGCTCCCGGCGCGAACTGAGCCTCGAGAACGGCGGCGGCCATGGCGAACACCCCGGGGTCACCCGACGAGACCACTGCGACCCGGCCACCGGCTACCGCCAGATCGAGTGCGTGGCCGGCCCGATCCAGTTCGACGCGGTTGTCGGAGCCGTGGAAGACCTGCGTCCCGCGGAGTTCGTCGGGGACCATGTCGAGGTAGGTCTGGTATCCGACCAAATCGGTGGCGTCGATGAGCGTCTGGCGCGCCTCGGGGAGCAGCCAGGCCGGGTCGCCGGGACCGAGGCCGACGACGCGCAGCCAACCCGCAGCGGAGGCTGCCGCGGTCATCGAGTGGAAGCGGTGGCGCTCGGGATGACGACCATCGAGAAGTACGGGGCGGTGGCCGCGTCGGCATCGGCCAGCGCGCACGTGACCTCGCCGGTGCCCGATGCTCGCTCGACGTAGAACGCCCGGTCGAGAAGGTCGGCGCTCTCGACGGCGGAGCGGACCTTGTCCAGGTTGCGCCCGAGCTTGATGACCACGGCGGCGTCGCAGGCGGCCAGGGCGCTCTTGAGCTCGTCGACCGAGAGCACACCGCTCAGGACGCTCAACACCTCGGTGCCACACACGAGCGGCCGGGCGATGGCCGCCGCGCCGGCGACGGGCGACGGGATCCCGGGCACCACGGTGGCGGCGAACGCGTCGGCCAGCCGGTTGTGGAGATACATGTACGACCCGTAGAAGAGCGGGTCGCCCTCGCAGATGACCACCACGTCGTGGCCGTCGGTCAGGCGCTCGGCCACCCGTTCGGCCGCCTCGTCGTAGCAGCCGATCAGCAGGTCCTCGTAGGACTGGTGCGGACCCAGCGCCTCGGTGGTGACCGGGTACTCGATGCGCAACTCGTGGTGATCGTCGGTGAGCAGGTGCTCGGCCACCTTGCGGGCGTTGCTCGGCCGGCCCTTGGCGGCGAAGTAGGCGATGGTGGGCGTCGAGGAGACCAACCGGTGGGCCTTCACGCTCATCAGCTCCGGATCGCCGGGGCCCACGCCCACGCCGTAGAGATGTCCCGACACGGTGCTCACTCCTGCTCCTGGGCAATGGCGTTGACGGCCGCCGCGGTCATGGCGCTACCGCCGCGGCGGCCGAGGACCGTGGCGAACGGGATTCCCGCGCCATGCTCGACCAGCGCTTGCTTGGACTCGGCGGCGCCGATGAACCCCACTGGGATGCCGAGGATGGCGGCGGGCCGGGGCGCGCCGGCGTCGATCATCTCGAGCAGGCGGAACAGCGAGGTGGGGGCGTTGCCGATGGCGACCACTGCACCGTCGAGCAGGGGGAGCCAGTGCTCCATGGCCGCCGCCGAGCGAGTGGTGCCCATGCGGGCGGCAAGGTCGGCCAGGCCCGGCTCGCCGAGGCTGCAGATGACCTGGTTCCCGGCGGGCAGCGGGGCGCGGGTGACCCCGTCGGCCACCATCCGGGCATCGCACAAGATGGGGGCACCGGCATGGAGCGCGGCCCGGCCGGCCGCCACCACGTCGGGCGAGCAGCGGATGTCGGCAGGCAGGTCGGTCATGCCACAGGCGTGGATCATGCGCACGGCAAGGGTCTCGGCCGACGCGGGGATCTCGGTCAGGTCGGCTTCGGCGCGGATGAGTGCGAAGGATCGGCGGTAGATCTCGGCGCCGTCGCGCACGTAGTCGTGGGTGGTGCTCACGGGGCTCCGACCTGGTCGAACCCGGAGCCGTCGGGGCGGCCGAGCAGGGTCACTGCGGCCGGCGACCTCGTGGCGCAGCGTTTGTCGCAGCCGCTGACGTGGAGCACGCCATCGGCAGTGCGCCCGGCGATCTGGCGCTCGGCCTCGGCCAGGGTGTCGGCCTCGGTCTGCCAGCAGCCGGTGGCACCGATGCAGGCGATGACGCCCGCGGCGGGGTGGTCGGCGTGAGTGATGAGCCCGAGCTCACTGAGAGCCTCGACCACTGCGGTTTGAGCGGGGCCTCCGACCGGCGGAAGCACGACGGCGAACGAACGCCACGGCGTGACGTGGAGCGAGACCAGGTGCCAGCGGTCGACCAGCTCGGCCAGCGCCACCATGGTGACGGGATCGATCCGTCCGAGCCGTGCGGCGGCCACCACGACCGTAGATCCGTCGGGCCCAGTAGAGACACCGAGCGGACCCGCCACATCGCTGTCTGCTTCATGGATCGGCTCCCACGAACCGGGTGGGAGCGGGAGCGCGGCCCGTACCAGATCGACGCTGGAGGTAGCGGTCAGATCGGCGACTCGGGCGTGGTCGCCCCCGGCCCGGCACGCCTCGGCCAGGGCGATGACGGTGGCCGTGGCGCTCCCCGCGTCGGTGACCTGCTGGCCCAGTCCGGCGATGGCGACGCACCACGAGTCGCCCACCGGCGTCAGCACGGCCTCGCCGCGGCCGCCAGCGGTCCAGCTACCGGCGTCGTCGACGTGGACCACGAACTTGGGGGCGAGGGCCGGCCCGTCGGCCAGCGCCGACTCGAGGGCGAGCACCAGGGCGTCGCGCATCTGGTGCTGAGCCGGACCGGCGAACGCCGAGATCGTGACCAGGGCGGCCGAGCGGTAGCCAAGCCCGTGGCTGCGCAGGTGGTCGAGCGCGTCGGGCACCGAGGCGGCACCTACCCCACGGACCTGCAGGTTGCCCCGGTTGGTGAGCTCGATGGTGCCGTTGCCGTCGGTGCGGGCGACGTGGGCCACGGCGCAAGCGGACGCTGCCGTGAGCGCACCGCCCACCAGCGGTACCCGCACAAGGTGCCCGTCTCGCTGGAGCACCGGAGCGTCGAAGGTCGGGCAGGCGCCGGTGCGCTTGTGACCGGCGGCGAGCAGGGGCATCCGGCCACCCTACCCAACCTGCGGCAGACGTAGGGCAGCGTGCCCTACGTGATGGGAGAAGTGCTGGCCAGGGCCACGAAGTGCTCGGCCAGGGCCGGTTGGCCGGCCAGGTGAACGTGCAGGTAGCTGGCCAACAGGGTGGCCGTGGCAAACCCGCCGAGGGCTGTGCCGGTGCGCCCCGTCAGCTCGAGTGCTGCACCGGCTGGCTCGGTGCTTGTGTAGTGGAACTCATGGCCCCGCAGCACGGTGCCGGCCGGTCCGAGCGGCGTGTCGACCAGCTGGCGGGCGGTGCGGTAGCCGAGCGAGAGCCGGTCCGTCATAGCCGCATCGACCGCCAGTGCGCCCACCATAGGGTGGCCGTCGAGCGACCGGGCCAACCACAGGAGCCCCCCGCACTCCGCCCAGGTGACCAGTCCGCCGGCCACGCGCTCGGCCACGTCGTGCCGCAGTGGCTCGTTGGCGCGAAGCGAGCCGGCCATGACCTCGGGGAACCCGCCGCCGATGACCAGGCCGTCGATGCCGTCCGGCAGGGCGGGGTCAACCAGCGGGTCGAAGGGGACGATCTCGGCACCGGCCGCTTCGAGCGCCTCGAGGTTGTCTGGGTACTGGAACGTGAACGCCTTGCCGCCGGCCACGGCGATGCGGGCCGATCCCACCCGCCGGGGAGCGGGCACGGGCCCGGCATCGCGCTCGGGCGCCGTCTGGGCGATGGCCACGATCTGGTCGAGGTCGCACCGCGCCGCGATCAGGTCGGCCAGGGCATCGAGCGCCACGCCGACCTCGTCGGGGTGCTCGGCCACTGGGATCAGCCCGAGGTGGCGGTCGCGCCACGACAGCGAGGCGTCGCGCCGCAGCGCACCGACCACCGGCACCGGCCGGTCCATCGACGCGAGCGCGGCGCGGACCATGGACTCGTGGCTGTCCGATGCAAGGCGGTTCAGCACTACGCCCGCCAGCTGGACCCGAGGGTCGAACGTGGCGAACCCATGGACCAGCGCAGCCACCGAGCCGGCCTGCGACGCGCAGTCGACCACCAGCAACACCGGGGCGTCCAGCGCGACCGCCACCTCGGCGGTGGACGACGGGGTGCCGTCGGCCGCCCCGTCGAAGAGCCCCATGACGCCCTCGACCACCAGCACGTCGCTGCCCGCTGCGGCACGTCCGGCCAGCGGCAGGACGAGGTCGGCGCCGCACATCCACGCGTCGAGGTTGCGGCCGGGCCGACCGGTGGCGAGCTCGTGGTAGCCGGGGTCGATGAAGTCCGGACCGACCTTGGCCGGGGCCACCGCCATCCCCCGGCGGTGCAGCGCGGCCATGAGCCCCGTGGCCACTGTGGTCTTGCCGACGCCCGAGTGGGTGCCGGCGACCACGATCCGGGCGCCGAGCATCAGAACTCGATGCCCTTCATGGCGGAGATCCCCTCGTCGTACGCATGCTTGATCTTGCGCATCTCGGTGACCGTGTTGGCGACGTCGATGAGCTCCTGGGGTGCGTCCCGACCGGTGATCACCACGTTGGTGCGCGGCGACCGGTCGCGGATGCCGGCGGCCATGTCGGCGGCGTCGACCCACCCGTACTTCACGGCGTAGGTGGCCTCGTCGAGGATCAGCAGGTCGTAGTCGCCCGACGCCAGCTTCTCCTTGGCGACCTCCCAGGCGTGGCGGCCCTTGGCGATGGTCTCGTCCATGTCGGTGGACTCCCAGGTGAACCCGTCGCCCAACGTGTGCCACTCGATGTCGAGGTGCTCGGCCAGCTTCTTCTCGCCGACCTTCCACTTCCCGCTCTTGAGGAACTGGACGACGCCGACTGTCCAGCCCCGGGCCCACCCGCGGGTCATCACGCCGAACGCGGCGGAGCTCTTGCCCTTCCCGTGGCCGGTGTTCAGCAGGACGATGGACTGGCGGGGCATGGCGTCATCATGGCCGCGCCAGCAGTGGCGAACTGCAACCGGACCACCTGACCGGTGGCCACGGCGGCGTCGCCTCCGGCCGCTCGCAGCAGCATCCGCACCACCCCGCCGTGGGTCACGAGCACGTGGCGCCCTGGCGCGAGCGACCGCAAGAACTCCTGCACTCGGGCCTGCAACTGGGCCGTGGTCTCCCCGTTCGGCGCCGCGAACCCGTCGAAGCCGAGCAGCTGCTCCTGGACCGGTCCCGGAAGCTCATCCCAGGTGGCGCCGTCGACATCGCCGAAGTCGAGCTCGCGAAGCCGGGCGTCGGCCGTGGCGTCGAGACCGGCGAGGCGGGCGGTGTCCACGCAGCGCTGGAGGTCCGAGGTCCAGGCGTGCACGTCGGCTCCGGCGGGCAGGGCTCCGGCCAGCGCCGCGGCCTGCTCCCGGCCCCTGGCGGTGAGGGCCACGTCGGTCCAGCCGGTGAAGCGCTTGGCGGCGCTCCACCCGGTCTCGCCGTGGCGCACCAGCCACACGTCCAGCTCCATGGCGGGGAACCCTAGGAGCGGAGGTGGCTAGGGTGCTGCCGCAGTCCGAGGGCGAAGTCCGGTGAGATCCCGGCACTGTCCCGCAACGGTAGGTCCGACCCACGAAGGCGTCGGCGAGTCCGGTCGATCCTCGGTCCGCGAGAACCACGTGAACCCTCGAGGCCTGGGGTCGGTTGCCACCAATGTCAGATTCCACCATCGTCCGTGCTCCGCTCACGCTCGTGCTCGGCGGCACCCGCTCGGGCAAGTCAGCGGTGGCCGAGCGCCTGGCCGCCGATCTGCCCGGTTCGCTGACGTACGTGGCCACAGCCTCGGTCGATTTGACCGATGCCGACCACGTGGCCCGCGTCACCGCCCACCAGACCCGCCGCCCTGCCACCTGGGCCACAGTCGAGTGCGCTGATCCCGGCCAGTTGGCCACGGTGCTGGCCCGGGTCGACGGGCCCGTGCTGCTCGACTCGCTCGGCACCTGGGTGGCCGGCCACCCAGACCTCGACATCGACGCCCCCGCCCTGGCCGCGGCGCTTCGGGCGCGCCGCCACCCCACGGTGGTCGTGTCCGAGGAGGTCGGCTGGTCGCTGCACGCCCCCACCCCGGTCGGACGTCGCTTCGTCGACGCCGTCGGCACGCTGAACCAGGCGGTAGCCGCGGTGGCCGACCGGGTGGTGCTCGTGGTCGCCGGCCGCATCCTCGAGCTGCCGCCGTGCTGAGCGCGCTGAGCTTCCTCACCGTCCTGGGCAGGGGGCAGGCTCCCGGGCCCCGGACCTTCCGGTGGTTCCCGTTGGTCGGCGCCGCCGTCGGCGCGGTCGTGGCCCTGAGCCTGGCCGGCGCCCGCGAGCTGTGGTCGTACCCGCTTGCGGCGGGGGTGGCCGTGGCGGTCGACCTGGCCATCACCGGGATGCTCCACGTCGACGGGCTGGCTGATTCGGCCGACGGCCTGCTCCCCCACCTGGACCGGGAGCGGCGACTCGAGGTCATGCGCCAGCCCGACACAGGGTCGTTCGCCCTGGGCACGGTGGTCATCGTGGTCCTGCTCCGCTGGGCGTCGCTCGCCGACGGCACCGTCGAGCCGTGGTCGCTCGTGGCCGTCTGGTGCGTCAGCCGGACAGCCGCTGCCGCCGTGCCGGCGTTGGTGCCCTACGCCCGCTCGACCGGGCTGGCGAGCGCGTTCCTCACGGGAACAGGCCGGTGGATCGGGCTCGCCATCCTCCCGGCGCTGGGGCTGCTGGGGTGGTCCCAGGGAGCGCTGGGCGTGCTGGCGGGCCTCGTCGCTGTGGCCACAACGGCGGCGCTGGTGGGGTGGGCCCGGGTCCGCCTTGGCGGCTTCACGGGCGATGTCCTGGGCGCCGGGATCCTCCTCTCGGAGACCGCCGCGCTGCTCGTGCTGGCGGCCCGGCCGTGACGGCCACGTTGATCGATCGGGCCGCAGCTGCAGGCCTGGGGCTGGGCCTCGACCGGCTGATGGGCGAACCACCGGTGCTCCACCCGGTGGCCGGGTTCGGCACCGCGATGGGCCGCGTCGAGCAGGCGGTGTGGCGCGACCAGCGGGCCTCCGGGGTGGCATACACGGCCACAGGCGTCGCCTTCGGCGCTGCTGCCGGGTGGGCCACCAGGTCCACCGCGGCCACGGTGGCCGTGTGCGCGGCGGGGCGGGAACTGCGGGCGGTGGCCGGCGCTATCGGCGAGCGCTGCACGGCGGATGACCTCGAGGGGGCCCGGGCGCTGCTGCCGTCACTGGTGGGACGAGACCCGAGCGAGCTCGACCACTCGGGCATTGCGGCGGCCGTCATCGAGTCGCTGGCTGAGAACATGGTCGATGCCGTTGTGGCCCCCGCCCTGTGGGGCGCAGCGGGTGGCGCTCCGGCCGCCGGCGCCTACCGTGCCATCAACACCATGGACGCCATGGTCGGCCACCGCTCGGAGCGCTTCGAGCGGTTCGGCTGGTCGGCAGCCCGCCTCGACGACGCCGCCAACTACATCCCCGCCCGAGCCTTTGCCGGGCTGGTGGTGGTTGCCGCCCCCAGCAGACGGGCCGCCATCCGCACCGCAGTGCGCACCCAGGCACCAGCGCACCCCTCGCCAAACGCCGGGGTGGCCGAGGCCGCCGTGGCCGCCGCACTGGGAGTCGAGCTGGGTGGGCCGCTGCGCTACGGCGACCGCGTTGAGGACCGGCCCGTGCTGGGGACCGGTCCCCGGCCCCGTCCCGCCGACATCGCCCGCGCCGTCGACCTTGTCGACCGTATCGAGCGCACCCTGGCGGTGGCCCTGGTCGCGCCGGCGGCGCTGCTCCTGACTGCCCGGGCCGTACGGCGGGCCCAGCGGTGAGCACGCCGCACGGGGGCGACGGCCGGGCCGTGGCGCGCCAGCTGGGAATCGATCCCAGCGAGCTGCTCGACCTGTCCGCCAGCCTCAACCCGGTGGCCCCGGACCCGCGCCCGGTCGTGGCCCGCCACCTCGACTCGCTGCTGACCTACCCCGACGACACCCGAGCCACCGATGCCCTGGCCGAAGCCATCGGGGTCGAGCGCGAGCGGCTGGTGCTCACCAACGGTGGCGCCGAGGCCATCGCCCTGGTCGCCCAGCTGCAGCCGACCGGCTGGGCCGACGAGCTGGAGTTCTCGCTGTACCGCCGCCACCTGACAGGGCTCGACCCCGAGGGCCTCCGCTGGATGTCGGACCCCAACAACCCCACCGGGCGCCTGGCTCCGGCGCACCAGCGCGCTGCCGTGCGCGACGAGGCGTTCTACCCGTTGGCCGCCGGCACCTGGACCCGGGGTGATGCCGGCACCATCGCGCTGGGATCGCTCACCAAGGTGTTCGCCTGCCCGGGGCTCCGGATGGGGCACGTGATCGCACCCGACGACCGCACAGCCGAGGCCATCCGCCAGCTGCGCCCACGATGGTCGGTCAGCGGTCCCGCTGGGGCAGCCCTGCCCGACCTGCTGGCGACCGCAGACCTGGTGGGCTGGACCGCCGCCATCGCCGAGCTGCGCACCCAGCTCCACGACCTGCTCCTCGCCCACGGGCTCGAGGCCGATCCCGGCACCGCCAACTACCTCTGGGTCCCTGCGGCCGGCGATCTGCGCAACCGCCTGCTCGCCCATCGGATCCTCATCCGCTCCGGCGCCAGCTTCGGCGCACCGAACGCGGTCCGCATCGCCGTCCCCCCACCGTCCGGCCTCGAGCAGCTCGCTCGGGCCCTGTCCCACCTCGAGGTCCACCATGGATGACGCCACCAACCCCCCGCCGCTCGAGCTGCCCGCCGTGGCACCGCTCGACGCTGTTGCCGGCGACGCCGCCCGCGCCCGCTGGGCCACCCGGGCCAAGCCGCCCGGCTCACTCGGCCAGCTCGAAGACGTGGCCATCGCCCTGGCGGGCATCACCGGCACCTGCCCTCCGCCCGTGATCGCACTCCCTGCGGTCGTGGTGTTCGCCGGCGACCACGGCGTGGTGGCCGACGGCGCGAGCGCGTGGCCATCGGACATCACCGGCTTCATGGTCCAGGCCATGGCGGCCGAGGTGGCTGCGATCAACACGTTCGCCGCCACCGTCGGCGCCGACGTGTGCTTGGTCGACGTGGGTGTGGCCTCGGACATCTCGCAGGTCGCCGGCGTGCGCCACCGCAAGGTCCGTCCGGGCACCGCGTCCCTGGTGCACGGTCCCGCCATGTCGAAGGCCGAGGCGGCGGCGGCCGTGGCGGTCGGCATCGAGATCGCCACCGAGCTGATCGATGGGGGTGCCGACTGCTTGGTAGCGGGCGACATGGGCATCGGCAACACCACGCCATCGGCGGTGCTCATCGGTCTGCTGGCCGGGTCAGCGGCCGACACGGTGACGGGCACCGGCGCCGGCCTCCCCGCCAACCAGCTCGACCACAAGACCGCCCTGGTGGCGGCCGCCATGGACCGGGCCGCCCAGATCGACGACCCGTTGGAACTGCTGGCCGAGGTGGGCGGGCTGGAGATCGGCGCCATGGCCGGGCTCTACGTGGCTGCAGCATCGGCCGGGGTGCCGTTCATCGTCGACGGAGTCATCGCCGCCTCTGCCGCCTGTCTGGCCGAGCGCCTCGCTCCCGGCACGGCCAACCGAGGCCTGGCCGGCCACCTGTCCACCGAGCCGGCCGCGGCTGTGGCGCTCAAGCACCTTGGCATGGAGCCGCTGCTCGACCTGGGCCTCCGCCTGGGCGAGGGCACCGGAGCGTGCCTGGCCATCCCGCTGGTCCAGGCCGCTGCTCGGGCACTGCGAGACATGGCCGAGCTGCCACCGGCCTGAGCTCAGCTGCCAAGTGCGGACGGAGGGTGTGGGAGCCCGAAACGGTGCTGTTGCATGAAGCTTGTAGGTGCCACCGGCTCTGACCAAGTAGGTCCGAGAACCCCAGCGGACTGGTGGACGTGCGACCCACGTACCCATCCAGCGACCCCAGGCTCCGAGGGTCTCCGACTCAGGACCCATTTCAGATTGCTCGTGGTGGTGATGCCGAGCGTCCCGGCGTCGGCGGCAGCGCGGGCTCACCTGCAATCGGTCGACGCCTGAGGCAGGATGTAGTGGTGGGGCAATCTGGCGAGGCGGCGGGATGGTTTGCGGATCCGTGGTCACAAGCACTGTTGCGCTGGTTCGACGGATCTGACTGGACGAGCCACACGCTCGATCGCAATTCTCTCCCTCCCCCGCCCGCCACGGCGGCCGGGACGACACGTCTCGAGTTGCTGCTCGCCGGCGCCGAGCGCCTTGCCGTTGTCGATGTCGAGACGACAGGCCTCTACAACTCGGACCGTGTGGTGGAGGTCGCCATCGTCACCATGGATGCGGCGGGGACGGTCATCGATGAGTTCGAGACGCTGATCAACCCGCGCCGGGATGTCGGCCCCACATGGCTTCACCAAGTGACCGCATCCATGCTGGTCGATGCACCGTCCTTCGACGACGTGGCGCACCACGTGGCCTCCCGACTCGACGGCGCGATCTGCGTGGCCCACAACCTGCGATTCGATCGCCGCATGCTCAGCAACGAGTTCGAAGCCAGCGGCATCACCGTCGAGTGGGGAAACGGACTCGACACCCTGTCGGTCACCGGCTGCAAGCTCGGCGTCGCCTGCGAGGAGCGCGGGATCATCTTCGAAGGCGCAAGCCACAGCGCCCTTGCCGACGCCCGAGCCACAGCCCGTCTGCTGCTCGCGACATCGGGCCTGTACGCAACGCAGGGGACTGCCGTGACGGCGCGCCCGCTCGAGGTCCGGCCGATGAGGGTGCACACGCGCCAGGGAAGCGGGCACGCAACCGTGCCGGCCCCCTACCTCGCCGCCCTCGCAGCGGGAATTCATGCGCCCGTCGACGTCGCCCCGTACGTGGAGTTGCTGGACACGGCCATCAGCGATCTCCAGATCACCGCGGACGAGCAGGCGCAGCTCTGGTCTCTCGCCACCGAGCTCGGTCTCGACCGCGCTCGCGTCGCTCGCGCCCACACCGACTTCATCAACGCACTCATCGACGCAGCCCTCGACGACCTGATCATCACCGACGAGGAGTACGACCAGCTGAGCCGCGCCGCAGCCCTGCTCGACGTCGACCCGACGCTCCTCGCCCGCCGGACCGACGGGCACCGAGCGGCGGTCGTTGAGGTGGAGGTGGCCGCCGGTACCCGGGTCTGCTTCACCGGAGCGGCCGTCGACGACAAGGGCCGGAAGATCGAGCGCTCCCACCTCGAAGACCTCGCCCGATCACGCGGCTACGTGCCCACCGACAATGCAACGAAGACAGGCTGCGACCTGCTCGTAGCTGCGGATCCCAGCTCCCAGTCAGGCAAGGCCGCCAAGGCCCGAAAGTTCGGGATCCCAATCGTGTCGCTCGAAGACTTCCTCGCAGCAAGGGAGACGGGCGCGACCATGTCTGCAACTCACCTGGCGAGCGCCGGCACCGCCTTGATCTGCATCCGATGCGGATCGTCGTGGCTCGCCGCCCGCAACTCCAGCACCCCGGTGTGCGGCGACTGCAAGGCAGACGAACCAGCAGGGCCGAAGCTCGCCCAGGACCCAACCGCCGGGCTCACCATCGAGACCCTGACCTGTGAGGTCTGCGGCTCCACCTGGGAGCGGACCAGGTCACGCGGCCGCAAGCCCCTCCGCTGCACCACGTGCCGCTGACACCGGCCTGCCTCGTTGCCACCCCGCCCATAGCGCCGAGTTCTGTCGAGGGGCTCCCGAGCATCGTTCGGTGGTTAGAACGTCAGGCCGAGAGACTCCTTATGGTTCCGCTGGCGGATTATCCCCGAGGCCATGGACCCGCGTCGAGGGTGTCGGCCACGATCCCCGCCCCGCGTACACCGAGCGCTTCTAGCTTGCTCGTCCCATCACTACCCGTTGTGACGTTGCACTGAACGTCAGCTTGAACGTTCGCTGATCGAGAAGAGGGGCAACATCGAACCTGGCGCGGCGCTTGCCGGGGTCTCGCTACCGGCAGTGTGGCGGGCGGCTGCTTCTCAGAGCTCGTGGACAGGCTGCGCAGCGAGTTCCGCCAGAACCTGCTCAGGGTGCTCGACGAGAGCGAACAGGCTCTTCGCGTAGCGGGCCCACTCGGCCGGGTCATCCCCATCTTCCCAGCGGACCGCCAACGTGAACTGGTGCTCCATGGAGGCAGGGAGCCCGGCTGCGAGAACGTTGGTCAGTTCTCGAGCAGCCTTGGCCCGATGTGTCTCCCTGTGGAGGTAGGCGAACTCGGTCAGCTCGGTGGGCAGTGGTGTCAGCCCGGTCGGGAGAGACAGGAGTCTCGCTTCGGCACCGGCGACCCAAGTGCCATCGTCTGCTGCGGCCAGTGGGATCGGTAGGCACTGGGTGGTGGCGATCGCTGAGGGACGGATCGCTGCGGAGATGCCGCCGGCGTCCTCGTACACGTTGACGTACCGGACGACGTCGATCTCGGGTGAAGCGACCTCGTCGAGCCAGACATCGCCCCAGTTGCGGCTGGGGTCCATCATCGAGCCAGGCTCGATCGCAACGTCCGGTCGTAGGCGCACGCCGAAGAGGTAGAACTGCTCGCCTTTGCCGCTCTGGCTGTCCATGCGCCGGAGCATGTTGTGGACGGCCGCCTCGTAGGTGCCGATGTGGAGAGCCTTGCTGCCCTGGCGAAGGACCCATCGGGCGGCGGGTTCCTCGCCGCCCATCATCTGCCGCGTCTCGTCTTTGAGGGTGGCCGCGAAGTCGACGGGGGCCGGCCAGTCCTGATGCGTGGTGGTGTGGAACCAGGTGACCTCGGTGGCGAAATGGTCGTCCAGAACAGGGTCAGCAGGGTCTCCGGTGAACTGGAGGCCGTCGGGGACGTCGGAGGTGGCGTCGCAGCCCGGACATCCGTGGGCGCCCTGTTGGTAGCGCTCGTACCACTCCTGCCTTACAACGCAGGTGTGACCGCACACGTCGTGGCGTATCTGGCGGTCCCGGTAGAAGTCGACCGGTCTGTCCATCCTGCGTCTTCCTCGTTCGTGCCCGGCGATGGCCTGAGTCGGCGGTGACAGTAGCGAAGCGCCGGCGCACCCCGTACGTGGGCGGTGTTCCCGCGAAGCCGACGCCCACCACCTCTCGTTCACCTCGCCTGGTCCCGCCGGTAGGGCTGGCGTTCTTACCCAACGTCCGGGGGACCACCGCGCTGCGAATCGTCTAGCTGGGTGGCCCAGCGGTGGCGGGGGCCTCGGCCTGGCCGGCGGCGTCGGCATCGTTGTGGGCATCGGGCGGGCCGTCTGCCGTCCTCGCAGCCTCGGCTGCCCTGGCATCGGCGAGAAGACGCGCAGCGTCCTCCGCTGCCCGCTCCTGGAGGTAGGTCTCGAAGATGTCCCGCATCTGGCCCGCAACAACGTGCTCGCAGTAGTCGTTGTAGTAGCCCACGACCGCCACGCGATCGAGGCCACCACGCACGTACTCGCAGAGGTCCGCATGCGGCACCCCATAGCGAAGTCGGGCCGGTGCGAGCCGTTGGTGGGCGGAGAGACGCAGGTCAGTTCGACCAACCTCCGTGGCTGCGAACTCGATCGCGCCCGTGATCACCCAAGGGAGCAGCGACTCCAAGTCCTTGGCGATGTCCTTCCAGACGTCTGGAAACGAGTCCTCGATGACGCTGATCGGCTCGCCTTCTAGCCACAGCTTCACCGCCCGGAGGAGGTCGTCGTCCGCGTGGACCGCCCACGCTGCGAGCTCAGGAGCAGCCGGAGCAACCTTCCACGCCAACCACAGCAACCATTCCGTCATGTCAGCGCCGAAGTCGTCAACGGCCGCCGCAAGCTGGGCAGCGTGAGGCTGAACGGCCGCCCGAAGCGCGACCGACGAGGCAAGCGGAAGCCCCACCCGGTAGAAGGCAGCGTTCCACGCACCGCCACCCACCGCAGCACGAACCCGCTCCGAGCGCTCGACTGCGCGGTCAAGAAGGAAGTCCCGACGAGCCGCTTGAACGCCGGTCGCCCAGAGCGTCCGCCCAAGCACGGCCTCGAGCGCCTCCCGCAGGTCG
Source organism: Acidimicrobiales bacterium (assembly GCA_046594195.1). Taxonomy (GTDB): domain Bacteria; phylum Actinomycetota; class Acidimicrobiia; order Acidimicrobiales; family Iamiaceae; genus Aquihabitans. The sequence goes on along the minus strand of JBKJPY010000084.1, from coordinate 5,695 downwards.
CCGTCGGTCACCCCACCTTCAGCGATGGCGGCGAGGATCATCGCATCAAGGCTTGCGACCTGCGCCGGCCCGCCCGCACCGACGTTGAGGAGCCCTGAGTGCTGAGCGTTGTAGGTCAGCCAGTCCAGGGCTCGGGTCAGGGTGGACTTCGTCGCTGGAAGCTGCCGGCGGAAGGCATCCAACCACTTGGCAGCGTCCTCCTCCTTGAAGTTCATGACAACGAGGCTTCCGTACGTGAAGCGGCCGCCGCGTCCCGCCCGCCCTGCGAGGTTGCGAAGCCGGGCGATGTTGGGCCGGCCGCCAGTCCGAGGGGGATACGCGGCCACAACGGTGTGCGCCGGGAAGTCGACGCCCTCGAGAAGGGTGGAGGTGCAGATGATGATCCGCAACAGGTTCTTGCGGGCAGCGGACTCAACAGCGAGCCGAACATGCCGCGGCACGCCAGCGTGATGGACGCCGATGCCGGCTCGCAGGAGGTCGGCGTACTCCGGATCAGACGCTGCGACGAGGATGACGAGCTCCTCGAGTCGCTCGTCGAGCGGGTACTGGACGGGGAAGCGTACGGCAGCGGCCGCTGAGAGCTTGGGGATGTACTTCTTGAGGTCCGAGTACACGATCACGAGCCCTTCGGGAAGAAGGGATGCGGCGATCTCGACGGTCTCATCAGGTCGATCGGGTGCGCAGGTTCCGGCGGTGGCCGCGTCGGCCTTCTTGTCCAGGTCGACGCAGGAGACGGGCTCCCCGACCTCCTCCTGGACAACCCCAGTGGAGGGGTCGCTGCGGTAGTACACGGACCGCCGAAGCCACGTCGGCGTCCACTCCGACTCGAGTGCGGTCCCTCCGATCCAAGCTGCGATGGTGGACGTCTCGGGGAACTGGCTGGATAGGAGCACGACACGGATTCCGCGCCTGAGGGCGCGTGCCACCACGAGTTCGAGTCGGTCACCGCGTCGCTCCTCGATGAGCAGGTGAGCCTCGTCGACGATCAGGAGCTGGAGCTTGGAGGTGTCCGAGTTGTCGTCGCCGGTAGCGGCTCGTCTCCACTCGAGGTCGAAGCGCTCAGGCGTGAGGACGGCGACCCCTGGGCCGATGAGGATGCCGTCGGCGCCGGGGTCTTCGGTGTCGAAGTCGAGGCCGCCGTGAGAAGACCGGACGACGGCGGCGTTCAGGAGCGACGCCCGGAACCCCATGGTCAGCTGGCTGACGAGGGCTTTCGTCGGGGCGAGGACTGCCACGACCGCGGTGGGGTCACGGTCGAGCGCGTCTGCGACCAGCAGTTCCATGAGGGCGGTCTTGCCGGCGCTCGTAGGCATCTTGATGACGACCGACGGGCACGCTGGGTCCAGAAGGCCTCCGCTGATCGCTCTCGCCTGTGACGGCCAGAACGCCTGGATGTTCCTGCGCTGCATCCGACTGATGACGTGCTCGACCCCGGGCCCTTCCGACTGGGCAGCCCGGGTAAGGGCCACGGGATGTCGGTCAAGCCGGTAGCTGATGGCCGCACCTGCGAGGAGGAGGGTCTCTGCGAGGTCGGGCTCGTCAAGCCGCTGCGCGGCTGCCCGTGTGGCTGCTTGTAGATCGCCTTGGCTCACGTTGAGGTTCCAAGCCTGTCTCACGACACGGGCGAACTCGAGAAGCTCCGGCGAGCTGACCAGTTCGCGCTGCGCCAGGCCGCCACGCCCAGCGAGCAGAAGGGCGAGCCCGCGGACTTCCGGGTTCGCACTGGCGTCCGCGATCCGCGTAGCTCGGGCAACACCCATCCCGGCCCAGTCGGCAAGAAGCCAGAGCGCGGCCTCCTTCAAGGCATCGAGCTCGACCGGAGCTGTCCTGGCGACGCTGCGCGCTTCGAGCGAGCTGACAGCGGCTGCGATCCCGGGCCGCAGCTCGAGTGATTCGAGCATGGCCGGCACGCTCGCCGAAGCGTCGGCGTAGGTCAGCCCCGCGGCGTAGGTGTAGGCGCCGTTCATCGTGTCGGCGAGGTTCTCCACGACGATCACGTGGAGATGGGACACGGGCGGCGATGTTCCCCACTTCTTCTCGATCCAGGTCGGGACGATCGTGCTGTGGCCAGTGATGATCACGGCATGCCTGACATGGTCGGGCGTCGGCTCGTCGCGCTTGGACATCTTGGCGAGGCTCTGTGCAGCCGACAGAGCGAAGGCCTTCTTCACGTCGGGATGACGTTCCATCAGCTGGACGCCGGCGGCCCACGCCGACACGAGGTAGGACTGGTCCGCGCCATCCAACGAGCCCTTGATGTCGTCGAGCTGCGTTGCGGTGGCCTTATCCCGGTACTTCACCTCGACGATCGTCGGAACGGGGGCTTCCCCGTGCTCTAGCGTCAGAGCGAGCAGGTCAGCGCCTTGAAGCGTGGCCCCCTTGATCGGCTTGTTCCCGAGGCGCTGGAAGGGCACGGCCTGCCCCATCTGTGTCGAGTAAAGGGCCCCGGCGACCAGCTCACCGAAGTCGCCCTTGCGCGGCTTGCCGCCTTTGGGGGGCGTGCCCTGTTCTGGCAGGTGGTCGGACACGGCGGATCCCGGGTACTTCCAGCGCATGTCGGCGGGGACGTAGGCGGCAGCGATGAGCTTGCCGAGCGACGCGATGAAGTCGTCGCCAGAGGGGTCGAGCGTCCACTCGGTGAAAGTGAGTCGGCCCGCGAGGAGGGGCCGAGATCGCAAGCGCTTCAGGCGTGCGCCAAGGATGTCGATCCTTGTCGGCTCGGCTTGCTCCACTGGTCCCCTTCGGAAGTACTTAGCGGTGCCTCGGATGAGGCAACCGAGTAGCGGCACTGACCTCCGGCGTAAACGGCCCTCAAAGCCGACCCGACGACCTCGCCCAGTCCTCGATCTCTGACCAGTTCCAGGCCGGCGCACCGCTTACGACCCAACGCGGATCCGGCAAGAGTCCACGTGTTCTCCAGACAGCCGCCGTTTGACGACGCACCCCGAGGCGCTCTGCGATCTCCGCGAGCCCAACCGGCTCGCACTGTCCATCATCGATTGACAGAGGCCTCGTCACCTCTGTAGATTAACGATTGACAGTGACAACGAGTGGCCCCGGCGGTGCGTCAACACCCCGGGGCCTGGCCACGACCTTTTGGGAGGTCATGACTCCATGGATGGTACGCGTCCGCGAACCGACGGACTGGCTGGACAGATTGACCAGCTGCGTCGCACCCTCGGTGAAGGCGCGGTCGCGTGTGCACAGTGGGAGCGCACGAGCACCATCCTCGAGCGGTTCGGCCGATTCGCTGCGGATGGTTGGGGGCTCGTCGACCTGGCGGAGGTCTCCTCCGGCGTCGCCCGGTCCTTCGTCACGGCCTCGACGGGGACGGGGACGGGGCCAAGCATCTCGACCATGCACTGGCGGCGCACCGCCCTACGGCTGCTCTTCCGGGCCGCTCGTCGCCATGGTCTGGTTAATGGCGATCCGACGCTCGACATCGACCTTCCGCCGCGCTCGTCGCTTGGGACCCGGCCGCTCACGGATGACGAGGTCACGCTCTGCCGGTCGGTGGCGCAGTGGTCGCTCGGCGGCTCGCGACGAGCAGCCGTGTGGGCGCTCGGTGAGGCGACGTGCCGGTCTTCGGAGCTGCCGAACGTGACGGGGAGCGACGTCGACCTCGCCTCGGGGCGGGTATGGATCAGTGGCGGGAAGGTGACCGAGCCCCGAGAGGGCCAACTCAGCGATTGGGGGCTGGTCCAGGTCCAGGCCCGCCTCGCGGAGCTCGAAGCGCCGTCGCTGCCGCTCGTCTATGCGGGTCGGTCGCCTGCTGGCGCCGGGCAGGTCTCCGGTGCTTCGGCACTGGTCGACGTGCTGACCCGGGCTGGCCTGCACCACGAGCCGGATGTCCGGCCGGGATCGGTGGCTGCCTGGGCGGGACGCCGTGTGCTGGAGGAGACCGGTCGGATCGATTGTGCCGCTCGGGCCCTCGGCGTGAGGAGCCTCGACAGGGCGGCGGCCATCGTCGGTTGGGATTGGCAGGCAGATGCGGGGCCGGAGTGCTCGTGAAGCCGCCGGTCGGGGTTTCTGCGTTCGAACGGCTCGAAGCGCTCGTTGACAACGACGCGCTGTACGAGCTCGCGGACGCGGTCCCGACGCCAGATCCGTCCGCAGGCGGGAGGCCGCGGATGTTCCCCGTCTACATGTGGTTGCTGTACGACGCGCTGCTTTCCGTCTGGGGATCTGCCCGTCGCGTTGAGGCCGAGTTGGCGCATCCGATCGTCTGGAACCAGCTACGCGCGCTCGTGAAGGCAAAGTTCCCCGACGAGCCTGATCGCTGGCTGCCGACCACGCCGATGCGGCGGTGGCACTACCTCTACGGGCGAACGACCTGGCTCACCGATCCAGCAGTGTTCGCTCAACTGCACGAGATCCACCGCCGAGCGGCCATCGACCAGGCTCGCTCGCTCGGCCTGCTCGATCCCGACGGTCCCGGGTCGTGGACCAGACCCGACCTCTCGCGGATGCTCTACGCCGACGGCAAGGTCGTGACGCCGCTGTTCCGGGGCAAGGCCGACACCCGACTCGTTAACCGACGCACCGGCGAGATCCGCACGCCCCGCTACGAGGCCGACGCGAGCCTGCACTTCGAAGGGACCGGTGAGACCGCTTGGGGTCTCAAGTTCGTGCTGGTTGCGGTGCGGACCACCGATGTCCACGGGCGCATCATCCTCGACACCGACTGGGTTCCCTCGCCCGGTGGCGAGGCCGCGACCTCGATGGATTCCATCACGCGCATCGCCGAAGACGCGCCCGGGCTCCAGGGCGTCATCTACGACGGCGCCCTCCGCGGCGTCCACCACCAACGGCTCCTTCGAGACCTCGGGATCCTCTCGGTGAACAAGGTGTCCGCCACGACCGGCACCGGGCCTCGACGCAAGGGCCGTGTCCGCGTCGAGAAGTCGACCTTCGTCGAGCAGCGCACCATCACCGCACCCGACGGGACCGCGCACACCCTCGACCTGTTCGCACGAGCCGGCGCCATCGGAATCGTGAACCTCACCGACACTGGCGAGAAGCTCTTCACCGAGCTCCGCCGCATCCGAACCAGCCGCAAGGCCGACAAGGTCGGCACCTACCGTTGGTACAACCACTACCGACTCCCCGAGCACCTCGGAGGCGAGCAGATCGTCGTTCGACTTCACGGCAACGACGAAGACAAGGTCAGGAAGTTCAACCGGACCGAGAACGTCCGACCAATCCCCCCGAGCGACCCCGATTTCCGCGCTCTGTACGCCCGACGCAACGACGCCGAAAGCGTCAACCGCGCCTTCGACGACACGCTCTGGCTCCGACGGGCACGCTCCGTCGGCCAGGCGCGCCAGCGGCTGAACCTGCTGACCTACGCGCTCGCCGTCAACGCGCTGGCGCTGCACCGCCACCGGCGAGCCAGCAGCAACCCACCGCTCCCGATCGCGGCCTGAACCCTCCGAACCCGGCTCGACCGGGGCTTCGCCGCGCCCGGGCTCCCGGTCCCGGGCCCTCGAGCCGCCGAACCGGGCCGGATCAGCCGCCGGCGTCGTCGGGAGCACGGCCTACGATCGTCCGACCGTCGCCGGCGGCTCGGAACACGGAGGTTTTCTTCCGCGTTCTCTTCCGGCCCCGGGCCATTGGGGCCGGTCTAATACTCCGTTTGACCTGGTCATATGTAGTTGTCAAGGTGCCGTGGGAACGTGAAGTGCCCGATCTGCGA
>JBKJPY010000068.1:0-62800 GCA_046594195.1 Acidimicrobiales bacterium | reverse complement strand
GCCGAGGCCGAAACCGCCGACACCGACAGCGACAGCACCGACGAGGCCACACCGGCCTCGTCCCGTCGCCGCAAGTCGGCCTGACCGGGACCGACGGAACGCATCAGCGGATGGCGGATCAGCGGGTGGAGGCGGCGGTCGGGGGCCGGACCTTGTCGTTGTCGAACCTCGACAAGGTGCTCTATCCGGAGGTGGGATTCACCAAGGCCGAGGTCATCGACTACTACGTCCGCATCGGGCCGGTGCTCCTGGACCATCTGGGTGATCGGGGCATCACCATGCGCCGGTTCCCCAACGGCGTGGATGCCTCCTCGTTCTTCGAGAAGCGCTGCCCCAGCCACCGGCCGGACTGGGTGCAGACCGCCGCTGGCCCCGGCGACCGGGGTGGCGCCATCGGTTACTGCCGCCTCACCGAGGTGGCGGCGCTGGCCTGGGCCGCCAACCTGGCCGCCATCGAGCTGCACGCCCCCATGGCTCGTGCCCACGACATCGACGAACCCGCGATGGTGGTGTTCGACCTCGATCCCGGTCCGGGCACGGCCATAGCCGAGTGCGCCGAGGTGGGTCTCTGGATCCGCGACGTTCTGGCCGGGATCGGCCTGCGGTCGTACCCGAAGACCTCCGGATCGAAGGGGCTCCAGGTCTACGTGCCCCTCAACGCCCCGGGGGAGCACACCCACGAGCACGCGTCGTCGTTCGCCCTCGCGGTGGCCCAGGTGCTGGAGCGGGCCCATCCGGATCTCATCGTGACCACGCAGGCCAAAGCGGCCCGCACGAACCGCGTCCTGATCGACTGGAGTCAGAACAGCCGTCACAAGACCACGATCTGCGCCTACTCCCTCCGGGCCCGGCCCCACCCGACCGTCTCCACCCCGGTCGACTGGGACGAGGTGTCCGATGCCGCCGACGGCTCGCCCCTCGTCTTCGAAGCGGCCGACGTGCTCGACCGCGTGGCCGCACGCGGCGATCTGTTCGCGCCCACCCTCAGTGAGGTTCAGCACCTTCCCGCCCCGCAGCCTTGATCGCGCCCGCCCACCGCCGATAGCCCAGGGCGGGTGGCGTGACCGAGGCGTCTCCCAAACCGCCTCTCGAATCGCCCCGGAGATCCCGTGCCCGACGTGCTCTTGCAGGACACCAGCCCCTATCGCACGCGTCGCGCCTCGTTGCTCCGCGGCGAGGGCGACCTGTACCTGTACCTCGAGGACATCGTCGGTCCCGCCCCGGAGACCACGTCGGTGGTCTGGGTGGCCAACTACCTCCCAGCGCCCACTGATGCGTCGACGGAGAGTCCGCCCGGCACGCCGCCCCGGATGGGGGCCGGCGGCACCCGTCATCCCGAGGGCTGCCCCGAACTGGGCAAGGGGCTTCGACTGGTGTGGTTCGAAGAGGGCGACGCGGTGGCCCTGGTGGACGGTGAGGGGGTGGTGGCGGTCATCCCGGGTTGGGCCGGTCGGGACGACTTCTACGGCTACGCCCGCTACGCGCGTGGTCGCAGCCCGCTGGCGTGGGAGCTCACCAACGACGCCCGCAACGTGCTCGACCACAAGATCACCGAATCCCGCGAGTTCTGGGACTGGCGGGCCGGCCCGGCGTGGCCCGAGATCCGCCAGACGGGCCTGTCCCATCTGGAAGCTCGGGTCGGGGGCCAGGACGCGGCGTGGCCGATCGGCGACGGGACGTTCCCGGAACTCATCGCCACCCGCCACCGTGTCGGGCAGGAGCACGTGTGGGTCACCGCGACCACCGGCCTGTCGGCTCAGCGGATGGCTGGTGTGGAGCAGTACCTCGACGTTCCCGACGGCTCCACCCGCATCGAGTTGGCCATGGCTCGGTCCTCCCCGGACCAGGCCGGTGCCGACCTGCTGGGCGCGCTCGCCACCATCCCGTTCGGCCGCTGCACCTGGCTGGGGGAGGGCCACACGATCGGCGGGGTTCCCGGTTCGTACCCGGCCTTCGGCCCGGACAAGGCGGCGCTGCTGTTGACCGCGAAGCCCCCGGCGGGCATTCAGACCCGGCTCCCGGACCTGAGTGGCCTGATGCGCCGGGGAGGCCCGGTCACCTACCTCTGGGTGCTGCTCATCGACGAGGAGACGTTCCGTCTGGCCCGGGGCCGCGATGCCCGGACCGCCCTCGAGCACCTCAAGGACACCGGCACCACCTGGATCCAATAGACCCCTTTCCGAGCGTCATTGTCCCGGGGTACCACCCGGCTACGATCATCCGGCTCGAACTCGCACCGCCGGCCCAGGGGATCCCGTGATGCACATCGATCTCTACATCGCGCTCGCCGGCATGATCGTCGGGTTCACCGTCGGCCTCACCGGGATGGGCGGTGGGGCGCTGATGACCCCGATCCTGGTCGTCTTCTTCAACGTCGATCCGCTCACCGCGGTCTCGAGCGACCTCGTGGCGTCGTTCGTGATGAAGCCGATCGGAGCCAGCGTCCACCTGCGCCGGGGCACGGTCGACCTGCGTCTGGTCAAGTGGCTCGTGATCGGGTCGGTGCCCAGCGCGTTCTTGGGCGTCTTGATCCTGCAATCGCTCGGGAACGGCGAGGAGCTTCAGGCCACTATCAAGCGTCTCCTCGGGTTCGCCCTGCTCATGGCGGCCACCACCATCGTGGCCAAGGGAATCGTGCAGTCTCGCCGGGCCGGCGCCCCGCTGGCCGCGCTGGGAGACGTACGGATCAAGCCGTTGCCCACGGTACTGATCGGCATCTTCGGTGGGGTGGTGGTGGGCATGACCTCGGTCGGCTCGGGGTCGCTCATGATCGTGCTGCTGTTGTTGCTGTACCCCACGCTGCGGGCCTCGCAGTTGGTGGGCACCGACCTCGTCCAGGCCATTCCCCTCGTGGGGGCGGCGGCGTTCGGCCACCTGCTCTACGGCGACTTCCAGATGGGCCTCACCACGTCGCTCCTGGTCGGCGCCCTGCCTGCGGTCTACGTGGGGGCCCGCCTCTCGGCCAGGTCGCCAGACCGGGTGATCCGCCCGGTGTTGGTGGTGGTGCTCCTCGCATCGTCGCTCAAGCTGCTCGGTGCGGCCAACGAGGTGGTCCTGGGCCTCCTCGGCGTGGCCATCGTGGGAGGGGCCATCGCCGCCATCGCGCTGTACCGCCGCCCCCAGGTCTCGGTCATGGCCTCCGAGCCAGACGACGTCCCCATCTGAACCACGGTGCCACTCGTTCTTGCGGGAAAACCCGTCGCTCAGCGACGGCGATCCCCTCAGGAACCGTGGGCGATCCAGACCTGCGGGGATTCGCGTCGGTGGGCGACGCCGATCCCCGCAAGAACGAGTTGGCTCACGTCAGGTTGACGGGTCTCTGGGAGGCGTACACCCGTGAACCATTCACCGCCGCCATCGAGAACCTGCGGCCTGAGCAGACCGGAGCCCCTCGGCCCGGCCTACCGGGCCACGAAGTACTTGGCCTTGGGGTGGTGGCAGATGATGGCGCTGGTGGATTGCTCGGGCTGGAACTGGAAGCCCGTGTCCTCGTTGACCTCCAGGCCGATGCGCTCGGCCTCCAGGAGGTGGGCGACGGTCTCGTTGTCCTCGAGGTCGGGGCAGGCGGGGTAGCCCCACGAATAGCGGCCGCCCCGGTACTGCTGGCGGAAGAGCCCGGCCACCGAGGGGGCATCCTGGTCGGCGAAGCCCATCTCCTCGCGGACCCGCCGGTGCCACAGCTCGGCCAAGGCCTCGGCCATCTCCACACCGATGCCGTGGAGCATCAGGTACTCCTGGTAGCGGTCGGCCTTGAACAGCTCGGCGGTGCGCTCGGAGACCCGCTCGCCCATGGTGACGACCATGAACGCCACGTAGTCGGTCTCGTCCGAGCCGAGGGGGCGGAAGAAGTCGGCGATGCAGAGGTGCGGCTCGCGGGTGCTGCGGGGGAACGGGAACCGGGCCTTCTCGACCTGCTTGGTGTCGTCCTCCCAGACGACCAGGTCGGTGCCGTCGCCGTTGGCCGGCCAGTAGCCGTAGACCACCTGCGGCACCAACAGGTCGTCGGCGCGGGCCTTGGCCAGCTGGTCCCGCAGTTCGGGGCGCATGCGCTCCTTGAACTGGTCGTCGGTCTCGCCGTCCTCGGGGCGGAAGCCCCACTGGTTGCGGAACAGGGCCGTTTCATTGATGTAGGCGGCGATGTCGTCGAGCGGGACGCCCTTGATCACCCGGCTGCCCACGAACGGTGGGACGAAGATCGGGTTGTCGGTCTCGACCTCGGGGGAGTGATCGGGCAGGTCGATCGCGGCGGCGTCGTCCTTCTCGGCCACGCCGGCGCGAGCGCGCACGGTCGACTCCGATGGCACGTTGCCCCAGTCGGGATCGTCGGTCTCGGGGTTCTGGCGGATCTCGAGGAGGCGGTCCATCACGTGGAGTCCCTCGAAGGCGTCCTTGCCGTAGAAGAGGCGGCCTTCGTAGACGTTGCGCAGATCACGTTCCACGTAGGAGCGAGTGAGCGCGGCCCCACCGAGCAGCACGGGGATGTTCGTGAGCTCGCGGGTGTTGAGCTCCTGGAGGTTGTCTCGCATGATCAGGGTGCTCTTCACCAGCAGGCCGCTCATGCCGATGGCGTGGGCCTTCACTTCGAGCGCCTTCTCGATCATCTCCGAGATCGAGATCTTGATCCCGATGTTCACGACGTCGTAGCCGTTGTTCGACAAGATGATGTCGACCAGGTTCTTGCCGATGTCGTGCACGTCGCCCTTGACGGTGGCGAGCACGATGCGGCCCTTGGAGGCGTCGACGCCGTCGGCCACCTTCTCCATGAACGGCTCGAGGTAGGCCACCGAGGCCTTCATGGTCTCGGCGCTCTGGAGCACGAACGGGAGCTGCATCTCGCCGGACCCGAACAGCTCGCCGACCACCTTCATGCCGCCGAGGAGGTGCTCGTTGATGATGTCGAGCGGCGTGATGCCCTCGGCCATGGCCCGGTCGAGGTCGGCCGTGAGGTTCTCTCGCTCGCCGTCGATGATGCGGTGGTGGAGGATCTTGCCGATCGGCCAGTCGGACTTGTCGACCTTCTCGACCTCGGCCACCTTCACGTCGGCGAAGACATCGAGGAACTTGGCCAGGGGGTCGTAGGAATCGTCGCCCTCGGACAGGGCGCCGACCGCACCGCGGCGGTCGTAGATGAGGTCCATCGCCACGTCGCGCTGCTCGGCGGGGATCTTGCTCAGCGGCATGATCTTCGAGGCGTGGACGATGGCGCTGTCGAGGCCGACCTGCTGGCACTCGTGCATGAACACGCTGTTGAGCACGTGGCGCGAGGCGGGGGAGAGGCCGAAGCTCACGTTGGAGAGGCCGAGCGTGGTGAAGCAGCCCGGGATCTCCTCCTTGATGGCCTTGATGGCGTCCATGGTCTCGATGGCGTCGCGGCGGAGGTCGTCGTCGCCGGTGGAGAGCGGGAAGGTCAGGGCGTCGAAGATGAGGTCCTGGTTCTCCAGGCCGTAGGTGTCCCGAGCCAGGTCGGCGATGCGCTTGGCCACCCGGACCTTCCACTCGGCGGTGCGGGCTTGGCCCTCCTCGTCGATGCAGAGGCAGATGACCGCGGCGCCGTACTCCTTGGCCAGCTTGAACACCCGGTCCAGGCGGGAGCCCTCGGCGAAGCCGTCCTCGAGGTTGGCCGAGTTGAGGATGGCGCGGCCGCCGATCCACTGGAGGCCGGCCTCGATGACCTCGGGCTCGGTGGAGTCCAAGACCAGGGGCGCGTTGGCCTGGGTGGCGAAGCGGCTGGCGATCTCGTCCATGTCCCCGGCGCCGTCGCGGCCGACGTAGTCGACGCAGACGTCGAGCACGTGGGCGCCGCTCTTGATCTGCTCGGTCGCCATGGCCGTGCAGGTGTCGTAGTCGCCCTCGAGCATTGCCTCGCGGAACTTCTTGGAGCCGTTGGCGTTGGTGCGCTCACCGATCATCAGCGAGGACAGGTCCTGCTGCAGCGGGACCGCCGAGTAGATCGAGGCGACCGACGGTTCGTGGTCGATCGTGCGGGTGGCGCGCGTCAGGTTGGGCGCCATATCGGCGAGCAGCTTGATGAACTCCGGGGTGGTGCCGCAGCATCCGCCGATCACCTGGACGCCGAGCTCCTCGACGAACCGGCGCTGGTGGGTCTCCATCTGCTCGGGCGTGAGGTCGTAGTGCATCTTGCCGTCGACCACGCTCGGTAGGCCGGCGTTCGGCAGCACCGAGATGGGCACCCGGCTGTGCTGGCTGAGGTGGCGGATGTGCTCGCTCATCTCGGTGGGACCCGTGGCGCAGTTGAGGCCGACGATGTCGACGCCCATCGGGTCGATGGCGGCGAGCGCAGCGCTGATCTCGGTGCCGACGAGCATGCGCCCGGTCAGCTCCATCGTGACCTGGCACTGGATCGGCACCTCGCGACCGAGCTTGGCCATGGCCCGCCGCACGCCGATGATCGAGGCCTTGACGGCGAGCAGGTCGAAGTGGGTCTCGAGGATGAACAGGTCGACCCCGCCCTCGAGCAGGCCCTCGGCTGCCACCTGGTAGTGGTCTCGCAGCTCCGCGAAGCGGATCTGGCTGAGCGACGGGGACTTGGTGCCCGGGCCGAGCGAGCCGGCCACGTAGCGCTTGCGGTCCGGGGTGGAGAAGCCGTCCGCCACCTCGCGGGCGATGCGCGCGTTGGCCAAAGCGATCTCGTGGCTGCGCTCGGCGATGTCGTACTCGCCGAGCGGCACGCCGAACGCACCGAACGTGTTGGTCTCGACCACATCGGCGCCGACCTCGAAGTAGGCGCTGTGCAGGGCGGCGATCACGTCGGGACGCGTGACGCCCAAGATGTCGGTGCAGCCCTCCATGGCCTCGCCGCCGTAGTCGTCGAGGCTCAGGTCTTGGGTCTGCAGCCAGGTGCCGGTGGCGCCGTCGTACACGACGACGCGATCCGCTACGAGGTCCAGGAACGGCGAGGTGGTCACATGGGCAAGGCTACCGGCGGGCCCCAACCTGCCTTAAGTCCGAACCGCCCTCGCCGGGAGGGGCGCTCGGGCAGCACCCGTTAGTCGTACTCGGGCGGGCGCTCGGCGTTCACGGCCACGATCACGATGTCGCCTTCGGGCGCGAGGACGACGTCGGCGACTTCCCCCGGTTCGGAGAACCGCCCGTTGCGTCCGGGGCTGCCCCCGTCGGCCTGCCAGCGGACGCGGCCGGTGGCCAGGTCAAGGGCGGCGATCTCGCTCCCGTCGCCAACCGGCACGATGGCGAGGCCCTTCTCGGCGTAGGCCGGTCGCCACTCGGAGGCGTGGCTTCCCGGCGGGAGCAAGCCGGTCCACAACACCTGGCCGGTGGTGAGGTCGTGCGCAGTGATCTCGCGGGAGTGGGTGGGATCGGCGGTGATCACCGGGTCTCCGGCACGGGGAGCGTTGATCAGCTTCTCGCGGACCGACCAGCGCGTCTCGCCGGTGCGCAGGTCGAGCAGATGCGTCCGGGCCCGTCCGTCGCCCGAACCGGTGACCACCAAGGCATCGCCGATGCGCACGCGCGCCTGGCCGTGGGGGATGCCCCAGAGACCGGTGCCGGTGATGGTGCCATCGGTCGCTCGGATGCCGTCGCCCCACTTCGAGATCAGCATGCCGTCGAGCCGCATGGGTGTTGCGAGCGGCTCGTCGTACCCGTTGAGGGCGTTCTGCTCGGCCTGGGTCAGGTCCTCGACCACGCCCGAGCAGGCCGTCACCCGCCCCGTTGCCGGATCGATTTCGCGGGTGACCATCAGGAATCGGTCCGGGAGGCCGTCGACGTAGGACGCCGGCCGGAGGAGGCGGACCTTCCCCGACTCGGGATCTGGTGCGAGGCGACCCTCCGGGGGCACCACGTTGGTCCAGCGGACCGCGCCGGTGCGGGCGTCGTAGCCCACGAGTCCGCCGCGAGCGGTGACGGGGCACGCGTCGCCGGCCTGCGAGCTGTGGGCCATGCCCTGGCGGTGCACCAGGGCGACGCCGGCGCCGAGGAGCCCCAGCACGATCAGCAGGCCGACGAGGAACGCCCGATCGTGCGCGTCGTGCTCATTGCGAACCCCGCCGGCCCCCGCTGCCATCGCGGCAGCGTACTGGGGGCGCCCCATCCGGTTCCGTCGCCCGCGGGTGCGCGACCAGGGGTCAAGCGGTTGCGGTGGCGGTGCCGCCGGGACCGGTGGCGGTGAGGGTCCAACCACCAACGGGCTTGCCGGGCAGGCCTCGGCAGGTCACCTTTGATCCGTCGGCCGGGAGCCGGGTCTGGGCCGGCGCGAGGGGGCCGGTGATCTGGACGGACGAGGCGTCGGTGGTTGACCAGGCGAACGTGGTCGCCCACTGGAGCGCTGAGCAGGCGCCACCCGGGGTCGATGCGACGGTGGCGGTGAACGCATCGACGCGCGGTGCCATGGGTGGCCTGGGTGCGGTCGTCGGGGGAGCGACGGCCGGTGGCGTCGACGTGACCGGCCGGGGCGCCGGTGCGGGCGTGGCCGACGGTGGCGGCGCCGGGGCTGGGGCGTTGGCGCCGCCGGGTCGGTCCGCTGCCGGGGGCGTCGCGGTGGTGGGCGTGTTCGACACCGGCTTCGATGCCTTGGGCTTTGCGGTCGAGGTGCGGGCGCGGGGTGCGTCGATGATCTGCGAGGCGACGGTCGTGCGGGTGTTGTCCCCGCTGGTGCCCGCACCGGCCGAGGACGTCGAGCCGCCGTCGTCGGTGCCGGGGGCGCTGCTCGCTGTGGCCCGATCCGTCGGCGATCCGTCGCTCAGGAACGTCTCGCCGACCGTTGCCGCAACCGCGAGCAGCGCGAGCGAGCCCACGGCGATGGCCACCATCCTGTGACGCCGGTTGGGCGCTGCTTTGCCGGATCCGACCGGGCGATTCCGCAGGGCCCGCATGGCGGTCATCTCTGCTGCCCAGGCTGCGGCGGCCCGTCGACGGATCGATCCGAGTCCGGAGCGGGAGGCCTCCGACCCTGATGCGACCGGGTGCGCAGCCGGCGGACGGCTTCGATGGCGGCGAGCTCGGCCCTGGGACCGTGCACCGGAGCGCGAACGATCGGCCTCGGCCCAGAAGTCCTCTTCACCCCGGTCCATCCCACCGCGTCGATCAGCTCGTCCGATGGGTCGCCCAGGGGGTTCGAACCTCCGTCCACGGTCGGCTCAGCAGCCACGTCGTCCTCCTGATGGGCGGGACGCTCCCCTGGTGGACGCCTCACCCTGGGGGAGCAGTTCCCGCTCCTCCCCGGTTCGATACTCCGAGCCCGCTGGATCGGTTGCCAGGCATGCGCCGGTAGTGTCGGCCGGGCATGAAGATCTACACGCGCAAGGGCGACGACGGCACCACCGGGCTCTACGGCGGGGGCCGGGTGGCCAAGGACTCGACCGCGCCGGAGGCCTACGGCACCGTCGACGAAGCCCAAGCCGCGCTGGGCCTGGCCCGAGCTGCGGCGACGAAGGGCGGCGAGCTCGACGAGATCCTCGTGCACCTCGAGCGGGACCTCTGGGTCCTGATGGCCGAACTGGCCACCGAGCACGAGAACGCCCACAAGCTCGTCGACGGCGCCACCCGGGTCACCCCGGAGATGGTGGCGGCGTTGGAGACCTGGATCGACGACCTCACCAGCCGCTTCGACCAGCCCACCGAGTTCGTCGTCCCCGGAGAGAGCGAGCTGGCGGCGCGCCTCGACGTCGCTCGCACGGTGGTCCGTCGCTCCGAGCGCCGATCGATGGTCGTCGTCGCCGAGGGCTCGCAGGTCGTGCCCTACCTCAACCGCCTCTCGGACCTGGTCTGGACGCTCGCCCGCTGGGTCGAGGGCGCCTCCCGCGAGACCCGCTCCGTCTGACCGGTCGGCCGGTGCGCCGCGCGTCGCGCCGTACGCTGCGCCCATGCCTGTCGCCGTCGCCCTCGACCACCTTGCCGCTCTTCCCGCCGATGTCTCGACGGGGACGCTCGTCGCCATCGCCGTGCGCTCCGGCCGCCTCGCCGAGGATGCCCCTGGCCTCGACGCCGACCTGGCGTCGCTCGGCGGGTTCGAGGGCAAGGTCGCGCAGATGCTGGTGGCGGCCACCGATGCGGGGATCCGCCTGCTCGTCGGGGTCGGAGAGGCACCCGACGCAACCACCTTCCGTCGCATCGGCGCGGCGGTGGCCAAGCGGGCGTCGTCGCAGGATGCGCTCGTGGCGGACCTCGTCGGGCACCTCGACGGTCCCGATCGCCTGGAGGCCGTCGAGGCGCTGGCCCAGGGGCTGATCCTCGGCACCTACCGGTTCGGCGCCTACAAGCCTTCGGCCGAAGGCGCCAAGCTCGCCACCATCTCCGTCGTGGCCAAGGGCGGAGCCCGAGCCGCCGGTTCCATCGAGCGGGGCGTGGCGATCGCGACGGCGATGGTGCTCGTGCGCGACCTGGTGAACACGCCGGGTGGCGACCTCACGCCGAAGGCGTTTGCCTCGGAAGCGACGAAGGTGGCGAACACATCCGGCCTGGAGATCGAGATCCTCGACAAGGCCGCGATCCGCAAGGCCAAGCTCGGCGCCCTGCTGGGCGTGAACCGCGGTTCGGCCCAGGAGCCCCGGTTCGTGAAGCTGACCCACCGCCCGGAGGGTCGGGCCAAGGGCAAGGTTGCCCTGGTGGGCAAGGGGGTCA
This sequence comes from Acidimicrobiales bacterium, assembly GCA_046594195.1. GTDB lineage: Bacteria > Actinomycetota > Acidimicrobiia > Acidimicrobiales > Iamiaceae > Aquihabitans. Next base: position 52,204 of record JBKJPY010000068.1, on the reverse strand, counting down.
CGTTCGATGCCGGCGGCCTCAGCATCAAGACCGCCGCCGGCATGGAGTGGATGAAGACGGACATGGCGGGCGCCGCCACCGTGCTGGGCGTGATGAGCCTCGTGCCCACCGTGGCACCCCGGCTCGAGGTCACCGCGTACCTGCCCCTCACCGACAACATGCTCGGACCCGACGCAACTCGGGTCGGCGACATCCTCACGGCCCGCAACGGCACGACCATCGAGGTGCTCAACACCGATGCCGAAGGCCGGCTGATCCTGGCCGACGCCCTCGCGCTCGCCGTCGAGGACGAGCCCGACGCCATCATCGACCTGGCCACGCTCACCGGCGCAGTCATGGTCGCCCTCGGCGAGCGGACCGCAGGCGCGATGGGGAACCACGATGCCCTGCGCGAGCGGATCCTCGATGCAGCGGACGCCGCCGGCGAGGCGATGTGGCCGCTTCCGCTGCCCGACCACCTGCGCAAGACGATCGACAGCGAGATCGCCGACCTCCGCAACATCGGCACCGGCCCGTACGGCGGCGCGCTCACCGCCGGCATCTTCCTGCGGGAGTTCGTCGGCGACGTGCCCTGGGTCCACCTCGACATCGCCGGCCCCGCCGACACGACCGCCGCCTGGGACGAGAACGCACGCGGCGGCACCGGCTACGGCGTCCGCACCTTGGTCAACGCCCTCAGCACCTGGTCCAAGCTCCCCGCGAGCTGAGCCCGGAGGCTGCTCAGGCGGCGTCGCCGGCGGGGTCGTACACCGGGCGAGGACTTCGGGGCGGCGGGATCGGAGCCGCTGCGGCCGTGGCCTGGGTGCGAGCCGGGTCCATCCCGGCCCTGCGGGCCTCCGCCCACCGCAGGGCCTCGTGGGCCAGCCCTGGATGGAACTTCCAACGGTGCAGCTGGAGCTCGGCGGCTTCCGCCGGTTCGCCGAGCTCGAGCAGGCTGAGGGCGAGGCGCCGGGCCCGGGTCCGACGCTCCTCCACGGTGGGGACCGCGTCGTTGGAGGTCACCCACTCCGCATGCTCCTCTCGGAGCAGGGGTGGCAGCCGGTCAACCTGGTGGCGGGTCAGCGTCTGGAGCTTGGTACGGGCGGCGAGCTCGTTCGGGCCATTCGCCTTGGTGATGTGGAACTGCCCGGTCCGGGCGATGGCGCGGTAGAAGGGCCCGGACAGCCCTCCCCGCAATCCCAACCCGAGGGCGTTTGCCGTTTCCTCGAGCGGCAGGTCGAACCCGTCGGGATGGGCCTCCAGCTCCGTCGCCAATCGTCGGACCAGGAACGTCGTCGAAGGACCGACAGCATCACAACGCCAGAAGGACGAAGACGGCAGAAGTCGAGGTCAGAGGGGTTTCGCCTTCATCAGAGGTGTGACGCGAACGCGTCCGGCCTACGGCGAGCCAGGATCGGTCAGGCTCGCCCCTGAGCGGCCCGACGGGAGAGGTGCACGCAGCCTGCGCCCACCAGCACCAGGGAGATGCCGAGCGCCGCCCAGGGGGCGTTAGAGGTGCCGGTGCGGGCGAGTTCGCCGGACGAGGTGTCGGTCGAGGTGGGCGCAACCGCTGGTGCGGGGGCCGTCGTGGTGGTCGTCGTGGACGTGGGGCTGGCTGGAGCCACCGCGGTGATGGTGACGGTGGCGGTAGTCAGGTAGGTGTTCGTGGTGTTCGTCGTCACGTTCAGGTAGGTGGTCGTGGTCGTGATCGTGTTGTAGTTCGTTGCGCCCGCAGGGATCGTCAAGGTCTCGGAGCGATTCGGTCCGGTCTGGATGGTGTCTGGTCCGAAGGTCACCACGGTCTCGACGGTCACTTCCTCGCGGTCGAGGGTGGTCGTCTGGATCTGGGTGGTGTCCACGAGCGTCCGCTGGGGTGTGGATGTGCTCGTGCCGGTAACCGAGAGGCCATCCGCTATGGCCGATGCGTTCGCGGTGGCGATGGCTTCGTCCACGCTGGTGGAATCAGCGGCTGCGCTGACGGTCTGGTCGAAGGTGATGCCGCTTGGGGCTTCGACGATCACCCGAGTGCTGAACGTCTCCGTGTCGGTGGTGGTGCCGGTGACGGGCTGTTCGATCGTGACGGCCTCGGTTGACATCGTGAAGCAGTCGAACGTGGTCTGCGGTCCAGGAGGTCCCTGGCACGTCTCGGCGGCTCCCGCAGGAGACGCCACTCCCACCGTGAGGAGCGTCGTCAGGCTTAGTAGCCCGAGTGCGTAGAGCGGCTTGCGAACGTTCATGGATACCTCCTCCCGCAGCACCCATGCGGGTGCTGTTCTCCGCCGCCCGATGCGCCGAATAGGCGGACGGTGGCGGGCCGAGCGCGAACACGCCGCGATCAGGGCCGAGGTAGAAGGTGCGTTGGTGCTCGACGGCTTCGCTGCAAGTAGGGCGCTCCGTTTCACTCATCTGGGTTAGATCCAGCCCATGCGGGTAGATGCAGGAGGTCTGGGGCTATTCGACCTCCGGCTACCTAGAGAACACCGGAGCGCCTACCGATGTCACGAGTACCCACCGGCATGGAAGTGACTGCGGCGCTGGAGACCCTTCCGGCGCTTCGTCGGTCGATTCTCCTCACAGCGGCCATGCCGGGCGTAACGGCGACGGCGATCGCTGAACGGTTCGGGTGGACCGTCGAGTTCGTTCACCACGAAATCGCTACCGGCCTCACCCAGCTACGTGCCTCCACGTCGTTGACGCAGTGACCTGCCGTCGCCGTACAGGGAGGCCAAGGTCACTCGTCCGAGTGGCCTGAGATTGCGTGTTGCGCAATCGACGAGCCAGTGCCACCATCGAAACCCCCTCGCTCCCCCAAGGTGGTCACCATGAACATCGGAGATCCAGTCGAGGTTCACACCCAGTTCCTCGACTCGTGGACAGACGGCTTCGAGATCGCAGAGCAGGTGCCTGGCGGTTACCGGGTCCTCCGGCGCTCGGATGGGTCGCTGTTGCCAGGCGTCACCTCCGACGCAGACCTGCGAGAGGTGCATGGTCGTAGGCACGGTCACTGATCGGTGCCCTACACGCCTCCGTAGGTCGAGCGGACCGATTTCCCCGTTGCTGCTGGCGTTCCGTCCTCTTCGGCTCGTAGACCGAAAGCCCGGTCCACCTCGCAGCGAACCCTCTAGGGCCGGGCGGCTGGAGATGTGTCGGCGGGACCCCCCAGCAGGCGATCGAGGAGTCGCCGCTCGCCGGGCCACGCCTCCTCGATCGCTTCGCGAGGTACCTGCCGGGCGGCGTAGCGCAAGGCGAGCACGACGATGATCACGTCATCGAGGGGGCCGATGACGGGCAAGAACTCGGGGATGAGGTCGATTGGGCTGACGACCCAGACGGCCGCGATGGCGACGGCGATCTTGGCGCGGCGTGGAACGCGGGGGTCCCTGCGAAGCCGCCGAAGGGTTGTGGCGCACGCCGGGAGGAACCCGGCGAGGTCTTTGGCGAGGCCGGGTGGCAGCCGTTGCGCCAGCAGGATCAGAACAACCCACGAGGCAACCACCACTGTCACGGTGAGGATGAGCCACTCAGGCCAAGACATCGTGGCGGAAGCGAGTCAGGTGACGGTGAAGTAGTTGACCATGCCCAGCTTGAAGTGAACGTGGTCCATGCCCGCTGCCACGCCCGAATCGCCGTTCATGTCGGACCCGTCACCCATGTCGCCCGATCCCATGTCGCTTTTGCCCATGTCCTCGACGATGTTGCAGAAGGCGATGTAGTCGCCTGCGGGCAGGTCGAGGGTCTTGGTCTTGGTCTTGCCTGCGGCCACGTCTGCGATCTCTCCGGCCTTCTTCGACTCGGGGATCTTGTCCTCGTTGATCGAGCCGTCGGCCTTGGTGGGCAGCGAGGCTGCGTCGGAGGCACGGACGATGACCAACTCGTGGGTCTCGCTGCCCTTGTTGGTAGCGGTGATCGCCGCCTTGCCTGCGGCTAGGTCTTGCTCGGGGGGAACGACGGACCACTCGTCGAGGACGAACGTGGTTGCCTTGGATGAAGCGGGGGTGGTGCCCGCCGTGGAGGGCTTGTCGCTGCCGCATCCGGCGAGGAGGGCGGCGACCGCAAGCGGTGCGGTGAGGATGGCGAGTCGGCGGTGCAGCGACACAAGAACTCCAGTGGGATCAGAGGACCCTGATGCGGGTTCTTGGCGGAGCCTACGGGTGGTCAGGTTCGGTTGGTCCGCGCCTTGTCGTGGTCATCGCTGCTCGTCGCTCCTCGAACTCGGCGACGCTGATCTCGCCTCGCGCTAAGCGTTCATCAAGGATCTGTTGGCCTGGGACCGATCCCTTGCGAGGCGTTCGTCGCAGGAGAGTGATACCCGCCCAGATGGCCGCGCCCACCACGACGACCATCATCAGGCACATCAGCGGCCACCACCCGTTGCCGCCGCCGTTGTCGTTCCAGTTCATCATGGGGGTTCCTCCTGGGGCGGGCGCTGCCTGTGTCTCGGCTTCACCCTGGACTCGTTGGCGGTATCGGGGATAGTGCCGAACGGCCCAAGGTCGCTCGGGCCTGGCGGCTCGGCCCGATGCGTGTGCCCAGATTGCCTGGGCCAGACTGCGCGCTCGGAGGTGAAGGCGTGGTCAGCGTCGAGGAAGTCCCAAGTTCACGATCAGGTCGGATGTGGCTCGCCGTCGTGGCCGTCGGACTCCTAGCGTTGGGGATGTATTTGCTGGCGAGTCGTGACGGGTCCGGTACCGAGCCGACCGGGATGGCGAGCCGTGCGCAGCAGGTAATGCCGTTCGATCTGAACCGCACCACCCACACGTTCACCAAGACCGACGACGGTGGCATCCAGAGGGTCGTCGTGAAGGACCCCGGTGATACCCAGAACAAGGACCTGATCCGGGCGCACCTGCGGTCGGAAGCCAGGAGCTTCCGCAGCGGGAACTACTCAGACCCCGCCAAGATCCACGGCATGGACATGCCCGGCGTCGATGCACTCGAGCAGGGGGTCTCACGCGTGAAGGTCGTGCTGGTCGAGATTCCCGGTGGCGCGCAGATCACCTACACCTCGACCGAGCCGTCGTTGGTGGCAGCGATCCACGACTGGTTCGATCGTCAGTCCAGCGACCACTCCATGCCCGGCATGGGCGGATGACCGTTGGCGTCGGCCATCGACGTAGGGGGGTCGCGCTCCACCTCCAGGATCGAGACGAACTCGACCACCTACGGGCGGAAACGACGGCTGTACCGGGTTCCTCGCCCGATGGGGTGCCACCGGAAGCTGACGGGTAGCGAGAGTAGCGAAGACAGTTCGATCAGGCCGGTAGGTGTCAGCTAGGCGGTGCTGGCGGGTCGTTGAACGTGCCAGCGGATGGCTGCTTGCGACGCGCACCGATGACGACGATGAGCGTCACGAGCAGAGCGATGGGCACCACCAGCACTACCAAGAGGATGAGCAGTTCCGTGGGCCCGATGTTCATGTCGCCTCCGCGTCATGGTGCTGTTGCTCAGGCTAGACGTACTAGGCGCAGGCTGCCTGGAACCGCGTCGTTGCGCTGTTCCGCTGGGGGTCCCTTCTGGCGTTCTGCCGTTCTCGACTCGCGGGACCGAGGGCATCGCCCCGTCAGAAGTGAGGTTGATACCGACTACCACTCAGTCCGGGGAGCGGTCAGCGCCGGGTCCCCACCACGGCATCAAGGGCGGTAGGTCGGTGCGATGGGGATTCTCAGGCATCGGGTTCTCGTCCTCGTCCCAGCCATCATCGCCGTTCCAGCGTCGCCCGTACTGGTCGGGGATAGTTCCCCACCCGAAGTACACGAGGGGCTGGACCGGGGCGTACCCGAAGTCGAACCAGGGGTCGATCTTCTTGGGGGCCACGGTGCAGATGTGGAGCCATTCGTCACCGAAGTCGAACTCGTAGACAAACTGCTCCCCGAGCTTCAACCGGCTCAGCTTCGTCTTGGACGAAGCCAAGACCTCCTCCTCGTAGTCGGTCCAGCCGCGGTCGATCGGCCCGATCAGGGTGTCATCAGCGAACTTGAACGAGTGCAGGTGAGCCGGGTCCCAGCGGGCGAAGGCCGTGTCGATCGACTCGGCCAACTGCTGGAACGTGTGCGCCCTCGACGCCGCGATCATCCGGCCCGGTCGCGGCCAGTAGGTCTGGCCGTTGCCGGACACGATCTCAACGGTGATGGAGTACCAGGTGGCTGCCACGACGCTCATCGTCGCGCACGGCTACCACCTGGTCATCCGACCGTTTGATCCGGGTGCCTCCGGTCCACGGTCGCCCGGCCTCCTTCTGGCGTTCAGGAGTGCTCGGCTCGCTGGACCGAGCAGGGCCAGCCAGTACCGCTCCACGTACGGAGATCGGGGATCGTGGCCGACGGCCTCGACCACCGGGTCGTCCCACCGGGTGATCCGCAAGTGATCGATCGGCAGGGTGAACGTGAGCTTCGGACGGGACACGATGAACCTCCATGGAGTTGCGTGCCATGCACTTTCATGTGTCGTGATGCCGCTCGCAAGGGGCCGGCTGAGATGCTGCCGAAGAGGCGCCGGCTCCTCAAGTGATCTCGAACTCGACGAAGAACGGGTGGCCCCACTGGGCGACGCGCTCCTCGCGCCACTCGCCGTTCGCGGCGCGCGTGGCGAAGGACGCGGGACCGGTGCAGGCGTTGGTCCCCGCGGTCGGGCAGGTGAACCACAGCTCGATCGGATCGCGATGGGGCTCGTTCGTGCGGCGGTAGGTCACCCGGCCGTCCGAGCCTGCTGCGCCGAGCAGGTCCTGGAGCCAGAACCTGCCCTCACCTCCCGCCGCGATGCGCTCGGGGGGTGACACCACGAACGTCCCGAAGGCGGCGTGGGCCTCGATCAGCTCCAGGTCGGACGAACCGAGGCGGTTGTCCACCACCACGTAGCTGGAGTAGTCCATCGTGGCGCCGCTGACGACGGACGTGGTGGGTGCGTCGATCGGGTGGCAGCGCAGGCGACCCTCGCCCTCATCGGACACGGCCCAGATGGACGGGTCGAACGGCGCGGCACCGGGGTCGTCGTCGGTGGCTCGGGTATCGATCACGGCGAACGTCACGTGCTGCGGCGAGAGCTCGCGCTCGAGGTCGGGCTGGGACGGGCAGTCGAAGCCGGTGTTGATGTAGTCCACGAGCGACGGTTCCAGGCCGCCGATGGGAACGTGGGTGTGTCCCATCACGACGAGGTCGCAGTCGTGCTCGAAGGCCATGCGCTGTGCGAACCAGCCGAGGTAGGTGCCGTCGAAGTCCGCGAGTGTGGCCCGGCCAGCGGCGGACTGGCCGGCGATGCCGCCGCCGTGGGCATCGGACCACTCCGTCCAGCAGTCGGCGTAGGCGGCGCGCGCGTCGAGGAGGTTGGCGGTCGACCCGTCCGGCATCACGATCTCGGTGACCGGGCTCATGGCGGTCGCCCCGGCCACGAAGTCGATGACCGTGGCGGCGACGGAACGGGCGCCGACGCCCGACGCGATGCCGACGAGCGACTTCAGGTCGATGCCGTTGGGCGCGCCCTGTCCGGCCAGCTCGGCCACCGTCTGGCCGTCGGCCAGCCCCTGGGCCCAGCGGGTGGCCACGGCCCGGGTGACGAAGTAGCCGAGCGGAAGGGGAGCGAAGGGCCCCGACGTCGCCGGTGCGTTGAAGAGGGTGTCGTGGTGGCCGTGTGCCATCGCCAGGCCAGGCACCGGAAGGTAGGGCACCTCCTCCACGAGGCGGACGTGGTGGCCGCGGCGGCTCCGGATGCTGGCGACCTCGTCGGCGGTGATGCCCTGGTCGTGGTTGCCCGGGACGTAGGTGACCTGTCCGTCGAGGGCGTCGAGCACCGCGGCGAGGCTCCCGTCGATCCCGAAGATCGCCGGATGGCAGGCGGCGATCTCGGCGAACGAGGGCGGGCGGACGTCCGCCGGGTAGGTCCAGAAGTCCACGATGTCGCCCAGCATGACCAGCTCGCAGATGTGCTCGGCCTGCTCGACGACCCAGGCCAGGAGGTGTCTCAGATACGGCTCGTGGAGGTGGGGCTGGTACCAGACCGTGGGATCGAGCGTTCCGAGGTGCACATCGCTGATGGCGACCACGTGGCGCTTGTGCCCCGAGAGCTGCTGGTCCGCCGCCACCGCGCCATCATCGCACCTGCCTCGCCGGGAATCCCCGCTCTGGATCGATTGTTGACCTCACCGGTAGGGTTTTCCCACCGCACCGCGGCGCCGCAGGGCGAACCGCGCGCACCGCACGCACCACCAGAGGACCAGACATGTCCAGCTTCCGAGATCTCCTCAACGCCACCAAGGCCGCCATCCGCGAGGTCACCACGGCCGAGGCCGACGAACTCCGCATGGCGGAAGGCGCCCTTGTCCTCGACGTCCGTGAGCCCGACGAGTACGAGCAGGGCGCCGTCCCCGGCTCCATGCACATCCCCCGGGGCACGCTCGAGACCAACATCGAGATGCGCGTACCCGACCACAGCACGCCGCTCGTGGTCCTGTGCGCCGGCGGCACCCGCTCGGCCTTCGCCGTCCAGACCCTCGGTCAGCTCGGCTACACGGACGTCGTCTCGGTGATGGGCGGGTTCAACCAGTGGAAGGACGAGGGGCGCGAGTGGAAGATCCCCGCAGCCCTCACCTCTGACCAGCGCAACCGCTACAAGCGCCACCTGCTCCTCCCCGAGGTGGGCGAGACCGGCCAGCAGAAGCTGCTCGACGCCAAGGTCCTGCTCCTGGGCGCCGGCGGCCTCGGCTCGCCCGCCGCGCTGTACCTCGCCGCCGCCGGCGTGGGCACGCTCGGCATCATCGACATGGACGTCGTCGACGAGTCCAACCTGCAGCGCCAGATCCTCCACAACATGGACCGCATCGGCGACCGCAAGGTCGACTCGGCGAAGAAGACGCTCACCGCGCTCAACCCCGACGTCAACGTCGTCACCTACGACGTGCGGCTCGAGGCTAGCAACGTGATGGAGATCCTCGAGGGCTACGACGCCGTCGTCGACGGAACCGACAACTTCCCGACCCGGTTCCTAGTGAACGACGCCTCGGTCAAGCTCGGCATCGCGGTGGTCCACGGATCGATCTTCCGCTTCGAGGGCATGGTTACCGTCTTCGACCCGCAGAACGGCCCGACGTACCGCGACATGGTGCCAGAGCCTCCGCCGGCCGATCTGGCGCCGAGCTGCGCCGAGGCGGGCGTGCTCGGCGTGCTGCCGGGGATCATCGGCAGCATCCAAGCCATCGAAACCATCAAGCTGATCCTCGATCTCGGCGACCCACTGCGTGGCCGTCTGCTGGCCTACGACTCCCTGGAGCAGACCTTCCGGGAATACAAGGTGCAGGTCGACCCCACCAACGAGGTCACCTACGCCAACCGAGACCGCATCACCGTCGCGGACCTCGAAGGCGCGTGCGCCCCGCTCCCGCTCCAGCCCCCGCCGGGCTGAAACCAGGCGAGGCTCGCCGGTCGTCATCGGTCGGGTCGAACCGGAGCCTGCGCGCCTGCGCCAGACCATCTACTGACCGACCCCGTCCCGGCTGCGAGACTCGTCGGCATGGACGTGCTGGTGTGTGCCACCCAGGTCCCCTTCATGCGGGGTGGGCTCGAGATGATGGTGGAGAACCTGGTCGACGCGCTGCGCGACGCCGGCCACCGCGCCGAGGCCGTCTCGGTGCCGGCCGCCTGGGATCGTGACCGCCTGCTCGATGCCGCCACGGCGTGGCGCATGATCCCGCTCGACGCCGACGTGGTCATCCCGGTGAACTTCCCGGCGTACTACGCCCGCCACCCCCGCAAGGTGCTGTGGCTCGCCCACCAGCACCGCGCCGCCTACGACGGGCTCGGCCAGCCGTGGAGCGACCTCGCGCTCGACGACGCCAGCCTCGAGGTGCACCGCCAGGTGGTCGACTGGGACACCCGGGTGCTGGGGGAGTGCCTCTCGCGCTTCACCATCTCGGGCGTCGTTGCCGAACGGATGCAGCGCTACAACGGGCTGCGCGCCACCCCGCTCTACCAGCCGCCGCCCCTCGCCGATCGGCTGAAGCCCCGGCCCGGTGGCGTGGGCAGCCACATCCTGTGCCCGACTCGCCTCGAGGCCAACAAGCGCCCTGGCCTCTTTCTCGACGCCATGGCATCCATGAAGGAGTCCGTCGACGGGGTGCTCGCGGGCAAGGGCTCGCTGTCGGAGGAACTGGCGGCCAGCACCGAAAGCCTCGGGCTTTCCGCCCGGGTGAGCCTGCCCGGATTCGTGTCCGACGACGAACTCGTCGACCTGTTCCGCCAGGCGACCGCCGTCGTGTACGCCCCCTACGACGAGGACTACGGCTTCGTCACGCTCCAGGCGTTCCTGGCGGGCGTGCCGGTGGTGACCACCGACGACAGCGGTGGGGTGCTCGAGTGGGTCGAGCACGGGGTCACCGGTCTCGTCACCGACGGCACAGCCGATGCCATGGGTGCGGCCCTGGACCGCCTCGTGCGCGACCCGATCCTCGCCAAGCGCCTCGGCGCCGCGGGGCGCGAACGGGTGAAGGACCTCCGGTGGGAGCAAGTCGTGGAGACGCTCCTCGGCGGCGCGCCACGATGACCGCGGTCGAGCAGCGCCGGCCGGCCGTCGGAACCGATGGGCCCGTGCTGGCCCTGCTCGCCGCACCGGGGACGTCCGGCCGGGCTGTGGCCCTGCTGGGCCTCCTCGGGGCGCACGCCCAAGTGGTGTCCTGGCACCGGCGGGGGGACCTCGTCCCCGACGCGGTGCTCGTGACATCGGTCGACTCTCTCGGCGCGCTCGGCACCGCCCTGCCGGCGCGCACGGCGGTCTGGGTCAAGCACCACGATCAGGTCGATCAGGCGGTCGAGGCCGGCGCCTCGCTGCTGCTCACGGCCAAGCCGGAGCTGGTCCAGCGCGGGGCGGTGCTCGTGCCACCGGTGGCCATCGAGGTCGACCGCTGGCCGGCCGTCTCGCCGCTGGTTCGCCGTCGGCACCGCGAGGCAACTGGCCTGCCCGCCGTGCACATCCTGCGGATCGAAGGGGGCGTCGACACCGTTGGGGGCGAGCAGGAGCTGGCGCTGGCTTCCGTCGCCGTCGTCAGCGGTCCGGCGACCCTGCTGGCGCTCGCGCTGGGCACCCCGGTCGTCACCAGCGGTGACACGGCCCGCCGGCTGGGCCTTCGCCCCGGGCGGGACGTCGAGGTTGCCGGCGGGCCCGATGCCGCCCTGGCGCTTGCCGAGGAGATCGCCGGGGACGACGCCCGCGCGGCGGCGTTGTCGCGCCACGCCCGGCGCTGCGCCGAGCACCACCTGGATCTCGGCCGCCCCTCCCAGGAGGTGGCCCGACGCCTCGGCCTCGTGCGCACGCCGGACGGTCCGCTGGCTCGCGTCGACGAACGCCTTGCCGAGCTCTCCACCCCGGCCAGCTCCCCGACGCGCCACCGAGTCGCCGACGCGCTGGCGGTGCTCACCGCGGATGGTGGAGGATCGTCGGCGTGACCACCGCGGACCCAGGACCCTCCGGAACTGACGGCCTCAAGGCGCGCGCCCGTCGACTGGCTGCGCCAGTCGTGGCCAAGGCCCGCAACGAGGTCGTCAAGGCCACGGCCGATGACCAGCTCGCCCTGCGCGCCGAGGTCGCCGAGCTCCGAGCTGAGTTCGTTCGTCAACGAGCCGAGCACCAAGCCGAGCTCGCCGCCATCCACGAAGAACTCGCGGGCCTGGCCCCACCCCAGCGCAAGCGCTGAGTCTCGACGCGCTCAGAAGCGGTTGGTGTACTCAGCGCTGTCGAAGAGGGAGGTGGCGAGGTTGGTGAGGGAGGTGGAGCCGGTGCGGATGCCGGCTTCGTACATGGCGTACTGGTCGGCATCTGCCGATCGGTGGAGCAGGGCCTCGTAGGTGCCGACCACGCGGACCCCCGCGTCGGTGCCGCCCCGGTACTCGGTGGACTGGGAGAAGTTGGCCATGACCTGACCGCGGGGCATGCCGCCATCCAGGCGGGTCTTCCAGTAGGTGGCGCCGCTCTGGTCCGCAGGGCGGCCCAGCACGTTGCGGTACACCCGGTCGACGAAGGCGGCGTTGGAGAGCGAGCCGTAGCGGTTGGTGAACTCCGATGACGTGGCGAACGACTGCGAGATCGAGAAGAGGCTGCGGCCCTCGCCCCTTCGGTTGAGCCAGTAGGTCAGGCCCGAGTGGTCCGGATTGCGCAGGAAGTAGGCCCGGTACAGGCGGGTCACGGCATGCACCCGGTTGTCCGCCTCCGTCGATGCCTCCATGTGGGCGATGAACTTTCCGGGGCTCCACGTGTCGCCGACGCGCGCTGACCAGTAGGCGAGATCATCAGACGACGGGTTGCGGCGCAGCACGTCGCGGTACTGCTGGGTCACCAGCTGGTTTGCCGTGAAGAAGGGGGCGTAGGCGGGTGGCGGGGGCGCGGTGGTCGTGGTCGTCGGGGTCGTCGTGGTCGTCGTCGTGGTCCCACCTTGGTACGACTTGGCTGCGGTGCGGATCGTCGGCAGCTTGTTGTAGACGTTCGTCCCCGGGCAGGCGGTGTAGCCCACGTCTCGGTGCCCGATCACCCGGTTCAGGGTGACGACGGTGCCGGCGGGCCACTTGTTCGAGCCGCCGCTGGTGACCGACACGGTTCCGGTCGGGTCGATCCCGTAGAGACCGAGCTTCCAGCCGATGATCTTCGAAGCGGCGCTGATCATGTCCGAGCTGGGCTCGACCGCCACCGGGGAGGCACCGGGCTCGAACTGGCCGAGCAGGGACACGCCGACGCTCCCGGTGTTGAAGCCCTGGGCGTGGCCGCCGCTGATGGCTTTGGTGATGCCGCCGGAGCGGCCTTCCCAGATGCGCCCGAAGCGGTCGATGATGAAGTTGTACCCGGTGTCGCACCAGCCGTTGGTGCCCGTGTGGTACTCGTAGATCGAGGCGAGCATGGCGGGGACATCGGAGGCGGCGTAGGTGTTCGAGTTCGCCGTGTGGTGCACGACGGCGAACTTGATCCCGCCTGATGCCTCGACGGGCCCGTTGGAGCAGCCCGAGTTCGAGTACTTCCACCCCTTGGAGGTGTAGCTGGAGCGCGGCAGGATCTCGGGCTGGGCCGCAGCGGCGCCGGCCGAGGCGGTGGTGAACCCGCCAGCGGTGGGTGCCTCGTAGCGCATCGGCTGCACCTGGAGGTCGGCAAGGTTCCCGGTGAGGACCTTCACCTCGATGTCGGTGACGCCGTCGCTGCTGAACCAGGCCATGCCGCCGCTCGTGCGCGCGCTGTCGTCGGGAGCATCCTGCGGGTCGGCTTCGAGGTCGACCCACTCGGTCCACACGCCGTCCTCGAGACCGCGGACGGCCACGCTGCCACGAGGGGCATCGATCCAGCTGGCGGCCACCGACTGCGTCCCGTCCTCCACGTCGAGCGATGTGGCCCATCCGGGGCCGGCTGTGGTGGGTGCGGCTCGGAGCCCGGACGATGAGCGGCCAGCGGGAGCGTCTGCTTGGGGCCCGCTGAGCGTGATGATCTCGGAGTGCATGGTTCCCGGGGTCGGGCCCGCAGGTGCCATCGGAAGGCCGGCGAGGACGACCCACGCGCCGACCCCGAGGGGGAGCGAGGCCAGCATCCGACGCTTGCGTCGGCGCAGACTCGTGGTCGAGCTGGTGCTGCTGTCGGGCACGAACCGTCTCCTGACGTCGCGGGATGCCACCATGGAACTCATCGGCACCAGGGCCGGTTTCTTCAGGTCAGAGGTGCTGTGTCCTCCCACGTCGACGCCAGGTCACTCTTGAGGGTGAGCGTAGACATCACGTCGTTGCTCAGCTCGATGACCGGGGTGGGGGTGTTCACCCGCGAACTGGTGAACGGACTTGCTGTGCACCCGGCCATCGAGCTGTCGGTCTTCGCCGTGTCGTGGCGAGGGCGCAGCGGCCTGACATCCGCCGCACCCGCGGGCGCCACGATCCACAGCCGACCGGTGCCGGCCCGCCTCGCTCGGGCCGCATGGTCGAAGTTCGACGTGCCGAGTGCCCGGCACCTTGCTGGCCGCAGCGACGTCGTGCACGGCCCAAACTTCGTGGTGCCCCCGGGCGGTGGCGCAGCCGAGGTGGTGACCATCCACGACCTCACCGCAATCCACCACCCGGAGATGTGCACCCCCGACGTGCTCGAATGGCCGGACCTGGTCCGACGAGCGGTCGACCGCGGCGCCTGGATCCACACGGTCAGCGAGTTCGTGGCCGAGGAGGTGCGGACTGCGTTCCCTGCTGCAGCCGAGCGCGTCGTGGCCGTCCCCAACGGGATCCGCCTGCCCGGACCGCCCGGGGCTACCAGCGACGCCGCTGCCGGCCAGTTCCTCGCCGGCGGACACCGCTACGTGCTCGCGCTCGGCACGGTGGATCCTCGCAAGGACCTCCCGTCGCTGGTGGCGGCCTTCACCGAGGTCGGTGCCACCGACCCCGACCTGCGGCTCGTGATCGCCGGTGCCGACGGCCTGGGGAGCGAGGCGCTCGATCGGGCCATCGCCGGATGCTCGTTGCAGCGCCGCATCGTGCGCCTCGGTCAGATCGACGACCACAAGCGACTCGCGCTCCTCCGAGGCGCAAGCGTGGTCGCCTACCCGAGTCGGTACGAGGGCTTCGGCCTGGTCCCGCTGGAGGCGATGGCCGTGGGCACGCCCGTGGTGACCACCGCGGCCGGGGCCGTGCCCGAGGTCGTGGGCGATGCAGCCCTCGTCGTGCCGGTCGGCGACAGCACGGCCCTGGCGCAGGGACTGCGGCAGGTACTTGGCGACGAGGCACTGGCTGAGGACCTGGCCGACGCCGGGGAGGCACGCGTGCTGCAGTTCCCCTGGAGCGCGACGATCGACGGGATCGTCGACCTCTACCGCCGGGCGGCGGGCGGCCGGATCTGATCAGCCCGGTGCGACGACGCTGGGGTCGGCGGCGGCCTCGGTGCCTTCGTCGGCACCCTCGGCCTTGTCGTGGAAGTAGTGCACGACCTTGGGCTCCAGGGCGACCGTGCCGCGCTGGCGGCCGGGCTGCATGACCTCGAAGCGGTCCTGGAGGTCCCGGCGGTCGTAGACCTGGCCGCCGTTGCGGGTGGTGGCCGTGACCGAGATGAGGTAGGCGCCGTCGAGCAGGGGCACCCGGGGCAGGTCGAAGCAGACCGCACCGACGCCGTCGCAGGCGTGGATGGGCTGCTCCATCGTCTGCGTGTCGTCCCCGAAGATCACGTTGCCGTGGAGGTCCTGGAACTCGAACGCCATGCAGATGTCGGTGACCCGCTCGGGGGCGAAGTAGTCGATGCGCAGCCGCATGGGCTGGTTGGGCAGCAAGAACTTGGCCTCGGGATCGGGGTACTCGGTCACCACCTTGGTGATCACCAGGGCCTTGTCGACGTTGACCACCGGGACCGTGAGCGACGGCGGATCGGCGTACTTCGGTGCGGGCGGGGCCTCGTTGACGTCCTCGTCTTCGGCGAGCAGGGCGATGCCGCGTCGCGCCAGCGTCTCGCGCAGGGTCCGGATGGCCTCGCCGGGCTCGGCGACCTCGACCAGGTGGCCGTGGTCCAGCACGGCGGCCCGGTCCGCGATCTGGCGAACCAGTTCCGCTGCGTGGGACACGAGGAGGATGGTGCGACCATCACCCTGGAGGTCGCGGACCCGGTCGATGCACTTGCGCTGGAAGGACTCGTCGCCCACCGACAGGACCTCGTCGACCAGGAGGATCTCCGGCTCGACGTTGATGGCGACGGAGAAGCCCAGCCGGGCGTACATGCCCGAGGAGTAGTGCTTGACCTGCTGGTCGATGAAGTCGCTCAGCTCGGCGAACTCGACGATGTCGTCGAAGATGCGGTCGATCTGCGTCTTGGAGAACCCGAGGATCGACCCGTTGAGGTAGATGTTCTCCCTACCGGTGAGGTCCGGGTGGAACCCGGCGCCGAGCTCGAGCAGCGCCGCGAGGCGGCCACGGGAGACGACCCGGCCCGACGAAGGACGCAGGGTGCCGGCGATGCACTTCAGCATCGTGGACTTGCCCGACCCGTTGTGGCCGAGCAGGGCGAAGGTCTCGCCCTGCTTGACCTGGAACGACACGTCGTCGAGCGCCTTGAACACGATGTGCGGGTTGCGCCCCGCATGGATCAGCCGCTCCTTCGCGGACTGACCGCCCTCCTGGTACACCTTGAAGGACTTGGTGACGTTGGTGACCTCGATGGCGAACTCGCTCATCAGATCTCCTCCGCGAAGTTGTCTTCGAGCCGGCTGAACAGTGCCAGCGCACCGAACAGCATCGCGAGCGACACGGCGAGGGCGATGCTCAGGTGGGTCAGGTACCAGCTCATTGGGTGATCTGGGAGCACGGGGATGTAGTTGGGGTCGGCCAGTTGCTTCGCCGTGGGCGGCGCCGGGTTGTAGATCATCTTCTGGAAGCTGATGACCACCGTCAGCATGGGGTTGATGGCGAGGATCCATTCCTTGCCGGCGAGACGGGTCATGTTCATCTTGTGGACGATCAGGCCGTACGGGTACGCGATGGCCGAGGCCCAGAACCAGGCGAGGAGGGCGACCTCCAGGAGGTGCTGCGTGTCGCGCAAGTAGACGTTGATGGCACTCAGCGCGATGGCCAGCGCGGTCGAGAACACGAGGGTCACGACCAGCGCCAGCAGCAGGACCGGCGTGTAGGCCAGGTCGGGCATGCGCTGGAAGACGACCAAGGCGGCGAGCAGCACCGTGGCCTGCAAGAAGAAGTGCACCAGGGCGGTGAACACCGATGCGAGCACGAGCGCTTCGCGGGGGAACCAGACCTTGGTGACCAGCTGTGCGTTCTGGACGATGGACGAGGTGCCGGCGCCCAGCGCGGCGCTGAAGAGGTTCCAGGCCAGCAGGCCGGAGAGGAAGAAGATCCCGTAGTACGGCACGGAGGTGCCACTGATGATGTTGAACACCAGCGAGAACACGATCAGGTACATCAGCGGGTTGAGCAGCGACCAGACGAAGCCCAGGACGCTGTTCTTGTACTTGACCTTCAGTTCCTTGCGGGTCAGGTTGCCGACCAGCTCGCGGTACTGCCACAGGTACGCGACGCGCTCGAAGGGGTTGGGCCGCTTCGAGACCTCGAGGGCGGGTGACACCGCCACCCGGTCCGGGACGAGGACCTCGTGGTGAGCGGGCGGGGGATCGATCGATGGGGACACAGCGAGACGAGGCTACTTGCGGGCTTCGGAAGGCACGATGTCGGACACCACGTCCGCGAGCGCCGGCCCGAGCGAATCCCAGCTGTAGCGGGCGCTGACCAGGGCCCGAGCAGCTTCGGCCCGGGTTTGGGCGGCGTCGGGATCGTCGAGCACCTCGGCGATCACGGCAGCGAACGCGTCGGGCTCGGCGAAGCGCAGGTGCTCCCCGTCGATGACGTCGATGCCGCGGGCGCCGAACGGCGTCGAGACCACCGGCACACCGACGGCGAGGTATTCGAGGAGCTTGAGGTTGGTGCCCGAACCGAGCCGCATGGGGTTCAGCGCCACGTCGGCGGTCTGGAGGAGCCGGTCCTTGGTCCGGGTCGTGACCATCCCGGGAAACACCAGGTTCGGTGGGACCAACCGGTTGAGGAAGGCCTGCCCGTGGAAGCCCGCAGACAGGATCAAGGTGGTGGGCAGCTCGGCGGCGACCTCGATGAGGAGCTCGACGGCATCGAGGTTCGGCGGGTGCCACGACCCGAAGAACACGGCGAGGTGCTCGGGCTCACCGCCGGTGCTGCCCGCCGTCCAGTAGCGGTGGCGCCACCGCGCGCCCTGTGCGGAGCGGTCGTCTGCGCTGATGACGGTCTCCGGGACCGTGGTCCCGTTGGGGATCACGGTGAAGCGCTCGGGATTGGTGTCCGAAGCGGCGGCGAGCGCGGCGGCATCGGCCGCCGAGCAGGTCGTGGTGCGCGCCGACCGCTGCACGGCGCGGCGCTCGACGTCGACCACCTGGGCCAGCAACTCGGCGCCGACGGGTGAGTCCGGGAAGACACCCGCCTTGAGGGAGGCCTCGACGTTGTACGCGTCGTAGATCACGGGGAGGTCGAGGCCGAGCTGCTCCACCACCGGCAGGAGGTACGGCTCGGCGAGGACCAGGGCGCTGGCGCCGTCGGCCGCTTCGGCGACGGCCTCGAGGTAGGCGGGGGTGAGGTCGATGTGGCTGCCGGCCACCACATCGCTCACCGGCATCCGGGCTTCGACGCTGAGCTCCTCGCCCTTCAGGTGGTGGGCCACGGACCGCGGGATCACGACCTGCGTGAGGTTCGGCGCCAGGAGCTGGACCGACGGCTGGTGGCCGAAGTCCACCAGTGCGATGACCTCGATCGGTCGGAGAGCGGCGAGGGCGCCGTACAGGTTGCGGGCCCGCAGCTGTCCGCCATGGCCGGGATCGTTGATCGGGAACGTGGTGAGCACCACAACGCGCCGGCGACTGCGGACCGCGGTGGCACCCGTCGTCCCCTCGCCCCCGGCCGCCGCTCGAGCGGCCAGCTCCTCGGGGGTGAACCGCTGGTCGCCGAGCAGCGCCTCGACGACCAGGTCCCAGGTGATGCGCTCGCCGCGCTCCTTGCCGGCCCGCCCCAGCCGCTCAGCCAGCGCGGGATCAGCGACGAGCGTGGCCAGCTTCCCGCCGACGGATGCAGGGGTCGGCTCGGCCACGAGACCCGTCGTCCCGTCCTTGATGAACTCGGTCGGCCCGCCGGAGTCGGTGCAGGTCACGACGGCGGTGCCTTGCGAGAACGCCTCGAGGGTGATGAGGCCCAGGTCCTCGTCGGCGGGGATGAAGGGGACGGCCAGTGCGTTGGCGTACAGCTCGGGGAGCAGGTCGTTGCGGGTGAAGCCGAGGAACCGGATCCGGGGGTCGCCCGCCGCCTGGGCTTCCAGCTGTGGACGCAGCGCGCCCGTGCCGGCGATTCTCAGCTCGATGTCACCGGGCACGTACGCCATGGCGTCGATGAGCAGGTCGAGGCGCTTGGGCCCGTCGAGCCGCGAGGCCGTGAACAGGTACGTCCCGTGCTCGTCGTTGCGCGGCGCGGGCGGCAGGTGACCGGGAAGGTTGACGATCCTTGGGGTGACGCCCGGCGGGAAGTACCCCGCTCGCAGCGCGACGGTCTTGGATTGCGAGAGGTACTGCTCGACCGCGCCGGGCGCCATGCCGACGCCGTCGAGCCAGCGGATAGCCAGGCGGGCGAACGGGCCGGGGAAGACGAAGTCCGGGTGGTCGGGTCCGAGTGCAGCCAGTGCGTTGGTCCACCGCTCGAAGAACTCGGCCAGCGCGCCCCGGTGGCCCGGGTTCGTGCGCATGTGGTGCACCAGGGCGAACACGTGGTCGGAGGGATCGGGCACCGTGAGCGGCTGGTGGTGGTACTGGTACGTGTCGTACACGCCCCGCAGCACGTGCATCATCAAGATGGTCTTGTGGTCGTGTTCGACCATCCACGCCGGGTACTTGGTGGTGATGATGCGGTCGAAGTGGCTCAGGTCGAGTTCGGAGAACAGCTGGTAGCTGGCGATCACGGCCGGCAGGGTGGACTCGTCGACCGGGATCTTGATCATCTCGGCCTCGTGGTGCGTGAGGTCGTTGATGGCCTGCTGGATGCCCCACAGGGCACGCTCGGCACCGCCGCGGGTGAACGGGATGGGGGAGGGTGCGACGACGGCGATCTTCATGAGAGCACCCGCTCGATGCCGGAGCGGAACTCGTCGGCGGCGGCATCCCACGACAGCTCGGCCGCCCGCTCGAGCCCGTTGGCCCCCAGCTCGGCAGCGAGGTCCCGGTCCGACGTGAGCCGCTCGATCGCCGCGGCGATGGCAGCCGGGGTGGGGTCCACCACCAGGCCGGTGCGCTCGTGCTCGACCAGCTCGGTGAGTCCGCCGCCATCCGTACAGACGATGACCGGCTTGGCTTGGGCCATGGCCTCGATGGCGGTGAGGCCGTAGTCCTCCTGGTACGCCGGAGCCACGACGCACGACGCGTCGGCGAAGCGCTGCGCCAGCTCCACGTCGGTGACGCGGCCCGCGAATTCGACGTTCGACCGGTGCCCGTCGGTCACCGCAGGCGCACCGCTCCCGGTGTTGCACCACGTCTCGGCATCGGTGAGCGCGGCTGGGTCGGCGTCGGTCGTGGCGAGCCGCTGGTCGAGCGCCTTGGCCCACGCCTCGCGGCCCCCCGTGCCGACGAGGGCCACGTCGACCTCGGGGAGCAGGTGGGCAGCGGCCACGACCAGCTCCGTGCGCTTGGGGAACTCGTGGCGCCCCACGCTGAGCACCGCGCCGGCGCCCTCGGGGGCAGCGGCGGGGGGCCGTTCGTCTCTGACGATGAGCCCGGCGTGGAAGGTGCTGGCGTTGGTCAGCCCGTTGAACCGGGCGAGGCGCTCGGCCACGGTCGTCGAGCCGGCGAGGAACCAGCCGACCCGTCCCAGGCCCGGCTGGTCGAGCTCGCGGATGAGCTTCCCAGCCTCGCGGTGCACCGCCTCGTCAGCGGCGAACCCGGCCCGCAGGTACACCTCTTCGAGGTCGTAGTACACGCGGTGGTGGTGGTAGAAGACCGACAGGTGGTGCGGGTGGCGCACGGAGAACGACGGTGGTTGCGTCGACACCACGAGGTCGAACCGGCGGACGTCGAGGCGGTCGAACTCCGCCCGTCCGGCCAGGTACGGGAAGTACTCAGGTGCGGCGTCCCAGACGGACCGAGGGATGTGGAGCCCGGCGACGGCGGCGCGAGGCGGCCGCATGTCCACGCCCACGCGAGCGACCTCGTGGCCGTCGGCCCGGGCGATGGCCACGAGCTGGTCGACGACCGCCTCGAGCCCGCCGGCCACGCCGAACTCGGGCTTCAGGAACGCGATGCGCAGCGGTTGGGGCACGGTCGGGCGGAGGGCTCAGGCGCCGGCGGCCGGAGCCTTGACGGCCACGATCCCGTAGTCGAGCGGTCCCGAGAGCGCCCAGTTGATCCGGTCGACCAGGTGCTGGGAGCGGGCCAGCTCACCGTTGGGGGCGAGGTCATCGACGGTGAGCGCCGGGACGTCCTCGGGGTTCAGATACCGGACCTCCGCCGAGACGAAGCCGCGCTGGGTCACGAGGAACTGGAGGAACTGCGGGTGCAGGGGCTTGAGGTGGGTGGGGTCCAGGTAGAACGAGGCCGCACCCACGTTCACGTTGGTGGGGTTGGGGGTCTCGAAGATGAGGACGCCGCCGGGAGCCAAGGCCACCAGCGCGGCGTCGACCAGCCCGACCAGGGTGTCGAGCGACAGGTGCTCGGCCACGTGGAAGCTGGTGATCGCACGCGCCGAGTCGGCTGGGATCTCGCGGAGGTGGACGAGGGCGTCGGCTTCGCGCACGTCGAGTCCCTGGGCCACGCAGCGTTCGACGACGACGGCGTTGATGTCGACGCCGTAGGAGGCCACACCGGCGTCCGCCAGCATCGCCAGCCACTCGCCGCGACCGCACCCCACGTCGATGACGGGCCCGTCGCCCTCAGTGGCCGTGATGTCGGCCAGGTACGGCTGGAGCTTGGCCTGGACCTCCTCGCGCGTGCCCCGGAAGTGGTCTTCGAGGTCCTCGTAGAGCTCCTCGAAGCCCGTCGACAGCTCCCGGCTCAGCTCGGTGAGCTGCCCCGTGTCGAGGCCCTGGGCGGCCAGCCCCTCGCGGGCGGTGCGGAAGATCAGGTCCTGACGGGCGGCGATGGTGGCCAGGTCGGAGCGGGCCTCGGCGACCAGGGCCCGCAGGGCGGTCACCGCGTCGGTCAGGTCGGCCAGCTGGCTGCGCACGGCTCGGCCGTCGTCGAGCAGGTCGTCCACGGCCAGCTCCGTCGTGGCGAGGGCGGCCTGCACCCGGTTGGCGTGCTGGTCACCCAGCTCGACGGTCGACGCGAGCCCCTCGATCGCGGCGGCGGCTCCGTCGAGGGCCTGCAGGACCGCCCGGTTGAACGGGGCCTGGTTCGAAGTCACTGGGCGGCTGAGTCCGAGCACCACCTGCTTGACCGGCTTCAGTCGAGCGTCGGCCGGCAGCTCGGCGCCGGCATGGACGTAGGGGAGCGCCTCCTCGAGGCGGTCCCGGGTGTAGCGCACGGCATCGGAGCCGGGGGTCGGGTCGATGCCGCCGCCTTCGATGCGAGCCTTGGCCCGATGGAGGAACGTGAGCACCTGGTCCTGGTCGGTCATCGGTTCCAAAGCTAGTTGGACGCGCACCAGGGACCCGCCGGGCGGGTCCCTGGTGGCAAGGGGGATCGTGGCGGCACCGGCGCAGCGCCGGTACGGGGATCGATGGTCAGGCGGCGCGTGCGACGAGGTCGCGAGCCTGCTTGACCAGGTCCTTGGCCTGCTCGGGGAGCTTGCCCTCGAGCTGGTTGAGGAGGGACTCGAGGCGACCCTCGAGGCTCGACAGGCGCTCCTCGACGAGCTTGACCCGCTCGTCGACGAGGTCCGAGGCGGTGTCGAGCTGGGCCTTGGCGGTGGCCAGCGACTCGTTCGCGGTGCCCCTGGCATCGTCGAGCTGGGCCGTGACGGCCTTGGTCAGCTCGACCCGCTGCACCTGCAGCTTCTGGAAGGCGATGACGCCGGCGCCTACCGTGATGTAGAAGGCGTCGCGGGCGGTGTCGGCGACGGTGTCGAGGTTCAGATCGGCCATGGTGGGCGCTCCTGTGGTGGGGGGAAGGGCGGCGTAGCCGCCAGGTCGGCGGGCGCCCCTAGGGGACCCGTGTTGCTCACTAGACTACGCACTTTGCATAACAGTTGCAAGCACATTGCGGGCAGTGTGGCGCATGTCGCAACGGAGCGGAACCGGAGCCGGGTGACGGGTGCATGCTCGGGAAGGGTCGATCTCGGGCGGTAGCCTCGCTCCATCGTGGATGTAGCAACACCGTCGGACGGCGCGCCCCCCAACCCGACGCAAGAGGTGCCCGCCGCGGTTCCGCCGGTGGTCCTCGTCCTGGTTGCCCACAACCCCGGGGACTGGTTCCGTGAGACGCTCGAGAGCATCGCCGCCCAGACCTACGCCGACTTGTCGGTGCTGGTCATCGACGCCGCCAGCGACACCGATCCGACGCCGACGATCGCCGAGGTCCTGCCCGCCGCGCACGTCCACCGCATCGACGAGAACCCCGGTTTCGGACCCGCGGCGAACCAGGCGGTGCGGCTGGTCGAGGGCGCGGCGTTCTACGCCCTCTGCCACGACGACATTGCGCTCGAGCCCGACACCATCCGCGCCCTCGTGGAGGAGGCCTTCCGCTCCAACGCCGGGATCATCGGCCCGAAGCTCGTCGATTGGAACGATCCGCGCCGGCTCCTGCAGGTCGGCGCCTCCGTCGACAAGACCGGTGCGCTCGCGCCCATCTCGGAGCGACTCGAGCTCGACCAGGAGCAGCACGACGCCATCCGTGACGTGTTCGTCGTGCCGGGCGGTTGCACCCTGGTGCGGGCGGACCTCTTGGCGGCCATCGGCGGCTTCGACGACCAGATCGCCGGCCTCGGCGACGACCTGGATCTCTGCTGGCGCGCCCACGTCGTGGGGGCGCGGGTGCTCATCGCCCCGATCACCCGGGTCCGCCACCTCGAGGCGCTGGGCGAGCGGGTGGGGATCGACGATCGCCGTCGGCAGCTGGCGCGCCACCGCCTGCGCTCCACCTTGGCCAACTACGGCCGCTGGCACCGCATCCGGGTGATCCCGCAGGCCGTCCTGTTCTCGCTCGTCGAGGCGATCTATGCCGTGCTGGCAGGCCACCCCGATCAGGCTCGCGACGTCTTGGCCGCCTGGCCCTGGAACCTGCGCCGGCACGGTCAGATCCGAGCGCGGCGCAAGGCCGTGCGGGCCATGCGGACCGTCTCGGACCACGAGGTCCGCGAGCTGCAGGTGGGTGGCAGTGCACGTCTCAGCGCCTTCGTCCGGGGACAGATCGGCCATCGGCGCGACGATCGCGTCACCTCGGTCTCCCGCTCGTCGCGGGACTTTGCCGGGGCGATCCGCGATGGCGGCCGGCAGTTCACGACCGCCTTCGCCGCCATCCTCGCGCTGCTGTTGGTCGTCAGCTCCCGCGACCTCATCCTCGACGGCATCCCCGCCATCGGCCAGTTCTCGAGGATGCCTTCGTCGCCGTCGGTGTTCGTGCAGACCTGGTGGAGCGGGTGGCGCCACGCCGGGCTCGGATCGCCGGGGGCGCAACCCACCGGCGATGGCCTGTTCGGCGTGCTCGGGTACCTGTTCCTCGGTGCGCTGGGCCTCATGCGCACGGTCCTCATCCTCGGGACCGTCCCGGTCGGCGCCGTCGGCGCCTGGCGGCTCGCCAAGCCCATCGGCTCGGCAAGGGCCAGCGTCGCCAGCTTCGCCGTGTACCTCGCGATCCCCGTGCCCTACAACGCAATCGCCGAAGGATCGTGGAGCGGGCTGCTCGTGTACGCCCTCTCTCCCTGGCTGCTCCTGGCCCTCGGCCGTGCGAGCGGAGCGGCTCCCTTCGGGCCGGCTGGAGCCGCTCCCGGCGAGCCTGCGGCTCACCTGCGGAAGTGGTCGCCTCTGCGCCTGGTGCTGGGACTGGGACTGGCGCTCGCGGCGGTCGGCACCCTCGTGCCGTTCGTGATCGTGCTCGCCGTCGCGGTCGCCGCCGCGCTGACCCTGGGTTCCCTCCTCTGCTTCCGCATCGTCGGCCTGGCTCGCATGCTGGTGGTGGCACTGGGCGCATCGGCGCTGGCTCTCATCCTCAACCTTCCGTGGGCGCTCGACCTGGTCGCCGGGCCGTCGCCGTGGGCGTCGGTCGCCGGTGCCACGTCGGCCAGCGCCACACCGCTCACGCTCGGCGAGATCCTGCGGTTCGAGACG
The DNA here is from genome assembly GCA_046594195.1 of Acidimicrobiales bacterium. Taxonomy (GTDB): domain Bacteria; phylum Actinomycetota; class Acidimicrobiia; order Acidimicrobiales; family Iamiaceae; genus Aquihabitans. The sequence continues at coordinate 27,484 of JBKJPY010000068.1, read as the reverse complement.
GGCCCCTGGGGCGCACCGCCGTTGGGCTGGGCCTTCCTGCTTGCCGGAGCGCTGCCGGTGATCATCGGCCGTTCGTGGCGACTCGAGTGGGCGGTGCGGGCCTGGATGATCGTGCTGGGCGGTTGGACCGTCCTGTGGGCGAGCCAGCAGGGCCACCTCCCGGGCGGCCTTCCCAGCTCCGAGGTCATCTTGGCGCCGGTCGCCGCGGCGCTCGGCTTCGCCGCAGCCCTGGGACTCGCCGCCTTCGAGACGGATCTGCGCGCCTACCGGTTCGGCTGGCGCCAGGTGCTCGCCGTCGCGGCGGGCCTCGGAGTCGTGCTCGGCGCAGCTCCGCTGGCCAGCGGCCTGCTCGACGGGCGCTGGCGCACGCCGACCTCGGACTACCAGGCCGGCATGAGCGGCCTGCTCGACGACACCGGCGACGGCGCGTTCCGCGTGGTGTGGATTGCGGACCCCACCGTGTTGCCCGTCGCCGGATGGCAGCTCGACGAGCACCTGGCCTACGGGACCTCCGACGAGGGACCGCCCACCATGATCGACCGCTTCGCCGTGCCCGAAACCGGAGCGAGCCCGCTGTTGGGCAAGGCCCTCGACGCGGCCGGAGACGGGCGCACGAGCCGCCTCGGCCGGCTGCTCGGCCCGATGGGCGTGCGCTACCTGGTCGTGCAGAGCCAGCTGGCACCCACCGCCGAGGAGACGGCTCCCGATCCCGAGGTCGTGCCCGTGCTCGACACGTTCGCCGAGCAGCTCGACCTGAAGAAGGTTCCCGTCGCCGACGGCCTGACCGTGTACCGGAACCTGGCCTGGGTGCCCGCTCGTGCGGTCCTGCCCGAGCGCGAGGGCGATCGCACCAGCTTCGTCGACGCCGCCCGCGACGACCTGGGCAAGGCCGAGCCTGCGCTCAAGCAGCCCCAGGGGGTCGATGGGGCCGAGGGGACCGTGCCCGCCACCGGTGACCTGCTGGTCGCGAGCACCGCCGACGCAGGGTGGAAGGTGCGGGTCGACGGCGTCGCCCTGCGTCGTACCGAGACCTACGGCTGGGCCAACCAGTTCGGTGCCAGCCGCACCGGATCGGGCGCCCTGTCGTTCGACACGCCCCTCGGCCACCGGGCCATCGCCGTCGGCGAAGCCCTTCTCTGGGTCCTCGTCCTGTGGGCGTGGCGCCGCGCTCGGCGTCGAGGTCGTGACGCCGCCCGCGCGGCTTCGGCGGCAGCGCCTCGGCGGGCCGCTCCGGCTCCCGACATGGGCCGCCTCGCCGAACCCGAGGGGGTGGACGCCTGATGGCTCGCCGCACCGCCCGACGCCGCCGCTCCCGCCGGCTCACGCCCCGGCGCTGGCTGCCGTTCGCCGCGCTCATCGCGCTGGTCGTGGGAGCAGTCATGGTCTCGTCGGAGAAACCCGCCGACCCGCCCGTGCGCACTGCTCCCGTCCTCGACACCTCTCAGCTGCCGTCCGTCAGCGCCGCCGACGCCATCGCCGCAACGTGGTACTGCGGCGGCGGCACCGCCACGGGGGAGGGCGGCACGGCCGAGCTCTCCCTGCTGCTGGCCAACGACGACCGCCGTGGCGGCGTCGCCGAGATCACCTTCATGGGCGTGGCCGGCAAGGAGGCCACCACCGAGGTGGACGTGCCGGCGCACGGTCGAGCGCGGGTGAAGGCCTCTGAGGTCCTGGAGGCGGATTGGGTCGGCGCCGTGGTCGAGGTCCGCGGCGGTCGCGTCGGCGTCGACCGCGAGGTGACCGGTCCGCTCGGATTCGATGCCGCTCCGTGCTCCACCGTCGCCAGCGACCACTGGTTCGTCGCATCGGGCTCCACCGTCCGCGGGTCGCGCGAGTACCTCTCGCTGTTCAACCCCTTCCCCGACGCGGCCAGCGTCTCCATCTCCTTCGCGACGGACAGCGGTCGTCGGACGCCACGCTCCCTGCGGGCGTTGTCGATCCCCGGCCGCTCGGTGCGCACCATCGACGTCGGCAAGATCATCACCAACCGATCGGCGGTGGCCGCGACCATCGTCATGCGTTCGGGCCGGGTCGTGGTCGACCGGGTCCAGACCTACGACGGCCAGGGGGAGGACATCGGGACCGGCAAGGACGCCAGCCCGCCCGAGGGCCTGGTCTCCACGGCGGCCGTTCCCGTTCGGGCGCCGCGGTGGATCTTCCCCGGCATGCGGGTCGCTGCCGGCGTCGAGACCCAGATCGCCGTCTACAACCCGGGATCGAAGACCGCTGAGGTCGATGTCGCCGTGACCTACGAGGACCCGAAGTTGAACCCCGAGGTCGAGCCCCGCGCCCTGACGATTCGCCCCCGCGAGCAAGCCATCGTTCGCCTGAGCGATATCCCGGGCATCGTGAGCGATCTCGATGCGTGGGTCGACATCCGCTCCCTCGACGGCGTCCCGGTGGTGGCGGAGCGCCTCTCGTTCTTCAACGACCCGTCGCCCCGCAGCGGCGCTACGGCCACGGCCGGCAGCCCGATCGCCGCCACCGAATGGATGGTGACCCAGGCCGGTGCCACCAAGTCCCGCAGCGCCACGGTGCAGGTCGCCAACCCGGGCGACACGTCGGCTCGCATCACCGTGATCACGCTCTCCGACGGTGATCGAGACGTGCTGGAGACCGCTTCGGTGGTCATCCCAGCTGGCGATCGGCGCTCGCTCGACCTGGATGGTGCGGGCCCGGCGGCCACGGTCATCGTGCACAGCTCGAAACCGGTGGTGGTGGCCTCCTCGCTCTCGATGGCCGATGGTCCGGGCATCTCGGTGCAGCCTGCGCTCCCGTTCCCGGAGTCCGTGGTGGCACTTCCGCCGGTCAGCTAGCCAGACTGGTTCCATGACGCAGCTCGCCATCGTGGTCCTCGTGGGCGCGGTGGCCGGTGCCATCGCCTGGTACCTGCAGCGCCGCACGACCCCCGAGCCCGAGCGCGGGGCTTCGTGGACGGTCCCCGAGCTGGTGAGCCGAGCGGATTTCGTCCGCCCCGACGCGCCGTGGCTGGTCGTGCTGTTCTCCTCGTCCACGTGCCTGGCCTGTCGGGGCACCGCGGCCAAGGCCGAGCTGCTGGAGTCCGAGGCAGTGGCGTTCGAGGAGGTCGATCACCTCGAGCGCAAGGACCTCCACGACCGCTACGGCATCGACGCCGTCCCGCTCCTGCTGCTGGTGGACGCCATCGGGTCGGTCCGCCGCAGCTTCGTGGGCGAGCCCTCGGCCACCGACCTGTGGGCCGCGTTGGCCGAGCTGCGCGAGCCGGGCTCGGTGCCTCCGGGCTGCGACCACTCCGGTGGTTGCGACCACGATTGACGGGGTCGACTTCGCCGTCTCCGCCTCCCGAAACGACGGACGACCGGCCCGAAGGCCGGTCGTCCGTTCCCTCGTGCGGTCCGCCGCACCCGGTCAGGTTTCGGTCTGGGCCGGCTCCGGCTCGTGGTGGATGTTGGCCGACGGGTTGGCACCGAGGTCGCACAGCCGCCGCACCTCGGCACCATCGATGGTTTCGTGCTCGAGGAGGCTGCGGGCCACCAGGTCGAGGCCGTTGCGGTTGCTGGTGAGGAGGTCCTCGCAGCGACGCTCGCAGTCCCGCAGGATCTGCTCGACCTCCTGGTCGATGACCCGAGCGGTCTCGTCGGAGTAGTCGCGGGCGTTGCCCATAAGGTCTTCGCCGAGGAAGACCTGCCCCTGTGAGCCCCAGGCCATCGGGCCGATGCGCTCGCTCATGCCCCACTCCCGAACCATCTTGCGGGCCCGTTCCGTGGAGACCACGAGGTCGTTGTTGGCGCCGGTGGAGACCACGCCGAAGATGAGCTTCTCGGCGATGCGACCGCCCATGGCGACGACGATGGACTGCTCCAGGTAGTCCTGGTTGTAGGAGTGGCGGTCCTCGGACGGGAGCTGCTGGGTGACGCCGAGCGCCATGCCCATCGGGAGGATGGTCACCTTGTGGACGGGGTCCGCCTCTTCGAGGATGGTGGCGCACACGGCGTGGCCAGCCTCGTGGTAGGCGGTGAGCTCCTTCTCGCTGTCGGACAGCGCCATCGATTCCCGGCGCTGCCCCATGAGCACGCGGTCACGGGCGTACTCGAAGTCCTCGCGGGTGATCATCTCGGCGCCGCGCCGCACGGCGTAGAGCGCCGCCTCGTTCACGAGGTTGGCGAGCTCGGCACCGCTCATGCCGGGGGTTCCCCGGGCCACGATGCTGAGGTCCACGTCGGGGCTGATGCGCTTCGACTTGGCGTGCACCCGCAAGATGGCGAGGCGCTCGGAGTGTTCGGGGAGCGGCACGACGACCTGGCGGTCGAAGCGTCCGGGACGCAGCAGGGCGGGGTCGAGCACGTCAGGGCGGTTGGTGGCCGCGATCATCACGATGCCCTCGGTCGCTTCGAAGCCGTCCATCTCCGACAGCATCTGGTTGAGGGTCTGCTCCCGCTCGTCGTGGCCACCGCCGAGGCCGGCGCCGCGCTTGCGGCCGATGGAGTCGATCTCGTCCACGAAGATGATGGCCCGGCCGAGCTTCTTGGCCGACTGGAACAGGTCGCGCACACGGCTGGCGCCGACGCCCACGAACATCTCCATGAAGTCCGAGCCGCTGACCGACAGGAACGGCACCCCGGCCTCGCCAGCGACGGCGCGGGCGATGAGGGTCTTGCCGGTGCCGGGAGGACCGACGAGCAGGACGCCCTTGGGGATGCGGGCACCGATCTGCCCGAACTTCTCCGGGTACTTGAGGAAGTCGACGACCTCGCGGATCTCGGTCTTCACGCCCTCGTAGCCGGCGACATCGGCGAAGGTCGTCCCCGGACGCTCGGTGGAGTAGGTCTTCGCCCGGGAGCGGCCGATGGACATGATGTTGCCCATCTGGCCCTGGGCCCGGCGCTGCATGAACACGAAGAAGCCGATGATCAGTAGGGGGAAGAGCAGGATCGGGAGCCACGTCTCGAGGAACGTGGGCATCGGGGTCTTCGGCTTGAACACGACGTCGTGCTCGGTCAGCAGCGCCCGGTCGTCATCGGGAAACGGGATCAGGCCGGTGGTGTTGAACTCGGTCTTGGCCTGGTCGTCGAGCTGGCCGCTGATCTTGCCGGTCTTGTTGTCGTAGGTGACCTCGTCGACGTTGCCGTCGCGTACCTCGGTCAGGAACTTCGTGTAGCTGTACGGCTTGGTGTCCGTGCGGCCCTGGTTGATGACCACCAGGAGCAAGACGCCGGCGGCGATGGCGATGGCCCACACGGCCCAGCTGGCGGGGCCCTTCAGGCGTCCGGGCGCGCCGCCCGGACCGGTCGCTCCAGGCCCGCCGGATCCGCCCTGAGAGGGGCCGAGCGGTCCGCGGCTGCGTGGCGGAGGAGGGGGCGGGGGGGGAGGAGGCGGCGAACCGTCGGGAGACATGGCGCCATGCTAGGGGTCTGATCGCCCCATTCGGCAGCCACCAGGGCCGTTACCATCCGTCCGCTCACCCGGACGGGTCACTACCCTGCCGCTCATGCGTCGAGGATGTGCCCGCCCGGCTTGCGGGGAGTCAGCAACCGTCACCCTGTCATACGGGTACGAGTCTGCCACCGTGTGGCTGGAGGCGTTGACCCCGGAAGGGCATCCGATGACCCACGACCTGTGCGACCGCCACGCAGCGCGGACGGTTCCGCCGCGTGGCTGGGAACTGGTCGACCTCCGCCAGGTTCCGGCTTCGATGGCCTCGTAGGCCGGTCGGCCGCGGGCAGCCGGTCTGTCGCGCACCGGTAGGCTCTCGCCGCCATGTCCATCTCCACCCCGCGCGCCGGGTCGACCACAACCGGCGAGCCGGATCAGCCCCGCTGGGGCATCCCCGATGCCCTGGGCGGCTACGTCGTGGCGTACCTCTTCGCCAGCATCGTGGGGGCCGCCGTCTTGGCCGCAGGCGGATTCCGCACCAGGCCAGAGATCGACGATGCTCCGCTGGCCTGGACCATGGGCGCCGCGGTGTTCATCTGGATCGCCTTCGTCGTCATCGCCGTTTGGGTGGCTTCCCACAAGGGTGGCGGGTGGCGGCACGACTACCACGTGTCGATCCGACCGGTGGATGTGCCGTTGGGGATCGCCGCCGGCGTGTTCGCCCAGTTCGTGCTGGTCACCGCCATCGCCTGGCCGATCCTGAAGATCAGCGGCAAGACCGCCGACGATCTCGCCAAGCCGGCCCAGGACCTCGCCGACAAGGCCCACGGAGCGGGTGGCGCGCTCCTCTTCATCCTCGTGGTCTGCGTGGTCGCACCCATCGCCGAGGAACTGTTCTTCCGTGGGCTCATCTACCGAGCGTTCGAGAAGCGGTGGAGCCCGTGGTCGGCGCTGGTCCTCTCGAGCGCCTTCTTCGCCCTGACCCACTTCGAGCTGCTCCAGTTCCTCCCGCTGATGGCCGCCGGAGCCGTGTTCGGGTACCTCGTGATGCGCACCGGCCGGCTGGGTCCGGCGATCGTGGCCCACATGACCTTCAACTTCTCGACCGTGGTGGTGCTGCTGTGGGCGAGCTGACCACCCCGGATCCCCACGACGTGGAGGCCATCGAGGCCGCCGACGCCGAACCGTGGATCGCGCTTTGGCCGCGACTGCGTCGGGCCTGGGGTCGCACGACGGATCGCTGCAACGCCGATCCGGCACTGCTCCTCGAGGCCGCCGTCACGGTCGGGGTCGTGGCCATCGGCACCGTCATCGTGCTCGCGACGCTCAAGCCGGGGAACCTGTTCAGCAACACGACGCCCACCGGCGGCGACATGGGCTCGCACGTGTGGGGACCCCGCTACCTGATCGACCACCTGCTCCCGCGGGGGCGGCTCTCGGGCTGGACCCCCGACTGGTACGACGGCTTTCCCGCCTACCAGTTCTACATGGTCCTCCCGTCGCTCTTCGTGGTGATCCTCCACGTCGGACTGCCTTGGTACCTCGCCATCCCGGCGGCGGGCCTCGCCATCGTCGTGGGCCTCGGGGGGTGGCTTCGCGAACGGCTGTACCCGTACCGGTGGCTGCTGTTCGCCGTGGGGCTGCTCGCCCTGAACCTCGCCGTGCCCCTGTCGTACAACCGCTCCTTCAAGCTGGTCACGGCGATGGGGCTGTTGGCCCTCCCGCTGGCGTGCTGGGCGCTGGCGAAGGCGGCCGAGCTGCCGTTCCCGTCGCCGCCCCTGTTCGCCGCCGCGGGCGTCATCTTCATCTTCAACCGCGAGCCGGCGTTCAACAACACCGGCAACATCATCGGTGGCAACTTCCAGTCCACCATGGCCGGCGAGTTCGCCTTCTCCATCAGCCTCACGCTTGCGGTCCTCTACCTCGCCGTGGCCGTTCGGGGCTTGCGGACGGGCAAGCACCGAGCCCTGGCGGCGCTTCTGTTCGCCCTGGCCGGGCTGTGCCACCTCATCCCGGCGTTCTTCGTCCTCGGCTGCACCGCGGCGCTGTTCCTCGTGCACCCGGACCGCAAGCGCTTCAGATGGCTGATCACCATGGTCCCCATCGCCGGCCTGCTCACGGCGTTCTGGGTGGTGCCGTTCGCGCTCCGCAGCGACTACGTGAACGACATGGGCTGGGAGCGGTTGCCGCTGCCCAGCGGCGATGTCACCGACGTCGGCTACTACCTGTGGCCCGACGGGCTGCGCTGGTTGCTCTACGCCGCCGTCGCCGGCGTGCTGGTCTCGCTGGTCCGTCGGTACAGCGTCGGGCTCGTCCTCGGCCTGGCCTGGGGAGGGGTGGCGCTGGCGTTCTGGCACCTGCCGCAGATGCGCCTGTGGAACGCCCGGCTGCTGCCGTTCATGTACCTCTCGGTCGCACTGCTCGCCGCGCTCGCCGCGGGCGAGGTGCTCCGCATCATCGGGGCGGCAGCATCCGGCGACGTCCGCCGTCCTCTCCGCGTGGTCACCGTCACGGGTGCCGTCGTGCTCGGTCTGGGTGCGCTGGTCTACGCCGCGCTGCCGATCCAGACGCTCAAGTGGCCGGGCGTCGAGCGGGTCAACGTGACCAACGCCGCCACCAACGCCGCCGAGCTCCGGTCCTCGTTCCTCTTCTTCTCGACCACTGCGCAGAACCAGGCGGGCGGATGGGCAGAGACCGACTACTCCGGCCTCGAGTCGAAGGAGGCGGTCCCCGCCGGCTGCGACGCCAAGGGATCCACCGTCGCGTGCACGTCGGGGGGCTATCCGGAGTACAAGCGCCTCATCCAGACCATGGCCGGGATCGGCAAGGACGAGCGCTACGGCTGCGGCCGAGCGTTCTGGGAGTACGACGGCGGCCGCCTCGGCGGATACGGCACGCCGATGGCGCTGATGATGCTGCCGTACTTCACCGACAGCTGCATCGGCTCCCAGGAGGGCCTCTACTTCGAGTCCTCCACGACGGTGCCCTACCACTTCTTGATGCAGTCGGAGCTGTCCACCGGCCCCTCCAACCCGCAGCGCGATCTGCCGTATCCGGGCTTCGACATGGATGCGGGCGTCCGCCACCTCCAACTGCTCGGCGTGAGGTACTACATGGCGTCGACACCCAATGCCGTCGACGCGGCCAGTCGCCACCCTGACCTCACCGAGATCGCCGTCAGCGGCCCGTGGCACGTCTACGAGGTGGCCGACACCGCCGTCGTCGCACCCCTCGCCAACGAGCCCGTGGTGGTGACCGGCATCGACCAGAGCCAGGACGGCTGGCTGCCCACTGCCGCCGCGTGGTTCGGCAGTGCCGACGACCTCGACGTCCCGCTCGCGGCCAGCGGCCCCGAGGACTGGAAGCGCGTCGAGTCGAAGCCGGTGCCCACCGAGCTGCGCCACATCGTGAAGTACGCCCGCGACCAGTTGGGCGAGACCGGCACCATCGACCAGGTGCCGAAGGTGGGGCGCACGCCGCTACCCGAGGTGGAGGTCAGCCGCATCGAGACGGGCTTCGACACCATTTCGTTCACGGTCTCGAAGCCCGGCGTGCCGGTCCTCGTCAAGGCCTCGTACTTCCCGAACTGGGAGGTGTCGGGGGCGAAGGGGCCGTACCGGGTCACCCCGAACCTGATGGTGGTCATCCCCACGGACACCGAGGTCTCGATGCACTTCGGGCGGACCCCCGTGGACTGGCTTGGCATCGGGCTCACGCTCGTCGGCCTGGTCGGGCTCCTGTGGTTGCTGCGCCAGCCGCCCATCGTCGTCGAGCCGGAACGCCCGCCGCGCCTGTCGCGCTGGATCGACCGGCAGCTGACCATCGAGCGCACCGCAGCGACCGTCGCCGCCACGGAGACGGCGGCCGAACCGGCCGCTGCGCTCGGCGCCGAGTCCGCGGTCATCGACCCCTCCACCATGGCGCCCGATCAAGCCGCTCGCCTCCTGCTCGCCGCGGCCGGCTTCCCTTCCTCGGCTGAGGCGGTGGAGCAGCTGATCAGCGATCCGGTGCACGTCGCCGACGTCTTCCGCGCTGCGGCCCGCAACAGCCACCCGGATCATCCCGGTGGTTCGCCCGAGGCGTTCGGCCTCGTGACCGGCGCGAAAGCCGTCCTTGACGGGAGCGCCTAGGTGGGGCGGCGGTTGCACTCGGAGGTCCTGCGGACGCTCTCGACCCCACGATCCACGTCCCCAGCTCCCGGCGGGCAGCGCCTCAGCGTGATCGTGCCGGCCTATGGCGAGGCCGGCGCCATCGGCGCAGCGATCGTGCGGATCCGCACCGAGCTCACCGCCGTGGCCGACGACGGCGGGCTGGAGGTGGTGGTCGTCGACGACGGCTCGGGGGATGGAACCGCCGATGCCGCACGCGCGGCCGGTGCCGACCGGGTCCTCGAGTTTCCCGAGAACCGGGGCAAGGGCGCAGCCGTACGCGCCGGAATGCTGGCAGCCAGCGGCCGGACCCTGGTGTTCACCGATGCCGACCTGTCGTACGCCCCGGCACAGATCGAACGTCTGCTGACCTCGGTGGAGTCGGGCTGGGACGTGGTCGTCGGCAACCGCCACCACGAGGGATCGACCACGATCGTGGCGGCCGGCGCGCTCCGCCAAGTCGGTGGCCGCGTGATCAACCTCGCCACGCGCGCCGTGCTGGTTGGACCCCACCAGGACACCCAGTGCGGCCTCAAGGCCTTCCGGTCCGACGTCGCCCGGGTCATCTTCGGTCACAGCCGCGTCGACGGGTTCGCCTTCGACGTGGAGATCATCCACCTCGTCGAGCGCTTCGGCCTCTCGTTGCGCGAGGTGGAGGTCGAGGTGGTCAACTCCGACCGGTCGACGGTCCACGTCGCCCGCGACGCGGTGCTGCTCCTCGCCGACCTCGTGCGCATCCGAGGATGGGCGGCGAAGGGCGTCTACGACCTGCGCCCTGCGGAGCGCGAGGCGCTGGGGCTCGGTCTCGGGCACGTGCAGTCGGCCGAGTAGGGTCGCTGGGCCATGTCGGACCTCGATGCCATCTTCAAGGCGTACGACGTTCGGGGCACGTACCCCGATCAGATCGACGCAACCGGTTGTCACGCCATCGGCGCAGCGTTTGCCCGCTTCGCGCTGGGCGAGGGCGGCGCCGTGCCCGAGATCATCGTGGCGCGGGACATGCGCCCCTCGGGCGTGGAACTAGCCGATGCGTTCAGCGACGGCGTCCGTTCCCAGGGCGTCGACGTCGTGGACGTGGGGCTTGCCTCCACGGACCTCCTGTACTTCGCCTCGGGGTCTCGCGGTGCCCCCGGTGCGATGTTCACGGCTTCGCACAACCCCGCTCAGTACAACGGGATCAAGTTCTGCCTCGCCGGGGCTCGGCCCCTCGGACTGGATTCGGGACTGGCCGAGGTACGGGACATGGCACGCAATGGGGTGCCCGCAGGCGCCACCCGCGGCGGCCTTTCCCACGCCGACCTGCTCGGCGCCTTCGCCGATCACGTCCGGTCGTTCGTCGACACCTCGGTGTTCAAGCCGCTCAAGGTGGTCGCGGACACGGCGAACGGCATGGGCGGGCTCGTGGTCCCCGCCGTGTTCGACGTGCTCCCGTTCGACCTGGAGATCATGTACGAGGAGCTCGACGGCCGGTTCCCCAACCACCCGGCCGATCCGCTCCAGCCCGAGAACCAACGGGACCTGTGCGCTCGGGTCCGCGAGGTCGGTGCGGACATCGGCTTCGCCTTTGACGGCGACGCCGACCGCGTCTTCGTGGTCGACGAGCAGGGCATCGGCATCTCGGGCTCCGCCACCACCGCCCTCGTGGCCGCCGGCGTGCTCGAGAAGGAGCCCGGCGCCACCATCCTGCACAACCTGATCTGCTCCAAGGCGGTGCCCGAGGTCGTGCGCGAGCGGGGCGGCATCCCGATCCGCACCAAGGTCGGTCACAGCTACATCAAGGCCGAGATGGCATCCACCGGTGCTGCGTTCGGTGGCGAGCACTCGGCCCACTACTACTTCCGGGACAACTACCGGGCGGACTCGGGGCTCATCGCCGCCATGCACGTGCTCGAGCGTCGCTGCCTCGAGGACCAGCCGATGTCGGTGCTGCGCCAGCCGTTCGACCGCTACGCCGACTCCGGCGAGATCAACACCCAGGTCCACGATCCCGCCGCCGTCATCGATGCCGTCGCCGAGCACTTCCGTGCGGCCGTGCCGACGGCGGGCCAAGATCGCCTCGACGGGCTCACCGTGGACCTCGGCGACTGGTGGTTCAACCTGCGCCCGTCGAACACCGAGCCGCTCCTGCGCCTCAACCTCGAAGCCCGTACTCGCGACGAGTGCGATGATCACACGTCCGAACTCCTCCACCTCATCACCAAGGGATGACCCTCATGGCCCTCGACCCGAAGCTCCTCGAAATCCTGGCATGCCCGGAGGACAAGGGATCGCTCCTGTACTTCGAATCGGAGCAGTCGCTGTACAACCCACGCCTCAAGCGTCGCTACGAGATCCGCGACGACATCCCGGTAATGCTCGTCGACGAGGCGACCACCGTGGACGATGCCGAGCACGAGCGGCTCCTCGCCAAGGCCGAGGCCGAGTCCACGCCCTCGACGCTGTCCTGACCGTCGTGGCCGACGCCATCGACTCGTTGGGCCTCCGAGAGGCCGTCTTCGACCTCCCCGAGCAGATGGCTGCGGCCGTGCGCAGCCTCACCGTCACGGGTCCGCTGCCAGCCCACGACGAGATCGCCAACGTACTGGTGCTCGGCACCGGTGCCGCCGGGTGGGTGGGCGACCTGCTGAACGCGGTCGCCGGACCGTTCATGCCGGTTCCGCTGGTGGTCCACAAGGGCTTCGAGCCTCCCTCGTTCGTCGACGCATCGACCCTCGTGGTGGCCATCTCCGCCTCGGGGGACTCGCCGGAGGTCGTGGCCTCGGCGGGTGTGTGCGTCGAGGCTGGCGCCAAGCTCTTCGCCGTCACCAGCGGCGGCCAGCTCGGGGCCATGGCCGATGCCGCCGAGGCGCCCACGGTCTTCCTGCCTCACGCCTCCTCCGCCAGCCCGGTTCCGCCGCGCGCTCGCGTCGGCGCGCTCGCGGTCCCCGTCCTGAAGGCGTTCGACTCGCTGGGCCTGTTCCCCGGCGGGCGCGACTGGATCGCCGCCGCCATCGCCCAGCTCCGCTCCCGCCGCGACCAGCTCGCACTGCCTGGCAACGAGGCGCAGCGCCTGTCACGGACGCTCGCGGGCACCATGCCCCTCGTTTACGGCGGTGGCGTCCTTGGTGGCGTGGCCGCCACGCGGTGGAAGGCGCAGATCAACCAGAGCGCCAAGTCCCCGGCCTTCGTGGGCGAGCTGCCCGACGTGGTCCACGGGGAGCTGGCCGGCTGGGGCCAGCACGGTGACGTCACCCGCCAGGTCCTGTCGTTGGTGCTGCTGCGCCACGACGAGGAGCCTCCGGCGGTCTCGGAGCAGTTCGACCAGGTCGAGACCTGGACCGACGAGGTCATGAGCTCGATCCAGACGGTCCGGGCCGAAGGCGATGGCGCCCTGGCGCAGCTCCTGGACCTGGCGTTCTTCGGCGACGTCGTGTCGCTCGAGCTCGCAGCCCTCTACGGGATCGACCCCGGTCCTACCGTCGTCATCAACCCGTCGCCCGTGCTCGACCCCCCTCCCGTCCGTGCCGAAGCTCCCTGACCCGCTGCTGGAGCTCGCCGCTCGCGTCTCCAACCGGGGGCGGTGGGGCGACGACGATCGTCGGGGCACGCTCAACCTGATCGACGCCGATGCGGTCCGCCGCGGGGCTGCTGCGGTCCGCCAGGGACGGGCGTTCTCCCTCGCCATCCCGTTCGATGCCGACGGCCCGCAGACCGGGGGCATTCCCGGACGGGACAACCCGGCCTTGGAGATGATCGCCGTCAACGTGGCCTTCGTCGGCCCGGACGGGTTCACCACCAACGACGACCGCTTCTCGATGGGGACGCAGGCCGCCACCCATTGGGACGCCCTTTCGCACGTGGGCTACAGCGGCGAGCTCTACAACGGCGTGCCGCTGTCGGCGGTCTCCGAGGCCGGCGCCTCGGAGCTCGGCATCGAGAACTACGGACCCGTGGCCACGCGAGGGGTGCTGCTCGACGTGGCACGCGTGCACGGCGTCGACCACTTCGACGACAACCACCCGATCACGGCCGATGATCTCGACCGGGCCCTCGAGGCGACCGGAGTGGAACTCGCTCCTGGCGACATCGTGATGGTCCGCACCGGCCACTTCCACTTCCTCCGGCTCGGTGAGAAGGACCGCTACCGCACCACGTGCCCGGGCCTCTCGGTCGGCACCATCGACTGGTTCCACGACCACCAGGTCGCCGGCGTCGCCACCGACACCCTCGTCCTCGAGTGCTTCCCTGGCGAGGATCCGGCTGCCTTGTTGCCCGTGCACATGATCCACCTCCGTGACATGGGCCTAGCCCAGGGTCAGATCTGGGCGCTCGACGAGCTGGCCGACGACTGCGCCGCCGACGGCCAGTGGGACGTCCAGCTCGTCGCCACCCCGATCCCCCTGACCGGCGCCTCTGGCGGCCTCGTCGCCCCCACCGCCATCAAGTAGCCCGGCCGAGCCCGAATCGGGTCGCCTGCCGCCCACCGGTGGGGCGCTCGCGTGACCCGAATCGTCGGGGGGTCGGTCAGACGGTGCTCGGCTGGGTGACGGTGCGGGGTGCGGTCTCTCGGGCGGTCTCGACGAGGCGGCGGTGGGCCGCGGCCTGGGCGTCGGCATCGAAGGGCGGGAGGATGAAGCTCGTGTAGAGGACGCGGCGCTCGGCGGTGGTCGGGGGTTGCGCCATGTGCAGCGTGCAGCTGAGGTGGAGTGTCACGTCACCGGTCTCGGTCGCCAGGCCGAGGTCGGGCAGCGGCAGAGTGGACACATCGACCAGCGACGGCCAGATGAGCGCACGGTGGGAGCCGGGAACCACCCGGAGCTGTCCGGTGGTCGGGCCGGCGCCGGTGACCGAGACGCCCACCGTGATGCGCATGCACTCGTAGCTGTGCCGACCGAGGCTGCAGTCCTTGTGCCACGGCACATCGGAGATGCCGCTGGTGACGCCGATCGGCTTGAACAGCGCCTCCCACCGGCTCTCGGCGAACCCGCCGAACTTGTGACCGCAGCCGAGAAGGTCGCCGAGCTCGGTGAACCGCTGGTCGTCGAGGAGGGCGGCGGCCGTGGGGGAGTGGTCCTCGAAGTACTGCATGCGCACGAGGCGGTCACCCGCCGCCGTGCCGGCCCACCAGCTGCGGCCGTCACCGGGCGCGTACGAATCGGCGGCCCGGTCCATGTCGGCACTGATCCGGGCCATCTCGTCGGGGGAGAAGATCCCGCGCAGGTGGACGAACCCGGCGTCTTCCAGGAACGCCCGGATCTCGGCGGGGTCGTCCGCAAGCGTGAAGGAGCGCTCGAGATCGACGGTCAGCTCGACCTCGTCGGCGTCGGGGAGCGGGTCGACGTCGAGGGCATCGCGCAGCACGACCCACCAGTCGAGGGCGAGGGCCAACCCGTTGCCGCGGCCCGCGAGGTCGAGGGTGCCGCCGGTCATCATCCCGATCGGGGTGATCTGGTCGGTCGCGAGGTCCTGGAGGAGGGCGGACGACAGCCGCAGGCGCACCGGGTCGCCAGCCGGGACTCCCGGGCGGGCCACCGCCTGGTCACCGTCGAACGCAAGCGTCCAGCAGGTTCCATCGACGTCGAGCACGAGTGGCTCCAGAGGAACGTGGGAGCGGGACCGCTCGCCGTGGCGGGCGACGAGCGCAGCGGGGAGTTCGGTGTCCAAGAACGCGACCGGGTCGAACGAGACCGGATCGGCATCGGATCGCGTGCGCAGGTCGACGGACATCATCTTCCCCCTCGGGCCACCGGCAGCGGCTCGGCCCCACCGTACAAAGGATGGTCACCCCAACGTACCGATCGGTCATCGTCGGGTCGGTCGTGCGCCGCGGCATCTGCTTGGATGACCGGGTGACGAGAACCGTTCGACGCCGCGTCCTGTGCCTGGTCGCCTCGTCGCTGGCGCTGAGCGTGGTGGCATCGTGCTCGTCGGGCACGAGCAACGAGCCCGCACGGACGACCACGACCCGCGCTGCCGAGCCCACCGCGTCGAAGTCGGCGATCGAGCTGCTCCCGTTGTCGACCTCGAAGGACCGGCGCATCGTGGATGCCGATGGGCGCGACGTGCTGCTGCGGGGCGCCAACGTGAATTCGCTCGGTGAGTACTGGCAGGGCGTCCCGTCGATCGACGCCACCATCCCGGTCAGCGCAGAGGACTGGGACACGATGGCTGCCCATGGCTTCTCCGCGATCCGCCTGCTGATCACGTGGTCACGGGTGGAGCCGACCAGGGGCAAGATCGATGAGGCCTACCTCGACCAGGTGGACGAGTACGTCCAGGCGGCCGCCGATCACGGGATCTACTCGGTCATCGACATGCACCAAGACGCGTACACGGCCTTCCTCTCCACCGAGGATCCCGCCGACTGCGGGCCGGGCACGACCCCCGCGAAGGGGTGGGATGGTGCGCCGAAGTGGGCCGTGTTGAGCGATGGCCTGTCGACGTGCCTGGCGGGGTCCGATCGCAACAGTTCGCCGGCCGTCAACCGGGCGTGGAACAACTTCTACGACGACACCGACGGCATCCGCACGGCCTTCGCCGCGATGTGGGGCAAGGTGGCCGAGCACTTCGCCGGGCAGCCCGAGGTCGCGGGCTTCGACGTCCTCAACGAGCCGGAGACGTCGCTACCCGAGCCCGAGCTGGCCCCGAAGTACCAGGCCCTGCTCGTCGACGTCATCGGCGAGATCCGCGACGCCGAGTCGTCGGCGCCGTTCGAACACATCGTCTTCGTGGAGCCGACCGTGCCTGCCGGCACGCCCTCCAACGGACTGGTGATCCCTGATCCGAAGGCGGCGGGGATCGATGTCGCCAACATCTCCGGGTCGGTGCACAACTACTCCGAATCCATCGGCGGTGGGAGCATCGAGGGACTCAACAACGGCATCGAGGGCATCACTGCCCGCATCGGCGTCCCCAACTGGGGCGGGGAGTACGGGTTCTGGGACACGTCGCCCGAGACGCTGGAGAAGGCCGGTCGCTACGCCGCAGACGAAGACGACCACCTTTGGGGCGGGGCGTGGTGGCAGTGGCGCCAGTCATGCGGCGATCCGCATGCCGTGCAGTGGAAGGGCGACGAGGTGGTCGCACCCACCGACGTGTCGACCCACCTGAACCTGCTCCAGTGCCCGGACAACGAGGACCTCGGCCCCAACGACGCCTTCCTCGACATCGTGGGCCGTGGCTACCCCAGGGCGGCGCCGGGACGGCTGACGGAGGTGCGCAGCGACGTCGCCTCCGGCGCCCTCGTCGTGCGGGCCACGGCGACGAAGGCCGGCGGCGAGCTGCTCGTGTGGACGCCCACTGCCGATGACGCCGACCACAACGTCACGGTCGAGAACCTCACGGACGTGGTCGAGACGAAGGTCGAGGGCGGCCGGCTCATCACCGCGACCGTCGACGCCACGGGCGAGTACGCCCTCCGGGTCGGCCCCGGCTGATCAGAGGGCGGCGACCCGGTCCTGCATCTCGGTGGCCAGGTCGGGCACCAGGTCGTAGTCGCCCGGCACGAACTGGAACGTCGCGTCGTCGAGACCAGAGGTGGCGACCACGGACACCACGGTGCCGTCGACGCTGAAGATCAGGCCGCGGAACTCGATGTTCACCGGTGCGCCCATCAGCTCGAAGGTGGCCTCCATCGTCATCTTCAGCCCGTAGTCGCCGTGCTCCTCGGTCGGCTCGGCTTCGATCGTCATCTCGATCTTCGCCCCGTCCTCGTCGGTGGTCTTGATGGTTCCGCAGTCCGCCAGGGCCTGGACGACCTTGTCGGCGTTCTCGGCGGTGAATGTGCCCACCGTCGGGTCGAGCGACACCTCCACGGTGGCGTCGGCATCGGTCGAGAACTCGCGGCTCACCTCGTCGGCGTTGTCGGAACTGCCGCTGTCGAGCTCGTCGAGGATCTTGGCACCGGGGCAGGCCTCGAGGATGGCCTTCTGCGTCGGATCGGCCGTGGCTGAGTCGTCATCCGTCGGTTCCGCGGGGGTGTCATCGAGGTCCTCGTCCGATACCTCGTAGCCCTCGCCGATGTCCTCGACGGTCGGCAGGATGTCCGCCAGATCGGCCGAGGTCGCGCTCCTGGCGTCGCCCTCCTCCGCCGTGGTGCTGCTCGTGCTGCTCGTGTTGCCAGCCGATGTGCGGCCGTCGCCTCCGCTGGCACCGCACGCCGCCAGCAGGCTGAGCACGGGGACCAGGACGAGCAGGGCCAGGACAGGGGTGCGGCGCATCCGACCATGCTCGCGCAGCTCTCCGGGGGACGCTCGGGTCACCCGCCCTCATTCGCTGAGTGGGCCGGCCACTTCGTCCCAGAAGCGCTTCAGCCCGTCGATTTTCCCCTGCAGGGACTGCTGGAACCCGCCGTGGTACGCCCACGGCATCGTCAGCAGGTCGGTCACGCCGACGTCTTCGGCGGCCCGGAACTGGTCGAGCGTGACGGCGTCGTTCAGCGACACGATCATCGAGAAGTCAGCGGTCGCGCCGAGCTGCTCGCGGTGGTGGTCGATGGTGGTCCGGAACTCGGCGGCCTGCGCCGTGCTGATCAGGTCCGAGATCCAGCCGTCGTTGCGAGCTGCACGTCGCAGGGCGGCATCGGACAGCCCGCCGACGTAGATCGGGACGTCGCCCACGGGAGCCGGCGTCATCTCGAGGCGGGGGAAGTCGTAGAACTCGCCGTGGTGCTCGACCCATTCACCCGTCCACAGCGCTCGCAAGACGTCGATCATCTCGTCGGCCCGGGCGCCGCGCTTGCGGAACTGCGCCTCGAGCAGGTCGAACTCCTCCTCGCACCAGCCCATGCCGATGCCGAGGGAGACGCGGCCGCCGGTGAAGGCGGTGGCGGTGGCGACGGCCTTGGCCACCGGAAACGGGTTGCGCATCGGGAGCACGTAGATGTTGGTGAAGAACCGCAGCTGATCGGTCACCGCGCCCAGGGCACCGATGGCCACCATCGGATCCACCCACGGCGTGAACGGTTCCCACCGGCGGTTCCCGTCGGCGGTGTAGGGGTACTCGGTCGTGAGCTCCTCGAGGTTCACCACGTGATCCGCCAGGGCCATCGCGTGGTAACCGGCTTCGTCTGCCGCCCGCGCGATGGGCACCAGTTCCTCGGGCGGCAGGTACGCCGTGGCGATGCTGACCCTCATGAGCCGAGCCGCCAGGCGAGGCGACCAGCAGACACCGAGTGGGTCATGCCCGGCGAAGCCGGGCAAGGATCAACCGTGACCAGGAAGGCAGGTGGAGGGCCGGCCACCGCGTTCATGCGTGGGTCCCGCCGTCGATGCGGATGCACTCGCCGGTGATGTGCTTGCCGTCGTCGGACAGGAGCAGCGCGACCACGGAGGCGACGTCCTGCGGATCGCCGAACCCGGTCGGCGACATGATGCGGCGCACGAGCTTGCTCTCGTCCTTCGTGATGTCGTCGGGGAACGTCACGTTCGAGGTGATGCCGCTGTGGACGCTGCCGGGTGCCACGCAATTGGCCCGCACGGGGACCTTGCAATACTCGACCGCCAGGGTCTGGGTGAACGCCCAGATGGCGCCCTTGGATGCGGCATAGGCCGCCATCCACGGATGGCCGAAGGAGCTGGACGTCGAGGCGGCGTTCACGATCGACCCCTTGGACTCCATGAGGTGGGGGAGCGCCTCGCGGCACATGAGGAACGTGCCGGTGAGGTTCACGGCGATGATCTGGTTCCAGCGGTCGAGGCTGAACTCGTGGGTGCGGCCCGACCGCAGCATCCCGGCGATGTTGGCGATGCCATCGAGCCGGCCCCAGGCCTCGACCGCGGTGGCCACGGTGTTGGCGGCATCGGCCTCGCGGCTGATGTCGGCGACGTGGGTGATGCACTCGCCACCGCCTTCCGCCACCTCGTTCGCCGTCTCCAGCGTCTCGGCCAGGCCTTCCTGGTTGATGTCCGATGCGAGCACCTTGGCGCCCTCGCTCGCGAGGCGCACCGCCGTGGCCTGACCGATGCCCGAAGCGGCTCCGGTGACGATGACGACACGATCTGACATGCGTTCCAGCGACATTGCGTTCCTTTTCGTGGGGGGTCCACGGGGGGCTCGGCCCCCCGTGCGTCAGACTAGAACACGTTTCAGTTTCGGATCGTGCTGCGTGGCATACCTGGGAGCGCAAGGGCCGATCGGCTACGGTGGTCTCCGGCCCTCGGGCCACCGGAAGGGCTGTCATGGGTGAGCCAGCAGGCTCCAGCTCCGCCACCACATCCTGATCGCCTTCCGACGCGCCAGCACTGGCGCGAGCGTCCGCGATCCCGTTCCACCACGTGGAGGAGAACCCACATGCCCGTCCTGAACCCCGAAGACTTCAAGATCGCTGACATCAGCCTGCACCCGTTCGGGCGCAAGGAGATCCAGCTCGCCGAGCACGAGATGCCCGGCCTCATGTCGACCCGCGCCGAGTACGCCGACGCCCAGCCGCTGGCCGGCGCCAAGATCATGGGCTCGCTGCACATGACCATCCAGACCGCCGTGCTCATCGAGACGCTGACCGCCCTCGGCGCCGACGTGCGCTGGGTGTCCTGCAACATCTTCAGCACCCAGGACCACGCCGCCGCCGCCATCGCCGTCGGCCCCAACGGAACCTCCGACGCGCCGTCCGGCGTGCCGGTCTTCGCCTGGAAGGGCGAGACGCTCGAGGAGTACTGGTGGTGCACCGACCAGGCCCTGCGCTGGCCCGACGGCTCGGGCCCGAACATGATCCTCGACGATGGCGGTGACGCCACGATGCTGGTCCACAAGGGCCGGGAGTTCGAGCTGGCCGGCTCCGTGCCGCCCGCCACGGACGAGGATCCCGAAGAGTGGGGCGTCATCATCGACCTCCTCACCGAGAGCGTCGCCAAGGAGCCCACCCGCTGGACCGACGTCGCCGCCGGCATCCTCGGCGTGACGGAGGAGACCACCACCGGTGTCCACCGCCTCTACCAGATGTTCGAAGCCGGTGACCTGCAGTTCCCGGCCATCAACGTCAACGACTCGGTCACCAAGTCCAAGTTCGACAACCTCTACGGCTGCCGCCACTCCCTGATCGACGGCCTCAACCGCGCCACCGACGTCATGATCGGCGGCAAGGTGGCGTTCGTCGCCGGCTACGGCGACGTCGGCAAGGGCTGCGCCCAGTCCCTCAAGGGCCAGGGTGCCCGCGTGATCGTGTCCGAGGTGGACCCGATCTGTGCGCTCCAGGCTGCGATGGAGGGCTTCGAAGTCACCACGCTCGAGGACGTCCTCGACCGTGCCGACATCTTCATCACCACCACGGGCAACAAGGGCATCATCACCGCCGAGCACATGGGCCGGATGAAGCACCAGGCCATCGTCGCCAACATCGGCCACTTCGACAACGAGATCGACATGGCCGGCCTCGCCCGCATGAGCGATGTCCGCAACATCGAGATCAAGCCCCAGGTGAACGAGTTCCAGTTCCCCGACGGCCACTCGGTCATCGTGCTGGCCGAAGGCCGCCTCATGAACCTCGGCTGCGCCACCGGCCACCCGAGCTTCGTGATGAGCAACTCCTTCACCAACCAGACGATCGCCCAGATCGAGCTGTTCACCAAG
This sequence comes from Acidimicrobiales bacterium, assembly GCA_046594195.1. GTDB lineage: Bacteria > Actinomycetota > Acidimicrobiia > Acidimicrobiales > Iamiaceae > Aquihabitans. The sequence goes on along the minus strand of JBKJPY010000068.1, from coordinate 6,440 downwards.
ACCGCCGAGTACCCCGTGGGCGTGTACACGCTCCCGAAGCTCCTCGACGAGAAGGTCGCCCGCCTGCACCTCGACGCCCTTGGCGTGAAGCTCACCAAGCTCTCCGATGAGCAGGCCTCCTACCTCGGCGTCGACGCCAACGGCCCCTACAAGCCCGAGCACTACCGGTACTGATCGGCTTCGCCGATCCGTACCGGTTGCGCTGGTCGGTCGCTCCACCGCTTCGGCGGCTCACAAGCTGACGCCTCGAACCCGGGTCCTCGTGACCCGGGTTCTTCGCGTCCGCATGCCGGTCCTCGGCCAGGGCCTCGGAGTGGGCGGCTGTTCCTTCCGCTCTGGGTCGGCTCCGCAAGCTCCGCCGACCGGGCCGCTCGGGCCCGATGCTTCGCCTCGTGCCCGAGCGACCGGGCCGCTCGTGCCCGATGCTTCGCCTCGTGCCCGAATGTCCTGCATCACCGCAGCGTTTCTGAGGTCTCGTGGCGACTCACGGTCGACCTCCCCGACTTCGTCGGTGAGCTACCCATGCCCTGTTCTTTCCGCTCGAGGTGCCTCCGGCCCTAGCGGGCCTCCAGCACCGGGCCGCTCGGGCCCTCTCGCCTTCGGCGAAAGCTGGCGCCGGGTTTCACGAGTGCTGGCGCTGGGTTCCACCGATGCTGGCGCTTGGTTGCAACGTTCACGCGCCGTCCGTTGTTGCCTCGGATGGGTGGCATTGCTTCGTTGTTCCGGCACTCGTTCGTAGGTTCGGCCCATGGGTGAACGGATGGCGGAGCTGGCGGAGCACGAGCGGCCTCGGGAGCGGCTCGCCGAGCACGGGCCCGCAGCGCTGCGCGACGCGGAGCTGCTTGCCCTGGTGCTGCGGCACGGGCACGCCGGGGCGAGTGCGCTGGCGATGGCGGAACGGCTGCTGAAGGACCATGGCGGGTTGGTGGGGCTGGCATCGGTCCGAGCCGAAGACCTGGCCGTGCGTCCCGGCATGGGACCCGCCAAGTCGGCGTCGGTCGTGGCTGCCTGCCAGCTCGCATCACGGCTTCGTGGCGAGCAGGAGCGGATCCCGTTGGTGCGGTCGGTCCTCGATGTCGCCGATGTCGCCATCCCGCTGCTCCGGGACGTCCGCACCGAACGGGTCGTTGCGCTTGTGATCGACGGGGCCGGACAGCTGCGCCGAGCGATCACCCTGGCGGACGGTCGGGTGTCGCCGTCAGCGGTGCTCGTGCGTGACGTGCTCTCGACTGCGCTCCACCACGGTGGTGGCGGCGTGGCCGTGGCGAGCAACCACCTCGACGGTGACCCGGCGCCCACCGAGATCGACCGGGTGCTGGCTGAAGCCATCAGCACCGGCGCGTCCTCCGTCGGCCTGCGCTTCGTCGGTCACGTCGTGGTCGCCGGTCGGCTGTGGGAAGAGGTTCCGGTGCCGCGCACGCGGCTGGGGCCGGGTTAGCTCACTCGCGACAGGTCTCGGGCTTCGGGAGGCACGAGGGCGAGACCGTGACCACCTGGCTGGTGGCACCGTCGACGAACCGATCCTGGCCGAGGTCGTTGAGACCAACCTCCGGCTCACAGGTGCCCATCGCAGGGTCGCCCCACACGGTGACCTGCTCGAGCCCCGAGCCCTCGGGGTCGGGGCGCTGGTCGTAGCTGATGTCCGTGGCGCATTCGACGCTGAGCAGCACCGTCCCGTTCGGGCGCTCGGCCTTCCGGATCGCAAGAGCCACGTGTTGCTCGCCGCCGCCGCCGGTCAGGGCCACCGCCGCCACCACGGCCGTGGACGCGACGGCGATGAGGCGACGGACGAACGGGGGCACCCCGCCAGCGTAGGAGCGGGCGGGGTGCCGTCCCGGTGCCGGTACGCTCGACGTGACCGAGGGCACAGGGGCCCCCGACGCCGCAGCAGGGGATGGACGATGGGTCAGCAGGGGATCTGGGTGCTGGGTGGCTACCAGAGCGACTTCGCTCGGAACCTGACTCGTGAAGCGGTCGAGGTCGACGGCTTGACCGCTGAGGTCGTGCGGGAAACGTTGGCTGACGCTCGCGTGCGGGCGACGGACATCGAGACGGTCCACGTCGGCAACGCCTTCGGGCAGATGTTCACCGGCCAGGGGCATCTCGGCGCCATGCCGGCCACCGTCGTCGAGGACCTGTGGGGCCTTCCCGCCGCCCGCCACGAAGCGGCGTGCGCTTCGGGCAGCATCGCCATCCTCGCGGCCATGGCCGAGCTCGAGGCTGGACGGTACGACACCGCCCTGGTGATCGGCGTCGAACTCGAACGCACCGTCCCCGGTGACATGGCGGCGCAGCACCTTGGCGCGGCGAGCTGGATCGGTCACGAGGGGTCGCCGAAGTACGTGTGGCCGCAGGGCTTCTCCGACGTCGCCGACGAGTACGACCGCCGGTACGGGCTCGATGACCAGCACCTGCACGCCTTCGCCGAGATCGCCATGCGAAACGCCAAGGACAACCCGAACGCCCAGACCCGGGACTGGCGCTTCGGCGAGGCCAGCTTCTCCGACGACGACGACGTGAACCCCGTGGTCGCCGGCCGCACCCGTCGCACCGACTGCAGCCAGGTCACCGACGGGGGAGCCGGTGTGGTGCTGGCCACGGACGCCTGGGTCCGCAGCCACCCCGGAGCCGTGGTCGCCGGCGGCGCCGCCCGCATCACGGGGTGGGGCCACCGCACGGTCGGCCTACCGCTCGCCCACAAGCTCCGGCGCAGCCAGGACGAGACCCACGTCATGCCGCACGTCCGCGACACGTTCGCCGATGCCCTCCGCCGTGCCGGGCTGGGCACCGTCGACGATCTCAGCGCCGTCGAGGTGCACGACTGCTTCACGGCGTCGGGCTACCTCGCCATCGACCACACGGGCATCACCGACCCGGGGGAGTCCTGGAAGGCCATCGAGTCCGGCGATATCGAGCGCACCGGCCGCGTCCCGGTCAACCCCGGGGGCGGCCTCATCGGCGGCGGTCACCCCGTCGGCGCCACCGGCGTCCGCATGGCCGTCGACGCCCTCCGCCAGGTCACCGGGACGGCCGGCGCCACCCAGGTCGATGGCGCCCGCCGCGTCGGCACCCTCAACATCGGTGGAAGCACCGCCACCACCTGCTCGCTCATCCTCGAAGGAGCCCTCGCATGACCGCGATCGAGATCGATCGGCTGAAGCGGACGCTTCCGGACGACGACGACCACCCGTACCGGTCGGGGGCCTGGCGGCCGCAGAGCACCGAGTGGCGGGTCGATGACGTGGAGGTGGTCGAAGGAGCCATCCCCGACGACCTCGACGGGCTGTACGTGCGCAACACCGAGAACCCGCTCCACGAGCCGATCACCCTCTACCACCCGTTCGACGGGGACGGCATGGTCCATGCCATCCGCTTCCGCGGCGGCAAGGCCGCATACCGGAACCGCTTCGTGCGCACCGAGGGCCTGGCGGCGGAACAGGAGGCCGGCGCTTCGCTGTGGGCCGGTCTGGCCGAGAACCCGAAGACGGCGATCCGGATCGACGGTCTCACGGCTCGCGGCGCGATGAAGGACGCCAGCAGCACCGACCTCGTGGTGCACAACGGCGAGGTGCTCACGTCGTTCTGGCAGTGCGGCGAGCTCTACCGGATGGATCCGGAATCCCTCGACACGCTCGGTCCCACCCGCTGGGACGGCTGGTTCCCGGCGGAAGGCGTCTCGGCCCACACCAAGGTCGATGAGGCCACCGGCGAGTTGTTCTTCTTCAACTACGGCACCGAGTGGCCCTACCTCCACTTCGGTTGCGTCGATCGGACGGGGAAGCTTGTGCACTACACGCCGATCCCGCTGCCCGGGCCCCGGCTGCCCCACGACATGGCCATCACGGAGCACTTCGTCGTCCTCAACGACCTGCCGATGCACTGGGACGAGGACCTGCTCCTCAAGGGCGTCCACGCGGTGCGGATGCACGACAAGCCCACCCGCCTCGCCGTGGTCCCCCGGCGGGGGACGGAGGAGGACGTCCAGTGGTTCGAGGCCGACCCGACCTACGTCCTGCACTGGACCAACGCCTACGAGGACGGCGATGACATCGTGCTCGAAGGGTTCCACCAGGGCAGTCCGTCGCCTCGCAAGCCCGAGATCGGCGATGACATGTGGATGTACCGCTACCTGGCGCTTGACTGGATGGAGACGCGGCTGCACCGCTGGCGGCTGAACCGGCGCACGGGGGTCTGCACCGAAGAACACCTCCGCGACGACTTCACGGAGTTCGGCATCATCAACGGCCGCCACACCGGGCGCCGTCACCGCTACGTGTGGGCCGCTCAGGGCAAGCCGGGATGGTTCCTCTTCGACGGGTTCGTCCGCCACGACACCGAGAGGGGAGCAGACGACGTGCTGCGCCTGCCCGAAGGCGTCTACGGCTCCGAGGTCGGCGTTGCGCCGAAGGCCCACGCCACCGCCGAAGACGACGTGTACATCGTCACGTTCACGACCGATCCCGCGCAGCAGCGGTCCGAGTGCTGGATCCTCGACGGGCGGCGCATCAGCGACGGTCCCATCGCCCGGCTGCGCCTGCCCGAGCAGATCTCGAGTGGCACCCATGCGGCGTGGGCTCCGGGGAGCGCCCTGCCCGCGTGACCAACTGACCCGCGGGTCAAGGTTCGGTAGGGTGCGGCCGGCCCGGGCCGCACCGGGCGTGGATGCAAGGGAAACGTGCCATGGAAGAGCTGTCGGGCAAGGTCGCGGTCGTCACCGGGGCGGCATCGGGCATCGGGTTGGCCCTCACTCGGGCATTCGCCGCAGACGGCATGCAGGTCGTCATGGCCGACATCGAGGCTGGCCCGCTCGAGGAGGCTGCCGCAGGGCTGCCCGAGGGAACCGAGGTGCTCACCGTGCTGTGCGACGTGAGCGACGGCGACCAGGTCGATGCCCTGCGCGACGCCGCGGTGGAGCGCTTCGGCACCGTGCACGTCGTGTGCAACAACGCCGGCGTCGCCGGTGGCGGCCCGATCTGGGCCCAGACCAGGGCCGACTGGGACTGGGTCCTTGGTGTGAACCTCTACGGGGTGATCAACGGCATCACCGCGTTCACCCCGCTGCTGATCGAACAGGGCGAGGGCCACATCATCAACACCGCGTCGATGGCGGGGATGCTCTCGATGCCGTGGGGCGGCACCTACAACGTGTCCAAGCACGGCGTGGTCACCCTGTCCGAGACGCTGTGGGCCGACCTCCAGCTGGCTGGTGCCACGGGCGTGGGCGTGTCGGTCCTGTGCCCGGGATGGGTGCAGACGCGCATCGCCGAATCGGTCCGCAACCGCCCGGTCGATCCGGCGGCGCCGGTGGCGCCTCGGAGCGAGGAGGAGCTGGCCACGCTGGCGCACGTCGGCAACCTGGTGGCGGAGGGACTCAACCCCAACCAGGTGGCCGAGTTGGTGCTCGACTCGGTGCGCACCAGCCGCTTCTACATCTTCACCCACCCCACCTGGATGCCGCTGATCACGGACCGCTTCGACCGGATCACCTCCGGCGAGGGGCCCGGGTTCGCGCCGCTGCCAGGCATGCTCGAGGAGCAGGCGTAGCAGCTGCTCAGCTGCCCGAGATCGTGAAGTCCGGTTGGACGTCGGGCGGAGGGTCGTCCGCGTGGTGGCCGTCGGGGTGGGTAACGGGCGCGAAGCCGGGCGGGTAGCCCATGTCCAGCTTGGCGAGCCAGAACTGCACGTTGGGCCCGACCGTGAGGGCGAAGAGCAGCGTGCCGATCCCGATGGTGCCACCGAGCAGCCAGCCGGCGGCCAGGGCGGTCAGCTCGATGCCGGTGCGCACGAGGCGGATCGACGGCCCTCGTTCGGCCAGTCCGGTCATGATGCCGTCACGCGGTCCGGGGCCGAGCCGGGCGCCGATGTACATGCCGATGCCGGGGCCGGCGATGAGCAGCCCGGCGACGAGGAGGCCCCACTGCTGCGCCGTCGAGGTCGGGTCCGGGAGCAGCGGGATGACGACGTCCATGGTCATGCCGATCAGTACGGCATTGAGCACCGTGCCCAGCCCGAGCCGCTGCCGGAGCGGGATCCACCCGAGGATCACCACGAACGACACGAGCACGCTGACCGTGCCGATGGGGATCCCGCTGCGGTCCGAGATGCCCTGGTGGAGCACATCCCACGGGTCCAGGCCGAGGTCCGCCTGCACGATGCAGCCGTAGGCGATGCCGCACAGGACGAGTCCGGTGATCAGGGGCAGGAGCCGCCGCCGGACCTCGGGCCACGGGGGGATGGCGAAGAGGCGCGACACAAGGACAACGCTATCGGCGGGGCGGCGCCGAGCCCTCCTCAGATCGATTGGGTTTCGAGCGGAGCGAGTTCGGGGGGTTTGGGGGACGCTCCTATAGCGAGTCAAGTGGTTGTTGGAGTTGCCGGTGGATCTGGCGGGCGATGTAGCGCTTGAGGCAGCGGCGGATTTCGCGGTCGGTTTTGGGGTT